>NC_005956.1:703750-1407500 GCF_000046705.1 Bartonella henselae str. Houston-1 | reverse complement strand
TCTAGCAAAATCTACCGTAAAGAGGTTGCATATCTTGAAGACTTCCGTTTCGCTATAGATTTTTTCCCTTTGAAAGGCTTGGACAATTTTTTGCAGCATTTCTTCTGTTTCTAAGTGTCGGTCACTTAAATTTTCTCTCTCCCGCTCATTTGTATCTTCTAGTGCTTTCCAGAGTGTTCTTTCCGCTTGAAATCCTTCTTTGGTGCTTTGAATAAGACTAAGATTTAAAAGACGATTGATGGATTTGTGAATTTGGCATCACAATCGACATGTTTGAGGATATCAGAAAGATTTCTCGCGCCAAGGATAATGGCTGGCATAAACAGTGCGAAGTGTCTATGAGGTCATGGCAGAGATCAGTGAATTACGGGTCTATCGTTTGTGAAGGGCTTCTTTTCCCATGGGTAAAAGATCATTGCGAATGGGCAGTTCATTGATTTCTATGAGTTCTGCTTGTAGTGATTGTGCGCGTACAATTTGTTCGGCAGGGGTGTGTTTGCGAATGATACCAAGACCACTTTGGCGATATTTGTGGTTTTCGGTGAGGGTTAAAGCCTCATAGGAGCCCATCAAGTCGGTAGAGAGTTTCTTCCCAAAAAGGGGTTCTGACACGGCGAACCCGTTGAGCTCCATCAAGAGCAACGGTTATTGTCATTGTTGGTTCATGAAGACAGAGATAACCATGAGCGGTAATATGTTCCCAAAGTGTGGTAACAAATTGCACATCATTTGCGGGCGTTCCAGCATCAATCCAAGCAAAATCTATTGGTCCCCAAGATTTGAGCGTTTCATCATCAAGAGAGAAGAAATATGGATAAATGTTACCATGTCTTTTTCAATGCTGTTGTCTTGGAGTGGTTTTTGCCATGCTTGTTCGGCGGATTGACCTTCTGCTGAAAAATCATCGATGGTGATCAATCGTGGTTGATAATTCTCAAGGACTCCTGAAGGGTCAAGAAAAGCTGTACGTTCTTCAAAAGTGGTAGATCTTAAAAGTTTTTTATCCTGTTGCCATGCTTGTTTTGCTTTTTGCAGTGCTGTAGCAATCAAGCATGTGCTATCCCCCGCACCGATTTCAAGGACTGTGCGCGGTTTTGCCATTTGAATGAGCGTGTAAAGAAGCTCAATACTGTTTTTTGTTCCCATACCAGGTTGTATCAGGGGCATCTTTTGATCCTTATCATTTTATCAATCGCAGCATCCCTGTTTTGACAAAAAACGCAGTTGTCTGTTCTATGGGGTGTTGAAGATGCATTCCTTTTTTTGCATAGTACTCTGTTCAAGATAAAACTTAATATGCCTGTGATCATGGTCGCGATACCAATGATAAACAGCGTGCTTTGGGTATGATGCACATGGACAAAATCCGCACTGATAAAACCAATGCACACTGATGTTTGTATGATGAAAAGATAAGCGGGCATTTGGCTGTTTCGCTGTTTTTTTCTGGATGGCTTTCATCATAAAACTTGTTATCAGTGCATTTTGCACACCGTTTGTACCCCCCAAGGATAAAAAAGGAAAGCATCATCAGCCACACAATGTGTGTGAGGGAAAAGCGGAAAATGCTAAAGCCGATTATTGCCACGGCTAGTGATGTTCCAGCAGCATTGCCAAAATGGTGGAAAAGACTAGAGAAACAGAGTCGACCAACCATGAGGCCAAGACTTATCATGCTTGTGATTCCATAGGTTTCTGCACTTAAATGCAGCTCGGTGCGGATGCGGACAATCGATAATACGTTGAGAGCAGAGGTGAGGATAATGGTGATGATGAGGAGGTAAGAGCATAGACGACATGTTTTTTACGCAAGAATCCCACTACATCTAATCCCTTTTTGATTTGCTGCGCTGTGTTTGTCGTTTGTGCATGAAGTTTTAAATTTTTAAAATAGTAGATGGTGATAAAGGCTCTGCATAGAGAACCATTATCGAAAACAGGAACAATCCTTTTTGTCCGTTTGATAGACCATACAATACACCGCCTAACAGTGGTCCGGCAATATAACCAAGATTACGGACTGTTTGGGTAATACGGTTTCATTGGTGATCATTATTTGCGAAGTCAGGTACAGCAACAAGAATTGCAGACCAAAAGAGTGAACCAGCACAGCCCAGTGTGAAAGAAAGGGTAATATAAAGCCAAAACTGGTTGACGACTACGGCTGTGGTTATGCATATTGCTTGAAATAATAGAATAATAGGCACTGTTCGTGCTGGCTGGAAGTGATGCAAAAAATGTGGGGCAAGGGGTCCTGCACAAATTCCTCCTATAAGCCCTGCAAAAAGCAGCTCTAAAATAGAGGCAGTACTCTTTGCTCAGTGTAAAGCAAATGTCATTTGAGCCGTTTTATCGGCAAAACCACTTAAGCCCAAAACGAGAAAAAGTCCCATTTAGGCGAAAATCATGGATTTTTTCTTTGTCACAATGCTCCCCAACATGCTAAAGCTTTTACGGCTTTTAAAATTTCCTCCTGCGCATATCTATAGGATTTATCATTTAATTTTGCTCTGTCTAGTTTTTTCCTGATGAAAGTTGGGAAAGGAATCCCTCTAAATGAGAGCTCTATTCAAAACAAGTGCAATGCCCATTTGCAGCGATGAGGAGTTCTTTATTTCGAAGAAGGGGGCCTATTGAAATTTTGTGAGTGGCTGAAGAATGATTTCACTCTCAATTTTAGTAAGTAATATTAAGAGGGGGAGCGATGTATAAACCCAAATTTGAATATCGCTACGCTATACGTCTTTAGAAACTACCTAACGTTGTTTCGATGTTTCTAACAATAAACTCGATAAGATTTTCTGCTTCATTTAAGTAAAATATCATATGTCATCTTCCTTATAGTTTGTCATAATCAGTGGAGGTTTCAGGTAATATCACCGAGAGGAATCTTTTATGAAATTTATTTTTTGTCAAATGTCATTTCGATTGAGAAGATCCTTGATCTCATCTCTTATACTTACATGCTTGTTTTGTTCGAGATATTTTTGAAAAAAAATCAAAAATAGTGTTTATTCTTCGCAATAATAATAAGAAAAAATAAAGTGATTTTTTCTTTTTCTTGAAAAAATAGAGTGAAGAGTTCTAAACGTTTCTCCTAAAGAAATAGTTTGAATAATGAATCATAGAGGAAATAAAAAATTCTGATTTTTTATGGCTTTATAGGTTTCATGTTTTTCTCAAATATAGATTTTTCATTTTTTAGATTATTATGCATATATAAATGTGCTTTCGTCATTATATGCTGTTTTTAAGCTTAGATTTTCAAGAAGGTCTGTTGATTATGTAAGTTGGGTAAAGCCTGTTTTTTTACAGGCTAGTGAGGGGGGAATGCATTTGTGCGATAGTTTGTTTATATGGATATGGAAATTTGGTATGATCATTGAAATGGAATGTCATAACAGTATCGCGTGATTGCGCAAGTGTTTTACAAGGCCCAATGATCGCGCTAATAAATAGGCTCTAATTGGTGATAGGAAAGGTGTGAAAATAACAACAGATTGGTGAGGGGGCAATGTTTTTTCCGTATGAGGATTTTTGAGTGATCTTATGGTATGTTATTGCATACAATAAAGCCATCAAGAAAATTGGCAAAAAAAAGCTGCACAGACTGTACAGCTTTTTATCACTTTCATACTTTGTGAGGAAAAGCTTTTAGAACATAAAAGAAGCCTTACGGATTCTGTAGCCATAATAACCAAAAACACTGGAAATCATAGCACCAATCAGGCTGCCTAAAAAGCCCCACCATCCCATGTGGGATGCTGTTTTCGTGGCTTTTTCGGCGGTATTTTTTGCTCCCTTCATGGCTTTCTCAAGATTATCAGAGAGCGTTTCAGCTTGTTCTTCAAGTGCTTTTAACGCTTTTTCGGTTTTTTCCTCTGCTGTTTTGTAAACATGAAGCGCATTGTTGGCTGCTGTTTGTGCATCCGTGCGTGTCATGCCATTGTTCATAAGGCTTTTGATGATATCGCTTTTATCAATCTTTGCCGTAATGGCTTCTATACGATCAGAAAGGCGCTCACCAAGATCTTTTAAATATGTGCGATAGTGAGATGGATCATTTTTGAAAGCTGTTATTGCCTCCCCAATATCCTTGAGAGCTGCTTGATAGGATGTTTTTAAGCGATCAGGATTGAGAGCAGGGATGTCGCTTTTGTTGAGAAGTGCGCGTAATTCATTGCCCAGTTTATCAAAATCAACGCCATTGTCTTTTGTCTTACGCAAAAACTGTTCAAAGCTCTCGCCATCGAATTTTGAAAAAAGGGGAGAAAAATTTGTTTTGAGGCTGTCTATGGTTTGTCCAATTGCTGAGCTATTTTCTACCGCAGCTTGAGCGCCTAGTTTTGCTGTACTTGAAACCACATGGATGGTTTGCAAGGTCATGAGAAGGGTTAAGAGAGCCCAGGTAAGAAAGCCATGAAGAGCGCCTGACGATTCTGCAAAACGTCCGGCAATAAAACCTCCCAAAGCAAGGCTGATCAGTGTAACGATAAGAGATCCTATGCCAAAGGAGCGTAACGAACCTTCAAAAGGGGTGGAAGACGTGAAATCCATTTGATTGAAGCCTAAGGCTGCAACGAGAAAAGAGAGACAGATCGAGGTGGCTAGAGCTGTCACCAGGCCGGCAAAAATTGCCGACCATGAAATCGGCGTATGAAAGAGGGGATACTGTTCCTCTACAGATGTTTTGCCTAGAAAATGGGTATCAAAGGCTGTGTCTTCAGGTATGCGGGTTTCCATGTGTTTATCTCCTTGAATGATGCTGGAGATACAATGCTTCCTGAACCATTATGTTCCAAAAGAGACAAATTTGTGCCCAAAATAGACGCAAAATACCAAAAATAAACACTGATTATCCTCCCTGAAATTATTATCTTGGGATTATAATACCCCAATGATAAAAGGTCTTGTGGTAAAATCTCAACCTAAAATAACTTTATCAAAAATGTTCGTGCTAAAAAAATAAGCTAGCTAAAATAAAAAAACTCGAAACTCAAGTCACATCCACAGTCGCAATTCTCTTGTCAATCCTTAAAGGAAAGCATGTGAAAAGTTAATGAAAACCCTTTTACATTAATAGACAGTGACTATAGCTGCTGTTGTTATGAGTAGGATGTAGGATAGTTTTTGACTCCCATTTTATAAATGAGAACGCGTACCAATGAGTGGTGCTGGCGGCAGATGAGTTTAGTTAAAATTCATGATTTTAAGTGTACTGTCTTCTATAAAAAATGTTGTTTTTAAGCTACTACTCTGCTTCAAGGGCATTTGACTTAATAAAATCACGCATAAGAGCCTCTCTTGATCACAAAACATACAAGGAAAAGCTAAAAGAGCAAAATGAATATGAGCTTTCCAACCTTTGGGCTGCAATGTTGAAAAGAGGGAATGCTGTTTATGAGGTTTATTCTTTTTTTTTCTAACGTGAAATTAAGTTATATTGATAATTTCTGACCTGATAATATTGTTGCTCATGTTTGAGAAAAACATTTTATAAACGTTGTATATTTGGGTATGTTTGAGTAAAAAGCAGGATATTTTAGCTCTCATCCCACTTTTCTCTACAGAAAAAATATTTGCTAAAATTTTAGTTTTTATTGGTTGTGCTTATAGTTAATTATGTTTAACTTTTAAAACAAATATCAAACGTGCATATTTCAAAAGCTATGAGAGGCAAGGGAGAAGGAGGAGAACGCCTTGTGTTGATAATCTCTTTCTTACTGCTCTATCCTCAGAAATAACGCTCGAAAAACTTTTTAAATCCTTGAAGTAAAAACTCTAAAAACCAAGAGGGAAGGTTTAAAAAATTTAAAATAATATCCAAAAGTTTAAAAGTTCTTTCTAAAGGTGTTTTTTTAGTTTCGCACCCCGTTTTTTATCGAATACGATAGGGGCTGGTTCAATGGATTATTTTGTAAGAAGATATTGCAGCCTATAAGGGTGATCTCATTGTTTATGCTGTAGGGATTATGAGCTGTAATCGGTTCATAGTTTCTATAGATCTCTACTTTTTCATTGATGGTCGTCGTGTGTTTTTTTTAAATGTATTCGTACAAAATTTATTTTTATTCTCAGATGCGTTGTGAGTGAAAATACATGCAGCGCTTATCATTTTTAAGGGCATGTTTATGTTATTGATCTTGGTTGTGAGTTCTTTGAAATATTCTAGAGATGGAATTTTTATAGAAAAGCTTTTTAGGACAAGGACAGCCTTGATATTTTCTTGAAATTTGTTGATCACCTCAAACGCTTTTGTTATTAAGGGTTCTAGAATTTCTTTTATGTTTAGAAAATCATAAGGATCGAGTTCATTCATAGCACTATAGGACCACCCTGAAAGAGAGGCAATCATTTCTTTTATTTGCTCGATGCCGTTCCTTTCTCTATCGCTTTTAAGTCTTTAAGTTTCGGGTGACGTAAGTTGATTTTTGTGTGTGTTTTCCCAGCAATTTCAATAGGTATTAGTAATTGATAGTTGAAAAAGTCTGTTCTCTTCATGACTTCTTCTTATTTTTTTCTAAATGAGATGAAAATAACACTTTAAGCTCAATTGTATGATATTTATCAATGCTTGGTAATAAAGTTTCGATGGTCATAGAAGCGAAATGTATTTGAATTGTTAGGCAATTTGCAGAAGCAATCTTCTTTATGCTGTAGCTAAGTTGGATCAAAGTTTATTGCTCAATTATTTATGCTGATAAAATTTTCTACATGAAGAGCTTTCATATTATATTGTTGTGTTGGTAATGTTATATTTGCGTTGATAGTTTTTTAAAGGGGGAGTTTGCGTATACCGTTTTTTTGCTTTGAGTACTATAAACGTATTCTTGTAAAAGCTATTATAAAAGAGTGATATTATTATAAAGTAGAAGACATATGATTTAGAAACATCTTTTTTACAATATCAATAAAAAAGCTTGATGAATTCTTATGATAAGATATAACAACAGCCGAATATGGTGTTTTCGGAGTGGTCGATATTCTTCTGAGGGATTGGGGGATTAATATTTTTATTTCCTTTATTTAGATTTGAAATGAGATTTTGGCAACGCTTGAAAGTAATCCATGGAGTATAAAGTAAAGCGCTAAGGATTTTTATTCATTAAGTAGATATTACAAGAATATCTTATAGAGTCTGGTATGTCAGATGAATTTTCTTAAAAAGTAAAAGTAAAAATTATATATTTATTATAAATAAAAAATAATTATTCAAATAAATAACATTTATTTTTAAATTATAAAGTGTGCCTTTGTTCATGCAACATAAATATACATTACCATTCATTATACTTATTGTTTTTTTATCGACAGGAGGTCTGATTTCTACAGATATTTTTCTGCCAGCACTTGGAGAAATGCGCCAATACTATCAAGTTACTGAATCTCAGATTCAAAGTGCGGTGGCAGTTTTTCTATTTGCATTGGCTATCGGACAGCTAATTTATGGGCCACTCAGTGATAATTTTGGGCGTAAAAAAACACTGCTCTTTGGCTTATTTTTATGGCTATTTACCACGTTAAGTGTGATTTATACAGTTCATATTCAAGCTTTTCTTGCATTACGTTTCTTACAAGGTCTTGGAGCTTGTGCGGGAATTGTTTTAAGTCGTGCTATTATCAATGATTTGTTAGATAAAAAAGCAGCAGGAAAACTTTATTTGATTGTTTTTCCCTTTATTGGAATGTCACCAGCGTTTGCTCCTTTAGTTGGAGGCATGCTGTTACAAGCTTTCAGTTGGTATGCTACTTTTATTTTTTTAAGTCTTTTTATATTCTTAACTATTTTGCTCTGTTGTTTTGTCTTAACGGAAACATTGCCTCTTCAAAAGCGTCAGCATTTTTCTTTTGTGGGATTTATGAAGGCGTGTTTGGGAGTTCTCAGAAATAAACAATTTATTTTTTATGCACTTATTCCCTGCTTTTCTTACGCCGCCTATTTTGCGTATATTGTAGAATCGCCTTTTTTACTTACAATCTTAGGTTTGCCACCAATCTATATTGGCTATAGCTACATTGGTGTTTCGTTACCCTATATTTTGGGAAATCTGATGGCACGATGGCTTTTTAAACGAGAATCTATGGAAAAAACTGTCTGGCGCGGGTATATTATTTTTGTGATAGGAGGGGTATTATTTGCCTTGCAAATGTATGTTAGTCCATGGCCACTTGTAACGAGTTTTATAGCTATCGCTGTTCTTACTTTTGGTAATGGTTTTTTATTGCCATTAGGGACAGCCTTGGCTATTTCCTCACATCCGCAAGCTGCTGGGGCAGCCTCTGGTGTTATGGGGGCCTTACAATTAGGCAGTGCTGCGTTAAGTGCTTCCGTTATTGGAAAGACGTCTGGGCACAATCCAAAGACTATGGCAGTTTTATTGGCTGTGTGTTGTTTGCTCGGATTTATGATTTATGTCCGCAAAGCATATGATTTTATGCGTGTGGAAATGGATTGAATGATAATAAAGAGAGCATCATGCTTTTGATGCTTTTTGTATGAATGAGACGTATCGGGTAGGTTGGAGTGAATTTTAATGACATGATTTCATCAAACATGCTTAAAGTTTATTAAAGCTTGGTGTAAATTTGATACGATTGGTTTTTACGGGTCGTTGTTTCGGGCAATTATTATGGGGTGGGGAGCTTATGCATGATAAAGTTTAGACTTTAATAGTACCTTTAGTGAGGAAGTTTCTGTTACAATTTATATTTTAAAACAAGGGGGGAATAGATAAATGAGTCTTCATATTATTATTCTTTCTCCTGTGATGCCAATCTGGGATCGAGGCGTTTTTTGTTCTTCGTTCACAAAGCTTTGTTTAGCAAGAGGATTCCACATTACTCTCCTGGATACACTGTCCCTTTTTCCCAGTCATTCTGCTTTTTGTAATAACTCTACTGTGGAAATTTTGCCTTTTATTACAGAGAAACTTAAAAAGTATTTTAAAGAACCCTCAGTGCTTGTGGGATTTTCTATGGCTGGAATGTTAGTGCAAATATTGGCGGCGCGACTTCCCAATGTTCAAGCTGTGCTTGCTGTGAATGCACCAGGCTATCCAGATAAGCCTTTAAAAAGACAAATTGGATGTATTCTAACTTTTTTGAAAAACAAAGATTTATCAGGAGCTTTAGAAATACTCAATAGTTTTATGTGTCCCCGTGGAGGCAGGGAAAAAAGAGTTTTATGGGAGATCCCTGATGAGCAAAAAAGCGTGGCAATTGAACGTATGACACGAGGATTTACATTCTTGTTGGGGGGAGATGCTCGAGATGAGATTATCAAATATACTGGGAAGTTTTTAGCTTTAATTGGTGAAAAGTCACAACTTGCAACCTTAGCTAATCAAACGAAAAGTCAATGTCTGAATCATGAATATCAGGTCATCTCTGGTGCGGGTACGCGTTTGTGGGATGACAATCCTGCTATGACGAATGCAATTGTTCATAAATGGATTGATGCATTATGAAAAAGAAGATTCTTGTGTTACCGGTGATGGGGTAGGGTCAGAGCTCTGTGATGCGGCATTGATGGTCTTAGAGAAATTCCAATTGCCGATTGAATTAACCTATGGCGATATTGGTTGGGAATGTTAGAAGCAGGAAGGGAATTCTGTTCCTCAAGCAACGTGGCAAAAAATCACTGAGAGTGATGCCATTTTGCTTGGTGCCATGACTCGTCAAGAAAAAGAAGTTGCGTTAAAAGAACTTGCACCGCATTTAAGAGAAAAAACTTGCATATATTTCTCCCGTTATTCAGTTTCACCAAAGATTAGGTCTGTTTGCGAATATACGCCCTATCAGATACATTATTGGTCCGAGAAAGTCTTTTCATTTTTGTGTTATTACAGAAAATACCGAAGGTCTTTTTGCCAGACTAGATTTTCGTGGTATACTCCCCTGAAGCGACGGCATGGTTAAAACATTCTAATTTAGAAAAATATAATTGTGAGGAGGCAGCATACACGGTGCGTTTACAGACGCGTTTTTGTATAGAGCAGTTGTTTGAATATGCTTTTTTTATGTGTGTGCGCATAGTTTCAGGAGGGTTACTTTTGCTGATAAGCCAAATACTATGCGAGAAAATGCTCAATTCGCTCAAGAATTTTTTGAGAAAGTTGCTTAAAATTATCTAGAAATCGAAGCAGATATTCATAATGTTGATACGGTTGTTTTATGGATTACAACGAATCCAGAGCATTTTGGTGTGATTGTTGCTGAAAATATGTTTGGTGATACTCTCTCTAACCTTGGTGCTGGAGTGATGGGAAAATTGTGTTTTGCACTTAGTGCAAGTGTGGGGAGCAATGTTGCATGTTTTTGCCTATTCATAGAAGTGTATCGCACATTGCTGGACAGAATAAAGCAAATCTTTCTGCTATGCTTTATTACCACGGCTTTACTCTTAGATCATTTAGGCTTTAAAGATGTAGCATGGCAACTGTTTGAGAGTGTTGATCAGGTTATTCGTGCTGGAAAAACTGCTCCCTATGATTTAGCAGGTTCAGCTTCTACACACCAGATGACTGAAGCTGTTCTTAATTCTCTCGCAAATTCTGTTTGTCGGGCAGCGGTTATTACCGTTGATGATGAACTCCTTTCAGGATAATATTTGAATACGAATTTATAAGATTTGAGTCAAAGCTTGGAAAAGAGAAATATCCAAGTAACACGTCATTTTGTTTGCGCTGATCAATTACAGCAAATTAGTGAAACTGTGATTGCTTGTCTTGGACAAGAAGATCTCATTACCATCAGTGGAGGATTAGGACCAATATCTGATGATAAAACACGTGATGCGGTTGCTAAAGCTGTAAGGCAACCTTTGTTTCATCATGAAGATGTTTGGCAAACAATAAAAGGTCAATTGGGGTGGTTAGGGAGCACACCGGATAGTAATAATGCGCGTCAAGCATTATTTCCTGAGACGGCAAAAGTGCTTGATAATCCTACCGGTACAGCACCTGGCTTTTACCTCTCTTGTGGTGAAAGTATCCTTGTGATTTTAACTGGTTCGCTTACGCAAGCTTTTGCGCTTTTAGAAAATTATTTAGAACATGGTGAGAAGAAATATTCTTCTGTGTCGCGTGCTCGCTATGCGTGGATTTTGATTGGAATTGATGAAAGTGCCATTGCGCATTGGGTTGATTGTCAGTTGGCAAATGAGCTATTTGAACGGCATTTTTATGGAAAAGCCCTTATGTTTTCGTACAATTGGTTGGCTAGTCATCAACGCTTTTGGCTCAGCATTTAATCGAAAAATTTGAAGACCATTTTTGTCTATATTTAGTTGGTGCAGAAATTACCACTGCTCGTCAACAATTAGCGATGCACGCAGAAGTTCACTGGTTGGCAAATGATTTACAGCTTTTAAAATATTTTCAGTCAATAGAGAAAAGTGCAAAAACTGTTCCACAGCTTGAGGTTGAGGTTAGCTTATCGGCTTCTTTGGAGATATTAGAAAACCAAAAAGAAAGCCTTGTGCATATTACAATCACTGTAAAGATGAAAGGTTATAGTGATGATCATATTTCTTTTCCTTATACACGACTGCTTTTAGGTGTGGTTTTACAGGAATATGCCGCTTGGTCGGTTTTCAAAATATATGTAAAATGAAGGAGGTGTAATGATCCTCTGTTGAGACTCAGCAATATTCCTCAAAATATTATTTGTTATTAGACAGTTTTGTTGTGATGCTTTAGAATATTGATGTGTGAAAGCAGTTTTATTTAATGTTATAGACTGCTCTTGTCTTGAGACATTTCATGAGAGGTGTCTTTACTCTTTTATAAAAAAATTTCTCTACATCTTGCTTGATCCCTCTTATGCCATATAAACGAGTGTTTTTTCTGATTAACTTTAAGAAAATCTTATTTTTTAGGGTACTCATGCAAGTTACAAAACTACGAATTATCTTTATAAGTCAACGTGTTATCATAATGTAAGACAACAACCAAATGCTCTTAAAAATAGTTCAATCTGTGTTGATGTATTTACAGAATTTATTGTGATCTCTGATTATCATGGTTAAAGTTGTTTTTAGTAGATGAGAAAATCTTTCTATTGAAACGGTCTCACAAAAATGCAAATAAAGAAAGAAATTCGATATTGTCATTTCGTGGTCCTTTAATTCCTGAGGTTAGAGGACCATGTTATCTCCTGTTTACAACAAATTTTATACAATTTTAGTTAAACGATATATGCATATGAAAAATTGAGAAAATGTTGGTATCATAGCTATGAAATCATAATAACCTAGGAAGGTTGTTATTGAGGAAAAATTTCTTGTTATGTTTTGATTTAGAAATGCAGGATATGACTTTAACAGTTATAAGTGAGAACCGCTTTATAAAAGAATAAGCGATTATCTCGCGTCTCTATTTTGTGTACAGAGAAAATTTTCAAATTTTGTTAAAAATACGCCAATGAAGAATTTCATTCCAGATGTGCATTGTTAACGGGCTTGTCAAGAAATCTCCATAAAGTTTTCATAAGAAAATCCTTTGGAGTATTTTACCTCTTGCAGGATGATGAGGCATCATGCCTTATGCTCTGTGTGATGTGCTCTTTGGATATGTTTGATTTAGATTGAAAAGAGGAAAAGCTGTTTGGCTTACAAGATATGAACAAATATTTGATAAGCAAGTTCTCCGTTATTTTTATTTATTTTTTTAGGGGTAATCTTTTCGGTATTTTGAGGAAGAAATATCTTATGCGGTGGGGCTTGTTAAGGTGCTCGAGATTCAGAGCGTTGGGTGTATGGAAAACTTTGGGAAATGTATATTGATTGTTGGTAAGAGTTTGATGTTTTGCCAATCATATGGTTTTCACCATAAAGCTGACAATTTTTGTTTGTGAGTTGTGCAGTATATTGTAAAAATTTTCAAAAATAATACCAAGGTTATTTTCCTGTGCAGCCTGTTGTGATGTGTGGTGGTCTGTGTAAATGAGATAGAAAGGAAGTTTTTTATGTATCAGATTGATTACAACAGCTATCGTTCTGTAAAGAGCTTTAATCGTCGTATTCGTTTTCTTGTGATGCATTATACTTCACTTGATTTTAAAGCATCGATCATGGCTCTTACAGGAGAGAGGGTTAGTGCACATTATCTTGTTCCTGATCCATCAGAACAGACCTATATTGAGGCAGGATTTAAGGATATGCGTATCTTTAATCTTGTTGATGAAAACGAGCGTGCGTGGCATGCAGGCGTTAGTTCATGGGCTGGGCGTAGTAATTTAAATGATACGTCTCTTGGAATTGAAATAGTCAATTTAGCAACTGGACATTCTGATTCTTTAGAGGAGATATGCGCTGAAGCAGCTTTAAAGGATATGCGGGTTTTAAATCCAGTTCATGAAGGTGGGGGATCCTTGCAAACAGATGTTGGTTCATTAGCTGATGGCAGTCATGTTAGTGGTTTCGCGTTTCCTCTTGAAACAGTTAATGTGGTGACTTATAGTGATGAGGTATTTACATTTCCTCCCTACAATCCAACGCAAATTGATGCAGTTAAGGAGCTTGCGTTAAATATTCTTCAGCGATATCCTGATATTACACCAACCGATGTTGTGGGGCACAGTGATATTGCACTTGGAAGAAAGAGTGATCCAGGTGCTGCTTTTCCTTGGAAAGAACTTTATGCAGCAGGCATAGGGGCATGGTATGATGATGAAGTAAAGGATCACTATCAGGAGCAGTTTTGTAAGAGTTTTCCACTCAAAGCAGATGTTTTGGCTAAATTGAGATGTTATGGTTACGACATTTCGGCTGCATGTAGCGAAATAGGATATAAAGACTTAATCCGAGCATTTCAGCTTCATTTTCGTCAAGAAAATTATGATGGAATTTTAGATGTTGAAACAGCCGCGATTATTTATGCATTGGTAGATAAATATTTTCCGTCGAACGCTTTCAATGTGACGTGATTTAAATATATATCATACAACAATGAGTGTTGTCTTTTTTGAAGGATATTTTTCTTGGTTTTTGTGTGTAAACTCTGGGTGAGAAAAGGAGGATTATTTATACTATTAAAATAAAGTTACAGGCATCAGAATGAATAGGAAAAAAGTGAAATGGTTCGGAGAGAGATTTTAAAATTCTTTTTTTCTGTATATTGGTTTTCCTCATTTAAAAAATACTTAAAATTAAAGTATTGTGTGTATAAGAGAAAAGAATAGAATGTCTAAAAGTTGCCATAGAAAAATTCAACTCCATAATATTCGAGAAAAAAATACGCTTTATCAGCGCTACGTAAGCAAAATTTCATAACATGCTAAGAATGTTTTTGGAAAAGAGACGTGTTATGAATGGCTTTACATTCACAATATCTAATGCAAAAGGTGAGATAAAGCCCAACGATGGTTGAAATAAAAGAATAAGACACAAGCATTTCCAAGAAACAGGAAGTGCGATGCTAAAAACACGCACTTTTCTGCCTTTGCTGAATATTTTTGATGAACGAAAAAGTTGCTAACGCTTGCAAAAAACTCCGTTATTTGTTGAGCATTGTCATTTTTATTAAAGAATATTTCTATAATTTATTCTCTATCATTTTAGACGATATATCTATTTTGTTTTTGATTGTTTCCGAGGATATTTGTGTAATTTTGAGAACAAATTTTTTGATGATTAAAACCTCTATTCTTGAGATTACCTGTATAAAGCTTTTAAAATATGCTTCTTAACACTCATCTGGTTAATTTTCTTGGAATATTTTTGTAAAGTAAGTCGTTTTTTATCAGAGATAACAGCAGATAAATATCACAAGATACTTTTATGATCCTCATAGAGGGCTTTAAAAACAAAAAAACTGACAACAATAAGTTGCCAGTTTTTTTTAATCGAATCCAAAAAGATTAAAATGAACGTTGGAAGCGAATCATACCTTGTAAAGCACTTTTTCCATTGAGAGCATGGCTATAGGTTGTATCATTGTTCACACCCTTAAAAGTACGATCATCATTCCACGAAACGTAAGTAAGTTCAGGTGTAATCACAAAGCCTGGAATAAGCGTGTATGCAACATTTACAGAAGTCGCAAAGGTTTTTACAGCACTATAAGAGACTTGAGCATTCAAATTTGCTTGTGGAGTGAGTTTGTAAGTTGCTCCAGCCCACGCTGCCCATTTGCCACCCCAGTTTGCATAAATTGTTGAGCTCTGTCGTGACAGTGCATTGTTTTCGTCTTTTGTATAGTAATCAATATTATTTTTATAACCACCCATTACCCATAGATTTAAACGATCATTGACATTAAAATCTAAGCGTACTTTACCAGCCCATTTTTTGTAGTAAGCATCATATGCAGCAACTGTTGAAAAGCCACCCCATTTTTGCATAAATTTTATACCAAAAACCAGATTTGGAGTGTAGTTCTTTATTCTTTTGCTTGGAAAGCTCTCATTAGAAACGACAGCAACTTTATCCTCTTTATTGATGTAATAATATTCTTTACCTTCGGCAAGAGTAGGGATTGAATCATTGCCTAATTCAGCTCCAATAATAGCGGAGAACCCAGTATCGCCACTAAAGGTGTAAGAAATAAAATTGGTGCGTATATTACCTGCTGGTGCTACACTGTCGTCATTTATAACGTTGCCGTAGCCACCGGTCCAACTGCTGAAAATTGTATCGTCAAGACCTACACGAAAACCACCAAGTTCAATGTATGCGGCTGTAAGTTTTGCACCATCTTTGTTTTGACCGTTATTCCAGTTTGAGAAGATCCGGGCATAAGAGCGAAGTGTTCCCAATTCTGTTTCAGAAGCAGCTTGAAAAACAAGGGTTAACCGTGAGGATGCACTATAGGTTTTATTTTTAGTATTTAAATCGGCATTAGTGTTTGCATCGATGTTATCACCACCTATAAAATCAGCGCGGACATTTCCTGACAAACGCATGCAGGTCTCTGTTCCAGGGATATAGAAATACCCTTTGCCATATGCATCGCAAACGCGAACAAACTCTACAGGCTCTGGTTCTGCAATAAACGTTGAAGCTGCTTGTGCTCCAGAAATTGCTACAAAAGCTACTGTAGAGCTTAAAAGGATGGACTTAACATTCATAATGGATCTCCAGTAAAAGATAAGTTAACCCTCTTAGGGAATATTATTTGCTCAACTTATTAAATACAAATAAAGACATACTAAAACATTTTGTAACTATGATTCCAGCTATACTGTTCTTTTTTCGATATACAAATATGAAATTATCTTTTTAAAGAGTATCCATACTACTATTCAAGGAAATGTGGTAAAAAAGTCACAATTTTCATTTGTTAATTTTTTTCTAATGAGATCGATAAAACAGAAAACGATCAGATATTTTTGAAAAAAATCGAAAATGTCTTGCACTTTGTATTCATACCGTTTATTCACCACCCTTGGAGAGGTGGCCGAGTGGTCGAAGGCGCTCCCCTGCTAAGGGAGTAGGGCTCAAAAGGCTCTCGAGAGTTCGAATCTCTTCCTCTCCGCCATTTTCAATACAATCAATAGGTTATGTGAAGGTGAGGGGGGGGTATTCCTTGCATTTGCTGATTTATTTTTTATATATTCTGTGCTTTTTTGCAGTTTTTGGGTTGATTCTCTTGTTCATCCTTTTTGAGTATAGAATGATATCGTATTATCTTCAGTCCTGCCAACGAGCGTTTTCATTTGTGAAATTATCATGCTTGCATTGACAGGGTGGGTTTATGCTCATTTTCCAATTTATATGCTGATTTTTTCGTTTCTGCTTAGAAAACGCTTTATAAAACAGATTGTCAGAATTTTCTTTGGTCATTTTTGAGCTGCTTTTAGCGCAGAGGAGTGTTTTATTTCCGATAGACAAACTCCAAGTGTTATAACTAGTTCAGGTAACATGAGGAGAAAGATACCTGTGTAGAATTTACTTTATTTCTGTTTTTTAAGGAAGGATGTAATCTTTTACGTTTTGCCCCTGGTTCAAATAATGCTGTTCCAGCGCAAATCTTAAGAAAAAAAACAGTTCAGACATGTTCATAAATCTAAGATTCTATCCTTAATAATATTTTTCTGCGTCTTTTTTTCTTTAAAAGGAGGAGCTATGTTTGTTTTGAAAGTTTTTTTTATCCTAAAGTTGAATTATATTCTAAATCACTCGTCCATTTAAAAAGACTATAGCATGCTTTCAGAAGATTTTTCGCTATTGTAGAGAATCCTTTGCGTGGTTCAAATGCTGTTATGAACTGTTTTTTGATTGTTTGGTATGGAATGTGTTCATATAAAATTCCAACGCTTTTATGATAATGGAGGTCTTCTGATCTTTGAACGGCTTTTTGGTGATACTCTATCCTATTCGGTTCGAAGAGCTATGCCAATGAACCCTCACTAAGTTTGTGTGATTTAGATTTAAGAAATCTCTCTGTTTCGTAATGCAGAAAGCGTGATTTTGTAGTTGTTAACAAACTTTCTTGTTCTATAATTTTTGTGTTTCTTTTCCTTAGATCCATCACTCATATGCACACAGTGTTATTATTCTGTTAGTGATTTTTTTCATGAGATGAGACAGGGCGGTTAAGTGGCGTAACTTACAGGGGGTATCAAAATCGTAATTGTCGTTGAATGAATTCACACTGTATTTGGAAGTGTTTTTTAGGCATTTCGATTCTCCATTTAGGCTAGAGAGAGATTTCACCCGTTGGCTTGATTATCATTTATTCATCATTTTTTGCTTTCTATAGGTTACTCTACTTAGGGTATGAAGTGAAGCGTTGTCCGTTTCTTGCACTTTTTATTGCGACAGTTTTTTTATGAAGGATGCTATGAAAAAGTTAGCAATGCAGGCATCATTACCTTACACGTATTTGATACAAATGAGAATGGGTAAGATATTGGGGAGAAGAATATCTGCTATAGTTTTAAGTGGCTCTCGTTGGAATCTGTTCTATGATTTGCTCTGTTTTCAGTTAAAGGCAATACATTATTTATAATGATCATTCATCATTTTGTTATGTCAATGAGAGCTCTGAATATCATAAGATTTTCTTATTTCACATCTTCTTATTTTGAATCAATCAAAATCATTCGCTTGCAAGTCATAAGTGACGGTAGTGTGTGGATAAGAACTCTTCAAGAAAGGAGTAAAAAATATCTTTTATGAACTGTTTCAATGGAAGGATTGTGGTAACATTTTGAGTTGGCAAATAGAATGATGCTGTCAGTTTTCACCTTCATAAGTATAAAGAAGGTGATGAACAACGGATTTTTGGTTATGCTGTTGTTTATGGATGATTTCGCGAAATGAGCTTGGGGGTCTTGAAAGATGTTTTTGTAAAACGTGCGTGCATTTATACTATAATGACTTTCTGTTCTTTGTGAGGGGTGTGAGCCTATTAGAGACAACAAGTGTTTTACGTGCAATGAGGCTGTTTCTCATTGTGGTGTATGCCTCATATCTTGAAGTGTTGATGTACAAGATGGTTTAAAGAGGTGTTGGTCATATTTCAAGAGGCATCATTTTGAGCGGTCATTGTATGGTTTTCTTTTCGTAGAGCTTTGCGAGAGTGGGACATCCATCTCATGAGGACCAAACCACACATGAAAAAAGTCACGGTCGGTAATATCAGATAATAAGACGGTGAAATTTTTGCAGGCAGAAAAGAGATGATGCTTAAGACCGCAATTGAAAATATTCGTCCACTGAAAGATACGGCGCCAATGACACCAGAAATGTGCTGAGTTTGTTTTTGGTTAAGTTCTGAGAAAAACAAACTTTTTGCTCCGATGGGTACGGTGCAAATAAATCCATGGATTAACGAAAATGCGATAATTGCTACAGCTGTTTGATTGCCATGAACTAAAAAATAAAGTGCTATGCACATCAGGGCAGAAAAGAATGAAAAATATTTTACAGAATTCCTATATTTGTTATCTAATACATGATATTGAGACATCAGTAGATTTGAAAAATATTGCGCTGAAAAAGCTCCTATATGGCAGCACATAAGTGTGAGCATTTGCGAACTGTTAAGGTAGTCGATTTTGCTCGTTGAAAGTGTTATCGGTTGCCAGAAATGATAAATAATTTGAATGCCAGCATTAAAAAGGCACATGAGAAAAATAAACCATGCTCCTCCCATGGTATTTTGAAAGATCCACAGTGTTTCTTTGGCATGGTGGAGGATCGTTGTTGTTTTGTATTTTTCAATCGCTGTCTTTTTTTCTTCAGGAACAATCAAAAATATTAAAAAGATAATGCTCATCATCAAACACGAAATGATATATCCCATAAAATATTGTCCAGAGTAGTATATCGTGCCAATTCCTATGATGCCGCTAATAATGCTACCGAAAGAATTTACTTGGTGGTAGAAATGGGCATAATGCGAAAAGCGATCTTGTTTGTTGTCCAGTGAGTGATAAATCCATCCGTCAATGGCACTGGCAATGAGGCAAATTCCCGCGGCATAGAGGATTTGTGCAATGATAAGGATTGCCATATTGGGGGCTTTAAGGCAGAGAAGATAAAATGCGCCTGTCATGATGACCCCAGCTATAACAGAATATTTACGCCGATATCTGTCTGAGAGAACAGCACAGGGAAAATCAAGAAGTAGAATGGTTAGGGAAAAGGCAACTTGAAGCAGAGCCAATTGCGCCAGACTCACTCCCATAGATATTAAAAAAATCGTATGGTAGACACCAATCAGCATTCGTGCTGCATTATAGGATCCATAGGCGAGAGCGAGGGTGCGTGGTCTGTTCATTGTGGTGTTCCACAGACCTTACAGTGAGGATTTTTCTTTAGAGAACGTTCTTCTGTGAAAAGTTGGCTGCTCCATATCCCCACACGGCGATCTATGGAAAGCAGATTGCCATAACCACCTAAAAACTTAAGAGCATCATTGGCACACATGGCAGCTGAAAGGGCGTTTACAGGAGGAAATGTCGCAACTTTGAAGTTATTATTGATAGCAGTGCAAGCTTCGTGGATTAAAGAATCACCTTTTTCGGGAAGATTTTCTATAGATGTGCTGCATGCATAGCAACCAGTTTGTCCAGGTATGTAAAAAGGACCAAAAATAGCTATATCGTTGACATAACCTGAATTTATATAGGCTTGTTTATTTTTTACACACCATTCATTTATCCATGGTCTTAGCATATCAGGTGAATCAGCAGAAATGATCCATAAATCTGCTTTGGGTAATTTGTTGATATCTTCTTTTTCAGTAATGAACATTTGTAACTCATGAACTTCACTTTGGCTGTTTCTCCGTATCAGCTCACGTTGAAGAACAGTTGTTTTCGGAAGCCCTATATCTTCTTCAGTAAAAAGAATTTGTCTGGTAAGGTTGGTCATCTCGATCACATCATTGTCAACGAGAATTAATTTTCCGACGCCGGAGGATGCTAGTATTGCTGATACATGATTACCAATCCCGCCGCATCCTAAAATGACGACCACTTTTTGTGAAAGGGTATGCTGAACGGAGGCTGGATGCATACCGTAACTTTGATAATGGAGATGACTTCTAGAATACCGATTATGGAAGATATTGTCTGATGTTTCAGCCAAAACAAGAAAGTGGTTAGAAAAAAGAAAGTTAAATGCACGGTTAAAGTTTTCTCTTGACATGATTGACGATAGCGAATTGTAAGTTTCTTCTTTCGTCTTTTTCTCGATCCACTGTGCTGCGAGAAGTACCAAGTTTTCCCAGTGTTTTCGATCATTGATAATAAATTGCTTTGAACCTGCACCAAAAATTGCATTCTTTTTATGGACAACAACACGTGTGTATTTTCCCAAAATATATTGCTGTTCCATTATTCCTCCCCCATTTACTTATCAAACTAACTTTTCCCTGAAAAGTAATTTCAGGGAAAAGAATGCAATCTTATGCGTTATAATTTCTATAATCCATGACATCCAGTTAATTTCTATGTTTTTGTTATTCACTATTCATCGACAGAGGAAAATCTGTGTTAAAACGTCATTATTGTAAACACATTTTTATGATGTAAAGTGATTATTTTATAAAAAATATTTAATGGAATTTTACTTAACAAATAAAATCTCTCCGAATTTATAGCTATTTTTATATTTTGCAAACAAATGCACTTTGTTTAGCTTGAATTTTATTTTTTATGAGCAGTACGTTATTCTACTCTCATTAGTTGCAAATTATTCTGTCACAAAAACCTTATGCTATCACTTTGATATTTCTCTATTGCTGAAGATTCTATTGTTTTTTCCTAGCACAATTAGACGTTCTTTTGTTTGTATTATTCCAATTATCTAATTCTAATGGAATTCTTTTTTGCAAACAATTGGAGGTATGTTTTGTTGCATTTAAAAAAATCAGGAGTGGGTGAAAAAGAAAATTTGTCATTAAGTTTCATTTACACGGTTGACCAATTTAGCATGGTTCAGCTTAGCTTTTGCAAGGTAAAGTGACGATAGAAGTTTTTTTATTTCTTAAGATGCGATCTACAGATTAACAGCAATTTATGGAAAGCTAAATTGTTTTTATGATGTTATTAAAATCGCATTTATTCTTAAAAATAGTCAAAGCTCGTTTGTATTAAACTTTAATGATTGTGCTGTGGTAAGGAGAGAGCTTCAAAGGTTTTGCTTTTTTGAAAGTGTAAATACTTTGGACGTTTAGAATAGCTCAAAAATATCTAGAGAAAAAGTCGTGATTTAGAATAAATTATAGAAGTAAGTTGGGAAAACTTATTCCCTCACGTTTCTTTACAAATCCCTCAACTTTAAAAATTGTATAAAATCAATAAGCTATTTTTAGCATAAAATCAAATGGTGCCCAAAAGAGGACTCGAACCTCCACGCCTTGCGGCACAGGTACCTGAAACCTGCGCGTCTACCAATTCCGCCATCTGGGCTTAAAATTCATCTAAGCTTGCGAGGAACTTCTGTCAATAAAATTATCTATGGTGCCGTAAGCATTGTCTTTCATTACAGAAGGTGGAAAGCATATTCATCTATATTAAGAAATACATTGTCATCAATGTCTGATTTTAGTTTTCTTGTGCATCAATCAAATGTGAAATAATAAAGCTGAACGAAATATTCAGGGCAGAACTTATTTATAGAGCCTATGAAGTCAATCACATAAATGCTTAGCAGTAGGAACCTCCCAAGAGAAATCAATTCGGTGGAGATTAACGAGCTTAGTCTTTTAGAGTGAGGAAGAGATCAAAGAATTTATTTTTCAGTTTAAAATTATGAGATTGAATTCCTTATTGTGTCATTATACTTTCAGAAATTTAAGGGGTGATGATTGTCTTTGACGAAATTGTTGAGTCCGAATTAAATGTATAAACTATAGGAATGCCAGTTGCTAATTCTTGAGAGATAATTTCCTCACTATTTAAGCCTTCAAGTGCCATAATAAGAGCACGAAGAGAGTTACCGTGTGCTGCGATCAAAACAGTTTGAGAGCGCAAAATATGAGGTTGGATATGGTGAAGATAATAAGGCCAAACACGAGCACCAGTATCGCGAAGGCTTTCTCCATTAGGGGGAGCAATAGTATAGGAGCGGCGCCATATTTGCACTTGCTGTTCTCCCCATTTTTGACGCACTTCATCTTTATTCAAACCAGAGAGATCACCATAATTTCGTTCATTCAGTGCGGGGGTTTTTATCAGTTCTAAATCTGATTGTTCCATTTGTTCTAAGATGTTCTGGGCTGTTTTTTGTGCACGCTGTAGAGCAGATGTATAAGCGATATCAAATTTTAAACCAGTTTCTTTAAGTTTCTTACCTGCTGCTATTGCTTCGGTACGGCCTTTTTCTGTTAAACCAGGGTCCTTCCAACCGGTAAAGAGATTTTTGAGATTCCATTCACTTTGTCCATGACGAATGAGTACAAGTGTGCGTTCCATTATGAATTTCCTATGTTACATAAACTGTTTAAGATTCATTCGTTCAGTCCCAAAACATCAAGCATTGAATAAAGACCATTTTCGTGGTTCTTTGCCCATAAAGCTGCTTTTAATGCGCCATTGGCAAAAATAGAACGTTCTTGTGCTATGTGTGAAAGAACGATACGTTCATTTTCGCCTGCAAAAGTGATGCTATGATCGCCAATAACTGTTCCACCTCGTGAACAGGCAAAGCCAATTGTGCCTTTTTCACGTTTCCCTGTATGGCCACTACGTCCGTTGACACTCACATTTTTTAGCATAATATTGCGGCCTTCGGCGGCTGCTTGCCCAAGAAGGAGAGCTGTTCCAGAAGGAGAATCAACTTTGTTCGCGTGATGCATTTCATAAATTTCAATATCGAAATCATCATCTAATGCTTTTGCGGCTCTCTTTACAAGATTTGCCAAGAGATTAACTCCAAGACTCATATTTCCGGATTTGACAATAGTTGTATATTTTGCAAAGTCTGCAATTTGCGCTTCTTCTGTTTTACTAAACCCTGTTGTGCCAATAATATGAATAAGACTTTTTTGAGCAGCATAGTTGGCATAGAGAACACTTGCTTGTGGTTGAGAAAAATCTAAAATACCTTCAGTATTAGAAAAGGCGCTTTCTGGATCATCAGTGATGCGGACACCGAGAAAATCTGAACCAATCAATATACTGGCATCTTTATCTACAAAAGATGATCCTTTTCGTACAAGCACAGCACAAAGTTCTACGTCTTTCCTACGCTGAATAGCTGTAATAAGTTCGCGTCCCATTCTTCCATTCGCACCAACAACTGTAAGGCGCATATTTTTCTCCTTATGTCATTTTATTTCTTGTACTTATAGGCAAATTCTCTCTTGCTTTCCAATGGTTCTTTTTCTTATAGAAAAAAATTGTTTTTTAGGTATGTCAAAGAATTACCAGTTTATAGCAGCGTATGATGAGAAATACCTTCTTAATTGGTTAAAGAGTCAATGATGTGAATGTAACTTAATACATTTTTATATGTATTATGGAGAAGGCAAGATTACGTATGGTGTGTACAAATGTATAAGATTTCATTGTTATAGAAGCATATTCTCTGTACTGTTAAATATCGCTTTCACTTTCTATTGGGGAGAGGTGGT
This sequence comes from Bartonella henselae str. Houston-1, assembly GCF_000046705.1. Lineage (NCBI taxonomy): Bacteria > Pseudomonadati > Pseudomonadota > Alphaproteobacteria > Hyphomicrobiales > Bartonellaceae > Bartonella > Bartonella henselae. The sequence continues at coordinate 1,383,471 of NC_005956.1, read as the reverse complement.
TAGAAGTCGAGATCTGCATAATGAGGACTTGCTACAATCCCACGGATGCGATCTGTTAAAAGAGGGCGAAAAGAAGGACGCGATTTAATCCGCATATACCAGTCTTTGGCAGCGGGCGATTGTGTCCAGTCAATTTCCCCCAGAAAATCAAGGACAGAAATAGTTGCTGCCGCTGCTAGATCTGCATAGGATAGTTCAGATCCAACTAAACAGTCGCGAGATGCACAAAGCCAATTCAGATAGTTCATATGTGGTAGAATATTGGCACGCGCATTGCGCAAAATTTGTGAATTAGGTGCACCTCCGCCAATGGCTAACGGCATTTCACGTTTATAGATTCGTTCTCGTACGATATGGCGCGTAGCTTCATTTTCAAACTTATTTAAAAACCAATCATTGAGACGACGTACCTCGGCACGGTCTAAAGGATTTTCCGGAAAGAATTTTTTCTCTTGTCGCAAACTTCCATGTGTTTCATCTAAATATTCGTAGATAACAATAGCTCCTGATAATGGAACTTCTTGTTCAGTAAGAAGAACGGGAACATTTCCAGCTGGATTAAGAGCGAGAAATTCGTGTCTTCTGGCCCATTCATGTTCTTCAATGAGCTGAGTGTTTATACTATATTCTCCAAGAATAAGACGTATAAAGCGGGAGGCAGAAGAGAGCGGGGAATGGAAAAGTGTCAGCATAATCTACACTTTCAAATAGAGTTGATAAGAATTCTTTCAAGTAATAAGAATTTTTATAAAGATGCTTTACTGGAAGTACAAGCTTATTAGCAGAAGCTGAAAATTAGGTTTAATAAACCCTTAATAACAGCAAGGTGTTTTACACTGCGATCGTTTGCAAAATGGCAGCACGCAATTCTTCCAAACCGAATGCTTTTTCTGAGGATGTTGCAAGAATTTCAGGATAAGCTGCTGGACGTTTGAGAAGCTTTGTTTTTGTGGTTATTATGCGTTGTTCAAGAACGCTTGATTTTATTTTATCACTTTTGGTCAAAACAATCTGATAAGAAACGGCTGCTTTATCAAGAAGCTCTAGAATCTCTGCATCATTCTTTTTAATACCATGACGTGAATCAATCAACACATAAACACGTTTTAGTGTTGTGCGCCCCCGTAAATAACTATAAATCAAATCTGTCCATGCATCAACCAAATTTTTAGGAGCTTTTGCAAAACCATAACCCGGCATGTCCACCAGTGCTATAGGGGGGAGATCCTCTGGGCGCCCACTGAAACCATCAGGTACAAAGTAATTAAGTTCTTGGGTACGTCCTGGCATATTTGAGGTACGCGCTAAACTTTTTTGTCGGACGAGTGCATTGATCAAAGATGACTTTCCCACATTGGAACGTCCGGCAAATGCGATCTCTGGTGGTCCTTCGGGAGGAAGAAAACGTATTGTAGGGACACCGCGAATAAAAACCCAATTGTGAAAAAAAATTCCAGAAAGGGAAGAATATTCTGTCATTCATGCGCTTCTTTTTTGGGTGATTTTCTCCACATGGCTTTAAGATTATCAAAAAGCTCAATTTTTACACCTTGACGTTTCATCATAATACCTTGCTGAATCATAGACAATATATTGTTCCATGCCCAATAGATGACTAGACCAACAGGGAAGGATGCGAGCATAAAGGTAAAGACAATTGGCATCCATGCAAAGATCATAGCTTGCGTTTGGTCTTGAGGAGCCGGGTTCATACGCATTTGTAAAAACATTGTTATGCCCATGATCAAAGGCCATGCACCAAGCATCAGAAATGCCGGAACTGTATAAGGCAAAAGACCAAACAGGTTAAAAAGAGAAGTTGGATCGGGTGCTGCTAAATCTTGAATCCAACCGAAGAAGGGTGCATGCCGCATTTCAATGGTGATATACAGAACTTTATAAAGAGCAAAAAATATTGGAAATTGAACCAACATTGGCCAGCAACCTGCAAGAGGATTGATTTTTTGGGTTTTATATAATTCTATTATTGCTTGTTGTTGTTTGGTTCGGTCCTCTGGATATTTTTCTTTTATTTCCAGCAACATCGGTTGTATGAGTTTCATACGCGCCATAGATTTATAAGATTTATTTGCTAGCGGAAAGAGAAGTGTTTTCAAGAGCACTGTGACAAGAAGAATGGCTATACCAAAATTGCCTGTTTGTTTATAAAGAATATCAATGAGCGAAAACATGGGTTTGGTTATGAAATCAAACCAACCCCAATCGATTAAAAGAGCAAATTTCTTAATTTTCAGGTCATTTTGATAGTGATTAATAATTTCAACTTGTTTTGCACCGGCGAAAAGACGATTTGTAATAGTTTTTGTCTCATTTGGAGCAACTGTTAAAAGCGAACCGAGCAAGTCAGATTGATAATGCGTTTGTAGGCGATCAAAATAAATAAAGCGGCTTGTATATTCTTTATCTTGTGGGGGAATAACCGCTACAGCCCAATATTTATCGGTAATACCAACCCAACCTCCTATGACTTTGGAGAAAGTCATACTTTTTTGACCATTATCGGGGTTTGGATTAAGTTCTGCTAAAGTTTTATATTTTTCCGTTTTGAGAGAATCGCCAGCGATCCCTATCATACCTTCATGGAGCAAATAGGTTGCATTTGTGTGTTCTGGAGGAGCTGCACGTGCAACGCGCGCATAGGATGAAAGATATATCGGTTTATCACTTTCATTTGTAATAGAATCCTCAATGGTAAACATGTAGTGGTCATCGATGGAAAGAATGCGACGAAAGGTTTGACCTTGTCCGTTATTGTAAATTAAAGTGACGGGTGTTGAAGGGGTGAGTGTTGTATTGTTTCCTTCTATGTGCCACCGTGTATCCGATTGTGGCAAAGCATCTTTTGACAAGGATGAACTTGTAAAACCAAATTCAGCAAGATAAGTTTCTTTGAAGCCTTTGGGGTTTAGTAAAGCAATTTCTGACGATTTTTTATCCACTGTCAGACGATATTTTTTAAGCAAAAGATCATCAAATTGTGCGCCAACAAGATTAATAGACCCTTCAAGTTCATTGGTTTTTATGGCAACACGATTTGTTTTGGCTAATTCAGCATCACGAATTTCAGGGCTCATTGGATGATTAATGATAAGTGCTGATTCATGCGTTGATGCACTGTCAGAAAAATTTGCAGTTGGAGAAGAAACTGCTGACTGTTGTTTTAACAGTTGCTGTGCGATTAATTGTTTTTGTTGTAACTCAGTCTGTTTGGGAGCCACATAAAAAAAATGCCATGCGATAAGCACTCCAAAAGACAATCCAATGGCGATAAAGAAATTCCTGTTATATTCCATTCGTATTACCCTGTTGCCGTTTCTGGTGTTTTGTTTTTGGTTTTATCCGCCGGCTTAATTCATTGACTAAAGATGTAAAAGGTGCATGAAGCGCATCAGGATGCGCTACAATAACATAGTCTGTTCCTGCTTCCATATCGTCTGTTAAACCAACCCTTACTGCTTCGCGCAGACGCCTTTTGATACGATTGCGTTTGACAGCATTGCCATTTCTCCGTGTAACAGTAAAACCTACACGTGCAACAAGAGAAGATTCCCTTTCTGCTGTTTGTTCCCTCGACTTAACTTCGAGCAAAAATAAGGGACCACGTCGTTTTTCTCCTGTGCGTACAGCCAAAAAATCCGCTCTCTTGCGAATGCGGCAGGGATGTTTTTTCTTCATAAAAAGCATTTCGCAATTTTACTAAATGCCTGCAAAAGCAGGCATTGAAGGTTCACAACAAAAATTTCACAACGAAGAAATAAATAAGGACTGTTCAATGGTTGTGAAAATTTAAATGCTTAAGCGGATAACCGCTTACGTCCACGAGCACGCCTTGCTGCAATGACTTTACGTCCACTCGCTGTTGCCATACGTGCACGAAAACCATGGCGGCGTTTACGGACAAGTTTAGAGGGTTGGTAAGTACGTTTCATTTATTTAAATACCGCGGAGTACGGCCCTTCTTAGCTCTATGAGCAGTTATGTGCTAGATGAAAAAACTAATCCTATTATAAGACTGTTAATCCATAAGGAAAAACATAAAAAAAGTCAATCTTAGATTATTTTTCTCTCTCTTGAAACAATACAAAAAGCTTCGTGATGGATATACATTTTGTTCATGACACTTTAAAGTTTAAGGAAGATAATACGTGGTTGTAATAACTTGGTTGATCGTTATCTCTTCTGTACCGCAAGTGAACGACCAAGAAGCAAGGAGTAAAGAAAGAAGCGTGATTTTCTGTTGGATGATTATAATTAAAGTGTTCTTTGAGGTAATTTTAACATGAGAAGTTTGCCAAGTCTTATAAAAAAAATTTGTGAAGTGCTTGTACGACAAGCATGTTTGATGGGAATTTATAGAAGTTTTGCGCTTGAGTTTTTTTAATTTAAGATTGGTTTCGTGTTTTAAAGAGATAAGGTATTAGATATTTACACTTTAATAAGGCGCATTAAAGTGGGAAATTTTGGATGATTAGTTTTAAATGCTGTCCTATTGTTGTGTTCGTTGGCATTTGTAGAGAGAGGGAAGGGCGTGGTTTCTATCACAAGCGATGCTATTCGCAATGCGTTACATAAAGTTAAAGGACCGAATTTTGAAAGTGATATCGTATCTTTGGGGCTTCTTTCAGAAATATTGGTTGTTCATGGCAAGGTTTTCTTTTCCATTACGGTTCCTGATGGACGTGTGCAAGAATGGGAATCGTTGCGCCGTTCTGTCGAAGAAGTGGTCTCTGCTTTGGACGGGGTTGAAGCTGTTTTTGTCACACTTACGACAGAAAGAAGACCAGAGATGTCTTCTCAGTTGCAGAGAGATGAAGTTTTTTTTGCACCAAAACGGAGAGCAAATAGATTGCTTGAGAAAATGCCGATAGAAGGTGTACGGCATGTGGTTGCGGTTGCTTCTGGAAAGGGGGGGGTTGGTAAATCTACAATGGCGATAAATATCGCTTTAGCTTTACAAGATTCTGGTTTCAAAACAGGTTTGATGGATGCGGATATTTATGGTCCTTCTTTGCCACGTTTGACAGGACTTGTTAACCAAAAACCACAGTATATTGACGGGAAAAAGCTTCATCCTCTTGAAAAATTTGGCCTTAAATTGATGTCGATGGGATTTTTGGTGGAGGAGGAAAATCCCGTGGTATGGCGTGGTCCCATGGTGATGGCTGCTGTAACACAATTGCTAAGAGATGTTTTATGGGGGCCTCTTGACGTTTTGGTGGTTGATATGCCACCGGGTACAGGGGATGCTCAATTGACGCTTGCTCAACAAGTACAGTTGACGGGGGCACTGATTGTTTCTACTCCGCAGGATCTTGCTTTAGTTGATGCTCGTAAGGCGATGGAAATGTTCATGAAAGTCAATGTTCCCATTTTAGGACTCATTGAGAATATGAGTTATTTTATTGCTCCTGATACAGGGAAACGCTACGATATTTTTGGTTATGGTGGTACGCGTGCAGAAGCCAGACGTCGAGGAGTCCCTTTCTTAGCAGAAGTGCCGCTTGATGCAGCTTTACGATCTTCTTCAGATGACGGTATCCCCATCTTTGTTGCTAAGCCTGATGAGGAGCATACTAAGCTTTATCGTTCGATTGTTGGGCAAATAAAAAACAAATTTTTTTAAATTTATCTTTTTCTCATAGGTTTTGCTAGGAGACAATCACTCAAAACATAAACAGTTGTTTTGTTGGTAACTGTAATGTGCGAGTGTTTCATTGTTGCTGAGAGGGATAAAGGTTAAATAAATTGCAAAACTGTCACGTAATTGGGTGACTTAAAGGGGGGTAAATCATATAAATTATATAGATAATGCAGTGAAATGGAGAATAAAGAGAATTAGTATTTATGTCAAAGAAAACTATAATGAGAACAGTTTAGACTAAATTGTCTAAATCGTAAAATATTTTTCCAAATAGAGAGTTTTAAAGCGGTCAATTAAAGAAAAGAACAATATATTTTAGATGTTTATAAAATAAAAAACACCTTATTTAGGTATCAATAAAATGTTTTTCCTCTATGAAATATTACTGGATATTCATCAGAGCTTTACGAAGGTTTTTGAGAATCTTGCAAAATTTAAGAATTTTAAGAGTGCGTTTATACTTTTTAACAATGATGCAAGCAGTTGTTCGTGTTGCTAAAAGGAACGATTCATCTTTATTGGGGGTAATATTTTTTACATCAATGAATAAGGTAGGTTTGAAAAAAGTCGGTTATAGGCATGTGCTGTAAAACTTAGTCTTAAAAGAGTCGAATAAGCGTAAGAAATAGAAATGGGAAAAATTGTTGCTTTGCCTTTTAGAGAAGAGGTTTTGTGAAAAGTTATGGGGGTTGATATGGCGTTGATTACATCAAAAATTTATTCTACTGGACGCAATAATGATCATCAAAATGGGTTATAATGCCAAAAAAGGCATTGGATTTTGAGGAAAGTCATCTTATTGGAGTGCATGCTTCGAGCTGTTGATATTTTGGGGGCGGTAAAGAAGATTTTGGTGGATATAGCTTAATTAGGTGCAAAGCTTATAGCCACGAGTTGAGGGAGAGAGGTTAAGTGGATATGAAAGAAAAACATGCGTGAAAGAGCATATTTTATAGGTGCTCATGCTTATTCTGCACCTATTATAGAACCAGCGCTTTATCTTGTTGCAACGCCTATAGGAAATCTTGCAGATATCACTCTTCGTGCTTTACAAGTGCTTGCAGGAGTTGATATTCTAGCGTGTGAGGATACGCGGGTAACGCGTGTTTTGTTGGAACGCTACGGTATTCAGAAAAAAACCTTTCTTTATCATGAATATAATGCACAAAAAGCAGGACCCAAGTTATTAACAGCTTTGGAAGAAAATAAAGCTATAGCGCTTGTATCCGATGCGGGAACACCGCTTATTTCTGATCCTGGATTTCGACTGGTAGAAGAAGCACGCAAAGCTGGTCACAAAATCGTTCCAATTCCTGGCGCATCAGCTCTTTTAGCAGCTCTTGTTGCGACGGGGCTTCCGACTGATAGTTTTTTCTTTGCTGGTTTTTTGAGTGCGCGTAAGGCACAACGCCAAAAGCGATTGGAACAATTAAAAACCATCCCTGCGACTTTGGTGTTTTATGAATCACCCCATCGTCTTGTCGAGACTTTACAGGATATGGTTGCTCTTTTTTCGGCTGATCGTCCTGCTGCAATCTGCCGTGAATTAACAAAAAAGTTTGAAACAGTCGATGTTTCCAATTTAGGTAATTTGTCGGAGAGTTACGGGAAACAAGCCCATATTCGTGGGGAAATTGTTGTGCTTGTTGGACAAAAACTTTCCTCTTTGAATGTGATGAGTGATCACGAAATTGATGAAATGTTATTAGAATTGGCGCGTACTTATTCTGCTGCTAAGGCGGCTTCTTTGGCGTCAAAGAAAACGGGCTTAAAAAAGCAAGAACTTTTTCAGCGGTTAAATTTTTTAAAAGATGCATAAAACAATGGGAAAGACTACGCAAAAAGGACATAGACAAAAGTCTTTCTATCGAGGCGTTCGTGCAGAAAAATGGGCAGCTTGGTGGTTGCGTTGCAAAGGGTTTCATATTGCTGAAATTCGTTTTAAAACGAAATGCGGTGAAATTGATTTAATTGCGCGGCGTGGAAATCTTGTTTTAATCGTTGAGGTAAAAGCGCGTTCAACACTAGCTGAAGCGATGGCTGCTGTTTCTCGGGTGAATGAGAGGCGCATTGAGGCCGCGGCCGATATTTGGTTGGCACGGCAAAAAGATCGTGCTCTTTTATGTGTACGCTTCGATTTGATCGCCATTTTACCGTGGCGTTGGCCGCAGCATATTCCAGCATTTTTTATGTCTAATAAATAAGAGTTTCTCTATCGTTTTAACCATGGTAGATGGAAAATATCTTGTTTATACACATGCGTTAGAAAAAGTGCCTAATAATTTGAGCGCTATGAGGAGTGAAAGATGGATGATTATGAAAAGTTTGCAACGGGTTTGTTGATTGTTTTTGGGGCGCTGATTATTGGTGGTTTAATGGCAATGCATATCGTGCTTATGAATAAACCAGGTTTTTTATTTGCATTAGCGGCTGCGATTGTTGGTTGGTTTTCCGCTTTTGCGGTGCTCTTTGATAAACCTAAAGTTTATTTGACATTGATTATTCTTGCCATGCTTTGTGTTGCATCTTCAATTAGTATCTATGTAAGTTAAAATGGCAAAGCGTTGGTTGGGTGTCCTTGGAAATTTTGAGAGCGAGGAGTAAAAATGACAATTGGCTTTTTAGGAACAGGTAAAATCAGTGCTTCAATGGTTGATGGTTTAATGAGAAGCGTTTTTGATGTTCCTTCCATTATCCTCTCACCACGCAATGCAAAAAGAGCAGAGCATCTTTCACGCAATTATGATAAGGTTATCATTGCTGAGAATAATCAAGCGTTGTTAGATGTCTGTGATTGTGTTTTTCTTTGTCTTCCCAACCAAATTGCAGAAGAGGTCTTGCGTTCTCTTCGTTTTCGTCCAGAGCAGCTTGTTGTTTCCGTGCTTGCCATGGCAAAAGCAGCAGAAGTTGAAGAGTGGATCAACCATAAGGTTTATCGTGCTGTTCCACTTCCTTTTGTGGCAGAATGTAAAAATTTGACGCCAATTTATCCTGATCATCCATTTTTACGAAGTTTATTTGATGCCTTGGGTGGGACATTGGTGTTGGATGCGGAGGAGCAGTTTAATCTTTTCATGACGGCTGGTTCACTTATGGGCGTTTATTTTAATTTTATAGAAACAGCCCATAAATGGTTTATAACACAAGGGTTAAAGAAGCAGCAATCAGCAGATTTTCTTGCTATGATGTTTGGAAACCTGACTGATGAAATGCGTAAGATTATGGATCAGGATTGTTCTACATCTCTTGATTTTGCACTGCTTGAGAAAGAATTTTCAACGAAGGGGGGAACAAATGAGCTTTTGTCACACTGTTTTTCTCACCAAGGGGGAAGAAGTGCTTTAACTACAGCTCTTGAGACTACTTTGCAAAAAATAAACGCTCCATTTACATATTAAAATGTTGGATAAAGATTTGCTTTCTGATCTCAGGAAAGCGATATTGCTGCGTTTGTTTCAACCTTACGTGAATACAAGATCTATAAAATTGTCTGCTCTATATATTTTCAGAGTAAGCAGATTGATATTCAGAATTTTTCTACAGTAATAAGTCATTTAGAAAGATCATTCATTGTTTGCTGCTTGCGTAAAACGCTTAATACAGTAAGATTTTCTTATTTCAATTTCTCTTATCATGAATCAAAAAGACGTTTGCTTGTACGTTTACAAGAGGGATAAATGTATGGATAAAATTGTTTAAAGATGCAAAATATGCTTTTTATGGACTGACTGTATGCAAGAGAAGGACCAACATTTTGAATTGGTAATCATATATTTTATCACATTCAAGCACTAAGAGATTTTAGTGATGTTACAACTGGTCGATCTTAGAGAGTTTTATTGAAAAGGAAAACAAATTTTCTCATGAAGTTTGTGTTTCTGAAAATGCCAAGGTCTATGATAACACTGCTATAAGGTGGTGAGGTTTTTAGCAAATCATGTATGTATGTCCATGCCAATGTTTATGATTATGCGTTGATTTTAAATTATGTACGTATCTAGATAATGCTGTTATTGACGATAAAGTTTGGTAAGACTGAGATTTAAAAAATAAACCTTATTGGAAAAAATATCCTTGTGAAAGTCTCACAAACGCTCCAGGTGATGCGGAGCGTTTCTTTCTAAAATTTTCTATTAAAACTTTACCAAATTATATTGCAACTTTATTTATGGCTAAAAAATATGAAATCGAATAAATTAAAGATGCCACAATATATTAACACCCTTTATTGTATTAAAATCTTAAAAGATTTTGCTGATGTTAAGGCGCGTGGCCTTAGGGGCTTTATTGAAAAGGAAAGTAACCTCTCTCATGAGGGTGACTGTCGGGTTCATGAGTACGGCCGAGTGTTTGGTTTTGTCCGGGTTTATGAAAATGCAAAAATATGCGGCAATATTAGGATTTGTGTTCAAGTTTATGGTCATGCTGAAATTTTTGGCAAAGTTTTCATCTCTAAACATTTGAAATTTTATGACAATGCTAAGGTCTATTATGATACCAGGATTTTAGGCTTTGTTTGTGTTTATAGGCATGTAAAATTTATGATCATGCTAAGATTTCTAGCTCTGTAAAGGTTTGAGAGAGACTATGAGGATGCAAAACAAGCAAATACACTGAGATAAGATATGTGGACATAAATCGTGAAGCTTAGAAGGGCGATAAGAGGGTAAATTTTGGTCATAAAGAGAATAAATGATAGATGCAGGGGGATTTTTTGTATATCATCATATCCATGAAAAAACGCGTATATTAAAGATATTGAGTGGGATTCTCATTTGAGAGAGAGGAACAATATTTACATATTGAGATAAAGTGGTCCCTCATTGCCTTGTGGACAGGTCCAATTAATATTTTGATTGGGATCTTTGATGTCACAGGTTTTGCAATGTATGCAGTTTGAAGCGTTGATCATATAAGTTTTGTGATCCTTATACTCTGACCATTCGTAAACAGCAGCAGGGCAATAGCGGGTGGAAGGACCTCCATAGATTGCATATTCAGAATTTTTTTGTTTTTCTAATGAGGCTATTTTTAAATGGCAAGGTTGGTTTTCTTCATGGTGTGTATGAGAAAGCGCAACACTGGAAAGGCGGTCAAAAGTTACCATACCATCTGGTTTTGGGTAAGCAATGGGTTGAAAATTTTCCGCTGGCTCAAGACATGCGTAATCTGCTTTTCCATGTGAGAGTGTCTTAAATAAGGAAAATCCAAATAATTGTTGCCACCACATATCAAAGCCGGCGAGCTTAATCCCGTATTTTGTGCCGTACTTTGCCCAGAGAGGTTTGACATTTCGTGCTTTATAAAGATCCTTGCCAATAGGACCTTTGCGCCAGTCTTCTTCGATTTCTTTGACTTCATCATGGGCGCGACCTTGCGCAAGAGCTGCTACAATTTTATCGGCTGCCAATATGCCAGATAAGATGGCATTGTGTGATCCTTTGATCCGAGGGACATTGACCAAACCAGCCGAACAGCCAATAAGTGCTCCGCCAGGAAAGGTCAGTTTTGGAACAGATTGCCAACCACCTTCGCTGATAACACGTGCACCATAGGAAAGGCGTTTTGCTCCTTTGAAGATTTCATAGAGTTTGGGATGTGTTTTAAAACGTTGAAACTCTTCAAAGGGAGAAAGGTAAGGATTTTTATAATCTAAATGTACAACAAAACCAACAGAGATCAGATTGTTTTCTTGGTGATAAAGAAAACCACCACCACTAGTATTATTATCTAAGGGCCAACCGGCAAAATGTTGAACTAAACCAAGCTTATGTTTTTTGGGATCAACTTCCCAAAGCTCTTTGAGACCGAGACCAAACTTTTGTGGTTCACGGTTTTTGCTAAGATCAAATTTTTGTATCAGTTGTTTTGCGATGGAGCCACACGCTCCTTCCGCAATCAGCGTATATTTTGCTAATAACGCCATACCAGGCGTATAATTTTTTCCAGGAGTTCCATCTTTGTTTAAGCCTACATCACCTGTGAGGACTCCAATGATGGCTCCGTTATCGTTTTCTATGGTTTCCGATATGGAAAAACCAGGATAGATTTCAACACCGAGCGCTTCGGCTTTTTTGCTTAGCCAGCGACAGACACTCCCGAGCGAAACGATATAGCATCCGTTATTTGATAAGATTTTTGGATTAAAAACATTGGGAAATAATGTAGCATGTTTGGGCTTTAGAAAAAAAAACTGATCACTGGTGACCGGTGTCTTGAAAGGATGATTCTGTTCCTTTCTCCATTCTGGCAAGAGTGTATCAATACCGATAGGATCAACAACTGCACCAGAGAGAATATGTGCACCAACTTCAGTGCCTTTTTCAACGATTGTGACAGAAAGTTCTGGATTAATTTGTTTCAGACGAATTGCAGCGGAAAGTCCTGCAGGGCCGGCTCCCACAATTACTATGTCAAATTCCATGCTTTCGCGTTGATGCATAGGTGCATTCATGGTTTATAAAGCTTTCTCTAATTCAGGAAGAATTTGGTGAAGATCGCCTACAAGGGCGTAGTCAGCAATTTGCATGATAGGAGCTTCCGCATCTTTATTAATAGCTACAATAACCTGTGCATCCCTTATGCCGGCTAAATGTTGGATTGCACCGGAAATGCCAACTGCGATATAAAGCTTAGGGGAAACAACTTTGCCTGTTTGTCCAATTTGCCAATCATTGGGAGCATAACCTGCATCAACTGCTGCACGGCTGGCACCCAAAGCAGCTTCTAATTTGTTTGCAAGTGGTAGAAGGAGTGCCATAAACTGCTCTTGTGAACCAAGACCACGTCCGCCTGATATGATAATACGTGCTGAAGTAAGATCAGGGCGATTGCTTTTATTGGTTTGTGCTTTTACGAAAGAAGAAAGGTTTGGATTAAGAGCTGGTGTTATTGTTTTAATGGGAGCAGCATTGTTTTGGGAAGATGCTGGGGTGAAAGAAGCAGTGCGGACTGTTATAACTTTTTTATTATCATTGCTACGTATAGTTTCAATGGCATTTCCTGCATAAATTGGTCTTTTGAAGGTATCGGATGCAACAACGGCGATAATCTCTGAAATTTGCATAACATCAAGAAGAGCTGCTACGCGCGGCATGACATTTTTTCCGATGCAGTTAGAGGCGGCTATGAATACATCATAATCATTCGCTTGTTTGATGATCGTGTCCGCTACAGGTTCAGCTAATTGATGTGTTAAATAATCAGCTTCAGCGACAAGAACTTGCCGCACACCAGTGAGTTTTGCACTGTTCTCGGCGATTTCTTGAACATTTGTTCCACAAACTAAAATATCGATATCGTTGCTGATTGCGTGAGCAGCGTTTAGCGTTTTTGCCGTTTCTTCTGTATTATGTTCGGCCAATAAAAGAATTGCCATACGTTTTACCCTTTTATGCAGTGTTGCATTTGATCCATTGATTATCGAATATTAAATGCAATTTGTTTGTTTTAGCGCACTGACCAGCTCTGCTACATTTGCTACTTTAACACCGCATTGACGAGGTTTTGGTTCTTCTACGCTTAAGACCGTTAAACGTTTCCGTGTTTCTAAGCCAAGATCAGAGAGAGCTTTTTGTTCAATGGGTTTTCTTTTTGCCTTCATAATATTAGGCAGAGAAGTATAACGCGGCTCATTTAATCGTAAATCAGCCGTCATGACGATGGGGAGGGGTAAGGAAAGGGTTTGGGTTCCATCATCGACTTCGCGGACGACTATAGCATGTCCATTTTCTATGTCTAAGTTTGAGGCAAAAGTTGCTTGCCCCCAACCAAGAAGGGCGGCTAACATTTGACCGGTTTGATTGCTCTCGTCATCAATGGCTTGCTTGCCTAAAAAGACCATATCTGGTTTTTCTTCCTGGACAATGACCTTGAGAATTTTAGCAATTGCTAAAGGTTCGAGTGTTTCTTGTGTTGTTACAAGGAGTGCGCGATCGGCACCCATTGCAAGTCCTGTTCGTAGGGTTTCTTGTGCTGCTTCTGGTCCAATTGAAACAAGAACAACTTCTGAAATTTTGCCGGATTCTTTTTGGCGGACTGCTTCTTCTACGGCAATTTCGTCAAAAGGGTTCATAGACATTTTTACATGGGATAGATCAACGCCTGTGCTATCCGGTTTGACGCGTATTTTGATATTATAATCAACAACACGTTTGACAGCGACAATTATTTTCATGATGATCCTCTTTGTTTTTATGATCACAAGTTTATAGTAAGAGCAACAAGAAGCCAAATCGTTTAAAACTGAACTTCACTTATAATTGGTTTTTTCATGCTATAAACTTTCTCTGTTTTCTTGTACTCTTTTTTCATTATTCCCAATCTCCATTTTGCATTTTCTTGCGTTGTAATCATTGCCTTTTTTCCTTGAATAAAGAGTAAAAAAACAATGTGCATTTATTTTCAATGAATGTGTTTATCATAGTTTGTAAAATAATTTTGTGAAAAGAACCTGAAAGAAAAGGAGTATAAAATGATTAAATGTTATACAAATAGAAAAATGAGAATATCCTTTTTTAGTTGCATATACTTAGTTTATAATGAGGCAAGAGGTCTTTAATGTCATGTAAAAAGAGAGAAAAAAGTAAAAATGGGGCATGATTTTTCAATTCAAATTTTGAGAACAGGAAAATTAAATATCACTCTTTCAAATTATTTTTGAAAGTTTTTAAAGCTCTATTTACTAAAATAGAACATACTTTTCACTCATTTGTACGATTCTTTGCAAAAAATTAATGCGGCTTAGCATTTGTTGAAGACAATGAGGGGTAATTTTTGTGAATAAGAAGAGCCATATTACAAAGCAGGTGAGGGATGATAAACTTTCTTCTTTTGTTGTGGAGCAAAAGGAGAAGGCGTACACACCTGCTGAAGTAACAATGTCCGACATCGCTAAGAAATTACGTTCTGTTCATACACAAATGCAGATGAAGCATTCGCCTCATAATGTGATATCGCGCAGTTTCATGGAAGAAAGTTTTAAATCTTACTTGGATGATATTAGTCGGGCAATTTTAGCGGAGCATTATATACGCCGCCAAAAAGAAAAAAAGCTTTTTGAGTCTTTAGAGAAGATTATAATGCTTGTTCAGAGCTTGCAGAACCAAAAGAAAAGCATAGAAAAAACAATGGGAACAAGGCTTATAGACCGTTCAAAATCGCTTGTTTCTGTTGTGCAGAAGCTTGCTGATATAGAAGGTGAAGGGAAGCAAGAATGCTCGCTGCTCCAAGAGATATCAAATTGTTCAAAACAAAACAGCATAACTGCAAGCCAAACAAATTTTGAAAATGCGTTGCAACACGAAAATAAAAGCTCTTTACAAAATGATGCTCTAAAGCCTTTTTCAAAAAAAACTGGAGAGCTCGCAACACATTCTACAATAAAAAAAAGGTATTCTGATGTTAAAGAATCTGGTCATTGCATTGAGTATGATCGCTCGCTTTCCTTAAATATGAAACCTCAGAGAACTTTCTTTTTTTTGTATTCTTCTCTTAAAAAAATTTTTCGGTGTTTTTTAATCATTGCATTTATGGCAACGATAGCGTTATGTTTTTATAGCTTTTTAAGAGGAGCTCGTTTTTTTGATTTTTGATGTTAGATACAGTGATATGAGACGTGTTACACATTCGTGATTTTATAAAGGTATGTGGGGTATCTAAAATTATCCTTTTAAATACGTGACAATAACTGTTGTAGAAGAGGCTTATTGGAGAGGAGCTCTCGAATTATCTAAAAAATTCAAATTATCTTGAAGGTTCTGTAAGTGAGTATTTATTTACCAATTGCTGAAATGTCTCTCAACATGCTAATCTTGATTGGCATGGGGGTCGTTGCTGGTTTTTTTTCAGGTCTTTTTGGCATTGGTGGTGGTTTTCTCATTACGCCTTTATTGATTTTCTATAATATTCCTCCTGCTATTGCTGTTGGAACAGGGGCTAATCAGATGATTGCTTCCTCTGTGACAGGAGCGATTACACATTTTAGAAGACGCACTCTTGATATCAAACTTGGTATTCTTTTAGCGATTGGGGGGGGGGTTGGCTCTTTAGTCGGGATTCAGATTTTTTCTGTTCTGAAAAAATTGGGACAATTAGACTTAATGATTTCATTTCTCTATGTGCTTCTTCTTGGAAGTGTGGGAAGTTTGATGATTATTGAGAGTTGGCGCGATATGCTGCGTCAACGTAAAGCTCAAAAAGTCAATACTCGTCTTATTGGTCGGCATAATTGGATCCATCGGTTGCCGTTAAAAATGCGTTTTCGGACATCAATGATCTATATCAGCATTATTCCAGTTTTAGGGATTGGTCTCATTGTTGGATTGTTGTCTTCTGTTATGGGAATCGGTGGCGGATTCTTCATGATACCAGCATTGATTTACCTTTTGCGCGTTCCAACTAGTGTGGTGATTGGGACTTCACTTTTCCAGATTACATTTGTATCTTCTTTTACTACAGTTTTGCAAAGTGTGACTAATCAGTCAGTGGATATTGTTTTGGCTTTTTTACTGATGCTTGGGGGAAGTATTGGTGCGCAATATGGAACACGGGCTGGAAGAAAATTAAAGGCTGAACAATTACGCTTGGCGCTCGCATGTTTGGTGTTGATTGTATGTATGCGTCTTGCTTTCCAGTTATTTATACGCCCTGATAATCTTTTCTCTCTGGATATTGTGATGAGATAAAAATGGGTAGATTATTTTCTTTATGCATCATTGCAAGCTGCTTTTGTGTCGTCTCTTTTTCTACGTGGTCACATGTTGGCGCAAAAGCTGCATTCATTGAGCAAGTTGATCACGAAACTATCCAAATTATCGTAACAACGAATAAAATTACGGTTGATGCACATTTTGATGGTCGTGATCTTTATATTGCTGGTGTTTTGGAAAATATCGATCCTTTATATTCTCGACAGAACCGTTATGATATTGTTGTGAGCTTGGAGGGACAAACTCGGCCAATGGTTATGCGGGAAAAGAAACGTAATGCTGGTGTTTGGATTAATGCAGACTCCTTGATTTTTAAAAATGTTCCTCTCTTTTATTCTATGGTCACAACGCGTGAGATTGATGATATTACAAATAGTGAAGGTTATAAACGCTTAGGGTTGGGATTATCTTATTTGTTGCTGCAAACGGATGAACAAGATCAAAAAAAAGTGCAAATCTTTCGTGATGAACTTATAAGGTTACAAAAAGCTAAAAATCTTTATCATGAGGAGATAGGCGGCGTTCGTTTTGGCTCTGGTGCACTTTTTACAGCACATTTTCGTTTGCCGGCAAATACGCCTGTTGGACATTATCGGGTTCGTGCTTATCTTTTTCGCGATGGGCAGTTTATTGATAGTACAACCACAACTCTTGAAATCGTTAAAGCCCATATTGCTTATACAATTTTTCATGCAGCGCACAAATATAGCTTTTTCTATGGTATTATTGCAGTGATTGTGGCTGTTAGTACAGGCTTGTTATGCCGTTTTGTTTTTCGAAAAGATTAGTGAGAGAAAAACTCTATAGTTTTTATTTTTTGCGGAAAATACGTAGAAAAAGAAAAGTAGGGACAACAACGATTGCTCCCATTACAACCATATGGAAGAAGTTGGAAAAAGTTGTAAATCCTGTTGCCCATAAAAATTTAAAAAATTCTATTATCTTTTGCACAAGACCAAGAGGTGTCCAACCAAGAAGTTTTAACACGATACCAACAAGGAGTGAAAGAAGGAGTAATTTTAGAAATACATATCCTAATGTTCCTCCAAGAAATGAATGAAAAGAATTGGACAACTTTTCCCTTTTTTTCATTATAATATACTTTCGAATATATTACATTTTAGCAGTATAATTGTTATAAAGGAAGCAAGAAGGAAAGCTTTCTATTTATTTTCCTTTTTCTTTACTTTCCTTTCAAGTTTACCGCCTTGCAATACTGGTGTAACATCTGTGCTGGTTTCTGAAACGCGTTCGTGTTCTGTTGGCATTTTACGTAATATTTTCATAGTATTCCTTTCATGAAATTTAGGGATATTCTTTTGTTGGACAAGAATATGCAGGAAGATATTTAGAACATTTCGACATTTTGCATGATAGTAAAACTTTTTCAGTACGTCGAAGGTTTCATATAAATTAATATGTTGTGTATAGAATGGAATTTCAAGATATCTTATTTTAGAGAGAGGTTATCCATCTTTATAGAATACGTAATATATACATTAAGATTGCATATTTCAATCTATATGAAGAGATGATAAAAAATAATAAGTTTGTTTATTGAGAAAACAGGCGCAATAGGTAGAGCAGAATTTAGTGTTTCTGAAAGAGCGTGGGGCTTTAAAGTGTGTTGTTGAAGAAAAATTTGGTTATATGCAGGTACGTGGGAGAATATCAGGTTACTGTGGAGTTTATGCTTCAAATTATTCCATCTTTCCTTAAAAGATGATGAAGTGTGGTTGGGGAGAGTTCTTCTTTAGTACTGGTTCATGGAAAAGCTCGAATTTTCCTCTGAAGAAGGGTGAACATGGCCATTGTTAGCAGCTACACTTATCTAGAATCATCAAAATATCAAATTGTTATTGAGGTTTTTGAATCAACCTGAGTTGGTGCTTTGATGATTTTTCTCAAAAATCGCAAGAAGAAGTCTTGTTTGATGAGACAAAGAAGACTTCTTTGCCTAATATGTTCTAGAATTATAGTCGTTGTGATATCCTCAGTGGTGACGGTTATTTGTGTGGGTATCATTCATCGTACCTTAGATCGTTTTTCGTCGCATATTTTTGTTTAGCCTATACGGGTTTAGGGGGTGAGATGTTATTGTTCTTTAATGTTTTGATATGTTATCTCTGAGAGGTATGTTTTCAAACCTGATCTACTGATTTATGGGGGAATTTATATAATAAACTTTAAAAGGAAAAATCTATGAACTTGAAAAGAAAGATATTAAAAGGGAGAAAATCTTTTGTTTCTGCTATTATTGCAATGGGGATGTTTGTGCAACAAGTTTCAGCAAAAACACCTGCAGATACTCTCGTGATGGCTTTGAATCTCGATTCAATCGAGACCTTTGATCCTGCACAGATCAACGAACGTTATGGAAATGAAGTTATTACCAATATTTGTGATAATTTAATCGATTCCGCTACAGACGATCCAGCTAAAATAGTTCCTTCTTTAGCAAAGAGTTGGGATGTTTCAAATGATGGACAAGGTACAGTAATTACTTTTCATTTGCGCGATGGTTTGAAGTTTAATGATGGTCGGCCTGCTGATGCCCATGATCTTGTTTGGGGCATGAAGCGGGTTGTCAAATTAAAGTTGTCTGCAGCGGCAATATTTAACGAATATGGAATTACAGAACAAAATATTGATTCTACTCTTCAAGCACCAGATGAGAAAACCGTTGTGATGAAATTTGACAAGCTTTATCCAGCAGAGATCATTCTGGGTCATATTGTTACTGGTCGTGTTGCTGCCTTGCTTGATCGTGAGACAATTATGAAACACGAACAAGATGGTGATATGGGGGATCGCTATTTGGCAAGTCACGCTGCTTGTGTTGGTCCTTATCAATTAAGTAGTTGGCGTTCTGGGGAAGCGATTTTTTTGCGTGCAAGTTCCAATTATTGGGGAGCGGCACCCAAATTGAAGAAGATTTTAATTCGCCATGTTGCAGAACCAGGAACGCAGCGTTTATTATTGCAAAAACACGATATTGATGTTGCACGTAATTTGATGCCAGAAGATATTGCAGATCTCCAAGCAACAACAGATATTAAGATTGAAAAAAGATTGACACCCTCCGTAATCATGTGGGGATTTAATACGACAAACCCAATTTTTGCTAATGAAAAAGTGCGTTTGGCAATGCGCTATCTTATTGATTATGAAGGTCTTGGAAAAACCCTTCTGAAAGATGTTGGTATTCCACGTGCAAGCTTTATTCCCATTGGGAATCTTGGGGCTTTGGATGAAAAAGAAGGGCAACCCTTTAAACTTGATCTTCAAAAAGCTAAACAGCTTTTAACAGAAGCAGGTTATCCAAATGGTTTTGAGGCTAATATTTTTGCAGGGAAGTCTCCTTATCCTTTTGCTTTGCCTATGGCTCAGTCTATACAAGACAATGCAAAAAAGATAGGAGTGCACTTTAAAATTGAAAATTTTGTAGGAACGCAGTTGTTCTCAAAACTTTATGCACGTAGCTTTGATACCATTTTTATGGGATGGAATAACGATTCTGCGGATCCTTATACAATGGCTTCACGCCTTATTTACAACCCTGATAATCGGTTTGAGGCTAAAAATACGGGCTATCCTAGTTGGTGCCATGGGTATTTTGATCAAAATATGAATCAAAAGGTTGAAGATGCGTTGTTTGAAAAGGATTCACAAAAACGGGCACAAATCTATGCGGATTTGCAGCGTGAATTTATGCAAAAAGGACCCTATGCTTTTATTTATCAGACATATAATATTATCGCTATGACAACTGATGTCAAAAAGTGGGTTTGGAATAGTGCCCCACGTATTTTTTATAGTGCCATTGAAAAATAAGCACAGTGTAGGCAAGGTAAAATATAAAAAAGCGTGATTATGATATCTTCGGCGTTTCGCATAGGGTTAAAAACTTTGCAATACGTCGAAGGTTAACTGTGATAAATTAAAGTTCCATAATCGGTTAATATATTGTGTATAGACTGAGATTTTGAGCCATCCTGTTTTAGAGAGACTATTCATTCCGATAAAGATGTGTTTGTGTGGCTGTGAGGATTGAATGTTTCAACGTCTGTGAATGAAAAAAATGATGAATTTGTTTTTTGAAAAAACAGGAGCAACAAATGTAGCAGAATTTAGTGTTTCTGAAATAGCGGGTGCTTTAAAACGCGTTGTTGAAGAAAAGTTTGGTTATGTACGGGTGCGTGGGGAAATATCAGGTTATCGTGGTGCTCATGCTTCAGGTCATGCTTATTTTGCCTTAAAAGATGATAAGGCGCGGTTGGAAGCTGTTATTTGGCGCGGAATTATGGAAAAGCTTAAATTTCCTCCTGAAGAAGGGATGGAAGTGATCGCTGTTGGCAAGCTTACCACGTATCCTGGGTCATCAAAATATCAAATTGTCATTGAAGCTCTTGAGCCAACAGGTGTTGGCGCTTTGATGACTCTTCTAGAAAATCGCAAGAAGAAGTTTGCAGAGGAAGGCTTATTTGACGAAGAAAAAAAGAAGCCTTTGCCTTATATGCCTAAAATTATAGGCGTTGTGACATCGCCAACAGGTGCTGTCATTCGTGATATCATTCATCGTATCTCGGATCGTTTTCCGTTGCATATCTTGGTGTGGCCTGTACGGGTTCAGGGGGAGACAAGTGGTCGTGAAGTGGCCGCTGCTGTTAAAGGTTTTAATGTGTTGCCTTTAGAAGGGCTTATTCCAAAACCTGATCTCCTTATTGTTGCACGGGGAGGAGGAAGTTTAGAAGATTTGTGGGGATTTAATGATGAGGTCGTTGTTCGTGCTGTTTATGAATCTTCCCTTCCGGTTATTTCTGCTGTTGGGCATGAAACGGATTGGACCTTGATTGATTATGTCGCTGATTGGCGCGCTCCGACTCCCACAGCAGCAGCAGAGAAGGCTGTGCCCGTCAAGATTGATCTCGAAGTATATGTGGTATCGCTTGGTGCACGTTTGCGCACCGGACTTGCACGTTATTTTGATTTTCATCAACAAAAATTGCGGGCTATTATACGTGCGCTTCCCACTGCCGACCAACTTTTTGCTCTACCACGGCGTGGTTTCGATGAAATTTCAAGTCGATTAGAGCGTGCTCTTTGTGTAAGCTGCGATAAAAAACGTCTTTATTTTCATACACTTGCTATCCGTTTTACTCCGCGTTTACTGAATACTGAAAAAGCTCAACACAGTGCAAAGGAATATACTGCACGTCTTCATCGTGCTTTTGTGCACATTGTGGAAAAACAACGCGCTCAATTAGAGATCGCGTTTAGGCTTTTAAAAAGCACTTCTTACCAGAATATTTTAGAACGTGGCTTTGTTTTGGCTTTGGGGCAAAACAATAAACCCATTAAACGGTTGGCGCAGATTCCTGAAAAAGAGCAGATAAATTTACGCTTTTTTGATGGTGAGATCAGCGTTATAACACAGGAGTCTTTTTTCAATCGATCTTCAAAATCTAAACGGATCAAGTCGAAACAAGATGATCAAGGAACGCTCTTTTGATACGGTAAATATACCGCTTGCTGAAGGACTTCTCATGGGAACAGATGGGAAAGTTCGTTGTTCATGGGCTGGTACAGATCCACTTTATTGTGCTTATCATGATAATGAATGGGGAAAACCTGTTTTTGAAGATCGCCGTTTGTTTGAAAAAATTTGTCTTGAAGGTTTTCAAGCAGGACTGTCTTGGTTCACAATTTTGAAAAAAATCTCTTCTTTTCGCGATGCATTTGATCACTTTGATTTTGAAAAAATTACTCGTTATGATGAAGTAAAAGTGCAAATCTTAATGCAGAATAAAGATATTGTTCGTCATCAAGGGAAAATTCGATCGGTACTTAATAATGCATTGAGAGCACAGGAACTTATAACAGAGTGGGGGAGTTTATCTCAGTATTTTTGGTCTTTTCAACCACCACAATCGGAGCGTTATGAAGCAGTAGATTTTCAGACATTCTTGGCTAACCCTATAACACCTGCTTCTCTTCGTCTTTCTAAAGATTTGAAAAAACGCGGCTGGACATTTGTTGGTCCTACAATTTGTTATGCTTTTATGCAGTCTGTTGGGATTGTTAATGATCATCTTGAGGGATGTTTTTGTCGATAAGGGTGAAAAGCCAACTTTTTTAGAGGGGAAGTTATTCAGTAGAACAATAAAAGAATGGGGAACAGTTTTTTGATTGTTTAATATACTTGTTGTCATTGGATTATCGCTTCTGGGTGCAGTGGATGATGTTGGATTTTATCAGAGTTAGCAATATGGTTTCAGGAAAAGTGAAGAAAAATTCAGTGAGTTATTTTTCAAGAATAGTGTTTTAAAATTTTTTATTTCTGAAATCATTATAAGTGCAATTTGTATTATCAGTTTTAAGTCCTTATTATTGATATGGCAGTTATATAAGGTAAATATCAAGCTCTTTTATTCATGGTTTTTGCTGAAGGTAAAGTAGTTTTCAGTGTATTGTTCTATTTTTGTATGGTGTTCTCTTCTCAAATGCTTGTGCATGTAATACAGAACAAAATGGTATTATGGAAAACAGGTTTTAAATCGCTTAGGTTGCTTGTGTTACGCTTTATTATTTGATAGCTTTCTTTTTCCGGAAGTAATTTTACTACATATGAGTTCCAGTTTTTTAGGAGAAGTTTAAGATCAGATAAATTTGTATCCATTATTTAGTTCATTTCTAAAATTTTCTTTTGGAAACAATATTTTCCAGTGGAAGCGATGTTGAAGGAATGTATGATTTTAATGGATATACAGCGATGATGAACGTCAAAATTGGAAAGGACCTATAGTTAGTCATGTCTTTTTGGGGGTAGATAATGAATAATTTTGTTACTCATGAAAAGATTGCGTTTATTATGTACTTTCTCATTAGCTCTGACATCCTCAGAAAGATGGAGTTTAGAAAAATCGATATTTCTCATTGGAGTTTTATCTCTGTAGGTTTGTTTTGTATTGTAGATAAAAAAGAAAGGTTTCTTTTTAAGCGGAGCTTTCAAAAGATTAAACAGCTTTTTACGATGGTAGAGTTCTAACAAGGATGTTTTCTTTTGTTTTGCTGTCTGTTCAGTTCAGTCTTGAAGAAGGTATATGGTAAGGGTGAGTGTGCACTTTAAGATTGGGTGTCTAAGGGGTAATTGTTTTTAAATTTTGTACATTAATTATTTTTGATATAGTTTAAGGAAATGATAAATCTACAAATTTTTGTACGATGGCTTTTCACTTGGCTTACACCTTGGATAGTGGGGTTGAGTCTGAAATGTGGCTTATTATAGAGGGGGAAAAGAGATGTCATACGGATGTGATATTAGTTGCTTGAAGCTATGTTGCATATTTGTATAGTTTAATTGCAATGTAAGCTAGTGAATTTAAACGTGAAAGTTTCTGTAGGGGCGTCAAAGCGTATTTGTTCAGTCTTTATTGTTATATACTATCTTATTTCAAAATAATTAATCGTCGCAATAGATTTAAAAGGAAAAATTTATGAACTTGAAAAAAAAGATATTGAAGAGCAGCAGTTCTTTTATTTCTGCTCTTGTTGCAATGGGAGTCTTTGTGCAAGAAGTGCAAGCAAAAACACCTGCCAATACCCTTGTGATGGCTTGGAATATTGATGCAGTCGATACATTTGATCCCGCTAAAATCAATGATGTTTATGCAAATGAAATTATTCTTAATGTTTGTGATAGTTTGGTTAGTGCTGCTACAGATGATCCCGCTAAAATGATTCCTTCTTTGGCAACACATTGGGATGTTTCAGGTGGTGATCATAATACAATGATTACTTTTCATTTGCGCGATGGTTTGAAGTTTAATGATGGTCGGCCTGCTGATGCTCATGATCTTGTTTGGGGCATGAGGCGGATTGTTAAATTAAAGATGGCCAATGCCGCAATATTTAATGAATATGGTATCACAGAACAAAATGTTGATGATGCTCTTCAAGCGCCAGATAAGAAGACGGTAGTCATGAAATTTGATAAACCTTATCCTGTAGAACTTATTCTTAATAATATTGTCGCAAGTCGTGCTACTGCTTTGCTTGATCGTGAGACAATTATGAAGCATGAAAAAAATGGTGATATGGGAAATCAATATTTAGCTAATCATGCTGCTTGTGTTGGTCCTTATCAGTTAAAAAGTTGGCGCCCGGGGAAGCTATTTTGTTACGTGCAAGTTCTCATTATTGGGGAAAAGCGCCTAAATTGAAGCAGGTTTTAATTCGTCATGTTGCTGAACCAGGGACACAACGTTTATTGTTGCAAAAGCATGATATTGATGTTGCACGTAATTTGACTCCTGAAGATCTCGCAGATCTCCAAGCAAAAACAGATGTGAAGATTGAAAAAGTGTTGGAACCGTCCATGATGTATTGGGGATTCAATATGACTAATCCAATTTTTTCTAATGAAAAAGTGCGCTTGGCGATGCGCTATCTTATTGATTATGAAGAACTTGGAAAGAGTCTTCTCAAAGGTGTTGGTGTTCCACGTGCAAGCTTTATTCCCATTGGGAATCTTGGCGCTTTGGATGAAAAAGAAGGACAGCCTTTTAAACTTGATCTTCAAAAAGCTAAACAGCTTTTAACGGAGGCGGGTTATCCAAATGGCTTTGAAGTGAATTTTTTAGTAGGGAGCTCCCCTTATGCTTTGTCTATTGCTCAGTCACTTCAAGATAATGCAGAAAAAGTGGGGGTACACCTTAAAATTGAGCGTTTAGCAGGTACGCAGTTGTTTTCAAAACTTTATGCACGTGCTTTTGATACGATTTTTGTCGGATGGAATAATGACTCTGCCGATCCCCATACCATGGCTTCACGTCTTATTTACAACCCTGATAATCGGTTTGAGGCTAAAAATACTGCCTATCCTAGTTGGCAGTATGGGTATTTTGATCAAAGTATGAATCAAAAAGTTGAAAGTGCGTTGTTTCAAAAGGATTCAAAAAAACGAGCGCAAATCTATGCTGATTTGCAGCGAGAACTTATGCAAAAAGGACCTTATGCTTTTATCTTTCAGAAGTATAATGTTGTCGCTATGACATCTGGTATCAAAAAATGGGTTTGGAATAGCTCACCGCGTATTTTTTATAGTGAAATAGAAAAATAAACGCGTCTTAAGTACTGTAAAATATAAAAGAAAGTATAATCATGATGTAATTGATGACAATATTCTCCTGAATGAGAGTGGTTTTAACGCTATTTAACGTATAAAATTGGAGGGAATTTGTTATCAAGTACTGTTAAAGTGCAAGTTTATGTGTAGGGGTGGTCGATATTAAACAGTATGAAGATAATTTTTGAAGATATTTATTGACTGTGATACAGGTATAAACATCTCAATTATAGGTTTATGTTTGAGAATCTATCTTAATCGAAGTTAGACAGGAGAGTTAGCAGTTATGCTATCTATGCTGTTGAAAGATGAAATCGATACATCGGAAATATTTTAGGTGTGCAAAAGGTAAAATAAAATGCAAAATACAAAAAATGAAAAATAAGGAAGGAAAATGAGAAAGAAAGGGATGTTGAAGAATTTTTGTATTTTATTAGGGGCAATTGGGTGTTTGAATATATTCATACCAATAGCACTTGGTGCATCATCTAAAGATAGATTGGTGATGGCTTGGAATATTGATTCAATTAGCAGTTTTGATCCAGCGCAATCGGTTGAGGTTGTAACAAGTGAATTGTTGACAAATATTTGTAGTGCCTTGGTGCAATATGATCGGAATGATCCTACAAAAGTGCGTCCTGCTATGGCTCAGTCGTGGAATGTTTTTGATGGCGGAACGAGAATTGTTTTTCATCTTCGTCATGATTTAAAGTTTAATGATGGAAGGAAGGCTACTGCGCAAGATCTCGCTTGGTCAATGCAGCGTATTGTTAAGTTAGGGTTGGGCTATGCCCAATCTTTGATAAACTATGGGTTTACTAAAGACAATGTCGAAACAAATATTCAAGCTCTTGACGATAAAACTTTACAACTAAAATTGGATAAGCCTTATCCTATCCAACTTGTCTTGACTGTGATTGGACAGTCTTATGCCTCTGCTTTGCTTGATCGCCAAACACTTGAAGCAAAGAGTGTTGATGGCGATATGGGCAATGAATATTTAGCAACGCATTCGGCTTGTGTTGGCCCTTATAAATTAGAGCGTTGGATTCCAGGGGAGAAAGTTGTCTTACAGGCTAGCCAATATTATTGGGGAGATGACGTACCCAAAACTAAACAGATTGTAGTGCAGCATGTCGCTGAATCAGCAAGCCAGAGATTGCTTTTGGAAAAAGGTGATGTGGATATAGCGCGTGATCTCTCTTCAGAGGATATCTTGGATATTGAAAAAAAAGGCGGGCCTGTCAAAATTAGTCGTGTTTTACGACCGCAGTCTATTTATTTATCGTTGAACAACAAAAATGCAATTTTTGCTAACGAAAAAGTAAGATTGGCACTTCGTTATTTGGTTGATTACGAGAGCCTTGGAAAAACTGTTTTAAAGGGTGTTGCAATTCCACGTGCAAGTTATATGCCACTGGGTATACCTGGAGCTTTGGATGAGAAAGAGGGATTGCCGTTTAAATTGGATTTAGAAAAGGCAAAGCAATTAATAAGTGAAGCAGGTTACCCTAATGGTTTTAAGGCTAATCTTTTAGTTGGTAGTCTTACATATATGTCATCTGTTGCGCAGTCTATCCAAGAAAATGCACGCAAAGTTGGTATTGAGTTTACAATTGAAAAAATGGCACAAACCCAATTGTTAAGCCGCGTGCGTGGTGGAAATTATGATACGGCTATTATGGGTTGGGGGAGTGCTGATCCTGATGGACATCCTGCTTCATTAAATCATGTTTTTAATCCTGATCCAACATTTACAAAAAAGCACAATATGTATTTGGCTTGGCGTGCTGGTTATTATGATGAAAATGTCAACAAAATGGTGATGGATACGTTGTTTGAGCAAGATCAAAATAAGCGTATTACACAATATCGTGCTTTACAGCGTTATATGCTTGAGCACGGTCCTATGGTTTATTTATTTCAGACATATTATACAGTTGGTATGGGCCCAGCAGTAAAAAAATGGGTTTGGAATAGTTTTAGGCTTTACTACAATGATGCAGAAAAATATGCGCAGTCATATAAGTAAAGAGTGTGTGGAGTGCTTGATTATAAATTTTTGACTGTGTGGCAAGAGGGGTGCCACACTAATATTTTATTAAGTGTATGGGGATTTTATCAAGATGATTTTATCATTTCCAGAAGCAAGTGGAGAAATGTCACTACGGCAGAAAAATCTGCATGTATGGGCATTTTTTTTCAAGGCATTTAAGCTGTTGGCTTCAGTCTTTATTACGTTGCTTGGTTTGGTGACTATTACTTTTTTTATTGGTCATCTTCTTCCTTTAGATCCAGTTCTTGCTATTCTTGGTGATAATATCAGTCAGGAAGCTTATGATGCAATGTTTTATAAGTTGGGTCTTGATAAGCCATTGATTGTCCAATATTGGAATTATCTTCATAATATAGCTTTGTTTGATTTTGGTGATGCTTTAACTTCGGGGCGTCCTGTCTTAACAGATATTATGCGTGTATTTCCTGCAACCTTAGAGCTTGCAACAGTTGCTATTGTTATTGGTACGAGTTTTGGTATTCCGTTTGGTGTCTTTGCCGCGATGTATCGCGATTCATTTATCGATTATTTTGTTCGTGTTTTTACACTCCTGAGTTACTCAACGCCGACTTTTTGGCTTGGATTGATGGCGTTATTGGTATTTTATGCTAAGCTTGGTTGGATTGGTGGACCAGGCCGTCTTGATTTTCTTTACGAATATTCTTTTGAACAGAGAACAGGCTTTTTTCTTTGGGATACTGCAATGCAGGGACAGTGGGAGGCTTTTGGCAATGTTTTTAGTCATATTATTATGCCTGCTTTAATCTTAGCTTTCGGTGCTATGGCCTATATTAGTCGTATGACTCGTGGATTTATGATTGAACAACTTAATCAGGAATATATTATTACTGCACGTGTGAAAGGATTATCTTGGATGCGAACGGTTTGGTTCCATGCTTTCCGCAATGCTGCTGTTCAGATTATCACTGTTGTTGGGCTTTCTTATGCTTTTTTATTAGAAGGTGCCGTATTGACAGAGACAGTTTTCGCTTGGCCTGGTTTCGGACGTTACTTGACCAATGCTCTTTTGGCAGGAGATATGAATGCAGTTGTTGGGTGCACGCTGCTAGTAGGGGGGCTCTTTGTTGCCATTAATTTATTTTCTGATTTACTTTATCGCATCTTTGATCCAAGGACACGCTGAATATGACTACTTCAATGAATCATCATAAACCGCAATCTTCATTTTCTTTAAGTTATTGGTTATATGAAGCTGTTCCGCGGTCAATAGTTCAAGCGAACATACAAAAAATTTATCATTCAGTGATCAAATTCTTTCATAATTTTTCGGCCGTATTCGGTCTAATTATTATTTTTGTTATTATTTTATGTGCAGTTTTTGCTCCTTGGATTGCTACCCATGATTTTATGAGCAATGATCTTGCTCATCGGTTGCAGCCACCATCTATGTTGCATTATTTCGGAACAGATGAATTAGGGCGTGACATTTTTAGTCGTCTCGTTTTTGGTGCGCGGATTACTCTTTATATTGTTTTTCTTACTACAATTATTGTGGGGCCGATAGGGCTGATTGTTGGAACTCTCTCTGGTTATATAGGGGGATGGGTTGATACGCTTCTTATGCGCATGGTTGATATTTTTCTCGCTTTTCCAGCTTTGATTTTAGCTCTTGCTTTTGCAGCAGCATTGGGACCCGGCATTGAAAATGCATCCATTGCTATTTCAATTGCAGCTTGGCCACCAATAGCCCGTTTAGCGCGTGCTGAGACTTTGACGATACGTTCATCTGATTATATTTCTGCAATTCGCTTGCAAGGAGCATCTCCTTGGCGCATTATTTTTTTTCATGTTATGCCGATGTGTATTCCTTCAGTGGTGGTACGGTTAACATTAGATATGTCTGGAATTATTTTAACGGCTGCGGGTCTTGGTTTTTTAGGGTTGGGAGCTCAACTCCCAAGTCCTGAATGGGGAGCAATGCTTTCGACCGGTCGTGAGTTTATGATGACAAGTTGGTGGTTGGCAGCAATGCCCGGGTGTGCAATATTGTTTGCAAGCCTTGCATTCAACCTTTTAGGTGATGGACTTCGTGATATATTGGATCCACGCAATGGATAAAAAATTATTAGAGATAGAAGATTTACGTGTTTCTTTTCCTACAACGCGCGGCGTTTTAGAAGCTGTACGTGGCGTTAGCTTCTCCGTGGGGAAAGAAAAAATCGGAATTGTTGGGGAGTCTGGGTCTGGAAAATCAATGACTGGACGCGCAATACTCAAATTGAGCCCAAGAGCAGCAATCGTCAAAGCTAAAAAAATGCGCTTTGATGATGTCGATTTATTGTCAGCAAGTGAATCGCGGATGCAGACTATTCGCGGTAAGCGTATTTCGATGATTTTACAAGATCCTAAATATTCGCTTAATCCATTAGTGCGTATTGGGGATCAGATCATGGAGGCGTATTGTATTCATCATCGTGTTTCAAAAGTTGAGGCACGGGAAAAAACAATTTCTATGTTGGAATCCGTTCATATTCGTGATCCAGAACATGTGATGAGGCTCTTTCCTCATGAAATATCAGGTGGTATGGGGCAGCGGGTGATGATTGCTATGATGCTTATTCCTGAACCTGATTTAATTATCGCCGATGAGCCAACTTCTGCACTTGATGTTACGGTGAGATGTCAAGTTTTGTCAGTGTTAGATGAACTTGTAACAAAGTCTGGGACAGGACTTATTTTTATTAGCCATGATTTGAATATGATTGCTGATTTTTGTGATCGTGTTTTGGTGATGTATGCCGGTCGGGTATTAGAGGAATTGCCTGCGCGTGATTTATCTTGCGCTTGTCATCCCTATACTAAAGCTTTACTAGCTAGTTTGCCACGGCTTGATAATCCTGTTGACGTTTTAGCTGTTCCTGAACGCGATCCTAATTGGTTGCATAATCCTACGATTGTTAATGGTGTTGAAGGAGTTACTTCGTGACCAATTGTGACAATATACTCGATATTTCTAATTTATCTGTAACCTTTGGGCATAAGCACAAGGCAGTAACGGTTGTAAAAAATGTTAATTTTCATATTAAGCGTGGTGAAGCTTACGGTTTGATTGGTGAATCCGGATGTGGAAAATCAACCATTTTGAATACATTGGTTGGGCTTATACCAGACTATAGTGGGCGTTTGATTTTTGATGGAAAAGAAGTCGCCAAAAAAAGAGATAAGGGTTTTCTACGTCGTATTCAAATGGTTTTTCAAGATCCTTATGCTTCGCTTCATCCAAGAAAAATGGTCCATACTGTTCTTTCTGAATCTCTCAAAATTCATGGTATGGATAATCCAAAGGAGCGGGTATGTGATGCTTTAAATTCCGTTGGTTTAAATTCTTCATTTCTTTATCGTTATCCGCATGAATTATCTGGAGGACAACGTCAGCGTATTGCTCTTGCACGCGCTTTAATTATTGAGCCAGAGGTTTTGCTGCTTGATGAGCCAACATCTGCATTGGATGTTTCGGTACAAGCTGAAATTTTAAACTTATTAAAATCATTACGAGAAGAAAGAAAACTCACTTATTTAATGGTATCTCACGATCTTGCTGTTGTTGCACACATCTGTGAACGTGTTGGAATTATGCATAAAGGGATTATTCTTGAAGAGCTGAGCAATGATGATTTGCGCAATTTACATGCAGAAAATGACTACACAAAGATGTTTTTTGAAGCCAGTATTGAACCTATTGCTCATAGAGAGAAAAGAGTGTGATAGGTTTTACAAAAAAGAGAGAGATGTTTTTTTCTATTTGAGGTTTTTGTTTCTGAATGTAGAATTTCGTTGTTTTTGTTCTTAGAGTTCTTATATTTAAAGAAATTTATTGGTATAAATTGATTGAGCAACGTTTTCGCTTAATTATTTTTATCCTAATATGCGTACAACGTTGTGAAATGTAAATGTAGCGTATAAAATACGTCCCTTTCTGATATTGTTTATCATATTTCTTTGCGATTATAAATTTATATTCAAGAGTTTTTATTGGGATTTTGAGTTTCTGAATTATAAGAAATAACAACAGGTCGTTAGGATAATGGCTTTGTATTTCATTGGAAAAAAATTTAATTTTTTATAACATCTGTTTTGTTTTTATTGTTTTAGCGCCGTTGCATTTTTAAAGTTTATTTATCCAGTTATGCCGTGAAACACTGTAGTTTAGGACAGTGATATAAGGTGTGTAAGACTTTATACATTAAGTATTTTGAGATAACGTGGTAGGTATTTAAGGCATGGCTTGCCCGTAGAGCTTATGAAGTGAATCATACAAATGGTTAACAGTAGAAATCTGCCAAGAGAAGCCGGGTTGTTTACAAACCGGCATTTTTAGGAACCTTTGTTTTTTGAGGTATGAGGAGGAGGTTAGTCACAAATATTGAGCGTGATTGTTTGAAAAATAAAAAGATTTTGTAAGAATCTTTCAATTACAAATGCTCATTATTCAAATTTTTTGGTTGTTTTCTGTTACTCGAAAAGAGAAAATTTCTTTTAATGAAAAAAGACAGATTTTAATACATAAAAGGCAACATCCTATGCTGCCTTTTGTTAAAATAGACGGGCTATTATACGCGTGTTTTTATAGTTTTGTCTTAAAACTGATAGCGTATTCCACCTGAAAAACTCGCTCCCGATATACCGGTTTTTTGAAGCTTTTGTTGATAATTGACATCGCCATGAAGCGAGATATCTGGTGATAATTGCGCACTGATACCAAGCTCGCCTTCAAGGAAAGAGCCCATAGGATCAAGTTTATAGTCTTTATCAATATGGATTGTCTGATCTTCGCCAAAAGTTTTAGTTGCATTTACTTTTCCATAGAAGGAAAAAGAACGTCCATTTTCAGTGGTGGTAACGGTTTTGGTTAAACGCCCACCAACACGGATCATCCATTGATGAGGATTGTTCATATCAACTTTAAAGCCATCAGCATCTGCAAAAGTGTCAAACATATCAAATGTTGATAGGCAAGTTGTGCTTGTGGTTCGAATGTTACCTTTTCCATACCGGTTGCAAATTGTTTGCTAATGGTGGTAGAGATGCTCCATATCTTTGCATTTTTCACTTTTGCGGTTTTGCCAATGATGGCATTGTTGATATCTCCTTTTAGGATTCCATAGAACAACAACGTATCAAGATAGAAACCCCTGTCATCCTGCATACTGCCATAAGCTGTGAGGGACCACTTATCCACCGTGTTCTTACTTACATCTTGCATATCCTTTGGAATGAAGGACAGTTGTCCATAGGTTCCGATAAGGCCGAAATATGTGCTGGTATTTTGCCCTTCTAGCGCTGCGAAGTTAACACCTCCTTGGAGAGCAGTGTAGTGAAGATGAGTACCGCTATAACCATATTGACGAGGAGCACTTTCAGAGGAGAAGTTTCCTGTACTTCCATAGGTGTGTATAAGAAGAAACCGCTCTGTTTTTCTTGCTCTTTTCCCAAGAGAGATATTCTTCTATTGGCTAATAGCACATTCTGTTTAGCCATATCGGTCAATCCTGTATAGAAGAGGGCATTTGGCATAACAAAATAGCTTGCCATTTGTAGTGCAATGGCATGCACATGTAATCCAGGACTGGGGTTAGGACCAGGATTAGAGCCAGAGTTTGGATTAGAATTAAGAAATTCAGGTTGCAAACTGAAATTCCAGAAATTTTCATCATTGTTATCAAACAGGTTTTGTTCAATATTGGCTTTGCCATGGCTTGATTCTGGTCCATAGGCATGTAGCCATATACTTATCAGGTGATCCATTGATTGTGGTATAATCATTTACCAATTTGAAGGAGTCTTCTTCGGCTTTTCCAGAAACTTGAATCAATGAAATGCCGCGTGTATTTAAAGGATCAGAGGTATTTACAACACTATTTTTATCTCTGAAATCGCTTTTGATATAAACTGTTGTGGAACCTTTTAAATCTCCATGGATGAGAAGACAATCAGTTTTTTGATTGGCTATTGGCTTATCATCATTCCATGCAGTGTTGAAATAAATTTTTGCATCCCCAGAGGCATTATAAACTGCTGTGGTGTTTGGCTTTCCAGAGCCTATATGCAATGTTTGATAATGATCCTCTGTTGGTGAATCAAAAATAATAGAGCTGTTATTGAGATTAAGTACAGACACTTCAGAGTGTGCTCTTTGAGCAATATCAAGCAAATTGCCATCATCATCTTTTTCCTGTTTATTGATTTTCAACGTCTATATTGTATTATTTTTTAGATCAAAGCTTGTTCTACCGTTTTCATCATTTCTTACACCGCCTTGTAAGATAGAATGGTCTGTGGTTAAAATAAAAGTTCCATCAGGCTCTGTCTTCTGCATTGCGTTTTTGAATAACGTATCAGCAAGGATTTTTGAGTTTTTGAGATTAACTTTACCGATTGATTGATTTGTATTTATTCCAATACCATTTTTAACAAGCAACTTCGTATCCGTTAAATTAATTTCTGAGGTTTTATCGTTTTTGAGATGCTTTAAATTTTATGCTGCTGTTCTTTGTTATTACCGATGTGTTTATTGTATCAATCTGTCCACCATCTTCTAAAACAAAAGTAGACTCGTTTGGCAATGATTGTTCATCCTGTCATTGTAATTTTGGATTGAAAACCGCTTACGTATAGCCTATCACCTGGTTCCCCATTTTTTATTATATCATCCTTGAATGATGTTATTTTAACATCGTCTTTTAAAATAATAGTGCTACCATTTTTTGCCCATATTTTTCCTCCAAAGAAACCACCCGAAACTGTTGTTTCAGAATGATACTTTGCTTCTATGCTACTTTATGCCTCTGTAACAGTTACATTTTTCAAAGTGAGTTTACTTTTTTCATAAGTAGTTATTGCGCGTATTAGTATGTCATCAGCTTCAGAATTCGTTATTATGACATTTTTAGCTTATTTTCATCGCTGTCATTACCAGATAGGCTAACGGCGTTTGAATAAACGTTGATAGAGCCTCCTGTCATTTTAAATGTACCGCCGTTGCTTACCATAATACCGTATCCATAGAAAGGTTCAGTTCCAATTGGGGCACCAATCATGGTATCTTCCAATAATTCAATAGAACTGTTGGTTTTTTCGTCATGATAATGGTTGCAAAATATGATTCTCCTTCTGGAGCAGCAATACTGCCTAGCCTTAAATGCTTGCCAATGATTTTTCCACCCTTTGTTGCCAGAAGATTATCGTAGTTTTTGTTTGATATCTTTTTTCTATTTCCATCAGAAACTTTAAGAACTTTCGCATGTGCATTGAGATGAGTTCCGAAAAATACGATTGCTACAGCTGTTGTACGCAATAGAAGGAATTTTTTATCATCAGTATTTTTCTTTGCTTAAATTATAACTTTCATTTTCTATAGCTTTTTATATAATATAATAAATAAAATAAAGATAAATTATTTTTAATTTTTATATTTATTAAAATGAATTATTTATTATACTATGAAATATTATTAAATTAAATTTAAAAATAATTTATTTATATTAATTATTGTTTTGAATTGACATTAATGGTCTTATGCTTATAGAGAAAATAATGAGGAATTCTCTGAAAAGAAAAGATAACATGCTTTTAAAGAGTATATGAGTCCTTATATACTCTACAATTGTATCTGTTTTAAAAAAGATTTTGGTTACTGCCATTTTAGAAACAGTGAAGGGATAGATTTTAAAGAAGCTTTTATCAAAAATACAAAAACTTTAGAAATTTAAAGAAAAGCTTGGTAGCTCTGTAGCTCTTTTAAAGCTTTAAATGAAAAATCGTTATAATCGATACAAGCTAAAAAGGTATAAAATTCCCCAACAATTATGAAGAAAATGGTAGCGGAGGAGGGATTTGAACCCCCGACACAAGGATTATGATTCCTCTGCTCTAACCTACTGAGCTACTCCGCCAAATAAAAATATGATTGTAATTTATTTCATCTTCTGCGGATATAAGAGGTAGAATAGTCAGATGTCAAGCATCGTTTTTAAGCTTTTCTCTTGTCATTCTATTTTATCATCGATATGGAGTATAGAGAAGTATAATTTATATGATGAGTAGGGTAAGGCATAAAAATGGTGCCACGTATAGCGGTTTTAGGGTGCGGTCATTGGGGTGGAAATCATATACGGACACTCCAAAGTCTTAGAGCTTTAGCAGCAGTTTCTGATGTTGATAGTGATCGTGCTGCAAGTTTTGCAAGTCTTTATGGCGTTGATGCTGTGGCGCCTGATGATCTTTTTACTCGTAGAGATATTGATGCGTTGGTATTAGCTCTGCCTCCACAATTTCATACAGAAAATGTGTTGCGTGCTGTAAAAAATGGTAAAGATGTTCTCGTTGAAAAACCAATTGCTTTGGATGTTGTTGATGCTGAATGTCAAGTTCAGGCGGCTAGAGAATACGGACGGATTCTTATGGTGGGCCATATTTTGCGCTTTCATCCTGCTTTTGAAAAAATATCTGAATTAGTGGAAAATGGAGAACTGGGAGATGTGTGTTATATTTATTCTCATCGATTAGGTTTTGGAAAATTTCATACACAAAGCGATGCTTTATGGGATCTTGCTCCTCATGATCTTTCAATGATTTTGGCTTTGACAGGATGTGAACCTTCTGAAGTTCGTGGAGAGGGGGCTGCTGTAATTGATCAGTGTTCTGATTTCGCTCATATTCATATGGCTTTTCCAAATGGTATCCGTAGTCATCTTTTTGCTTCACGCCTTAGCCCCTATCGTGAAAGGCGTTTAATGGTTGTTGGGACAAAGGCTATGCTCGTTTTTGATGATATGGAACCGTGGAGTCGTAAAGTGGCATTTCATCCTTTTGCCGTTTGGAAGGAGAATCAAGAGTGGGCTTTTAGCACTGATGAGCTGAGTTATATTAATATTTATGAAGATTTACCGCTTACTTGCGAATTAAAGCATTTTCTTCATTGTATTGAAACGCGTCAATCGCCTCGTACAAATGGCGATGATGCTCTTGCTATTTTACGGATTTTAACTGCTGCTGGTGTCAATTATCAGAAATAAAAGAGATTAGTAGCACTTTTATATTTTTGTCATTATCAATGGAGTTAATATGCAATTTATCGACCTTGGGGCGCAGCGTGCGCGCATTGAAGATAAAGTGAATGCTGCAATTGCGCATGTGGTTGCCAGTGGTCAATACATTTTGGGGCCAAAAGTAACAGAATTTGAAGAGCAATTGGCAGATTATCTTGGCGTTAAACATGTAATTGCCTGTGCCAATGGAACGGATGCCTTGAAGATGCCTCTTATGGCTAAAAATATTGGGCCAGGTGATGCTGTTTTTTGTCCTAGCTTCACGTTTTCGGCAACTGCGGAAGTGGTTGCTTTGGTGGGAGCAGAACCTGTTTTTGTTGATGTTGTGTCTGATACATTTAATATCGACGTTGATAAACTTTGTGAAGCAATTGAGATGATTAAAAAAGAGGGACGTCTCAAACCAAAAGCAATTATTGCTGTGGATTTGTTCGGGCTTCCTGCCGATTATGCGCAAATTGCTCAAGTGGCTGCAAAGGAAAATCTTTTTGTGATTGAAGATGCTGCTCAATCAATGGGGGGAAGAAGCGGTAGTATTATGTGCGGAGCTTTTGGTGATGTGGCTGCGACAAGTTTTTATCCTGCAAAACCATTAGGGTGTTATGGCGATGGAGGCGCTATGATGACCAGTGATGATGATTTAGCAGCGCTTTTACGTTCTATCCTGTTTCATGGAAAAGGTGAAACGCAATATGACAATGTGCGTATCGGTTTGAATTCACGCTTGGATACAATTCAAGCTGCAATCTTGCTAGAAAAGTTCGTTATATTTGAAGAGGAGATGGAAAAGCGTGTTGCGATTGCGCAATATTATGCCAATAATTTAAGAGATATTGTTACAGTTCCAGAAGTGGCAGAAGATGCTCGTTGTGCCTATGCACAATACACTCTTAAAGTGAAAAACCGCGATAGATTACAAGACTATTTACAGAAAAATTCTATTCCTACAATGGTTTATTATAAAACTCCTTTGCATCAACAGCCAGCTTATAAACACTTTCCTTATGTCAACGGTTCTCTTTCTGTTTCTGAATCTCTGAGAGATTGTGTTCTCAGTTTACCAATGCATCCTTATTTGACAAAAAATGATCAGGATATGATTATCCAGAAAATAAGAGATTTTTACCATTCTTGAAAGAATGCTTTTACTTTTCAAGCTATTTAAGAGCAGGCTTTGATTGGGGGGATATCTTTGAAGGTGTTTTAGAAAAGTAGTAACTTAAAAAACAAAGTTACAAATTACATGAAGCACTTTTCTTTAATCAACAAAGCGCATATTTAATAGCTTCTTTGTTTCTTTCTCTTAATACGAAAACAAATTCTTTGTAATTATGAAAGATGAAGTTAATATGAGCACTCATTGATGCAGAAAATTATACTCAGTCGTTTTTAAAAGACAGCTCATGTAAGGGATGTGTTTTTTTAGAGGTTATTTTTTTGCGAATACGTGACGCTAGGTCGTCTTTGCTTTTAGAATTTTGGATCAATGTGTTTATGGGTGAATCTTCTCTTTCTTGCAGAGCTATTTGAGCAGCTAATGTTGCCGCTAATTCTTTTGTTTCTTCGCGTAGTTTATCCAGGAGTTTATGGTGACAAGTAGCGTCATTATCGATTTGAATTTCTTGTAAAAGTTGCTGATAATATGCAATTTTTTCACGCATGGTTTTGATCTCCATTAGGAAAGTGTTTTTTGTAAGAGCACTGTTTTCATTCTTTATTGCGATAGTTTCTTTTTCATGAGAGGAATAAGACGTATCTTGTGTGGGGAAATGCAATTGATACAGCTGTTCTATTACTTGACTGAGTTGTATTTTTTGTTGGGCGTATTTTTTTTGTAAAGATTCGTATTTTTGTTCATTTTGCGCTAGTTCTACAGCATGTTGTGCACAAAGAAAATCGTAGTTTGCTTGTATTTCATTCAAGGATAATGGAATTTGTGCAGAAACAACTTTATGCGCAAAGTGGAGCGCTCTGCGCCAAATAAGAGGGGAAAGAAGTATTAACAACCAAGAAGTTGCGGCAACGCCAAGAATAAAAAAAAGAAGTGATTGGATAAACATGCATCCCCTTTTTAATTGAAAGTCCATTTAAAATGGATTCCATGTTGGTTTAGGTGTTAATTTTAAATATCCTATATTGATACCAAGACGTGCGCCAATCCCTGTACGTATTGGGACTAATAAAACATTCTGGCGTTTCAGGACGTGAAAACCAACACCTGCTATTAAATAGGCCGAACCTGAAATACCGCCATAGCGTCCCCATAAATTATTTACGTTATTAAGATCATAAACTAAGATCATTAAACGAGAACCTTGTCCACCAAAATCCCATCCTACAGAGGGTCCTTGCCAAAAAACTTTATGCTGACCGTAGATTTTGGTAAAAAGCTTTCCTTCGCCGTAGGTTAATCCAGCAAAAAAGGCGCCAGAAGCTTCTTCACCTAAAATATAGGCATTTGGATAACCGTATTGCGAAAAGATATTTTGAATTGCTACTGCTATACCGCTAGTAGTTTTTCCAAAAAAAATATGACCGGAATCAATAATTTCTTGCAGCGAATAATGGGGTTCTTTTTGTTCTATTGATTGAGCATATACAGTATTTATTGTGATGAATAAAAGGAACATCGCAGATACAATGTTTTTGTAGCAGCGTGTTAGGAGAGAGAAAGCCATAGAAATTTTCCCTTTTATTTAGTTACAAACAAAAAGATAATATTAGCATTTTTATTCGATTCAAATAAAAAATAATACGTAAGGTTGTTTAAATTCTTGAATTTGTTTCTAAAAACCATTTAGCGTGATTGTTAAAGTTTCTATATGTATGCATTGGATGTTAAGAGTTTTCTTTTAAAAAAGAGCTTGTTTTTAAATTTAGGAGTTCTCAATCATTATGACGCTAGCTGTTTCTTTGGAGTCTACCGATTTGGCTGCTTTACTTTGTAGCCGTATTTGCCATGATTTGATTTCACCTGTTGGTGCTATTCAAAATGCTATGGAGCTCTATGATGAAGGAGGAGCTGAAGAAGATGCTTTGCAATTGGTGCGTTGGTCTGTTGCAAGCGCTTCTGCACGTCTTCAATTTGCCCGATTGGCTTTTGGTTTTGCAGGAACGAGTAGAGGACAAATAGATACACGTTCCGTTGAACAGGTTGCTCAACAATATATGAAGGAAGAAAAAGCAACTTTAAAATGGCAAATTCCTGCTTTGCTTTTACCCAAAAATGAAGTCAAACTTTTGCTTAATTTGTTATTAATTGCAAATGCAACAGTTTCGCGTGGGGGTGAAATCGTTGTTATGATTGTGCAGGGTGAGAATCAACATTCTTTTCGGTTTGAGATTTGCGGTAAAACTCTCCGTATTCCTTCTCATTTTATTGCGCTATATAATGGGGAAATTCAAGAAGAATTTATCGATGCACATGTTATCCAGTTTTATTACACAATGTTACTCGCTCAGATGACAGGTATGAAAATAAATATCAATGAAACTGACAGTTGTGTTATTTTGGAAAGTACGAAGAGACTTTGATAAAATATAAGCACTTAAAATATGCTGGGAAAGAGAGCTTAGATTGTTTCCGTGAGTGATAAGATTATATTCGCAAACAGGAAGGGTGGGGACTTTTAAAGGAAACGCATTGATTTATAAAAATAATTTAGCGTTATTAAACTTGAATAAGAGCTTCGAATATCGTCAGATTTTCTCATTTCAAGTCCTCTTATGGTAAATCAATCAAAACCATTCGTTTGCATATCACAAGTGGGGTTGCCATGTGGATAAAAACACTTCAAGAAAGGATTAAAAATGTCTCTTATGAACCGCTTGAATGCAAGAGCTGTCGTATATTTTGAGCTGCAAAGAGAATGAGGATGCTGGTTTATAGTTTCATAAGCTAAAGATGGTGGGCACAATGAATTTTACGTCATATCCTTCACGTGCGTTGTTATGAAATGGGTGTGGTATGTTGAGAGATGTCTCTTTAAAAAAAACCGTGAATTTGCAACACAATAGCATTTTTATTTGTGTAATGGGCATGTCCGCATTAAAGTTTTAACTGTTCTTTCTATACAAGAGGTTTTTTTGTGCCCGAGTCTTTTACTGTAACAGAGAAAAACCTCGGCCCGCTACACCCCGAGATTTTACAATGTGCATTTCACTGTTTAAGCGGTTTTACGTACGTTCTCTTCAACTGGATCACGTAACACATAACCACGTCCCCAAACTGTATCAATGTAGTTTATGTTAGAAGACACTGCTTCCAATTTCTTGCGCAGTTTACAGATAAAGACATCGATAATTTTAAGCTCTGGTTCATCCATTCCACCGTAGAGATGATTGAGAAACATTTCTTTCGTCAATGTGGTCCCTTTGCGCAAAGAAAGAAGCTCTAGCATTTGATACTCTTTACCAGTTAAATGGACGGGATGTCCAGCAACTTCGACTGTTTTGGCATCAAGGTTAACAATGAGATCGCCGGTAACAATAACCGATTGCGCATGGCCTTTAGAGCGACGAACAACCGCATGAATACGTGCAATGAGCTCATCCTTATGGAAAGGCTTCGTCATATAATCATCCGCACCAAAGCCAAAGCCACGGACCTTGTCTTCAATGGCATTCATGCCCGAAAGAATGAGAACAGGAGTTTTTATTTTTGCTAATCTTAGGGTTCGCAAGACATCATAGCCTGACATATCAGGAAGATTCAGATCAAGCAAAATGATATCGTAATCATAAAGCTTACCTAAATCGACACCTTCTTCACCTAGATCAGTGATATAGACATTAAAATTTGCTGATTTTAGCATTAACTCAATGCTTTGAGTCATTGCTTTATCATCTTCAATTAATAATACGCGCATTTTAGATCCCTCACTTTGTTCCTCCCGAATCAAGAGGAACATCTCTATTTTATAACAGCTGGTAAAATCACAGCTGATAAAAAATAACTCATAACATCAAATGCTTATAATAAAAGCATTTATGAATATTTCAGTAGTACGCGTAACAATCACCACTGAATTCCCCACTATCTATCATAGTGGTTAACAAAATATTTTTATTTTTAAAAGAGGTTAACAAAATTATTTTAGAAAAATCGTATATTTTTTCACTGAATAAAAAAGAAAATGTTTTTTGCTAAATTTAACTTTAAAAAAGTTCGGTAAAAGACGATTTTAAATTACTTTTTTACAATTTCAGTATTTATTTACTGAGCTTTAAATCTCTGCATTTTATAGTGGAGGCGAAAAGTAAAAAAATGGTTGTTGCTTTTTAAAGCAGGGTGTGTTCGCAAATGCTTTAAGGAGGAGCAGAAACTAGAGTTTCAAGTTTTAAAAATGGACTTTTTTCGTCAGAAAGAGTGTAACTAAAAATTATACGTTAAGGGTGCGAATACAAGTTTTGGGTTGGCGCAAACAAGGAGTAGTGAGTATGAAGCCACGGGAAAGTATGGTGCGATTGAAGATGTTTCAAGTGCGTGGGAAACGCCGTGAAATCGCACAGCTTGAGATGATGATCGCAGAATTTGAGCGAATGGTGTTAGAGTTGGAAGCACAAATTGTTCATGAAGAATGTAAATCTGGAAACAGTGACGTTCACCATTTTGCTTATTCTGCTTTGGCTCGTGCGGCGCGGCAAAGGCGCGATAATCTTATAAATTCGATTCGTGATTTGCAGCTTCAGAAAACAAATGCTGAAATTGCTCTCCATGAAGTCACTACAGAGTTACAACGTGCACAACTTTTGGAGGCACGGGAAAATGGCGGTGTAGCAGGTGAGAAGGATATCTTCATGCAATCTCGTTCGATGACTGGATAATCTTAAAACGTTCAGGAGAAAAATAGAAAACTTTACTTAAGTATGTTGCTCCTTTTCTAAAATGAAAATGTCGTTTGAAGGTCAATTCTTTGAGAGATTTGTCTGCTGAAAGAAAAAAATAGCCAAACTTGATAATTAATTTGGCTATTTTATATTTTAATAGTATTTTGAAGCCAGCTTCATGACAATTAATGTCTGTAGTGTTGAATTCTAGTTATCCGTAATCCAGCTAAGCCGTGTTCATCGATTAAACTCTGCCACGAAAGAAATTCTTCTACGGTCAAAGTATAGCGTTGACACGCCTCATCAAGACTTAACAATCCACCTCTGACAGCCGCAACAACTTCAGCTTTGCGACGGATCACCCACCGCCTTGTTGTTTTTGGCGGTAGGTCGGCGATTGTGAGTGGACTTCCATCTGGCCCAATAACATATTTCATTTGTGTTTTTATCAAGTTTGTCATTTTATCGTCTACTTTTGTCAAAGACTTGATTCGGTTATAAAACATGAAATTTAAAAAAGAGCTAAACGTGTTGAAAGAAAAAATTAATAAAATAATCTAAAACGTAAAAATATGGCTCAAAGTGAAAAGAGGCAAAGAGCTTATTGCGATGTTTTCGTTGGATTTTTAAAAAGAGCAAAAGGGATTTTTATTATGTCTTATTTTGGTTGCACTTTTTTCATTTTCAGCCGCTTTAAAAAAGCTGATGCTATTTGGTTGTGAAAAGGGTAAAAAAACAATATAAAACGACAGTGAATAGCATAAAAATAGCAAACGACGTGCATAAGAATATGAATGCATAGGGTGCACATTAAATAGAGAATGAAGAGATGTTTTTAAACAGTCTTGATTTGCCGGGACAACCTGAGAATTCGCGTATTGTTGTAGCAATGTCAGGGGGGGTTGATTCATCGGTTGTTGCAGGTCTTTTGAAAAAGGAAGGCTATGATGTTATTGGAATTACGTTACAGCTTTATGATCATGGTGCTGCAACACATCGAGTGGGGGCATGTTGTGCTGGACAAGATATTGAAGATGCGCGCTGCGTAGCAGAAACATTGGGGATACCTCATTATGTTCTTGATTATGAAGAGCGATTTCGTGAAGCTGTGATTGATCCTTTTGCAGCAAGTTATGCACACGGGGAGACTCCTGTGCCTTGTATAGCGTGTAATCAGACTGTTAAATTTGCTGATCTCTTAGCAACTGCGCGTGAATTAGATGCAGATGCTTTGGCAACGGGCCATTATATTCGTTCCCGTTCTCATGGCGCGCATCGAGCGCTCTTTCGTCCTCTCGATAGCGATCGCGATCAGAGTTATTTTCTTTTCGCAACAACACAAGAACAGATTGATTATTTGCGTTTTCCACTTGGTGACCTTCCCAAAGCACGTGTTCGTGAAATGGCGACAGAAATGGGCTTTGTTGTGGCCAATAAGCATGACAGTCAAGATATTTGTTTTGTTCCGCAAGGAAAATATTCTGATATTATTACAAAGCTGCGTCCAGAAGCTGTCAATCCGGGGGTTATTGTGCATGTCGATGGACAAGTTTTAGGCAAACATTCGGGAATTGTTCATTATACTGTTGGACAACGTCGTGGCATTGGTGTTGCAACCGGTGAAGCGCTTTATGTGGTTTATCTCGATGTGGAAAATGCACGTGTCATTGTTGGTCCGCGTGAAATGTTGGAAACACATAAGCTTTTTTTGCGTGATGTGAATTGGCTTGGTGATGAACGGTTGGAT
Source organism: Bartonella henselae str. Houston-1 (assembly GCF_000046705.1). NCBI lineage: Bacteria > Pseudomonadati > Pseudomonadota > Alphaproteobacteria > Hyphomicrobiales > Bartonellaceae > Bartonella > Bartonella henselae. The sequence continues at coordinate 1,339,273 of NC_005956.1, read as the reverse complement.
AATTTCCCTCCCGATGGTATTGAGATGGCTGTAAAGGTTCGTTCAACGCGTCCTCCACATCTTGCTCGTTTACATTATCAAGAGGGTGTTTTTTCTGTTGACTTTTTAGAGTGCGAAAATAGTGTTGCACCAGGGCAAGCTTGTGTTTTTTATGATGGAAATTCTGATGGAGCACGTGTTCTTGGGGGTGGGTTTGTAACCCATTCAGAACGTGCTGCTGAAACTGAAATGATGTTGAAACGTGTTTTGTGCAATTTGGAAACAACATCTGCTGTGGCTTCCGAATTTAAAACAAAAGTCTCTTATACATAAGAATGATAGACATCATAGGATTTTTTACAACTTAAAATATTATCCTTTTTAGCAGAGTTTATCAAGATCGCTAAAATGGGTGAGTGCAATACCTGATGCTGTGGCAACATTCAGACTGTCGAAGCCGTCAACCATAGGAATCCGTAAAGCATCTGATTTTTCTAGTATATCAGTTGACAGTCCATCACCTTCTGTTCCTAAAATAAGCGCTATCCTTTTTGTTATTTTTGCTTGCTTGAGAGTGCTATGGGGCAGAAGGGGAAAGGGCATAAAGATGAAAATCTGCATCATTAAGAGCTGCTATAATGTCATTTATATCAGCACCTTGCGTATAGGTAGGGTACCTTTAGAGCAGCGCCAGCAGAAACTCTGATTGATTTCCGGTAAAGCAGATCGCATGAGGTTTTGTCAACGATAATGCCATTGACTAACAAAGGCGGCTGCGTTGCGAAAAATGGCGCCCATATTGTCATGATTAGAGATACTACATAAAACCAGAATCAGAGCTTCTTTCGGAAAATCATGTAAAAATTTTTCCAGCGATGGTGGTGTTTTGCGTTCACCGATACCGAGTATTCCACGGTGAACATGAAAACCTGCAATATCATCCATAATTTTTTGTGGAACCTGGTAAATGGGACAGGTTGGCTGGGTTGCTTCTAAAAGGGGCATAACTCCTGGAAGGCGTTCTCTCACCATGAACAAGGACAGAGTAGGGAATTCTTTTGAATGCAGCAATGTGGATAAGATGACTTTACCTTCAGCAATAAATTTGTGTTGCCGTCCAACAAAATCTTTTTCACGAATGTTGCGATAATCTTTTAGACGGAGATCATCAGTTTCGTAAATTGTTGTGATATTTAAATGCATATGGGGTTTTAACGTTTTTTTCTCAATTATCAGAGATTAAATATTTGTTTTATTTTGAAGCGAAAGACAAAAAAATTTCATTATTTTAAAACTTATAGTAGAATCTATGTTGACAAAATACAACTATAGGTATAGTATAAAAATACCGAGTGCGGCACAATGTAGTGTTTTCGTGTCGGGTGCAGAGTTTTGGGTCCCCGCTATTTCCTAAGCTCTGTATACCCTTAATTCCTAAGGGAAAAGAATCTGGGTCCCCAATGCCCAGATTCTTTTTAGGGAATAATCATTTTTCTTTCCTGAATAGTTTTTTTCAGGGTGTTTTAGCGTACATGGTGTTTTTTGAGGCATTCTAAGAACGAGGTTACTGGTGAATGGTCAGGGGCCTTTGGGTCTGTACACAATTATATTGATTGGTTTGGTGCTCATAAAAAAATTGATAAAATAACTGTATAACTATGATGTTAATAGATGATTTTTCAATTATAAGGCAGCAAAATTCTTAGGCAGCTAAAGCGCTATTGATAAGTAAAATGACCTGTCTTTTCTATTGGAGAATTTCTTGTTTCTTTTTTAAGTCATATCCATTTTATTCTGGTTGTTATGTTTAGCGTGTAACAGTGCAGTTTTTGGAAATGGCAATGGTAAGCTATAAGAGGTATTTCTTATATTGTGAAGCTTCCGTGATATTAAGAAATATTGGCGACATATCAAAAATATCATTATACATTTGAAAGTATTATTCCTTATTTTATGAAGAAGAAGGTATGGTTATGGATGTAAAAATCAATATACAGCGCTTAACCTTATACTCTATTTTCGTTGCTTGTATTGTTTTTGCTTTGAAATATTGGGCATATCATATTACTGGTTCGGTTGCTCTTTATTCTGATGCATTGGAATCAATCGTCAATATTCTTGCGACTTTGGCAGCATGGTGGGCTGTTAAAATAAGTATGAAGCCGGCAGATCACGATCATCCTTTTGGACATCATAAAGCGGAATATTTTTCCGCTGTTCTTGAAGGAGTACTGATCATTGTTGCGGCAATTATAATTTTAAGAGAAGCATGGATTGCTCTTTCGAGCGTTAAACTCTTGCAAAAGCCGGGAATGTGGCTTGTTGTTCATTTAGCCTCAAGTGTTATAAATTATCTATGGGGTTTTGTTTTGATTCGGCAGGGAAAAATCCATCGATCACCGGCTCTTAAAGCTGATGGAATGCATTTCATAACAGATGTTTTTACTTCACTTGCCATTTTAATTGGTTTGGTTGCCGGTTTTGTAGGGGGATGGGGGATTTTGGATCCGATTTTAGCGATAATCGTTGCTATTAATATTCTTTTGCAAGGATGGAAGGTGATTAACAGTGCTGTTCAGGGGTTAATGGATGTTGGCGTTGAATTGAATGAAACCATGCGGATTCGTGAGCTTATTTCTGCAAACGCGCATGGTGCACTTGAAGTGCATGACTTGCTTACGCGTGTTGCTGGTAGAGTTACTTTTATAGAGTTTCATTTGGTTGTGCCAGCTGCAATGCCGGTAGGGGAAGCACATCAGATTTGCGATAAAATTGAAGGTGTTCTTCAAGCAGAATTTGATAATGTACGCATTTCTATTCATATAGAGCCTGAAAATGAAGCTAAGTTGCCTCCTGGCACAATAGTTGTTCCTTTTATATAAAGAGATTTTTTCTCAATTATATTATTGTTTAAAGATATATAAACCAAACAATATTTGTATTGTTGGTGCTTTTACAATTTCGTTTTTTTCAAAGTGTTAAAGATCAATTGTTTCGGTACACGCCACTTCATTATTTTGATTAATAAGACTATAGCGTTGCAACTGGCAGTGCCATTGTTGATTAAACTGTTCAATGGAAAAGAAGTTAAAGCCTGCCGGGGGAGGGGTATCGCCAAAAGCTTGTGCTGCAGAAGCAACACCCACAATAGGAATTTTTCCCATTTTTCCTTTAATAATATTCAATGTGGGCAGGTGAGTATGTCCATGAAGAATAAGTTCGCAGCCGTGGTGTTTGATAACCTCTAGAAAACGCTCTATACCCCATAATTTTTTATGCCAGGAGGTTGCATGATGAAAAGGGGGATGATGTATCATGATGACACGAAAAAGATTGCGCCTTGCTGCTTCGTTTAAAAGTTGTGACAAAGCTTGTGCTTGCATTTTGCCAAAATAACCAGATGCTTGAAAAGGTGGTGTCGCAATGGCCGAAGAAGCACCTATAATAGCGACATTCTTGCGAATGCGTATATAAGGAAAGGGAGGGGCATTCTTTTGTGGGAAATCTCCTGTGATCCAAGGTTGGAAAAGAGTACAGGCCTTTTGGAATGCTCCACGGACATAGGCATCATGATTGCCAAATGTTAAAGAAATATTTTGAGGCTGACCTTGGTTAAGTAACCAATTGCGTGCTTGTTCAAATTCTTTATCAAGAGCAAGATTGACGAGATCACCAGAGATCACAAGATGATCAGGGTTTTTCTTTTTTAAAGCTTCTATTAAAGTTTCTAGGGTGTTTGTAGCCATTTGGCCTTTACGTTTTTTTTGCCAATTAAGGTAGCCGGTAAGGCGCTTTCCAAAAAGCTCGAAGAAGGAAGGTTTTGGCAGAGGTGAAAGATGCATATCCGATATGTGGGCAAGACAAAACATGGGCGTTAGCATAACGTTGAAAACAATTTAAACAATAAAAAGAACATAAGATAGGTTGTTTCATTTGGGAAGGCAAAAAAGAATTTGTACCGAAAAACAGTATGTCGAAAGTGTGATAAAAATCTTGGGATAATTCATATCTTACGAGTCTTTGAATGGCAAAAAGTGCATGATAGAGTGCGTTATTGTTTGTAATATTATATTGATTTATAATGATAACTTATCATTTTGCACGTTGAATGAGCGCTCTGAAGTTCGTAAGAATTTCTCATTTCAAATTTCACATTCAGAATCAGAAAAAATATTCGTTTGCATCTCATAAGTGGGATTGGTGTGTGGATAAAAATTACTTAAGAAAGGGGTGAAAATGTCTTTTATGAACCGTCTCAATGCAAGGGCTTTTGCAATATTAGGAGTTGGTAAAGAGAGTAATAGTGCTGGTTTGACTTTTCATAAATGTAAAGTAAAGATGTGCGTACATAATAGCTTTTATATTTTTGTATTATACCCTTTACAGTTACTGTGAGATTGATTTAGGAGAAATGAGAGATATTTCTTTAAAGCAAATGCATGAATGGTAATACAATGGTGTTCTGTTTTATGGTCAGAGACTGTCTTCATTAAAGAGCACAATAAACACAAAGCGTGAGCAATTGCGTACTTTCCATTACTGAAAAGATATTTTCATGGAGATTGTTGAGAGTTGTAAAGTCGAATTCAAGAATGATGGGAAAGATTAGAATTGTTTTTACCTTTACACTTTTATATTCTTTTTCAATCAAGCTTTTTTCATATTTTCGATTACCAAAACAAAGATACGCAAGATTCTTGCCCCAATCTGGCATAGGAAAGTTGGAACGGCTTGTTTTGTAAGGAATCATCTTAATGTATGTCTTTAAAATGCATCTATGTTAGACTTGAATGTTGATTTTACAGAAAAACATTAAAACACAAACTTTATAAGGCAAACAAAGCTAATAAAATTCCCCATAAACCAGCAATGGATTGGGAAAGTCTTTAGGCTTTCTCTTAAATACTCTGCAAAACAACATTAATAATAAATCTGACTTTATCTCTGCTTATTCTTATAGATGTTTGCACAATTTCTTTGCCTCATATTTGTAAAGATCAAATTGAAGGGAATGTATGGGGCATTCCTTTTGAGAATATGAAAGAGAGGTAGGAAAGCACGACAGAAGCCTGTCTTTATAATTGAAAGTTATGAAAGTTTTCCAGCAATTGCATTCTTTATTCTATTTCGCAATGTTTTCTTTTTTCTGCTAATGTCCTTGATCTCCTGGCTGAGACTTGTATACACTCCATGAAAAAAATGGGTGCGTTATGTATTACCTTGCCTGTTTTTCCATAAGATAGATTTTATTTTAAAGTGGCTGCACACTTTTTTAGGATTTTTAAAACGGTTTTCACGATACGACACGCTATTCAAGAGCACAAAGGACAAAGAAACAGCGCCAAAAAGAACACTGCAAAAAGATGCATTATATTTTAAAGTTGAGACAAATTCTTAAAACTTTTTAACGGCTTTCACGATACCACATACTGCTTAACAGTAAAAGACAAGCGAGTAGTGCAAAAAAACCAGAAAATATTGCAAAATAAAAGCTCTTGATTAAGCGGGTTTCTGTTGCTTCTTTCAGAACAATGGAACGCGAAAAGGAAGAGGAGGGATCTGCTTGTGATCGAATCAGTTTGAGTGGAGGAAGATTAATGCTTTCTGTTTTCCCTTGGTGTAACCGCATGATGTGCCCACCAGTGTGTTTAATGATAGGCGCTAGTTTTTCTTCTGTTGAAATTAAGTCAAACAATTCGAGATTATCGAGCATTCCCACAGAAGAAAGGACTGTTAAATCACCGTTTTGGATGGTAAAAATTCCTGTTTCATCGGTATTAATAGCTGCTATAAAGACACCTTCTTGCTCTTTGGTAAGAATAATATTTTCTTTTTTTCCAGAGGGAAAGGTTATTTCGGCTGGTTCTGGATGATCTTTGAGCGTTTGGCGACGAATGGTTAAACGATGATGATCGTTGGTGACACTTAATTTTTCTTCTTCAAGTTCTGGTTCTTTCATAAGCCAATGGGCAATTCGGCGATAAAGAGCTGCATAAGGGCCACCGCCCTCGAAGCCTCGTGCCCAAAGCCAACTTTCGTCGGAAAGTAACATACCTACACGTCCTTTTCCTTCATGGGAAAGAAGCAAAAGTGGTTGTTCATCTGCTCCTTTCATGAGGGAGATGCCTTTATGTGTGTTTTCAATTGCAATTTGTCGTAGCCACTGTCCCCATTGAGAGGCTGGATGAGTTGATGTTGCAAGACCTCTTGTGACAGGATGACGTTCGCCTTCTTTTGTTAACGTAGGGCGGAAAGGCTTTTGAATAATAACACCATTGGGTAATGCAGGGAGGATGCTTATTAATGGTGTTTTTGCAAGCGAATTTTTTTGGGTAAATTCAGGTCCTGTTACCATCAACAATGCACCACCCTTTTGTACATATTGGGCGATATAATCATAATAAATTAAGGGGAGAACAGTAGAGTGTTGGTAGCCATCTAAGATAATCAGATCAAAATTATCAATCTCTTCAACAAAGAGCTTCCTTGTAGGAAAAACTACGAGTGATAGTTGGCTTAATGGCGTATTATCTGCTTTGTTGGGAGGACGCAAAATAGTAAAATGAACAAGATCAATATTTGAGTCACCTTTCAAAAGATTACGCCATGTCCGTTCACCATTGTAAGGTGCGCCGGAAATAAGAAGAACACGTAAATTTTCTCTAATTCCTTCAATGGTAGCTATGGCACGGTTGTTTTCAAAGCTTAGCTCACCTTTGTGTGTATCGGTTGCAACTTGAATAATATTTTTTTCAGCATGCGGAAGAGTGATTTCAGTTTCAAAAATAATGCCAGGGGTCACAGAATAATGGCCAACTTCTTGTCCATTAACGCTTACAGTAATATTTGCTTGCTTTGGGAGATATTTTTGCGGTTGGCCTTTATCTTCTACTAAGATCGAAAGCTTTTGTGGTTTATTGATAAGAACAAAGCGAGGGAGAGAAATAAATTTGATTTGACGATCAAATTCATCCGATTTCCCGGTTATAAGAGCATTGAGTGGCGCATTATGATGAAGGTCTGAAATGTCAGGAATATCATGCACTTGCCCGTCGGTGATGAAAATTGTGCCTGCATAACGAGATGGTGGGATATCCGATATTGCTTGTGTTAAAGCATGAAACAAATTTGTTGAGGGAGCATATTGGTTATCAGAAAGTTTTCCAGCGTCAATAAAGCGTGGTTCAAATTGTGGATAGTGTGCCAATGCATTGGTTAATTGTGCACGTGCTTCGTCACTGTCGTTTGTACGCGTACCAAACGTTTGGCTTTTGCTGCGATCAATGACAATGCCTACGGTGCTTTTAAGTGGTTCCCGTTGCTCTTTTATCATCATTGGATTCAGTAAAACAACGATCAATGAGGTCAATGTCATAAGACGCAAGACAGATCCTTGATGCTTTGTCATGAGGCCAATAACCACAAAAAGGGCCGATATCCCCCCTAATAGGAAAATCCAAGAGAGAGGCAAAAAAGGCTGAAAAGTGAAAAATGGTATCATTGCCTTCTTTCTTTGTTAAAGCGCTCTAAGAGTGCAGGAACGTGAACTTGGTCAGCTTTATAGTTTCCGGTAAGAACATAGATAACAATATTTAATCCTGCTCGAAATGCCCATAGGCGTTGCACCGGATCATTAGGAATAAGTGGGTATTTCCACATGCCTTTTTCGTCTAGTGCCCAAGCACCCGCAAAGTTATTCGCGGTGATAAGAAGAGAACTTACGTTATCACCGAAGCCAAGAGGGTTGTTGTTTTTTTTATTTATTGATGATGATTCAATCCATAAAGGTGAACCACGATAAAGACCAGGAAAATCTGGCATAATATAAAAAGAACGCGCAATAACGTGATCAGCTGATGCGGGCTCAATGGCTGGAATGTTCAATCTCTTTAAAATGGCGCGTAATTTTTGTGTAGCTGGGGTGGCAGCGCCTTCAAGACTGAGGTCGGTCTGTATTTGATCGCGCGTGTCAAATAAAACTGTACCTCCGTGTTTCATAAAACTATTTATTTTTTCAAGACTTTTTTGTGTTGGCAAAGAACTATGAGAATCAATGGGCCAATAAATGAGAGGATAGAAAGCGAGCTCATCTTTCTCAAGATTAATTGCTGTTACAGAACCAGGTGAAAGCATTGTACGCTCTGCAATAAATTGACTGAGTGCTTCTAGCCCGCTCTTACTCGTTGCATCGATTTCAGAGTTGTTGGTTATAATATAAGCAAGATGTGTTGCTCCAGCTGCTTGTACTGCGGTTTCATCATGATTTTCTGTTCCTTGCGCATATAACATTGGACTGTCTGAGAACAAGACGATAAGACTTATTGCCAGGGGAAGAAAAAGGAACATATTACGGCGTTGATTGAGAAAAAAAACGCCCCCCATCCATAAAATGAGAAAATGGTCCAAAGCGAATAATAAGATGGCTAATCCTAAAAGTAGACCAGTGAGATGTTTCTCTTTTGTATCGTAGGATAAGGGATTCTTACTTAAGGAAGATGGCAATGATGATTGTTTCATCAAGCGCGATGAAGAATTTAAGAGATTGAGTGCATAAAGATTATTTTTAAAGCCGTAAAACCCAGGTGGGTTATGAGAGGAGGCAAGAATTGGATTTTGTGCATCAATGACTAGTGGAACAACATCAGAAGGAGGGGATTGTAGTTTTCCATCAGCGGTTAATGTTTTCCAAGGATTTTGTACTGTTGTTGTTTTTCTTTGTGTTGAGTTTTTATTTTCATAGGCACTCAATGTGACGAGTTTTTGCAACATTTGTGCAAAAAAACCAGAAAGAGGAAGATTTGACCATGTGGGATCAGGTGCAATATGAATAAAAATAACTGTGCCTTTACCACGACTAGCCGCTGTAATAAGGGGCGTTCCATCAGCAAGACTAAGCCACGTTTTTTCAAAAAGATCTGAGCTCGGTTCTGCTAGAATTTGTCGTGAGACAGTGACATCTTTTGGAAACGGAAGATCAAAGAAAAAGCTATTTTTGGTAAAAGGTGCAAGTTTTTGCGGCTTAGCCCAAGACATGATACTTCCAAGCAAACGTTTGCCAGGACGTAAGGGGACTGGCAAGAGGCTATCATGGTGTTCTGTAGCACTTAAATTTTCTCCTGCAAAACGGATGAATGCTCCCCCTTTATTGATAAAATCAGAAAGCTTTTTTTCTGCTTCTTCTGACATGTTGACAATATCACCCATGATAAAAACAGATGGATTTTGTTTGAGTAAGTGATCAATATCGACGGAAAGCTCTTTTCCTCCTGCTGTTATAATCTGCGCATGGCCTTGCAATGCCTTGATAATGTAATAAAACGGAGAAAGTAGCGGTTGTGTCATTTCATTGACACTTGGTGATAGAAGAGCAACGCGGTTTATTCGATTATGGCTATCAACTAAGAAAGTGGCTGCGGCGTGGGCATGGTTTTCAATTTTTATCCATGCGATATCGTTGCGTAATTCAAGTGGTAGGTTAAAAGGAACAAAAGCTGTTGTTTCTCCGGCATTGAAGTTTGTCGTAAAACGGCCAAGGAGTTTATTGTTTAAATCATAAAGGTTTAATACGACCACTTTCTTTCCGTGTGTGGTTGCACGAATGATGCGTGCTGCGAGGAGTCCATTGTTATTTTCTATGGCTGTTATGCCGGTTAGGTCGGAAATATCAGCAAGATACCACAACAGTGTTTTGGGTTTCAATTGTTCGATGAGAGCAAAAGCTTGATCATCTTCGTTTGTTTTTAATCCATCGCTTAAATAAGCAATATCAAGAGGTTTATCTTTGGTTGTTTCAAGAAGTTTTTTTAGTGCACGTACACGGTTTATAGGCCAAGGTTGTGGTTGCAAATGCATTAAATGTTGTTTTACAACTTTTGCAGGTAAGGGACCAATATTGAAAATATCACTTTCGGCTGTTGCAAGAAAATAAACATTTTTTTGCTGTTTTTCTGCTTGTGTGAGGAGGTCTTCGGCGATAGTAATACGTTTTTTCCACTCTCTCGTAGATGCCCATCCATTATCGATAATAAGTGCAAGTGGTTGAGATCCGGAGAGTACAATTGGCTTTTGATTCCAGGTGGGTTTTGCCAAAGCGATAATAATGAGTGCAGCTATGGTTAATCGTAACAACGATAACCACCAAGGTGTGCGATGTGCGGCTTCCTGCTGATTATTTGATTTCGGCAGAAAGCGTAAAGGGGGAAAGAGCTCTTTACGCGGCGTTGGAGGTGTTATCCGCAACAACCACCAAATAATCGGTAAGGATAAAAGCCCTAGTAAAAGGAGGGGAGCAGCAAAACTCAAAGTGACCTCCTATTGTGGGATGGAGAGATCCCTATTTTGTTTGCAAGTCGTAGAATGACTTCTGTTAAGGGACGGTCGGTTTTACTCACATGATAAGTCCAACCTTGGCGTGTGCAAAAATTTGTCAATTCTTGTCGCCGTGCTTGATACAATTTGCAATAATGCTCACGGGAGTTTTCTGCTTTTCCTAAAATGCGTTTTTCTTTCGTTTCCGGATCAAAAAATTCTGTATGGCCTGCATAGGGGAAGTGCTCTTCTGCGGGGTCAGCAACTTCAATTAAATGCACTGTGATTTGTTTTGCGGACAAAACTGTTAAATTTTGGATGATCTTTTCTGGAGAATCGAGAAAGTCACTCATGATGATCACATGTGAAAAACGTGTTATAGTTGAAAAATCTGGAAATGGATTTTCTGTGTGACGATTTACCAAAGCGAGCGCCATACGTTCTACGACATTTGGAGCCATTGTAGGTGGCATTAAAGTGGGGATAGCAATATTTTCTCCACTGCGAGCAAGAAGTGTTGCCAATGTAAGAGCAAGAATGATGGCGTAATTGTCTTTAGAAGTTTGCGAAAAACACGAACAATAATGCATAGAGGCGCTCTGATCAGGCCAAATCCAAACTGTTTGTGTCTTTTCCCATTCGTGTTCACGTAGGTAAGTATGTCCATCACGCGCTGAGCGGCGCCAGTCAATGCGTGTAATGGATTCCCCTTCAACATAAGGACGAAATTGCCAGAAATTTTCACCGTTACCGCGTTTACGTTGTCCATGCCATCCTGCTATCACTGTATTGGCAATACGGTGCGCTTGTAAAAGAAAACACGGCATTTTAGCGGCATTTTTATGCGAATCGGCAGCGAGTAACAGTGGAGTTTTTTTTGAAACTTTTTTGCCAATGGCCATTAGAGGGCATCTTTCACAAGATTATCGATAATGTCTTTGATGGTTATATTTTCAGCACGTGCAGAAAAATTGAGTGCCATGCGGTGTTGTAATACTGGGCACGCCAATGTTGCAATATCATCAAGAGAGGGACTTAAACGTCCATGATAAAGAGCACGAGCACGAGCACAAAGGGAAAGTGCTTGTGATGCTCGAGGACCAGGTCCCCATGCAACATAAGTGTTTGCTAGGCTATTTTCTTTATGAGGGCGAGCCGAACGGACTAGCTTTAAAATGGCTTCGACAACATTTTCAGAGATAGGCATTTTGCGGACAATTTTTTGAATTTTTTGTAGCGTTTTTGCTGATAGAACCGGTTTTGCATTTTGGTTTTTTCCTCCTGTTGTGTCTAGAATAATACGCCTTTCTGTGGTGAGATCAGGATAATCAATATCGATTTGCATCAAAAAGCGATCTAGTTGGGCTTCAGGAAGTGGATAAGTTCCTTCTTGTTCAAGAGGGTTTTGGGTTGCAAGAACATGAAAAGGTTGTGGTAAATCATAACGGGTGCCTGCAACGGTAACATGATATTCTTGCATAGCTTGTAAAAGCGCTGATTGCGTGCGCGGAGAGGCACGATTGATTTCATCGGCCATAAGAAGTTGGGTGAAAATAGGGCCTTGAAGGTAGCGGAAAGAGCGTTTACCACTTTTATCTGAATCCATAATTTCAGAACCAATAATGTCCGATGGCATCAAGTCAGGCGTAAATTGAATGCGTTTTTCATCAAGCCCCAATACTATTCCTAACGTTTCAACAAGACGCGTCTTAGCAAGTCCTGGAACACCAACGAGAAGGGCGTGTCCTCCAGCTAAAATGCTTGTTAAAGCGTATTCAATCACATGATTTTGACCAAAAATAACTTTGTCAACTTCTTGTTGTAGGATATCTAATTCTTTGTGTGCTGTATCAATATCATCAATAATCACGTGGGCTTCGTTATTGATAGTAGCCTGTTTCATAGAATTAGATAATACATCGCTCTGATTCATATTTATTCCTTAAGGCGATTTGTAGAGAAATTAATGATTTTTTCTCTATGATAATGAATATTTTATGATTTGTAGCAGAAAATGACGAGAAAAGAAGTGTAATATGCTGTTTTTTTTAATATTCGTGCACAAATACAGAGAGAAAGCTCTCTTTTAAGGAGTGCTGTGTATCTTATAAAGGATGTCGTGGAAAACTATTGTCCTATAAAGATACCAGTTTGAGAGAATGATGGCGATTTGTTTGAAAGGTTAAAGAGTGAGCATAAGACAAGATTTCAAACAGGTTGATTGGTTGCAGCATAGTCATATCCAAAAACTGCTTCATGTTTTATCTTTAGACGGTGAAGAGGCGCGTATTGTGGGGGGGGCGGTACGTAATCAGCTGTTAGAGCAACCTATTAGTGATGTTGATATTGCCACAACCTGTTTGCCACAACAGATTATAGTGCGTGTAGAAGAAGCAGGATTTAAAGCTATTCCTACTGGTATTGCTTTTGGAACAGTTACCGTGGTTTCTCAGTCATGTTCTTACGAGGTTACAACTCTTCGCTCTGATATTGAAACGGATGGTCGTCATGCAAAAGTGGCCTTCGGTCGTGATTGGCAAAAAGATGCTGAACGGCGTGATTTTACTATGAATGCGCTTTATTGTGATGCTGCTGGCAACCTTTATGATGCAGTGGGAGGCCTGGACGATATTGCCAGCAGAACAGTACGTTTTATCGGTATTGCAGAGAAGCGTATTCGTGAAGATTATCTGCGTATTTTGCGGTTTTTTCGCTTTTTTGCTTGGTATGGGGCGGGACGACCTGATGTACAAGGGTTGAAAGCATGCGTTTGTTTGAAACACGGTCTGCAAAAACTCTCATCTGAGCGTATTTGGGGGGAAATGAAAAAACTTCTCACTGCGCCTAATCCTATACGTGCTCTTCTATGGATGCGCCAAAGCGGAATTTTGACACTCATTTTTCCTGAAACAGAAAAATGGGGGATTGATGCGATTCATTCACTTGTGAAAACAGAACAGGATCTTGGTTGGAAAGTAGATCCATTGTTGCGATTAGAAAGTCTTCTTCCTCCTGATCCTGTACGTCTTTATGAAATGGCGCATCGCTTGCCTTTATCTCATAAGGAAAAAACGCGGTTAAAAGAATGGGCAGAGTTGGAAATTATTTGCCAAAACTGTTCAGATCATTTTTTGCAAAAATTGATTTATTTTCATGGTCGACAACCGGTTTTAGATCAATTGTCCCTCTCTTTGGCCGCAGCCCATGTTGATGTTTTAAAGGGAAATGAAGCTTTGCAAAAAGTAGAAGATTATATGAGGCTTTATCAGTTTGCTCAAAAATGGCAGATTCCAACTTTTCCTATTAGTGGTAAAGATTTGATGAAGAAAGGTTTTTCTAAAGGCGTGCTTTTAGGACAAAAGCTCAAAGAACTAGAAACACTATGGATTGAAAGCGGATTTTTAATAGATCGCAATAGCTTATTAGAAAAAATTAATTTATAATATTAATATTTTCGAAGAGTTTTTTTCTTTTAATGATGCCCCTTTAGAGTTTTTGGGAGCAAAAAGAGTATGAAATTTTTAGGAGTATTACGACGTTTTTTAAAGATGTAGTGATTTCACTCTTTTGAAAACCATTGGCGATGCGCAATGTATCACTATTTTTATCAATATATTGAATCCTTTAATAAGGTTTTTGTATCTTTTTTATAAAGTTTTTCTTTTTTTATAATAACCAATTTGACGAAGCGCTTCTCCTGTTGTTATAGCTACACTCATTGCAAGGTTTAAAGAGCGTGCATATGGTTGCATGGGAATTTTTAATGTTTCATTAACGGCTTCGTAAACATAGTTGGGAACCCCTGCCGATTCACGACCAAAAAGTAAAACATCGTTTTCTTGATAGCATATCTGCGTATAGCATGTTTCTGCTTTTGTGCTTAAAAGCAAAAGACGACGGTTAAACTGTTTCATGGTGTGTATAAAATGTGGCCAGTCAATGTGTCGTTCTAGCGAGGCATATTCCAGATAATCCATGCCCGCTCGCTTAAGGTTACGATCGGACAGGTTAAAACCTGCAGGTTCAATAATGTGCACATGTAAACCAAAACAAGCGCTCAGGCGCAAAATCGTTCCCGTGTTACCAGCAATGTCGGGTTGAAAAAGAGCAATGTGAAGTGTCATGCACCCTATAGTATGGTTTTTTTTGTGTGTTTGTAAAGGTGCTCTGTGGTTTGTTCCAAAAATAGAATTGAGAAGCATCTATTTTTTTGCATTTAGTTGTATTCACTTTAAATTTCGGAGAAAAAGTTACGCACACGAATTTATCATGAGATAAGAAAGATAGTGATTCATAAAAAATAACAGGAAGAATGAGAATGGCTATTTCTATCTGATACGGATTTATCTGATTAGGAGAATGTTATATATGTCCTCTTTAGAGAATGTTGAGGATATCTTTATTCGCAAAATATTGTTGATCCTAAATGCCTTTTGAGATGAGGATTTTTACTGGTTATAGAAATGGTAAGCAGGGATGTATTAGTTATAAAATCAATTTTAATCACTTTAGTTTATAGGTATTTTTTGTTGCAAGTGTTTTATGGTTTTGATGAGGAGTTGAAGCAGATCGGATGCAAAACTACCGTACTGTTAGGGGAATAGAGTAGTTCTTTATAAGTTATATTCTTTGAAAAAGACTGTTGTGGTGTTAAGTAAATGTGCAGATACTCATGTTGTTCAACATAAATGGCTTTCAAATTTTGGCAATAAAATAGCGCAGTAATATATGATGATATTGCCTTGTACTGCTTGAAAATGTTAAAGTTGCGTTTAGGATTGGAATAGAAAAACTTCAATCCTAGAATGCTAAGAGCAGAAAAAATAAAGGGTGTTGTCGATATAAAGCGTAAGAAAAAGTAAGCCACTATTTGTTGGAGTGAAGTTTAGAGGATATTTTCTTCAAGGAAAGAAAATATTGTGCAGAGGGTAGCAGGTCTTCTCGAGACTCTATGCACTTTAAGTTAAGATATGGGAGTAAGGGTGGAGTGGTGCTAAATTTTCATGTGTGTAGGATTATGAGAAGACATCTGACATTAAGTTGCCAAGATTTGCAAGGGGTTTACTGTTTATTGTAATATATTGATTTATAAAGATAATCTATCGTTTTTCAATTTGAATGAGAGCGCCAAATATCGTAAGATTCTCTCCTCTTAAATCCTCTCATAGTGAATCATTCAAAATCATTCCTTTGCACGTTACAAGTGGGATTGTCATGTGGATAAAAATTCTTCAAAAAAAGAGTAAAAATGCCTCTCATGAATTGTCTCAATGTAAGGGCTTAACATTTTGAGCTGGCAAAGAGAATGATGGTGCTGGTTTGCTTCTTCATAAGTGTAAAGAGGTTGTGCACAATAGCTTTTACGGTATTATCCTTCACGGGCGCCGTCGTGATCGTGAAATGGGCTTTTGTGCGCTGACGGGTATCTCTTTAAAATAAGAGCGTAAATGAGCAAAACAATGGTATTCTGTTTTGCATGAGGAGCGTAATCCTATTAAAGAAAGTGAGAAACAAAAGCATGAGGCAATGTCCACTCTGCACATTATTAATTAAAAAAATATTGCTCCTCAATGTTTTTGAAAGCTGTAAGGTCGAACTAAACGGTGATGGTAAGGCTGGGAGATAGTTTTTATCTTTACAGCTTCATATTCTTCCCAAATGAGGCTATCTCTTTGTTTCAGAGATTATATAAACAGAGATATGCAATGTTCTCGCTCCCATCTGGCATACAAAAGCTGTAACGATGAAGAAAACACTAAACCGTCTTAATCTTTGTTTCAAACATGCTGCTGCGCTAGGTTTAAATGTTGATTTACAGGGAATAGCAAAAACTTTATTGGGAAAAAAACTATAAAGTTAAAAATATGCCCGCTATGGATTGGAGAGATATTCTGGCTTTTTATAAAATATTTTGCAAAACAACAAGCATAACACAACTAGCTTTGCGTCTCTTTATCCTTACAGGGGGCGTATAAATCCTTTGCGTCATATTCATAAAGAGCAGATTGACGGCGCTATATTGGACAATCCCCGTTGAGACTATGCAAGGAAGGCGTGATGCTACAACAAAATTTCACGTACCTTTATTATCAGAAGCTCTAGAAATTTTGGAGCAAGCGCGTTTTTTATCTCGCAATTGGTATAATCCTTTGTGGGTAATACTTTAGCTATGGCACACTCACTTTGATTCTTTGAGTGATGGCCTTGTTTCCTGTGAGGATGGAACTTCAGAAACGGTTGAACATTATGTGCGCGATGTTGCTGCTTTTTTGATGTGGGTAGCTGATCCTCACATGGAGATTTATAAGAAAACTAGTTTTCGTGTTATTTTATTTTTAATTATTTTTGTGGAGCTTGTTTGTGTTTTAAAAGTTCGGGGCTAGAGGAGTTTAGAGGAAGATTTTGAGGAGGAAAAGAAAGGCTGAAAGAGAAAAAAGCTAGGATTATTGGTCTTAAAAGAGATGAGGGAACAAATCCGGTTACGATGCATTGAGGTTTTGTAAAGTAAAAACGGAGATGTTAAAATGAAAAAAATTATATTTACTGCTCTTATGACAGTTTTGATGGCTTCTAGTGCGTACGCTCAGTCTTTTGTGGAGCATTCTAAAACTGAGATGGTTTCTTCAATGGGGATCGTACATATGGGGTCAGATATGCTTGCGCGTTATGTTACACCTTTGGAAACTGATTTTGTTGCGTCAAGTCTTATTGGTTCAAGTGTATATAATATAGAAAATGAAAATATTGGCGAAGTAAAAGATATTATTTTGCGTGAAAATAATATTACGGGATTTGTTATCGCTATTGGTGGTTTTCTTGGTATAGGGGAGAGTTATGTGGTCGTTGCACCAGAAACAGTGCAAATGACAAATGATTATGGAAAGTGGAAACTTATTATGAATGCGACAAAGGATTCGTTGAAGGAAGCTCCAACATTTAAATATGAAGGACATTGGCCACGCTAATTTTGTCTTTCTGTTTTTTGTAAATATAACAGTGCTATCATACTCTATAATAGCGCTGTTTTTATTTAAGAGAATTTTTTGAAGGTCTTGAAACAATTTTATCGAAGAAGCTGTTCTCGTTTCGATTGATTTAAATGGAATAAATAGCAGTGAGATCAATAGCTTATAGTAGTAGTAAAGAGGATGGTTATTAATTCTATTGCATTTTTTGTCTTTACCCATAATTTTAGGGAGCTTTTTTATCGTTTCCAGGGCAAATTTTTTGCGATCTGCGCTTTTTGTATAAAGAGACACCATAGTGTTATCTGTTCATCCCAAAAGTGCTTTTAATTGTGATACTGTTGCATCTCGTGTTTGGATGCATGTATCGTTGTTTATTTTTTTAAGCATTGTGTTGATTTTTTGATATTTTTTTCATTACACGTTTCATGAAATATGTGTCTAAAGCTTTTTCTTTGCTTTATATCTTGCAATTTTCAATGAGTTTTATTTCAAATGTTGCAGTGAGTTTAGAAAAAATGGAAAGAAACTCTGTTTCGAGTTTATTGTCTTTGTTTTTAGATAAGAAATGATATTATTTTTCTCCATATTTCTACCCCATATAAACAGTGTTTCTAGGCAGTTAAGCTGAGTAAAAGAACGTTTATCATATATTTACGATTTTTGAGAGGTATATAGGTGTTTAAATGGAGTGCGTTAGGTATTATGTTTAAACAACATGATATCGCCGTCTTGTACAATGTATTCTTTACCTTCATCGCGGGCTTTTCCAGCTTCTTTTGCACCATTTTCTCCACCTAGAGCAATATAATCCTCGTAGCTGATAGTTTGGGCACGAATAAAGCCACGTTCAAAATCTGAATGGATAACACCAGCTGCTTGAGGTGCTTTAGTGCCACGGGTAATTGTCCACGCTCGTGTTTCTTTGGGTCCACAGGTAAAATAGGTAATGAGGTTAAGCAAATGGTAACCAGCGCGAATGAGGCGATTGAGACTTGGTTCAAAGAGCTCTAGAGCATTAAGGTATTCTATGGCTTCTGCGTCATTAAGTTGAGTGATTTCAGCTTCGATGGAAGCAGAAATGAGAATGCTTTGAGCGTTTTGCTCTGTTGCCATTTTCTCAATCGTTTGGGTAAAGCTATTGCCATGAGCAGCATCATTTTCGCTTACATTGCAAACATAAAGTACGGGTTTGGAGGTTAAAAGATTTAAACTATCAAGGATGCGGCGCTCATCGGAAGAGATCTCCTCGAGTAATAACCGCACAGGGCTTCCTTTATGCAGTAAATTTAAGGCAGATTCCATTACGGGAAGAATTGTAAGAGCTTCTTTATCTTTTCCGGTTGCACGTTTACGGATTTGTACGATACGTCGTTCAAGACTTTCAAGATCGGCAAGCATGAGTTCCGTTTCAACAGTTGTGGCATCAGAAACAGGATCAATGCGTCCTTCTACGTGGGTAATATCGTCATCTTGAAAACAGCGTAAAACGTGGATAATAGCATCAACTTCACGGATATTGGCTAAAAATTTATTACCTAAACCTTCACCTTTTGAAGCGCCTCGTACAAGTCCAGCAATATCAACAAAATTGATGCGTGTAGGAATAATTTCTTTTGAACCAGCGATCGATGCAATTTTTTCCATTCGCAAATCTGGAACAGCAACTTCTCCGGTGTTTGGTTCGATTGTGCAAAAAGGATAATTGGCCGCTTGTGCCGTGGCTGTTTTTGTTAATGCATTAAAAAGGGTTGATTTACCGACATTAGGGAGTCCAACAATACCGCACTTAAAACCCATGAGCGCCTTCTTCTTTATTGATTTTATAGTCAAGATAAAGTTTCTTTGGCATTTCTATAGCATATTTTGAGAAGAGTCATAGTCTTCTGTTGCTGTAAGGAAGAAAAAACTCTGCTAAAAAATAACCTGTCTTTATTTTACCTTTTACCACATTTTAAAAAATCTTGATTTTAATCATAAGAGACTTCCCAATTAACGTTAACAGTGTGCTAAGTTTTTCATAGTATGCAGGTTTATATGAAGAATTAATCGGAGAAAATAAAAGAGTGTTATCTCGTCGTGCCTTTTTAATTGCAGCACCTCTAGCTTTGGTTGGGTGTGCTACGCGTCATTCAGATATGTCGTTTGTTTCTTCTCAACAGGTTCTATACATTCCGGAAGAAATACGAGCCTTATACGGACCTGTAACGAATGAGCCTTATTTCTTACCTGCTGTTGATCTTTCGACAATTGATCCAAAATTTTGGCGTCAGCAGGTGATTTATTATACATCTTATCCACCTGGAACATTGGTTATAGATACACAGGAATGTTTTCTTTACCTTATTGGTGAAAATGGGAGAGCTTTGCGTTATGGTATTGGGGTTGGTAAGGAAGGGCTAGCATTTGAAGGTGAGGGGGTTGTACAGCGTAAGCGTCGATGGCCAAATTGGGCTCCTACGGCGGCGATGATGGCCAGGGAACCAGAACGTTATGGTCATTTAGGACGAGGAATGCCACCAGGACCCGATAATCCATTAGGAGCAAGAGCTCTTTATCTTTTTAAAAATGGACAGGATACACTCTTCCGTATTCATGGCTCACACGAGTCGTGGTCAATTGGCCATGCTATTTCAAGTGGATGTATTCGTTTGCTTAATCAAGATATCATTGATCTTTATGATCGTGTCCCTATTGGATCGCGTGTGGTGGTGTTGCAGAATAGTGAGAGTAGACCTAGTATTTTAAATCAACAATCAAAAACTTACGATCCACTACAGTCAACGATTAATCCAAGTGAAAGTGAATTGTTTTAATTCTAAGAAGTACTCTCTTGAGGGCGCATCATTGGAGTAATGTTTGGGTTGTTACTCAATGATTTCTTTTGTAAATAGAGAGTATCGTGTACAAAAATTGTATAAAACAGTGCTGATTTGTTTTGTAGACAAGCTTCTCATGTACATCACTTATCTAAGCCAGAGGATGATTGAAACATAAATCAGGAGTTCAGAAGAAGCTTTTTGATCAAATTACGAGCAGATGGATCTAAATTGGTCGCATTTCTTAAAAAAACTTTTGATAATGGAACGTTCTTTGTAAAGTTATTGATCATCGTTATGCGGGGTTGTTCTATTTGAGTGTGAAGGAAAGACAGGGATGTATTTTTCTCATCTTGTCTCGTGGTGTCTTTGAAGCGTTATTTTTGTCAGCAGCATCTTGCTATGGATCACGTTGTTCTTCATCCAGAAATAGTATAATCCCTTCGCGAAAAGATGGGAAGGTTTCTTATGTATTTTTATTCCCTTCAAGAAGTTGATGTGCTTTTATAAGAGCATTCCAGTCTTTGGAGTGAAAAGAAAACTTGAAGCTTTTGGTCCAAAGCATTGATCATAGCATGACTTTTCGTGGTTAAATCTTGGTTTTCTTCTTACCAACGTTTTTCTTTTGTGATGACTTTATTGATAGTTGACAGCACAATCTAGAGCTTCCAACACAATTTATAGTTTGCAAATACAGGGATGAGCCGGGATAAAAGAGGCATTGATCCTTATCATTAGCGTCATAGTCTTTAACAAGCGTTTTAAAAACCCAATTTCAGATCTCTTTTTGAAATTAGGATTGATAAATATCTATGAATGTTGCATTTCTTATTCTGAGAATAAAGAAAAGCTCTTACGTTTGAGCTCCCATTTTTAAATAACATGAACATTTTTAACAAGACGATTGGTATAATTTCCAGTCTCCAAGTGTATTTGAGATACTTATTTTCTATAAATGATAAACCCTTTTCCAGTCTTTGTTTACTTTGTGTCATCCTGGTTCTTGGGCATATTTTTGTTCTTTACAAAAGAGGTTTATCACTACTCCAACTTTACGCTAAAATTTGCATTAAGAGGCAGAACTAAGAGAAATGTGCTATTATTGTAGGTTTTTGTTTTTCATTGCTTGTGAGATTTCATTCATAAAGAGACACTTATTACCCTTTATGAGCAGAGCAATATTTTTTGCAATTGCCTCTAAGAGAGAAGGTAACCATTCTTGGTCAGATTTCGTAAAATTTCCTAGAACATGTTGGTAAACAAGTTCTTTGGAATTTGGGCGCCCGATTCCTAAGCGTATACGGCAGTAATCAGTACCACAGTGAGCATCAATAGATTTTATACCATTGTGTCCATTGTTTCCTCCACCGATTTTTACACGCACTCTTCCAGGTGGTAAGTCCAGTTCATCGTAAATAACAATAAAATTCTTCAAGTCTAATTTATAAAATCGTAAGGCTTCACCGATGGCTTGGCCAGAGAGATTCATGAAGGTTTGAGGTTTTAGAAGAAAAGTTTTTTTACCATTTATGAGACCAGTGGAGATTTCAGCTTGAAATTTTTTCGACCATGGAGAAAAAGAGAAAGACTGATAAATGGCATCAATGGCCATGAAACCGATATTATGACGGTTATTTTGATATTGTAAACCAGGATTGCCAAGACCAGCAATGAGCCACATGCGCACCTTCAATAAAAGTGTGAGAAGTTAGTAAATTTCTCATAAATTAAGGCGGGAAAAGGTTCCCGCCTGATGGAGTTTATTCAGATTCTTCGTTGTTTTCTTGTTCGGAAACCTCATCACTGACATCCATGTCGGCAGGGGCTACGATGGTTGCAATGGTGAAGTCTCGATCTTGGATTACTGGATTAACATCTTTTGGCAGTTGAACTGCTGAAATATGAATAGAATCACCAATAGAGTAGCTGGAGAGATCAATCTCAATCGCTTCAGGGATAGCATTTGCTGGAGCGGTACACTCAATTTCGTGACGAACAATATTTAAGACTCCTCCCTTTTTAAGTCCTGGGGCTGAATCTTCATTGAGGAAGTGTACAGGAATGTTCACTTCTACAATGGATTTCGCTGAAATACGTAGGAAATCTACATGGAGGGGAAAGTCACGGACTGGATCTAATTGGTAATCTTTAGGGAGAACCATGATTTTCTGTTTGTCAATTGCAAGAGTGGCAACAGTGGTACGAAAACCACCAGCGTGAATTTTGTAGAATATGTCTTTATAAGAAACTGCTATTGCCAAAGGAGGCTGTTTGTCACCATAAATGACAGCTGGAATGAGACCGTTGCGGCGAAGTTCACGGGAGGACCCCTTACCAACCCGCTCGCGTATTTCGGCCTTAAGAGTATAGCTTTTGCTCATAATTTAAGTCCTTTTACATGATTGGAGATCCATCAAAAACCAACAACAGTTTTTGTATGAATATGAAGATATACGCTGATAGGCAGCGCTTGCTCCATTCTGCGTTGCCTCCAAGGGTGTCTACGCAGAAGTTTTCTCTATAATTCAAACCATTCATAGATGCAAGAGTTGTGGGAAAAATCGATGATTTCTACCGTTAAGAGAGAGGAAATGTTACAAGCATGGTCTAGATGGACAATAAATCAATACGAGCCGGATTCAAAATCAAATAGTGGAGACGTTATGAAGGTGGAGATCGCCTTGGGTGAGATGGCAGAAGGTAATGCTTTGCGTAAATCAATGCCGGCATTTGTTGATTTGGAAGAATTATTGGCGACACGTCTTCTTGTGCAGGGCAATTCTGGTTCTGGAAAATCACATCTTTTGCGCCGTCTTCTTGAACAAAGTTCTTCATGGGTACAACATTGTGTGATCGATCCAGAGGGTGATTTCGTCACTTTGGCAGATAAATTTGGACATGTCATTGTTGAAGCGCAACGAAGCGAACAAGAGTTAATGCGTATTGCTTACAGGATTCGCCAACATCGGGTTTCAGTGGTGTTGAATCTTGAAGGTTTGGATACTGAACAACAGATGCGCGCTGTGGGTACCTTTCTTGGTGCACTGTTTGATGTGGAACGTGATTATTGGTATCCCATGCTTGTTGTTGTCGATGAAGCACAATTATTTGCTCCAGCTGTGGCGGGAGAAGTTTCTGATGAAGCGCGTAAAATTTCCCTTAGTGCTATGACCAATCTTATGTGTCGAGGGCGCAAACGTGGTCTTGCTGGTGTCATTGCTACACAGCGTTTGGCTAAGCTTGCCAAAAACGTTGCTGCTGAAGCGTCAAATTTTTTAATAGGGCGAACTTTCTTAGATATTGATATGGTGCGCGCTGCTGATCTTTTGGGAATGGAGCGTCGCCAAGCCGAAATGTTTAGAGATCTTGAGCGTGGTCATTTTGTTGCTTTAGGGCCTGCTTTATCAAGGCGTTCTTTACGGATCATCATTGGTTCTGTTGAAACATTGGCACGTTCTTCTAGCCCAAAATTAATGCCACTTCCAAAAGAGCGAGTGGATGTAAAAGAACTTGTTTTTACTGCTTCTCAAGAGGAAATTTTAATTCCCTTTAAACAATCACGAGAGCCGGTGAAAGAAAAATCGATTCATGCAATATTAGAAAAAGCTGTAAATAAAAAACGAGAATTGTTGGCAGAAAACTCGAGTTTATTTCCTGAACTTTCTGTTGTTGATCGTGATCTCCAGGCAGAATGTATTATTCGGGAAATTCTTGAGGATCCTGAGGCTTTTTATCGTTCTACAGCTGTACTTTATCAAGATTTCTTGGTGCGTTGCCGTATTCATGGTCTCTCAGGAGATTTTTTAAATCTTTCGCAATTTCGACGTAAATTGGCTATTGCTCAGGCTTGTGTAGATAAAGAAACCGCTGTCAGTGAAAACTGGAAGCGCATTTTGTATATCTCAGAAAGTTTGGAAGATGATGTCCAAGGTGTTTTTTTGAATGTGGCTCAGGCCGCTTTGGGTGGGAAGCCGTGCCCATCAGATGCATTTTTAGCGCGTCTTTATGGTACGCATTCTTTAAGCCGTGCACGCCGACTTTTAACCTACTTTGAAGAGCGTGGACTCATCGTTATCCATACGCATTTTAGCGGTCAACGCATTATAGCCTTTCCTGATCTTGGTGTAGAAACAGCACCAGGAGATCCTAAAGAACCAATTTAACCGAATAAGCTGGAGACAGATTGCTCTGCTGCTGTTCTTGCGATTGCTTCTCCAATGAGGTCAGTAATTGGCAAAACACGGATATTATGGGCTTTCTCAATTTCTTCTGTCGGCATAATTGAATTCGTAATAACTAATTCTTTCATTTCTGAGTTGGTAATGCGTTCAATAGCATTTCCAGAAAGAACACCGTGTGTGATGTAAGCCGTGACACTATTGGCGCCGTGCTTTAGTAGAGTACTTGCTGCATTGCATAGCGTTCCACCTGAATCAACAATATCATCAAGCAAAAGACAATTTTTTCCAGATACATCTCCAATGATGTTCATCACTTCTGATTCACCGGGACGTTCGCGGCGTTTATCAACAATAGCTAGTAAACTATTCAAGCGCTTGGCAAGCGAGCGTGCTCGTACTACACCACCAACATCAGGTGAAACAACGATAACATTTTCAAGGGAATAATGCATTTTGACATCGCGAGCAATGACCGGAACAGCATAGAGATTATCCGTTGGAATATCAAAAAAACCTTGGATCTGTCCTGCATGAAGGTCCAATGTTAAAACGCGATGGGCTCCTGCTTCAGTGATCAGGTTGGCAACAAGTTTTGCGGAAATGGGGGTTCGTGGTCCAGGTTTACGGTCTTGGCGGGCGTAACCAAAATAGGGGATTACAGCTGTGATGCGACGCGCCGAAGAACGGCGAAGCGCATCAATCATGATGAGTAATTCCATTAAATGATCGTTTGCTGGATAGGATGTAGATTGCAAAACAAATACATCTTGTCCGCGTACATTTTCATGTAACTCTACGAAAATTTCTTGATCAGCAAAACGTTTTACAGTTGCTTTGCCTAAGGGAATACTTAAATAATTTGTAACTTCTTTAGCAAGGCGTGGATTAGAATTGCCGCAGAAAAGTTTCATGGTGGAGCCTCTGAGTAGTCACGGTAGAATGTAATGTGCTTTTTAACTTCTTGTTACCAAATTGCAAGGAAACAATTATACAAGCATTACAATTTTAGCTTTCATTGTTAAAGAGCTTTGCATTTTGTTACTTTTAGAGCACAGTTTTTTGGTCATGAGGCAAATAAATACCTGTTGATTAAGTTTTTTTCTCTTCTTTATATATAAAGAACTGCTTCAATGTGAGTTATGTCTTATGTATGAAATGAGTGATAGGGAATCGTGTTAAAAGAATTTGTCTTGTTAACTCTTACGACTTAATATTGAACACAATAATAGCGCAACTCTTCACACTCTCTACATTAAGAGAGCACTTTGTGCTAAAAAAGTACCGTATTAATAGGGCTTATTGTTTCATTGAGAGCGAAAAGTTTATTTCGCTATTTTAGTATTTTTGTTAGGCGAAAAAAGACTTTTTTATTTGTTCAGGGCAATAGCAGAAAATTGTCGTCCATAATCAGGTTCATTCCGGTGTATTGCACGCCGATAAGAGAAGAAACGCTGTTCATCTTGGTAGGTACAAAGTTCCACACAAAAAGCATTAATGCCTGCTTCTTTGAGTTGATTCATAATAAATGCCCATAGATTGAAATGAAAATGATTGATTTTTTCTGTTTTTAAAAAATATTTTTGAAATTCGTTATTACAATCAATAAATTGGTTATAAAATTCGTCTGTTACTTCGTAATGGCAGGGGCCGATACAAGGTCCAAGAGCTGCTGTTATTGAGTGTCTTTTGGCTCCTTGTTCTTCCATAGCAGCAATTGTTTTTGCTATAATTCCTTTTAAGCTTCCTCGCCAGCCAGCATGTGTGGCGGCGATGACACCTGCTTGTGGATCAGAAAATAGAACTGGACCACAATCTGCTGTAAGAATACCGATTACGAGTCCTGGTGTTGTGGTAACGAGAGCATCAGCTTTAGGAGGCTCATCGATAAAAGCTTGGTCAACTACGACAACTTCACAAGAGTGTATTTGATTAACAGTGACTAAATTTTGCACCTTAACACCAAAATAATCGGCGATAAAAATGTGATTTTGTGCGATATATTCAGGTTGATTATTTGGACTTTGGCCAACATTAAGGCTTTTTGAAACATTGTCTTGACGTGTAAAAAAACCATGTTTTATTCCATGCGTGTGTAAAGCAGAAAGATTTTTTGCAAGAATGGGGTGAACAGAATTCATAAAAGTTCCATAGAGGGATGGTTGTTTTCAAAGTGGGAATAGTGTGAGATGTTTGTATTTGTCAATGTTTCTGATCATCAAATTTCAGGAGGCAAAGGTATATTTTGGTTACTCACATGCAAGACTTTAAATAATTTACCCATTTGATCTGGACCGGCTAATCGTTCGATATCTTGGTGGATTTTGTCTTGTAATGCGGCATTTTTGTCAGCTGCAAGCTGTTTTGCGCGTTCCAGTAGACCCATTTTAACAAGAAAATCTCCTTGTTCTAGAATTTTAGCAAAACACCCTTGTTCAAGCGCTATTTTTTTTAAAAAGGAAAAACCAACATGTGTTGTTAAATCATGCTCACCGGGAGCATCAAAAATATCACGGAATCTGTGTTTTGAAAGTGCTTGCAGTGTATCGCCAAATGCAAGGTTCGAAGCACCATAATCGATAAGTAAAGCAGAACCTTTCACTTGTATTAATCGGTTACTTATTTGTTGCATAAATTGATGTCGCGAAGGTGCATGTTCAAAAATTTTTCCATCAGGTATTTCAGAATCGCAGAATTGCAAAAAAGGAAAGGAGAATTTGCCTGGGGCAGCAATAAATACAAAGTCTCCATTTTGATTGACTGTAATGCGACGTTCTCTCCATTCTCCATTGATTTTAATATATTGGTTGATGGGAAGTGTGTCTAAAAACTCATTGGCAATTAACAAAAGAGGTTTTAAGGGGAGTTGATCAAAATTTTCAATGCTATAGATTTCTTTTTGATAAGGTGCGAGACGTTTTTTTTGTTCTTTTGCTAGTTTTTTACTTATTTCAATAAGAAAAATTTCAGCGGCATTAAATGCTTTTATCGATAATTTTTGAATGGTGCGCAAAATATCATCCATCAAAGTTCCGCGTCCTGGACCTATTTCAGCAAGGATAAAAGGGGCAGGACAACCATGGGCTTTCCAGTTTGCGAGAGCCCAAATACCAATCATCTCTCCAAATAATTGGCTTATTTCAGGGGCTGTTATGAAATCACCAGTGCGTCCAAAGGGTGTTTGTGTTTTATAATAGCCGAATTGGGGATCTGTAAGCGCTAACGTCATATATTGACTGACAGTGATTGGCCCATTAAGTGCAATCATTTCTTTAATTTTTTGTTTGAGTGTGGCCATTTTTGGTAGATTCGTCTTTGAAGGCTTGAAAAAGAAGATAGAACCCTAAAAAAAGCATGGGAAGAGATAAAGCCATGCCGTAGGTGAAACCCGTAGAATGAAAAAGAGTAGAAAACCATTCTGGATCTTCTTGAGGAGCACGATAAATTTCTGAAATACTGCGTGCTATTGCATAGCCTATAATAAATATTCCTGACACAGTGCCTGGACGTTTTAATGCTTTGAAAGCAAAAGTAAGAATGAATAAAATAACGAAAAGAAGAAATCCTTCCATCAGCGCTTCGTAAAGTTGGCTTGGATGACGCGGTAAATAGTAAGGATCTAGGGGGAAACAAACAGCCCAAGGGTGTGTGGTAACATTACCCCATAGTTCTTGGTTAATAAAGTTGCATATTCTTACAATGCCAATACCAATAGGAGCACCGATAGCAATGATATCAAACATTGCTCGTATCTTGATGTTATTTTTACGGGCAAACCAAATCATTGCAATGGTGATGCCAATGAGACCGCCATGAAAGGACATTCCTCCATTCCATATTGTAATGATGGCAGTTGGATGGCTGAAATAATAAATGGGATCCCATACAAGCACTTGTCCTAAGCGTCCACCAACAACAATACTGATGGCAGACCAGACTACAAAATCTCCTATTTTCTCTTTATCCATAGGAGGGTGATTTGCATACCATAGGGATTGTTTTTTTAATAATTTTTGCGCATACCACCAAACAAAAAGAATGCCCACAACATAGCCAAGGCCATACCAATAGAGGGCTATGGGACCTAAATGGACAATGACAGGATTGAGAAAAGATGGAAAAGCAATGGCTGGACAAGAAAAGTCGTTCATGAGCAAGCACTTTACATTTATGAGGTTATATGATGGTCAGGAATGACAGATGAGCACATGATGGTCAAGTCAGGAGAATGGTAAGTTTCCACTGGTTTATAGGGGTAAAGTTTATGTTGGTAAAAGGAATGTAAAAAGACTCAAGTGAAATCTCTATGGTAAATAAAATCTTATAGGTAAAAGGAACAAATGCAATATCTAAATGTTATGAAAATACGTTATAATACGTGTGTTAGTAATTTAAAATTTAAGGAAAGACGTTATGCGCAATGGATCAAACCGTATTCTTGATGAATTGGCAAAATTAGCAACAGATGCAGCTGATGTTGCACAAGGTATACGACGTGAAGCGGGAACAGCTTTTCGTTTGCAGGCTGAGAAGATCGCCAATAAACTTGATCTTGTTCCACGCGAAGAATTTGAAACTTTTAAGGAAATGGTGCTGAAAGTATCTGTCGACAATGCTGACTTGAAAAAACGCCTTGATGATTTAGAAAAAAACCAAACAGCCAAAGAATAAGATGGTTTTCGTAAAACAATGAGTGTCTCAGAAAAAATATCCCCAATTTTTCAATGTGATGTATGAAACTGAAAAATGCTTAATCTTGAATCTGTTATAACAAATTATTCACTTTTTTCGGTATGATTTGTATAAAAAAAAACATTTTTTTTAATCAAGGGGCTAGCGCTGTGAAATTGTATCAATACACTGAAAAGGCTTGATGATTCCCTTTATTATCAAGCGTGTTGCCGCAGGAAGCATTATTGGGTTGCGAGCTCTGAGTGCTATCGATGTTTTTAATGTGTATTTGTTGAGTGTAAAGGCTTTGATTGTAGCAAAATGTTGTTACAGTTTAGGCGGGTTGTATTCTGTTGACAATATTTTAATATTATTGAGGATTGATGATGAGGCTTGCATTTTGCGCCACAGAAAGAGAACAACATCCTGTTGATTTTATCGAACAGATTGCCTGTAAATATGATTGGTCTTTTGAGCGGGATGCTGAAGATGAAATTAGTGTTTGTGTGGAGGGGAAACGGGCAAATTATCGTCTTGCTTTTTCGTGGATGGAAGAGCAGGAGGCTCTTCATTTAGCTTGTGCATTTGATCTTTCTATTGAAAATGCTCGAACAGCGGAAATGCATCGCCTCTTGTTAGCAATTAATGAAAAATTATTGCTAGGACATTTTGATTACTGGCAAGGGAATAATTCGGTTATTTATCGGCAAGGTCTTCTTCTGGCTGGGGGGGTGCATCCATCTCATATACAGGTTGAAACATTGTTAATACATGCGCTTAAAGTCTGTGAGAGCCATTATGTGGCGTTTCAGATGGTAGCTTGGTCTGGAGAAAGTGCTTGCAAGGCACTCCAGTATACTTTGTTTGAAACTATAGGAAATGCCTAAATCGTTAAGTTTGTTTAACATTTTTTTAATAGATGATCTCGTGAAATATTTCTTATAAAGGGATATCGATGATGGCGCGCAAGCCTCCTAATGGGCTGTCCTCTAATTGAATATTGCCTCCGTGGCTGCGCGCTATATCTTGGGCAATAGAAAGGCCAAGTCCTGTTCCACTTGCATCTTGGTTGCGGGCTTTATCCAGTCTAAAGAACGGTTTAAAGACTTCTGTGCGCATGTTTTTTTGAATGCCAGGTCCATCATCGTCAATCGTTATGATGAAAGATTCTTGTTGGGATATAGCTGTCAGTTTGACAGTGTTGGCGTAATAAAATGCGTTTGATACGAGATTGCTGACTAGACGGGTGAAAGCATGTGGGCGTGCTTGTATCTCTGTAGGGCCTTCAATGGTGTAGGAAAAATGACGTTTATGGAGATGAGCATCGGCGGGAAATTTTTGCATAAGAGCTTTTAAATCAAAGGTTTTAAAATTTTCATTGCCTTCGCCGCGGGCAAAAGCAAGGTAGCCTTCTAACATATTCTGCATATCACTTACATCTTGTTCAAGCGGATTAGTATCAAAGTCAGTATTTGCTAAGGCTAGCTGAAGTTTAAAACGTGTGAGAATGGTTCTTAAATCATGGCTTACACCTGAGAGCATCATAGTGCGTTGTTCGATTTGGCGTTCAATACGTTCACGCATGCGTAAAAAAGCAATGCCCGCACGACGGACTTCATCAGCTCCTTGTGGTTGAAAGCTTTCTGGTAAAGGACGACCACGCCCAAAACTTTCTGCTGCTTCAGCCAATTGCTGAATCGGTTTGATTTGATTACGCAAGAAGTAAATCGCTATCAGTAATAAAACCAGAGCTGTGCCTACCATCCAGCTTAAAAAAATCCCAGTATTAGAAGCATAGGCTTGGCTGCGTAGTGCAAAGACGCGCAAGATGTTGTGACCAAGGTGTATGCGAATTTCGACAAGATTAGAATCTCCCACTGTATCAATCCAGAAAGGGCGATTAATTTGGCGGGTGATTTCTTCACTGAGAAAATAATCAAGAATTGCAAAAAAGGGCTTAGGTCCTGGAGGAGGGAGGGGGGTAGGTGGCAGGATAGAAATGTTTAATCCCATACGTTGTTGTGCAATACGCTTGATATCTTCGTAGTTATCTTGTTGTGGATATGTTTCAATGATGTCAATAATGGCTGAAATATCATGGACAACAGCGGTTGAGAGTCGCTCCGTCACCATTTGCCAATGGCGCTCCATAAAGACGTAGCCGATTACTGTTTGCAAGAGTACCATAGGAGCGATAATAATGATCAACGAGCGGGCATAAAGCCGTTTGGGCATCTTCTTCGTTAACCAGCGGACAAATTTTCTTGAGCGATTGGTCATGTACGCCTATTCAATTGAAAGTTTATACCCTATTCCTCGTACGGTTTGCAGCCATATAGGGAGTGATGGATTTTTTTCGATTTTACGTCGGAGACGATTGATCTGTACATCAATTGCGCGCTCACCTATATTGCTATCTTCCGTTGCAAATTTATGGCGCGGAATTATGTCTCCTGGATTTTCGGCAAAAATAACCATCATTTTTTGTTCTTTATCT
The DNA here is from genome assembly GCF_000046705.1 of Bartonella henselae str. Houston-1. Lineage (NCBI taxonomy): Bacteria > Pseudomonadati > Pseudomonadota > Alphaproteobacteria > Hyphomicrobiales > Bartonellaceae > Bartonella > Bartonella henselae. The sequence goes on along the minus strand of NC_005956.1, from coordinate 1,307,856 downwards.
GTCAATTTAATCACTTCTCCTCCTTTTTTGAGTTCGCGTCGTGAAATTGAAAATATATAAGGTCCAAAAACGATCTGCTCTATTTTAGATTGATTAAGTGCGAAACCACGGCGTAAAATGGCGTGAATGCGAAGGAGAAGCTCACGAGGATCAAATGGTTTAGCGAGATAGTCATCTGCGCCTGCTTCTAATCCATTGATACGATTATCTATCTCCGACAAAGCTGTGAGCATGAGAATGGGAACATCTTTTGTTTGACGGAGTGAATGGGTAAGATCGATGCCATTTTCGCCAGGCATCATGACATCAACTATAAGAAGGTCAAAATCTAAGTTTGAGAGCTGTCGTCTTGCTTCATCAGCATTGGCAGAGACTGAAACACGAAATCCATTTTTAATGAGAAATTGAAATAAAAGATTGCGAATACGGGTATCGTCATCAATCACAAGAAGGTGAGGCGCATCATCACACAAAACTTGAACGTGATCGGTCATTCTTCAAAACCTTGAAAAAAATTTATTTTCTAAAAAATTCAAGTTTACATAAGTTGCATAAAATTATCGAGCAGGCTATTCTATTCTATAAAGAGGGATGACGAAAGTATTACTTATAAGCTTGAAAAAAAATTATTTTAAAAAAGGCTATTATGGTTAGCTTCAGAACACATATTATTCCGGTTACATCTTTTCAACAAAATTGTACTCTGCTTTTTGATAATGAACGAAAAGTAGGTGTTTTAGTTGATCCTGGTGGTGATTGGCTTCAGATTCAAGACGTGATCCGGAAGAATGGCGTGATTGTTGAAGCTATTTGGATAACACATGGTCATTTTGACCATGTGGGAGCAGCGATGCAAGCTAAAGAGGCACTTAATGTTAAAATTATTGGCTCCCATCGCGATGATAAGCCTGTGATGGATGCTGTGCGTGAAAGCGCAGAAAGTTACGGTATTACTGACGCGCGCATTTGTGTTCCTGACCAATGGTTAGAAGATGGCGATAGCGTTCATTTTGCTGGACATGTATTCAGAGTTTACCATACACCGGGACATTCCCCTGGTCATGTCATTTATTTCAATGAAAAAGAACGCTTCGCCTTATTAGGTGATGTACTCTTTCGTGGTTCGATTGGACGTACAGATTTCCCCTTCTGTTCTCATAAAGACTTGATGAAATCACTTCGAGAGAAAGTTTTGCCCTTAGGTGACGACGTCCGTTTCATTTGTGGACATGGACCAGGAAGTTACTTAGGCTATGAGCGCCAGTGGAATCCTTTTCTTCAAGGATTTCATGAATAAGTGAAAAACACATTGGAGCGCTTTTTCTTGCCAATTACGACTTCTTTAGCAGGGCGTCATGCAAGTTACTTTAATGGGGCATAACAAAAGTGATCTAAGCCATCATAACCTCGAAAAGTACCCGTTTTTGGATTAAATGAACGGTATTTTTTCTTGCAATATTGAAGCCAATCAGTTGTCCATGGTTGCTGAATTGGTTGATATGTTCCTGTTGGCTGAACTTCATAAATCACCTGATTTTGTGGAATTTGTTGATAAACCACTTGTGGAATTTCTTGGTATATTACTCGACTTTGAGGTACAGTTTGATAGATAATCTTTGGTTGTTCTGGTTTCTTTAGAACATTGCCAAGAATTGTACCTGCAGCAAGACCAATAATACCTGAAGCTAAAGCATCTCCTGAGTTATTACGAGTAGTCACATGATGTTCATAGATATGACGATGCGTTGTAATTTTGCGTTCGACATGGCGATGTGTTTTGCGTTCAGTATGGTGATGACTCTGTTCTCTCCTTTTATGGTCAACATGATGATGATGGTGATTACTAGAAGGATAATAAGGGTGATGCTTCTCAAGAACAGAATGGGCACTAAAATTATGAGAAGGAAAATTGGTCTTCATTTCCTTTTTCATATCTTCTATTTTTTTCGTAATCTCTTCACTATAAGTTAATTTTGTATCCGCAAGCGTTGTGCCTAGTGGCACCCAAATGGTTGCAGTCGATATTGCTGATAATACTGCTAACTTGGTAATCTTTTTCATTAACGACACTCCTTCTATAAATTCATGTTGTTTACATTTTATATGTGCAAAACTGAATATAGCCTGAACGGTTTTAAACTTTATTTTGATAAAACGAATAAAGAGCGATTTAGTTGAGAATACATTATAAGTTCATAGAATAAAATCGATAAAAAATTAATTTTAAAAAATATATTTTTTTACATGAATTTATATTTCATATTGATATTTATTTATCTTCACTATGATCATAAAATTCTATGTAAGATAATTTTTTTAGCATTCCTCTGTTTCATAATACATAAAATATAAAATATAGGAGCGTGATCAAGAGTTCTTAAACATTGTTTCATGGGGATATATTATTACTATAAATTCTTATTTAATTGCATGATTCATAAGAGTACTGTTTTATTTAACGGATTTGTAAGAGATTTATTATAAAAATTTGGCTTATGATCTGTTTTACGGTATATTGTTGATTTTTTATCTATGAAAAACATATTTTTTATTTGGTTTTTAATGGTTTAAATTTTAGAAACAGTTTTAGATAGTTTTATGGATTTCTTGTAAAAAAACAATTTTTAGAAATATTTTCTTGCATCATTTCTTTGTTATGTTGCTTTTTCGCTAAATTGGATCAACATTGGTATTTAGGGTATGTGTTTTATGGAATAGTGCTGTTTATTGGTTATATTATTAAGATTTTAGGGGATAAAGATTTATTTTCAATGGTTTGAGATCTTTTGGAGTTATTTGTTAGGAGGAATTTTTTCTTTGTTTTTTGTCGTCTTATTAAGGGTATTTTTGTAAGGCCTTCTTTTTTCTTTTCGATTTTCTAAGATACCAGTATCTATTGTTGGTCCCATGTGATCAAGATCTGGTTTGGCGAAAATCCTTGACTGTGGCTCTTGGATGAATTGTTCACTATAATTTAAGGGATTATCTGCGATTGTGAGTTCTATTTTCTGTAGCTTTTTGATTTCATCACGAAGTCGCGCTGCTTCTTCAAAGTGAAGATTAGCTGCCGCTTCACGCATTGATTTTTCAAGATATTGAATATGCTTTGCTAAATTGTTACCTGTCTTACTGTTTTGCGTGATAAAATCAGGAATATTGGTGTGAGTATAACCATTTTCTCCCCCTGAATTGAGAATATCGTCGATATTTTTTTTGATACTCGTCGGTTTGATATGATGTTTTTCATTATAGGCTATCTGTTTTTCTCGACGTCTTTGTGTTTCTTGCAAGGCTCGTTCTATAGAGCCAGTAATTATATCGGCATAGAGAATAACGCGACCATCTACGTTCCGTGCAGCGCGTCCAATTGTTTGCACAAGCGAGGTTTCAGAGCGTAAAAAGCCTTCTTTATCAGCATCTAGAATGGCAACAAAACCGCATTCTGGAATATCTAGACCTTCTCGGAGCAAGTTGATGCCGATGAGGACATCAAAGGCACCAAGCCTGAGATCACGAAGAATTTCAATACGCTCCAATGTATCAATGTCAGAATGCATATAGCGTACTCGAATACCTTGTTCGTGGAGATATTCTGTCAAATCTTCGGCCATACGCTTGGTGAGCACAGTTACTAAGGTACGGTAGCCTTTTTGAATTGTTTTATGAATTTCATTTACAACATCATCAACCTGGCTGGAGGCTGGACGCACTTCTGTTGGTGGATCAACAAGCCCTGTTGGGCGAATAATTTGTTCCGCAAAAATGCCATGTGATTGTTCTATTTCCCAACGTCCAGGTGTTGCGGAAACAGCAATCGTTTGTGGGCGCATGGCGTCCCATTCTTCAAAGCGCAAAGGACGATTGTCCATACAAGAAGGCAGACGAAATCCATATTCTGCTAAGGTTGCTTTTCTTCGAAAGTCGCCTCTGTACATGCCACCAATTTGAGGAATAGTTACATGGCTTTCATCGATAAAAACGAGAGCATTGTTTGGAATATATTCGAACAAAGTTGGTGGTGGTTCACCAGGCTGTCGTCCTGTTAAGTAGCGTGAATAATTTTCAATTCCAGCGCATGAGCCGGTTGTTTCCAACATTTCTAAATCAAACATTGTACGCTGTTCTAAACGTTGTGCTTCTAAAAGACGTCCTGCTTTGTTCAATTCATCGAGACGTTGAACCAATTCCGTTTTGATGGCTTTCATTGCTTGATTTAATGTTGGTCGCGGTATTACGTAGTGTGAATTGGCATAAATTTTAATAGATTGAAGGTCGCCTGTTTTTTGTCCTGTGAGAGGATCAAATTCCGTAATTGTTTCCACTTCATCGCCAAAGAGCGATATACGCCAAGCACGATCTTCAAGATGGGCAGGAAAAATTTCGATTGTATCCCCTCGGACACGAAAAGAACCACGAATGAAGTTAATGTCTTGTCGATAATAGTGTTGAGAAACTAAATCAGCCAAGAATTGTCGTTGATTGAGTTTGTCCCCTTTTTTTATTTGCAAAGTCATGGCAGTATAGGTTTCTACCGAGCCAATCCCATAGATACAAGACACGGATGCAACAATAATGACGTCATCACGTTCAAGTACAGCACGTGTTGCAGCATGGCGCATACGGTCGATTTGTTCATTAATAGAAGATTCTTTTTCAATATAAGTGTCAGAACGTGCAACATAGGCTTCAGGCTGATAATAGTCATAATAAGAAACAAAATATTCGACCGCATTGTGGGGAAAAAAACTTTTAAATTCTCCGTAAAGTTGTGCAGCTAGAGTTTTATTCGGTGCTAAGATCAAAGCAGGGCGCTGTGTTTTTTCAATGATTTTAGCCATTGTATAGGTTTTGCCTGATCCGGTAACACCCAAAAGCACTTGTGTACGTTCATTCTTTTCAATTCCCTCAACCAGAGTTTTAATTGCTTGAGGTTGATCTCCCGAAGCTTCAAAGGATGTTTCGAGTTGAAATGGAATACCGCCTTCAGATTTTTCAGGACGAACAGGGCGGTGAGGTGTCCATAATGCGCCATTCTTAAAAAGAGGATTTCCTGAGGCAATTAACGCAGAAAGAGCTTCCACTGTTGCTGTAACACCATTTTTCATTGTTATATCCTTTGATAGAAAAGTACTCGTGTTTTTGAAGGAAACACCAAGTTTTACAACTTAATCGCGATAAATGATTAAAATGTCTCTTAATTGTTTTGTTCCGGCTTACTGAATATTTCATTTACTCTTTCAGAAGAGTTCTTGGGAGTGTTTTGAGTTTGGTGATGTTTGTAGTTGTTTGTGTCCACCATTTTGTTTGTCCCATGAGGATATTCAACAGGGTATTCCATTATGATATGCATCATAACCCTTATGGAGAATGACTGTATTTGCTGTGATTTGTTATTGGAAGCATCGTGTATGTTTCATAAAGATCACTTCCATCTTTAAATGAGAGGTAACGAGATGATACCCAACCTGTTTGGGTATTATATCTGATCTGGCACCAGTTTGCTTTACAGTTTTGAACAAATACCAACTTCCCTGCGGGAATTAAACCATGAATTGTACACTGAATGCTTGGTCCTGTTCTGAAATTAAGATTTCTTGTGACAAAGGCATCCGCCGCTCCGGATACTGTTGCGGTGAGAAAGAGAGAGACAAACACAAAAGAAATTACTAATTTTTTCATTTTTTTTAGAGGATTTCTTTCGAGATTTCCCTTCCTTTTCTCTTTACTATAAGATTGCTTCTGTTAGGTTATGATAAAATAGAAAAAAAGACAATTATTTCTTCTTTAGGCTTCTGTTGATTAGGAGCACAGTTAGATATTTTAAGTCTAAAAATATGAGAATTTTTTCAATATAATCGGTGAAATGCTTCGTATCCTTTTATTATTTTTTATATGGAAAATAGGAATTCTGTACTATATAATAAGTAAAAATATAGTTTTCGGATTCCAAAAGCAATTTTGGAGGCCGTTTTTCGTGTTTTTATTAAACCTTCCGTGTAATAGAAAGGGACGGATTATGGAAAAAGTTCCGATGACTACAGCTGGTTTTGAAAGTCTTAAAGAAGAATTGCGTTGGCGCCAACAAGAGGAACGTCCACGGATTATTGAAGCAATTTCTGAGGCGCGTGCTCATGGTGATCTTTCAGGAAATGCAGAATATCACGCTGCTAAAGAAGCACAAAGTCATAATGAAGGGCGTATAAATGAGCTTGAAGATTATATTGCGCGGGCAGAAGTTATTAATGTTTCGCGCCTTTCAGGTGATAAAATTAAATTTGGGGCTACTATCAAGCTTTTGGACGAGGATACTGAAGAGAAAAAAGTGTATCAGATTGTTGGAGATCAAGAAGCTGACGTAAAAACCGGTAAAATCTCTATTTCCTCACCTATTGCACGTGCATTGATTGGCAAGCAAGAGGGGGATGTGATTGAAGTCAATGCTCCCGGGGGAGCTCATAATTATGAAATTATTGAAGTCCAATATATCTAAATTATTATGCATGTGTCTTTAGAAGAGACAGAGATTATTGCTCCTCACTTTAAAAAGCGTTTATCGGGTATAACCTCTACTGTTGTTCAGCTTATTCCATTACAGCGAAAGCAGGGTATACGGATAGCGACTTTTGGATTTGGATTACCAAACAATTTGCCGGCTCTTGCCTTTAAGGATCTTTTCGGGCTTTGGAAAAGCCCGATTGGTAAACCATTTCGTATTTGGCATGCACGGCGCAATATTGAGATGCTTTGTGGGATCTTTTTGCGTGATGTCTTGCGAATGAAGCTTAAACTTCTCTTTACATCGGCTTCTCAACGTCATCATAAGTCTTTTACCAAATGGTTGATTCGGCGTATGGATAAGGTTATTGCTACCAGTATACGTACGGGAACCTATTTAGAAGTGCCGCATCAGGTTATTATGCATGGGGTGGATGTTAGGCGTTTTTCACCACCCAAAACTTTTGAAGATTGCTTTTCTTCATCTGGGTTTCCTGGAAAATATGCTGTGGGATGTTTTGGACGTGTACGCTATTCAAAGGGCACTGATTTGTTTGTGGATGCAATGATCGCATTATTGCCACGCTATCCTGAGTGGACAGCACTTATTGCTGGTCGCACGATAGAGCAACATTATTATTTTGAAAAAAAATTACGTCAAAAAATTGCAGAAGCAGGTCTGAATGATCGCATTGTTTTTCTTGGTGAGGTGCTCAATACACCTTTATGGTACCGCCGTTTGTCGCTATATGTAGCACCTTCTCGTACAGAAGGTTTCGGTTTGACACCCTTGGAGGCAATGGCATCACAAACAGCTGTCGTAGCGAGTGATGCGGGAGCTTATAAAGAATTGGTGGTGGAAGGAACAGGAACGATTGTTCAAGCAGGAGATGGAGGTGCTTTAACAGCAGCGATTGAACCTTATTTTGCTGATTTAGAAAAAACAATGGCTGCAGGGGAAAAAGCTTTAGCACATGTCCGTACCCATTTTCCTTTGGAAAAGGAGGCAGCTGCAATTAGGAATGTTTATGAGACAGTGTTTGCGCAAAAAACACTTTAAATATGCAAAAACCTTTTTGAGGAGTGCAGAGAATAAACCTCTTTTATAGGAAGGACCCTTGCATATCAGTTTTTAAGCGAATAGCAAAGTAACGCAAATATTATTTTATAAAATCTTCCATTTATTGATAGGATTAAAAAACTCGTTATCAAAACTTTGAGAACAAAAGGGTGAATTTATATTCTTAAAATGATGTTGGTATTGTGATAAAGTAGCAGGTACATTGATTTAGAATAATAATTTATCTTTTTGCATGTCATAAGCGGGGTTGGAGTGTGGGTAAAACTCTTCAAGAGAGGAGTAAAAATGCTTTTTATAAACCACCTTAATTACAACATTTTGAGCTGGCAAGAGAATAATGGTGCTGGCTTTCATCTTCATAAGTATAAAGATGGTGGTGCACAAGGGATTTTAAGTATCTCCTTCACAGGTGTCGTGGTGAAATGGGCTTTTGTGCTCTGAGAAATGTTTTTAAAACAAGCGCGTCAATGTGCAACGCAGTGGTATTCTGTTTTACGTGAGTGGCGTGATCCCATTAAAGAACGCAACAAACAAAAGCGTAAGGCAATGTGTAGCAAATACAGCCTGATTATTTTTACTCCAATAATGCTTTATATGACAATATAGGCTGCTCTTTCTGTAATGAGACCGATTATTATGGCTATTATATTGATTTCATGTTGGAAATGGTAGTGTGTGTTTTCAATGAGAATGCTTAATATTCAATGCACTATAATATGAAAATTTTATTTTTATGAGGAATATTTTAGTATCTTACGAATCAAGGGCTATTTATCAATTATGCTCCAGTGTTTTTTGACTTAGTTTGCTATTTGATACGGTAATTTAGCAAAGCAAAATTATAGATTTTACTGGGGTGAATAGTTCGTGAGTGATTTTTTTTAATCAATCGCACGCATTTTTCATTGCTTATATATTCAACAAAAGGTGGGTAGAATTTTTTATTTTTTGTGCGACTTTATCTCACACGGATTGAATTCTTTGTTTGAAAGTTTTCGAGCATTTTTTTATTAATTAAATCACGATTGAATTTTAAACCTATAGTTTACTTTTTTATTTGTCTTATAAATTCCTTACCATTATAAAAATCAAACCCCATGTATTAAAATTGTTCACGCCAGAAAGCGGGGATAAAAAGTACGAAAATGGTTATAATTTCAAGGCGTCCAGCTAGCATCATAAAACTCAAAATCCATAAAGCATTGTCATTGATTGTAGAGAAATTGCCAGCAGGACCAATAATGTCTCCAAAACCTGGGCCAATATTTGAAAGGGCGGTTAAGACACCTGTAAAGGCAGAAGTAAAGTCAAGATCGGTTGTAAGCAAAAGTGCAGTGCCGATAATAAGACAGAACATATAAAGACAGACAAAAAACAAAATTGCTTTAGCAACATCGCTTGAGATATTTGCGTGATCATAGCGCGCTTTTACCACGACATTAGGAGAAAGAAGTTGTGCGATATTTGTTTGTGTAATACGCCAAAGAATAATGAGGCGATTGATTTTCATACCGCCAGAGGTAGAACCAGCACATCCGCCCATAAAAGAAATAATGAAAAAAATCCCAAAGGCAAAAGGTCCCCAAAGTTGATAATCTTCGGCGGTATAACCAGTGGTACTAATAACAGATGTAAGGTGAAAAATGACATCAAGAAAAATCACATGGAAAGCACGATGATCATGAAATTTTAGCCATGCTGCTAAAGAAAAGCTGAAAAGGAAAACAATATAGAGAAAAACGATCACTTGCGGATCAATGAAGCGTTTGGAGCGGCCAGGGAGCACTAATTTAACATAAAGCACGAAGGGTAGTGCGGAAAGTAACATGAAGATTGTTGAAATGATTAAAATGGCTGGTTTATCAGAAAAATAGCCAAAAGAGGCGTCGTGGGTCGAGAAGCCAGCTGTCGCTACTGTGCTCATTGCGTGATTGATGGCATCAAATAAGCTCATGCCAGAAGCAAAATAAGAGAGCATACAGGCAAGTGTTAGTCCAACATAAGCTATGATGATTCCATTAGCAATTTGGTTGATGCGGGGTAATATTTTTTCAGATTTATCTGATGATTCCATATGAAAAAGCTGCACTCCACCAACACGCAGTGAAGGCAAAAGCAATAAGGCTAAACCGATAAAGCCAATACCTCCAATCCAGCATATTATAGAACGCCATAACAAAATACTGCGTGATAAATTGTCAAGACCTGTGATCACCGTGGAGCCTGTGGTTGTAATTCCAGAGACGGATTCAAAAATTGCGCCTGCTAAAGAAATTTGAAGAGGGGAAAGATAAAGAGGTAAGGCGCCCACAACGCTTCCTGTTAGCCAAAGACAAACCGTAAGCATAAAACCGAGTCGTGCCGAAAAATGACAAGTAGCACCTCTTGTTGCCAAAAGAATGAGCGTTGCCAATATGGTAGTTATGGAACAAGAGTAAACAAAGGTTACCCAATCAGGGTTGTGATTGTGCAGATCAGCGAAAATTGGTAGAAGCATTGCTCCTCCCATGATTAACGCAAAACGTGCACAGACATTGATAATAAATTGAAAAATGGTTGTTCCCTATCTCTGTATCTATTTTTATTACGGTTTTGTGCTTATGAGAATTTACCTTTCTCCTTTTATAGGATAAAGATTAATTCCTACGTTAAGCACGCCTTGATGAATCGGCAATCCAACCTTTTCACCAAAACCGAAAAAGTATGTACGTATACACCATAATTTAGGCTGTTGAAAAATGTTTTTTTTAAGGCTGCATTTCGTTATAATTTATAGAAGAGTTAAGTAACAAAAAATGAAAGGGATTTTATGGTGCAGTCGCATGTTCGTCTGCTTATTATTGGTTCTGGTCCAGCTGGTTATACAGCGGCGATCTATGCAGCGAGAGGAATGCTCAAACCGGTTTTGATTACTGGATTACAGCAAGGCGGGCAGTTGATGATTACAACTGATGTCGAGAATTATCCAGGTTTTGCTGATCCAATTCAGGGACCATGGTTGATGGAACAAATGGCAAAACAAGCCGAAAATATGGGCACGAAAATTGTCTATGATAATATTACAAAGGCTGATTTATCGAAGCGCCCTTTTATCTTATACGGAGATTCAGGAGCGCAATATTGTTGTGATGCGCTCATTATTGCAACCGGAGCGCAGGCGCGCTGGCTTGGTTTGGAGAGTGAACAGGTATTTATGGGTGGGGGTGTTTCTGCTTGCGCTACATGTGATGGTTTCTTTTATCGTGATAAGGACGTTATTGTTGTGGGAGGGGGAAATACAGCCGTTGAAGAAGCCCTTTATTTATCGCATTTGGCGAAGAGGGTAAGCGTAGTTCATCGGCGGGATTATTTTCGGGCAGAAAAAATTTTGCAAGATAGGTTATTTGCCCGTGATAATGTGTGTGTTCTTTGGGATCATGTGGTAGAAGAAATTATTGGTTTGCCAGCTCGTGCTTCAATAGGAGCTGTTGTGACAGGTGTACGTCTTAAAAATGTTAAAACCGGTCAAAAAGTTCATGTGGATACGGATGGAATATTTATTGCTATCGGACATGACCCTGCTGTCTCTTTGTTTGAAGGTCAACTAAAACAAAAATCAGGTGGCTACTTATGGACAGCGCCGGATTCAACAGCAACAAGCATTGCTGGTGTTTTTGCTGCGGGAGATGTCGTAGACGACGTATTTCGTCAGGCAATAACAGCAGCGGGGAGGGGATGTATGGCAGCATTGGAGGCAGAACGATTTTTGGAGTTGCAGATATAGACGTCAAAAATAGATATCTATCGGAAAAGTGAAAAAAGTAAGAGGAAAAATTAATTGTGTCGTCACCATTGGATTGGGATAAGTTAAGGGTTTTTCATGCGGCGGCAGAAGCGGGTTCTTTTACCCATGCTGCTCAAATGCTTCATTTGTCCCAATCAGCAATTTCACGACAGGTTTCAGCTTTAGAACAGGAGGTTGGCGTGTCCCTGTTCCAACGTCATGCACGTGGTTTGATTCTAACGGAGCAGGGTGAGATTCTCTATCGTACAACGCATGATGTTTTGATGAAACTTGAAAGTGCTCGCTCCCAATTAAGTGAAAGCTGTGAAAAACCTGCAGGCAATTTGCGTGTTACATCGACCTTCGGAATGGGAGCAGGATGGCTTGTGGAGCGCATGCCTGAATTCCTTAGTCTCTATCCGGATATGCGGATTCAGCTCTTGTTTGATGATAAAGAACTTGACCTGATGATGCGTTATGCAGATTGTGCTGTTCGTTTACAACAGCCTCAGCAGCCTGATCTTATACAAAAAAAATTATTTACAATTCATATGCATGTTTATGCTTCAAAAAATTATATTGCAAATTATGGCAAACCAGAAAAATTGTCTGAACTGGATAACCACCGTATTATTTCATTTGGTGAACCTGTTCCAACTTATTTGTCTGGTTTAAATTGGTTGGAAAAGGCTGGTAAAAGCGATGGGGCTTTGCGTCTTTCAATATTGCGAATCAATAATATCATTTCAATCAAGAATGCTCTTATGCGTGATCTTGGTATTGCTGTGCTTCCTGATTATATCGTGGATAATGATGAGCACCTTGTCCGTCTTTTTCCTGATATGGTTGATATTCCTTCTTTTGATACTTTTTTTTGTTATCCTTATGCTTTAAAGAATTTGGCAAAGCTAAAAGCTTTTCGAGATTATATTTTTTCAAAAGCCCGTCAGTGGTCTTTTTAATAATGTGTTCTTTTAAGCTATGTGTTTAATGCATAGCAGATACGCTGAAGTCTTTATTGTACTTCTTCTTATAAAATGACATACAATAAGATCTCTTGATTATGTTGCCTCCCATTGCATTTTCTTGAGTGTTCCCTTACGAAGATCTGTCAGATTGATTTTATCTCTGGAGATTTTCCAAACTTGCCGGACATTATTTGTCCGGCTTTTTTTTTGAAAGAGTATTTAAAGATAGAAATCTATGGGAAGATAATAAGAAAAAATTTCAAAAATTTTTATAAATATTCCAAATTTTTTATGCACACTAAAATTTAATGAGGATCTTTGGATTATAATAGGCGTTACGAAATAGAAAAAGTTTAACCAAAAGGTAGAAGCTTGGTAATTGTCAGGTTTTTTCTCTTTGTTACAAATCAAATCGAGAAGTATAAACTTTACGTGTATGTAATAGCGTTTTTGGTGATCATAATTCAATGTGATTGTAAAATTCGAAAAGAGTTACTTTTTGATCAGAGTTAAAAAAGCAAATGATTTTTTTCTCAATATGAGAGAGAAATCAGAAATCTAATCTATAGAAATATCATCTCTAAAATTATTTGTATCTCACTCATTTGAAGAGAACACTTAATTTTTTTGATTCTGTCTATAGTAAGAATATATTGCTATGCAGTTTCATTGACAAATATTTTCTTTATAACTCGCTTGTTTATTCTATACTCCAATTTCAGATATACTGACATGTGGCAACAAAATTGTAGAAAGAAACGCTCTGCAGAATTTTAAAGTAAGCTTTCGCAAAAATGCTTGATACGGGAACAAGCTTCTTCAAGAAACTTTTCTGATGTTGCATAAGAAATACGAAAAGCTGGACCGAGCCCGAAAGCAGATCCATGCACTACAGCAATAGATTCTGCCTCCAGAAGTGCTGTCACAAAGTCTTCATCATGTGCGATCACTTTACCTTCAGGCGTTTTTTTTCCAATGAGTTTTGCACAGGAAGGATAAACATAAAAAGCGCCTTCAGGCGTTGGACATTCAATCCCAGGAGCCTGGTTTAGCATGGAAACGACGAGATCGCGGCGCGTTTGGAAAACAGTTTTATTTTTAGCGATAAAATCTTGTGGACCATTGAGTGCTTCTACGGCTGCCCATTGTGAAATAGAACTTGTGCCAGATGTTTGTTGGCCTTGAATAGTATCCATGGCTTTAATTAATTCTTGCGGACCGCCCGCATAACCAATCCGCCAACCTGTCATGGCATAAGCTTTAGAAACACCGTTCATTGTGAGTGTACGGTCGTAAAGATTCGGTTCTACTTGAGCTGGGGTGACAAAGGTAAAACCTTCATATGTGAGATGCTCATATATATCATCGGTGAGAATATAAACATGAGGATATTTTATTAAAACATCTGTTAGTTTTTTTAACTCTTCGTGTGTATAAGCGGCGCCTGATGGATTTGAAGGAGAGTTAAAAATAAACCACTTAGTTTTGTGGGTAATGGCAGCTTCTAACTCTTGTGGTTGAAGTTTATAAGAAAATTCGGCTTTAGTTTCTAAAAAGACAGGTATACCTCCGTTTAGGGTAACCATTTCTGGATAACTGACCCAATAAGGTGATGGAATGATGACTTCATCGCCTTTATTCAAAGTTGCCATCAATGCATTAAAAAGGATTTGTTTACCGCCGGTGCCAACAATAATTTGCTCTGGTTGATAAGTGAGATTATTTTCTCTTTTAAATTTGGCAGAAATTGCTTGGCGCAATTCTGGAATGCCAGAAATGGGGGTGTATTTTGTTTCTCCACGTCGAATAGCTTCAATGGCAGCATTTTTGATATTTTCTGGTGTATCAAAATCTGGTTCCCCAGCGCCTAAAGTAATGACATCACGACCTAATACTTTTAAATTACGTGCTTTTTGGGAAACAGCGATTGTTGCAGAAGGTTTGATATGAGAGAGTTTATCGGCGATAAAAGCCATAATTTCAATCCTTACTTACATGATAAACAGTAAATGATTTTTGATTTTAACGGTATTCTATAAGAGATTATGTTGTATGCAATAAAAATTATGGGAAGATTCTTAGGGAGTTTTGTTTTAAATACAGATTTTGAGGCTTTTACAAGGGAATAGTTCTAGGTGAGAATGCAATTTATGAGGGGAAGGTGTAGGTTCATCTGGATAATTGTGCAAAGCAGAAAGGTAGAGCTTTACTTATAAAAAAATCTTCGTTTTTATAAACGAAGATTTTTAAAAAAATGTTGCAGAACTTAAAAATCAAAGGGTTGCAAGGTTACCAGCAGCAAATTTTCCAGAACGACGATCTTGAAGAACATCATAAGAAACTTTTTGTCCTTCATTAAGATTGCTTAAACCAGAACGCTCAACGGCGGAAATGTGTACAAAGACATCTGCACTGCCATCACTAGGCTGAATGAACCCGAAACCTTTAGTTGTGTTAAACCACTTAACTGTTCCTGTAGACATAGGAAACTCCTTAGAATTATATATAAATTATTTATGTACTGAAGCCATAAGCATTCACTACGGTTTTAGATCGAAATTAGGTGGAATAAGTTTCGTAAAAAGTGCAGATTGCACAGGAAAGAAAGTCACATAACCGAAAGTTCGATAGAATTTGTATAGAGGGCTTTGAGATAAAAAGCAAGTCTTAATCGGTATCTTTTACATAAAGAACAGATTGAAAGAGACCGTAAAAAGAGGCTGCAGAGTGTCATGACTTAAAGTGTAAGATGGCACTGTTGGTTGTGCTAAAAATCAATAGAATTTGTTAATTGCAAATGATCTAAGATAAGTAAGAATGCCCTACGAGTGTTTTTTTGATTTTTACGCTTTCCGGCATAACAAAAAACTTAAATGAAATAGTTTTGTAATGAGCGCACTTCAAGGTTACTTTTTGTGAGTGCTTCGATAGCTTCTGCTACAGATTTAGCTCCAGCTATTGTTGTATAATAGGGAACTTTTTGCATAAGTGCTGCTTGGCGTAATGATTTAGAGTCTGAGATGGCACTAGCAGTGCTGGTCGTATTAAAAATCAATTGAATTTGTCGATTACGAATAGCATCTTCAATATGAGGATGCCCTTCTAGTACTTTATTGATTTTTTTTGCTTCAACATTATGGTTGGTGAGAAATTTTTGTGTTCCACTTGTTGCTAATACAGAAAAGCCAAGTGCAATTAAACGTTTTACGGGATCTAAAATATGTTTTTTGTCTTCATCTTTCACAGAAACGAATAAAGTCCCCTCTTTTGGAAGTTCAACACCAGCTCCAAGTTGGGCTTTAGCAAAAGCAAGAGCAAATTCATAATCAAGTCCCATAACTTCACCGGTTGAGCGCATTTCCGGACCAAGAAGCGTATCGACACCTGGAAAGCGAGCAAAAGGAAAAACAGCTTCTTTGACAGCAATACGTTGTTTATATTGTGGAGAGGGTAATCCACCGTAAGCTTTTAGGGCATCGTGGAGAGTTTCTCCTATCATAATACGTGTGGCCATTTTCGCAATAGGGCGGCCAATCGTTTTTGCAACAAATGGAACAGTACGCGAAGCACGGGGGTTGACTTCTAAGACATAGATTGTACCATCTTTAATGGCATATTGGACATTCATCAAACCACGAACATGAAGTGCTTGTGCTAATGCTTTGGTTTGACGCTCTAATTCAGCTACTATTTCAGATGAAAGTGTATGGACTGGCAAAGAACATGCTGAATCACCAGAATGAATTCCCGCTTCTTCGATATGTTCCATAATGCCTACAACCAACGTTTCTTTTCCATCACACAGACAGTCAATATCAACTTCAATCGCTTCTGTCAGGTAGGTATCGAATAAAAGTGGATTTTTACCAAGCAATGTATTGAGTTGGCTTATTTTGTCATTGGGATAACGGGCTTTGATATTTTCTGGTACCAACTCAGGTACACTCTCGAGCAAATAATTTTGCAAACTACGCTCATCGCGGATAATTTCCATAGCACGTCCTCCTAAAACGTATGAGGGGCGTACAACCAATGGAAAACCCAGTTCATGAGCAATAAAATGTGCTTGTTCAACCGAATGAGCAATACCATTTTTGGGTTGTGTTAAATTAAGCTTGAACAACAATTTTTGAAAGCGATCTCTGTCTTCTGCTAGATCGATAGCATCAGGTGAAGTGCCTAAGATGGGAATATTATGTTGTTCTAATGCTTTTGCCAATTTCAGTGGTGTTTGTCCACCAAATTGAACGATAACTCCAAGCAATTCGCCTTTTTGTTGTTCTGTTTCTAAAATAGCAATAACATCTTCTGTTGTTAAAGATTCAAAATAAAGACGATCAGAGGTATCATAATCGGTTGAAACTGTTTCAGGGTTACAGTTAATCATAATGGCTTCAAAGCCTGCATCACGCAATGCAAAGGCAGCGTGGCAGCAACAATAGTCAAATTCGATCCCTTGTCCGATGCGATTTGGTCCTCCACCTAAAATAGCAATTTTTTTACGTTCAGAAACTTGTGCTTCTGAATGTTCTACACCCGCAAAGGGGACTTCGTATGTTGAATACATGTACGCTGTAGGTGAAGAAAACTCAGCTGCACAAGTGTCAATCCGTTTGAAAACATGTTTAACATTAAGCGACTTGCGCAAAGCAGCAATATCATCTGGTTCTTGTCCCGTAAGGGTGGCTAATCGTGCATCCGAAAAACCCATAGCTTTCAACATGCGTAGATTGTCTGCGTCTTGGGGCAGTCCATGGGTGCGGATGCGCTCTTCCATTTCAATGATGGAGGCTATTTGCTCTAAAAACCATGGATCAATTTTGCTAATTTGATGAATTTCATTTAAAGGCAAACCCGTTCGTATTGCTTGGGCTATGTAGCGTAGACGATCAGAGCTTGGTATTGCAATGGCAGAGCGTATAGAACTCTTTTCATCACCCTCAGCATGTTCAGGGATAACAATTTCATCAAGACCGGTAAGACCTGTTTCAAGTCCACGAAGCGCTTTTTGCAATGATTCTTGAAAAGTCCGTCCGATTGCCATGACTTCTCCCACAGATTTCATAGCAGTCGTTAAGACAGGTGATGAACCGGGAAATTTTTCAAAAGCAAAACGAGGTATCTTGGTAACAATATAGTCTATAGAAGGTTCAAATGATGCTGGTGTTGCACCACCCGTAATATCATTTTTTAATTCATCAAGTGTGTAGCCGACTGCTAGTTTAGCCGCTACCTTGGCAATTGGAAAACCTGTTGCTTTTGAGGCAAGCGCTGAAGAGCGGGAAACACGCGGGTTCATTTCAATAACAATTAAGCGACCATTTTCGGGGTTGACGGCAAACTGTACATTAGATCCTCCAGTTTCAACGCCAATTTCACGCAGTACAGCTATTGAAGCGTTACGCATACATTGATATTCTTTGTCCGTTAAGGTGAGAGCAGGAGCTACGGTAATTGAATCACCAGTATGGATACCCATAGGATCAATATTTTCAATGGAACAAACAATGATACAGTTGTCGTTTTTATCGCGGACAACTTCCATTTCATATTCTTTCCATCCCAAAACACTTTCTTCAATCAAAACTTCTGTTGTGGGTGAAGCTTCAAGCCCGCGTTCTATGATTTCATAAAATTCAGAGCGGTTGTAAGCAATTCCACCGCCTGTGCCACCAAGCGTGAATGAAGGGCGGATAATGGCTGGAAGACCAATAATATCAAGAGCTTGAACAGCCTTCGCAGTAGCATGTGCTATATAATGTTGTTTCCGGTCAGCTTCTGTGTGACGCCAATCATGCTCGAGCTTCTCCAGTGCTTTATCAAGATCATCACCAAAAAGTTGAGTTTTAAGTTCATTGCGTTTTTTGGCGTATTTTTGGCGATTTTCTTCTTTAAGTTCAGTTGCGTTGGCTAACATAGAACGTGGTGTTTCCAGACCAATTTTTGCCATCGCCTTACGAAATAAAGCACGATCTTCAGCTTTATCAATAGCATCGGCATTTGCACCTATCATTTCAACATGATAGCGGTCTAAAATTCCCATACGTTTTAATGATAGGGCCGTATTGAGGGCTGTTTGTCCTCCCATAGTTGGTAAAAGGGCGTCAGGGCGTTCATGGGCAATAATTTGAGCAACAATTTCAGGAGTAATGGGTTCAATATAAGTTGCGTCAGCTAACTCTGGGTCCGTCATAATGGTGGCGGGATTAGAATTAACCAGAATAATTCGGTAACCTTCTTCTTTTAATGCTTTACAGGCTTGTGTGCCAGAATAGTCGAATTCACATGCCTGACCAATAACAATAGGTCCTGCTCCAATGATAAGAATAGATTTTATATCTGTGCGTTTTGGCATTGTTTTTTCCTATGACAAACATTCCTGTCCGATTACAGCAGGCAGAGTAATTTAAATTTTGAGACTAAAATATTTTATAGGTTAATAGACGAAGAAAGTAAGCTATAAAATGCCTTTTCCATGCTTTTTTCATAGGATTAAAGATAATTATCTTCTTTGAGGCTGATCAACTTTATATGAATATGCGGAGTTATGATTTTTGATAATAATATGCGAAAAACTCGAATTTAAATACTACTGTTTATGATGAAACATAAGGAGTTATTTACAGGCAAATTGAATTTTGTGGAATGAAATGGGAAATTATGAGAAGTGATAGGCTATAACGTGCTTATCATTATTGTATGTTTGTTATTATAAATTTTTTAATTATAACTTTTCGCACTTTTTCTTGCACGGGAATGTGTAAGTTAAGTGAGGTATTGATGAGAAACTTATATCAAAATCACGAATAGGATTTTAATTTTATGATCAAATTATTATGGCAAAAAAAGTGATAATTAGTGGTACTAAATGATCTATTGTATCAATATATGAATCTAGACAAAAACTCTGTGATTTTGCTATTAAAATTATAAAAAAGATATTGTATCTCTATAGCGTACGCAGATTTGGATATTTACCTTAATAATTTCAATATATATTTGCTAATATGAGGATTTTACCCCATATAAATTATTGGAGAGCTCTTAAAACGATAATTCCTGGTGTTTTGCTAACATAATCCATAAAAGGGGAATCAACTACCTTTTCATTTTCTTTTCGTGAGGAAGCATTTCTTAACATAGGACCATTATCGGTCATAATAAAGAAACCCACATGGGTCACATCTAATCCAGCAAGTTTAGTATAAATACCAATGAAATCGCCAGATTGTAAACGGTTTATAACCTCTTCATTAATAAATTGGCTTGGAATATATGTTATATTACGTTTGACTATAGGTAATCCCGGGAGGTAGTTTGCACCATCAGCTTTTTTATTGAGATATTTTTCAGTAGTTACCGCATTAGGGCTTATCTGTGCAGTGATATCATTGGCAATTTTATATTGTCTATAAGCCCAGTCAGTGAAAAAATGCTTCCGATTCAAAAAATTAACATCACCCTCAACATAACGAGTTCGTATGACGTTATTGATAAATTCTGTTTGTGATGTTGATTTGCGTAATGCTTCAACATAATCCAGATAAGTGAAGCAATCTAAACCTCTAAAGTCAATTATTAATTTTTCGGGTGTATTTTCTGAGCCATGGAGCATATTGGGCTGGTAAGGTGTCCCTAAAAAAGCTTTAGACAGAAAGGCAATCATTTCTCCTATATTATGATCATTAGCTTTTGAGCGTTCTTCAAGAAGAATGTTCAGTTTATTTAAGGTATATGGATCTAGGTTCACTCTGGCTGTTTGTTGTGTCTCCATGTTGTTTTCTGAAACATCCTTATTTGCATAAGAATCCTTAATATCACATCCTATAGCCAACACTGAGATTAAAATGAATTGGAGTATTTTTCGCATTTTATGCACCATTTTTGAAATAATAATTCATCGGCTAATCATCACTAAAAGGAGTATTTTTCCACGCTAATCAAATAGCATTGTTGAGCTAATGATAGCATATAATAAATCATAGTACCAATAGATAGAGTTATAATTTTGATTTCATTATACACATATTGTGTATAATGTGAATATTTTCTGCGATTACAGAATAAAATTTTTTATATAATATACTTAGTTTTGGAAAAATAATTATAAGTATTAAATAGAAAAATTTATAATGTTATATAAAATATTCAATGATGAAGTTAGACTTACACTTTATAGCGCAAATAATTTTTAAATGAAAAATGTTTGTTTTCGTAAATTTATATTTTTTGTATGAAATTTTGCATTAATTTAAAATTCGATTAGTTTTTTTAATATTTTAAGATAAGAATATCTATATTCATTTTGTGTATTTTATAATATTATTTATATATAAATAGAGCTATTATCGGATTACTATAGTGGAAATTAAGTTCATTTAATTCATCAAAAGGGATTGATTAGAAATATCATGATACTTCATAAAAGTGCATGTAATGCTTTGTATTAGATTAAAATGAGGATTGGTAGATTATTTTTGGTTTTTTCTAAAATTCTTTCACTTTAGTAATATTTGGGGTGAGAATAAGTTATGTTATGGAGTGGTTTTTAATAGCGGGTAGGATTTAGAGGATAGTAGGGAAGAAATTGCCTGCTATCAATGATTAAAAATTTGATCTAAAATTTATTCAGCGTAGTCTTGTGTTGTTTTCATTTTGTTATTGGATATTATTGGTATTGCAATCATTAGGCTTGTTTTGCCGGAATATTTTTCTTAATTAAATGGAAAGGATATGAGTACGTCTTCTGTGAAAAAAGCAAAGTTACTTATGGCTTATTCAGTGATGCAATTTTTATTTTCTTCTGTTATTGGCAATCTTTAAGCTCATTATGGCTGCCGTCTTATCTTGCTTATCTCTATGATTGGTTTTGCTCTTGATAATCTTATATGTAGCTATAGCGTGTAGTTATTTTAGGTTGTTTATCGGGCGTTTTTTCAGGGATGAGGAGTGTTAGTTTTACAAGCTGCACAACTTATTTAGCTGATATATCTGATGATAGGATTCGCAAACGCAATTTTGGCCTGTGAGGAATAGACATCCCGATTGGGGGTTGTTTTAGGCTCGTTTATCGGCGGTTTTTTTTAGGTTAATTTGATCGGTGTGTTCTATTTTATTTTGTCGCTGGTTTTTCACTCATTAATTTTATTTTTTCTTTAGATGTTTTCAGAAACTCTTCCTATACAGGATAGGCATTATTTTGATATTAAGCGCACAAATCCTTTAGGTGCGGTTTTGCAACTTAGACAATATCGAACAGTTATTTGGATATTATAGTCTTTTTTCTTTATTGGCTTGCAGAATCTGTATGGCTAAACGTTTGGGCATTCATTACTAGAGAACGTTATGACTGGAATATATTGTTTATTGGATTGTCTCATAGTGTTTTCGGAATAGGCCAGTTTGTGTGATCGCTTTCACTTTGTCTTATTTTTCTAAGTGATGGAGTCATTGGTGTATTTGCGATAGCGTTTTTTTTGTTTGCACTGACTGCTATGCTTGGCTATACATTTGCAATGCAAGGGTGGATGGTTTAAGTGGTTTTTGTCTGTACAATGCTTTAATATCTTGTTCATGCACCTATGCGTGCTATTGCTTCAGCACAGGTTCCCATAAATGTTTAAGGAGAATTGTAGGGAGCCATGGTATCTGTTATTTCATTAAGTTCAATCTTTGGCCCCATTTTTTACATGTTTTTGTTTAAACAATTTACGTAGCCTTTTCACGCAAAAAAACACTATAATTTTTGGTAAAAATCCAAAAAATAAACTCCTTCGATTAAGCTGTTTTTTTATAATCCATAATCAGATTGAAAAAACGTTGAAATAGGTAGTGGCTGTCTTGTGGTCCGGGCGATGCTTCGGGGTGATGTTGAACAGAAAAAACTGGTTTTCCGATGATGCGAAGACCGCAATTTGAGTTGTCAAAAAGAGAAATATGTGTCTCTTCAACATGCTGCGGCAAAGATGTTGTATCTACAGTAAAACCATGATTCATTGAAACAATTTCGACCTTTCCGGTAATAAAGTCTTTAACAGGATGATTTGCACCATGATGTCCTTGATGCATTTTTATGGTTTTTGCTCCAACAGCAAGAGCCAGAAGTTGGTGGCCGAGACATATGCCAAAAAGTGGTATATTGCTGTCAATGAGTGCTTGAATGGTTGGAACAGCATAATTGGCTGTGGCGGCTGGATCGCCTGGTCCATTGGAAAGAAAAACACCATCAGGATTCATTGCCAGAATTTCTTCTATATTTGTGTTTGCTGGAACAATGGTTATATGTGCACTGTGTGCAGCTATAAGTCGCAGAATGTTGCGTTTAATGCCATAGTCAATCGCGACAATGTGAAAATTAGATGCATCATTATTTGTTTTATAGCCTTTATTCCAAACCCATGGTTTTTCATTCCATTTCATTGATTGCTTTGATGTTACTTCTTGTGCCAGATCAAGATTTACGAGACCAGTCCATTTTTGAGCACGTTTTTTCAGAGTATTGATATCAAAATTTCCATTTGGATCATGGGCAATGATGCCATTTAGTGCACCTTTTTCGCGAATAAGAACGGTTAATGCTCGTGTATCGATACCACAAAGTGCAATGATTTTACGCTTTTTTAACCATTGATTAAGGTTTTCATTTGCGCGGTAGTTAGAAGGGTGAGTAATGTCTGCTTTGAAAATAGCACCGACTGCTCCATGACAATTGAGGGGTATGAGATCTTCAATATCTTCACTATTGGTTCCCACATTGCCAATATGAGGGAAAGTAAAGTTCACAATTTGTTTTTTATATGAGGGATCTGTGAGAATTTCTTCATAGCCTGTCATGGCTGTGTTAAAACATATTTCAGCTTCAGCAAAACCTGTAGCGCCTGCTCCTTTACCCTCAATAACTGTTCCATTGGCCAATACTAAAAGAGCTGTAGGTTTGTTTATACTCCAAGGCTTAGGAGATGGAATAGTTTGTGTCATAGTGTGCGCCCACAATTCGTTATCTGAAAGATATAATGACCAACGTTACACAAAAAACACCACCATAACAGATGGTGTGTGTATTGTTATTACAATGTTTTGCTTAAGCTTGAGAGTATAGGTCTATTATATGAAGAGGTAAAGTCCTGTTTTTAGATTTTCTAAGACCTTGATGTTCATTATTTTTTAATCATGCCTTGTAAGACGTATAAGGATTGGTAAAAAATGCTTTTAAAGAACCCAACATTGAAGGTTTTTTCAATGAAAATGAAACACTTTAGATGTTTTTTCTGACGATTTGATAAAAAGCTGTTTCTTTTATGAGATTCCTTATCTCTGTTTCGATTTTTTTCTAGCTTAGAGAGTGAGTTGCATAGAACTTAATTTGTTGAGAGAATATATGGTTAGATTGGTAAATTTTTAGAAAACTGGCCTTGTGGAAGAAATCACCATAGATAATTTGCTCGAACAGAATCGGACAAATTTATATTGCATCACAAAGATGGATAAAGCAGTTTGAATTGTTTTGAATTTAAAGGTGCAGGATAAAATATATCTTGCTATGTTTCGTTTAATGGATGATCCATTGAATTGGCGTTGTGGTTAGGGATTGTGATATTTTTCAGTATGGTCAAGAGAAGCTCAAAGCTGATGATTATCCGACAGTCTATTTTAGCTAAAGTGGTAGAAGAGTGTGAAGAGTCAGAGCGTTTTCATAAAAAGAATCTAGTCGTTTGAGATTGGTAAAAAAAGAATAAGAGAAAATAATGGTTATTGGGTAAACTTTCCCATCAGCTTGATGTAGTAGAAGTTAAATACGTCTTTTGTAAAACTTTGACGTCAATAAAGGCGGTGAGGGATTGCGCGGTCCTTTCTAGGCTATTGAGACTAAAGAAAACTCTCTATAGAGGAAAAATGCATTATTCCAAAGTTTGGCAATAAGCTTTGATGAAAAGTACCGTAAATCTTATCAAACGCAAAGGACATCTAAAATTATTTTGATTGTTAGCAGCTTGTCAATTGTACAGATAATGCGGAGTCATTCATGTTGATAAGCAATATTTTTTAAAAAAATTGAGTGTATAGAAATACTTTGAAGTGAACAAGTGAGTGGTGCTTTTTGCTGAGATGTAAACAGGACATTTGCTCTCTGTTTCACATTGTATTTCTCTTTAAGATATTGATATCCTCTATTTATATGGGATTTGTTGTGTAAAGAGGTGAAGCTGCTAAAAACAATTCGGTTAATAATAATGGCTTGCCTGTTAATCGTAAACGGGAGCGGCGTGCCCACAGCGTATCTTTTCTTCCGATATGGATGTAATCGCGGGTCAATTTATCAATACTGAATAAATAGCGTCCCAGTGGTACATCCCCTAAGTTTATCAGTGCTTCATTGTGTTCGAATAGGGTTTCTTGCGGTATCACTGTGCGCCCAAGGAGCCAAGGTTGGTTGTCTCCCATTAGTATGACTTCGCGTAACCAATAACGTGTGCTCTTGGGCAGATGCGCAGCTTCTTCTTTAAGTTTATCACGCGTAATAAAACATTCACGTTGTGGTTTGATATGTATGTAAGTGCAGTGGTTTTCAAATCGACGTGTCATAGATCCTAATTCCATGAGCCAATCTTTGATGTGAGTTGGTACTGGAGGATCTTGATCTGATAGCCATTTCAGAGGTGGCAAGATAGAATCTTTAGGATCAGACATCGTTTCACTTTATACTTAAAACCGTATTCCATATGCTTTGTGCAGGATGATAGAAAAACATCGTCGTTGTAATGCAGAAATGCAAAGGCAGCAATATTCTAAATAGAAAAATGTAAAAGGGAATAGAGTATTTTCTTAGCGTAATCCTATCTGTGTATTTAATTTTCTACTCTAGAGGATAATTCAAATAGAGACCAGGAATCCCAATAAAAGAAGGAGTTTGTTATCAAATCACTGGAGATATATCTGAAATGTTTTAGTTTATTGAAAAACCTCTCAATAAGATGCCGTTTTGTTTTAGCAATATCCATCATTGTTCTGTAATGTTTTTTATTTGAAAAAAGTTTTAGCGGGAGAGAAGGGTAGGATGAAGTAACAGGCAATAAGTTAGCACCATCATTCTATTTTCCAGCTTCAAATGCTGCTGACAATCCTTGCATTGAGACGATTCATAAGAAGTATTTTTACTCCTTTTTTTGAAGAGTTTTTTCCTCATACGCCAACTTCATTTGTGATACGTAAGTGAATGATTTTGATTGATCATTATAAAGAAAGTGGGAAATGAGAAAATCTTACAATATGCGGGGCTTTCATTCAAGTTGCAGAACGGTTAATTATTCTTATAAATTAATTTGTTGACTTTTTTCTTTTTCATAGGTTTTCTTTTTGACTCTGAGCATACTTTTATCATTATAGTTTGTGTATTTTCATTTCCCTCAAGAAGTGAGGTACTTAGATAATTATCATTTCCTTTTCTTGTCGTTAAGAAGGAGACGTAGAGCTTAGTCTAAGGCATCCTTCCACAGCGTGATTTTCACCACGATATTATAGCTTTTCCGGATCAAATCTTGGCTTACTTCTTTGCACTGTTCTTCCGCTCATTTTTATCTTATTTATAACCACCTGCATAATCTATATTCTACAATATAGAGTGACTCTAGACAAAAGTGATATCGATCATTACAGATTATCTTAGTCTACAGTCCATAGGCGTTAAAAAACTCTTAGCAAATCACATATCAGGTTCCTTTCTGATACCAGGGTCATAACGTTTATTGATGCTATGTGATTTTCCTTAGGATAAGCAGAAATTCTCGCCATTGAGCTACTGTTTTAAAAACAACCTGAGTTTTTTCAGAAAAACAATGGGTAAGTTTTTAATTCTTATGCGTATTTGAGAGACTGATCTTCATTAAGCACTATATTCTTTGCCAATCTTTGGCTATTTGATGGAATAGCTTTGCTAATATGCTTTTTCTTTAAAAATAAAACGTTTCCACACAAATGGAACATTATCACTGTTTCACCTTTATTCTCAAATCTTAACTTAAGGCGAAAAACCTGGGGAAATAGTGTTTTGTCGATGGATTCAAAAGGTTATTTGAATTCTACAGTAAAATGACATCATTGGTGCACTCTTGGTTGGTTAAGCGTTGCACGAGTGAAGTTTTGATTTTCAGTATTGGTTTTTATAAGATGTATTTATTGGCTGTATTGATGCTCCAGTGAGATGCGTGTGGTTTGATAATCTTTGATGAGCATATTCCATTTTATGAGAATTGTGTGATTATCAAGATTAAACTGTAGCATTCCTCTGTTCGAGGCGATAAAAATGTGAGCATGAGTTATAGAAAAGAAAGTTAGTATTGCATTAAAATAACCCCATTCCTGCAGTTGTGAGCACACTGGCATATTGATGCATTTGAGGTGATGAGTTACTCAAGAACTTCTTCCCTGCTCGCTTGATGATATGATGATAGTGATGCAAAAAGACTGCAACTTAAAGCATCTCACCATCACACCCCCACTGACTGCAATTTCTAAAGTTATGGCACAAATAATTCACCCCCCTGCACTCAGCAGTAAAGGTGCTTTGAAGCAATGAATAAATGCTCTATGATCGTACTTTCCGTCCTAACCATATAAGAATACAGGCTCCGACAAAACCTGAAATAAGATAACCAACCCAACCAGCAAAACTGATACCTAAAAGGCCAAAAAGAAAGCTGGCTAATGCGGCTCCAATAATTCCTAAGATAATGTTTAGAAATACTCCTGTCTGGTTTTTCATAAGGTATTGAGCAGCACAACCTGCAAGCCCCCCGATGATAATAGCTGTAATCCAACCGATTTTTGCGTCTTCCATTACATTTTCCTTCCTTTGCCTGTGAACTGTTAGTTCTAACTAGGATAAGCTTTGTAAAGGTCAAGGCTTATTACTTCTTTCTCCAGAAGTGGAAGATATCGCTGCTGAACACTTTATTACAATTTTTACTTTACAGATTTTTAACTTGCTTGAACATATTCTTATGCAGCGTTCTATCCAAAAGTCATAAACGCATATAAGCGACTCTACAATAGCAAAAAGTGTCAAGATTAGCAATATTTTTCCATAAAAACAGAAAGTATTTTTGAAAGTAAATTTAGAGTGTTCTAATTTATATTTTAAATAAATTTTATTTATGAATATAATTTTTCCCAATTATTATAATAATATTTGAAAATTTAAAATTATATTTAGAAATAAAAATAAATAACATTCAAAATTTCTAAAAAGAAGTTTGGCAATATACTATCAATGAGGTTTAAAGCTATTTTTGTTTAACTCTTTGCAAATTGTTATGTAACTTGAATCTCTAAAAATATTGTTATAATAATCGTAATCCAACTAAGAGTTGCATTTCTTATGACGCTATTTTTTCTGAATGATAACCGTTATTCTTCTCGTGTAAGTATTTTTAAAGTTAAAATTTCACTGTTTTCTATTCTGTAGGATTACGCAGGCGGGAACTTTTGAGTAATCCCTTCGCTTCTAAAATTGGATAGATCATTGAGGTCAAAAGGGAGTTAATTTGTTTCAGATCGCGTACAGTGTCAAGGTGAAGACTGGATGATTCTACATTTTTAAGTTCACCCTCACGCAGGCGTTTAAAATGTTTTAAATTCATCTCTTTTTCTAAATTTCGGAGCTGATCTTTTTTCTGTACCAGTAAATGTGCGGCATGTGTGTCACGTGAGACAAGAACATTAAATGCGATATGGGCATTAGCCAGAACAATGGCATGGAAACGAAGAAGGTCATTCCATCCGTCACTACTGAATTGTAAGCCTTTTTGTTGTTTCTTTTTAACTAGCATAAGCATATTATGGATAATGATGTCTCCTGCTTGATCTAATTTTATGCAAGTACTTAGAAGTTCTTGTGTTTGGAGGGCTTCTTCATCCGATAATTTCTGTCCAGCTAATCGTGCAAGATAAAGTTTTATTGCGATATGCTTTTTCTCCAATATAGTGTTTAGCTGGTTAAGCTCACGGATGATGTCGGGATCAGGTTTTTCATAAAGTCCCATGATTTTTTCTAGCATGATATCCACAAGGTCACAAATATGAATCACTTCACGCATGACGTTAGAGAGTGCAAGAGTCGGACGTTCAAGAACGCTATCATCAAGAGCTGTTTGATCGGATAAATTAAGAATTTTATCAGTTTGCACTTTTTTTGTACTTAAATGGACAATCTTAGTAGTCAGTTGTAACACCCATTTCGAGAGCGGTATCCCTGCAAGGAGAATGAAAACATTGAAAACAATATGGGCATTAATAACTTGAGTAGAAACTTCATTGCCAAGCCACGTTATAGGTGGTTGAAAGAAGAGAAATAAAATAAGGACAAGGATTGAACCGGCTCCACGCATCAGTAAATTTCCCAATGGCACGAGTCGCGTATTAGGGGAGGCGTTGCGTGTTAAAAGTGGTGCTATGAGAGAAGAACCAAAGTTGACTCCTAGGACCATAATAATACACAGTTGTGCATGGATAAGGTTATAGTTGGCAAAATTGACCAGCAAAATGATTCCTGCAATCGATGAATGCAAGAGATAGGTCAGGACAGCTGCCAATAAAAAAGTGGAGACAGGATCGGTTGAAAGATAACTAATGATACTAGGCAAAACTGCGCTATCACGTAAAGGCTCTGTGGCTGCGCTTATCATTTGTAAAGATAAAATCAAAAGGCCAATACCGATGATGATACGTCCGATTTGACGCCAATCGCGTTTTTCAGTTGTCATGAAAATACAAGTGCCGATTAAAAGACACAATGGCACAACGATGGTGAGGTCATAGGAGAGAATTTTTACAACCAATGCCGATCCTAGTTCTCCCCCACGTACAGCCATCAGTCCCGCTAATCCAGAGACAAAACCAGATTCCACAAAAGAACCAACAAGGAGCGTTATTGCTGTAGAGCTTTGTAAAATCATAGCTGTAAGAAGTCCAAAGCTTACAGCAAAAAATGGTTTGGAAATGACGTGGCGCATTTTGTATTTAAGCTTGTCACCATAGGCGCGTTCAACTCCAGTGCGCACCATACGTGTGGCCCAAAGAAGTAAAGAAATAGCGCCTGCAAGATGAAGGAGTACCAATGAACTATTCATGATACTTTTTCTTTTTCTATTGTCATAAAGAAGATCAATCTCAAAATTGACGAATTGAAGTGTATCGTCTTACTTTGCTTTCTTTTCTAATAAATGATTAAAATCATAGCCGCTTGGATTTTGAAAAATCTTTAGACCAAAATTAGGAAGAATGGAATAGAGGTGGTCAAAAATATCACATTGAATTTGTTCATATTCCAACCAAACTGTTGTGTTGGTAAAGCAATAGATTTCCAAAGGTAAACCATTTTCTGTTGGAGGTAATTGTCGTGCCATAAGTGTCATATTTTGTGCGATGCTTTGATTTTTCTGTAGGTAAGCAACAATATAAGCACGGAAAGTCCCAATGTTAGTTAAACGGCGAGTGTTGGCTAAAACATCATGATTTTTTTCTAATCGAGCGTTCCATTCTGTAATTTCTGGTATTTTTTGTGTAAAATAATCTTCTAACAAATTAAAACGAGAAAGATACTTTTGTTCTTTTTCTGTGTGAAAGCGGATGCTTGATTGGTCAATGAAGAGAGAACGTTTGATGCGTCGTCCACCTGCTTCTTGCATTCCACGCCAATTCTTAAATGGATCGGTCACGAGTTTACGGATAGGCACTGAAGTGATTGTGTTATCGAAATTTTGAACTTTGACAGTGTGAAGAGCAATTTCAATGACATCACCATCTGCACCGAGATTGGGAACTTCAATCCAATCGCCGACACGTATCATATCGGTAGATGAAATTTGGATGCCTGCAACGAGAGAAAGCAGCGTATCTTGAAAAATCAACATGAGGACAGCTGCCATTGCACCAAGACCAGAGAAGAGAATAAGAGGTGAGCGGTCAATCAAGGTGGCTATCATTAAAACAACTGCGACAGTAAAAAGTGCAATTTTCGCGATTTGAATGTAACCTTTTATTGGTTTTACCCGTGCTGCTGGTCTTTGTTCGTAAAGGGTATTAATGACATTGAGAAGAGCAGAAATTGTGAGGACAACAAAAAAAATGATTAAGGCGTTAGCAACATTGCTGATGATGGTGCTGAATGTTTTGGGCAATGTAGGTATAAAATTAACACCAATTGAAAGCATAAAGGCTGAAACAATATTAGCCATGAATTGAATGGCGTTTCTAATATCATTAGTTGTCTTCTTGGGAAGAAAAGAACCAAGAGTTTTTACTCCGTGAATGAGTGATTTTCGTGCTAAAAAATTAATGAAAAGTGCAATAAGAATAAGAATAATCAGCCAAGAAATCGTCTCTAACCATGGATATTGAACAAGAAATTTTATCACTTTTTCACTCTCTTTTTCTAAAATTATGTGCTGTTTGGTCTTTAAAAATTTTCGACCTCTTAAGAGGAAGTCTTGGAATTATGCTCTAAACTCGTTAAATATGCAAAAAGGAATTTTAAAACTCTGTGAGAGATAATGCGTTTTTCGCCTGATTTTCTTGATGAACTGCGTACCAGATTGCCAATTTCAACAGTTATTGGCCAGAGGGTAACATTTGATCCTCAAAAAAGTAAACCTTCGCGGGGGGATTTTTGGAGTTGTTGTCCATTTCATGGTGAGAAAACACCAAGCTTTCATTGTGATGATCATAAAGGCCGTTATTATTGTTTTGGCTGTGGTGTAAGTGGTGACATTTTTACTTTTCTTTGTGAGCTTGATGGGTTGCACTTTTCAGAAAGTGTAGTGCGCTTGGCTGATTTTGCTGGAATGAAACTCCCTCTTTTTGATCCACAATCTCATAAGAGCCAAATGGGAAAGGCTGATCTTTATAATGTTATGAAGATCGCTACGGATTTTTTTCAATATAGTTTACGTGATAAAGCAGGTGTGCAGGCGCGTCGTTATCTTGATGCGCGTGGTGTAACGCCAAAGCTTGCAGAGCGCTTTCGGATTGGTTTTGCTCCGACAAGGCGTACAGCTTTGAAAGAAGCTTTGAATGCGCGTGGTATTTCAATAAAACAAATGGAAGAGTGTGGGCTTATCAAAATGGGGGAAGATGGTACGACTTCCTCTGACCGATTTAGAAATCGCATTATGTTTCCTATTGAAGATTTACGTGGACGTGTTGTGGCCTTTGGAGGGCGTGCGTTAGAAAAAGATATACGGGCAAAGTACCTCAATAGTCCTGAAACAGTGTTGTTTCATAAAGGAGATATGCTTTACAACGCAGCGTCTGCTCGCAAAAATAGCCGCTTGGTTGGTGATGAAAAAAACCATGCACTCCTCGTTGTTGAAGGCTATATGGATGTCATCACATTGACTAAAGCTGGTTTTGAGGGAGCTGTAGCCCCTTTGGGGACAGCGTTAACAGAAGCGCAAATTGCGCTTTTATGGCAAATAGGAACCGATCCAATTTTGTGTTTTGATGGAGACGATGCCGGTTTAAAGGCTGCTTTTCGTGTTGCTGATCGTGTGCTGCCTCTTTTAAAAGCCGGGGTGTCTGTTCGCTTTGTTTTGTTGCCACAAGGTAAAGATCCAGATGAAATTATTTGCGCTGGTGGTGCAGAGCTTTTTACTTCTTTTTTACAAAAATCAATTCCGTTGATTGAACTTTTGTGGTGGCGCGCCACCTATGGAAAGAATTTTGAAATTCCAGAGGCGAGAGCAGCGCTAGAAAAACAACTCAAACAACAAATTTTTACGATTAAGGATGAAGATATACGACGTTATTATTTGCAAGATATAAAGAAACGACTTTTTGACTTTTTTCGTCCCTCTTTTTCGAACAAAAAATTTACTGGGCGCTCTTATCAGTCCTCCCCAAATAGGATATTAAAAGATCAATCGTTTTCTGTTTTGGCAAATTCCAACATCGTACGTAATTCTTCGCACTCTATTCCTCTGCGTGAGGCCGTTATTTTATTGATTTTAGCTTATTATCCTGAGTTATGGTATGAAAATTTTGAAGTTCTTGCTGAGTTGGAGTTACAAAACACTCAATTAGTGCGTTTTCATCAATCTATGTTGGAAATTCTTGGAAATCAGCAGCTTCATGATAAAGAAACAATGATTGCACTTTTAGAAGAAAGAGGGCTAAAAGTTCTTTTAGAGCTCATGAAAAATCTTGTGAAAAAGATTGGTATGCGTACCATCTTTTATGGTGCTCCCATAGAAGATGCCCGTGCTATATTAAAACAAGCCATCTACTTGCATCTTCAAGAATACCACCTACATAAGAGACTACAAGATATTGAAGAGCAACTCGTGGAAAATCCTAAAAGTGAGGTGTTTGATCTGCTGTGTGAAACAAAAATAGAATTGGAACAGATGCAAGCAACAGAAGCTTTAATTGAAGGATTTGGAAGTTGGTTTGATGAAGAAATAGACGGGAATAAGCAAGATAAGATAAAATGATTCGCTTTTTGAGAGCGAATCAGTCACCTAAGGCCAAGTATAAGGAAATTTTATGTAGAGCTACATTTTTATAAAAAATGATGACTAAATTTTAGGAATAGCGGGAAAGTGGTTCTTATTATAGCGTGCAGAGATTATCTCAGAAAGGCTGAGAGGTGTCGGGGAAACTTCTGGAGTTTTCCCGCGTTTTTCTGTGAATGAAAAGCGTATAAAATATATCTGTTTCTAAGAGAGATCTCTTCTCAAAGGAAGTAGAGAAGTATATATGGAAAATTATTGATACGCTAAGTGGGAACGCAACAAACTGGTCACGTGGAAGCTGCAGAGTGATCAAGTGGAGTTAACGGTATGGCAACAAAGGTTAAACAGAAAGACAATACAGAAGTAACGACCCAAGCGAGTGTGGACAGTCCTCTTCTCGATTTTTCTGATGATGCCATCAAAAAAATGGTTAAAATCGCCAAAAAAAATGGTTACGTGACAATGGATGAACTGAACGCAGTTCTTCCTCCTGATGAGGTTACATCTGAACAAATTGAAGATACCTTGGCGATGTTCTCGGAGATGGGCATTAATGTCGTGGATGATGAGGGTGAGGCTGAGAATTATGAAGAAGAGGTTAGGGTAGAGGGGGGGGATTTAGTAGAAGCTACGAGCAATGCGCTTGTAACGACAGCCAAGCGTGAGCTAACAGATCGCACCGATGATCCAGTGCGCATGTATTTGCGTGAGATGGGGGCTGTTGAGCTCCTTTCACGAGAAGGTGAAATTGCCATTGCTAAGCGTATTGAAGCAGGACGTGAAACAATGATTGCGGGGCTTTGTGAGAGTCCCTTAACTTTTCAGGCTCTTATTATCTGGCGTGAAGAATTAAAAGAGCAGCGTATTCTCCTGCGTGAAATTATTGATCTTGAAATGACTTATGCAGGTCCAGAAGCTAAGCAGGCTCCTGTTATTGAACGAAGTGAGGTCCAAAAAGTAAAAGAGGAAAAGTCCTCTTCTGCCATGCGTGATATGGAGAATATTGCGCGAGATATAGGTGTCGAAGAGGATGATGAAGAAGACGATGATGTTAATTTATCGCTTGCTGCAATGGAAAATGAACTCTGTCCTCAGGTTATGGGAACTTTGGATTTTATTGCTGAAACCTATGTGAAATTGCGAAAATTACAAGATCAGCATGTTGAAAGTAGTTTGGCAGAGCGTAAAGAGGGAGCTCTTTCACCTTCACAGAGGAAAAAATGTATTCAATTGAAGAGCGAATTGGTTCAGGCAGTGAAATCTCTTTCTTTGAACCAAAATCGTATTGAGTCGTTGGTTGAGCAGCTTTATGATATCAATAAGAGATTGATTCATAATGAAGGTAAGTTGAAGCGGATTGCTAATAATTATGGCGTTGGTCATGAGGAGTTTTTAAAAGAATACCAAGGTCGTGAATTAGATGCAGATTGGATTAATTATATTGCAACTTTGTCTGGACGCGGTTGGAAAGAGTTTTCTAAGCGTGAAGCGAAAGAAATTAAAACTTTGCGCAGCGAAATACAAAATTTGGCGCAAGAAACAGCTATTTCGATTGGCGAATTTCGTCGGATTGTGACACAAGTGCAGAAAGGTGAGCGCGAATCGACAATTGCAAAAAAGGAAATGGTGGAAGCTAATTTGCGTCTCGTAATTTCAATTGCAAAAAAATATACTAATCGTGGTTTGCAGTTTCTTGATCTTATTCAAGAAGGCAATATCGGTTTGATGAAGGCAGTGGATAAATTTGAATATCGTCGTGGATATAAGTTTTCAACTTATGCAACATGGTGGATTCGTCAGGCAATTACACGCTCAATTGCTGATCAGGCACGCACTATTCGTATTCCTGTTCATATGATTGAAACAATTAATAAAATTGTTCGTACATCGCGTCAGATTTTACACGAAATCGGGCGTGACCCTACGCCAGAAGAATTGTCTAGTAAACTTTCTATGCCCTTAGAGAAAGTGCGAAAAGTTCTTAAAATTGCAAAGGAACCGATTTCACTTGAAACACCCGTTGGTGATGAAGATGATTCCCATTTGGGTGATTTTATTGAAGATAGGAACGCATTATTGCCGATAGATGCCGCTATTCAAGCTAATCTGCGCGATACGACAACGCGTGTACTTGCTTCACTAACACCACGTGAAGAACGTGTTTTGCGAATGCGTTTTGGTATAGGAATGAATACTGATCATACATTGGAGGAAGTTGGTCAACAGTTTTCAGTTACACGCGAGCGCATTCGTCAGATTGAAGCAAAGGCGCTTCGTAAGTTAAAGCATCCTAGTCGTTCACGCAAATTGCGTAGTTTTCTTGATTCTTAACTGTGCTGCGTTTTTTTCAAAGATGCATGAAAGAAAGGCTTATCATGTAGTTCTTAAGATGTCTTTCTGCCACAGATAACAGATTGTGTGTTGAGTATTTTTATAGAGTTTGCATTATCAAAAGTTTCTCTTAACTTTGTTATTTTGTATTACAGTTTATAAAGTGGCATGAAATTATAGGATTATTTTTAAAGAGAGTAGATATATCTAGAGCGTTATATTACGTGCACTGGTAAGTTTATTAGCAAAGATAATATATTAAGAATCCTTAAATCGGAGCACGTCCACTTTTTTTGAGAAGAAGGTAAAGCTTTTTATGCGGCTGCATTCATAAAAGCGGCTATGTTTGTATGTGGATATGAAAAATTTTATTTGGATTATATTATTCTTTTAGGTTGTGTGTAGCTCGCTTTCTAAGTTCGAGAACCATAAAGCAGAGATCAGAAACTCAAAGATGCTTTTTTATTCAATCATGAGGAGATACGTCTGAAGTTCTTAAATTTATTGAAGGAAATTTCGATAAGAGGGCGTTCTTTTTAAAGATATTTTATCATCGTTATGCTTCGTTCTATTTGTTGAGAGGAAAGAGAAGGTAGTGAGGCAATAACAAGCAGAATCCTATCATTCTACGTGCCAGCTCCCAATGCCGCGACAGCCCTTGCATTGAGACGGTTCAGAAGAGATATTTTTACTTCTTTCTTGAAGATTTTTTATCCAAATGCCAGCTCTGCTTGTGATATGCAAGCGAATGATTTTGATTGATTTACTCTAAAAGGATTTGAGGTGAGAGAATCTCAAATATTCGAAGCTCTCATTCAAATTGCAAACGATAAATTATTCTTATCACTCAATATGATGTAGTTTCGCTTCTTTACTTATTTTCTTCCTACCTCTGAAGCATAATCTTTATTAAGCAATAATTTGTTTGTTTTTACTTCCTTTAAGAAACTAATCTACTTGGATGATATCATTTGTGTTCCCTGTAATTAAGAAAAAAATGGAAAATTTATCCTAAGGGTTTTAGCTCAGCATGACTTTTTATGGTAAAATATTACTGGTTTTTATTCACAGTATTTGCTTCTCATGCTCGACTTTTCTAGAGTATGCTTCACAGTCTAAGCCTCCTGTATAGGGATGAGCTCAGACAAAGGGGGACATTAATCCTTACAGATCACCATTGTAGTTCTGAGCAAGTTCTTCAAAAACCGAACGCCAGCTCTCCTTCTGATATCAGCATTAATAACCTCTATCGATGCTATGCCACTTTCCATGGATATATAAGTGATACATCACATTGATTTATAAGGATAATTTATCGTTTGCAACTTGAATGAGAGCACTGAATATTGTGAGATTCTCTCATTTCAACAAATCCTCTTAGAAAAAATCAATCAAAATCATTCGCTTGCACATCGAAAGCAGAGCTGGCATTTGGATAAAACTTTTCAAGAAAGAAGTAAAAATACTTTTTATAAACCCGTCTCAATGCAAGAGCTGTCATAGCATTGGGAACTGACACATAGAATGATGAGATTCCGTTTATAGAATCCCTTGCTTAAAGTGAAATTCTCATCTTTGAATTCTAGTTTTTAAAATAAAATGAACGCTTTCAACAAAATGATGAGTAAGACTTTCAGTCAGTACGCTATTGCAAAACTTATTCTCAATAAACGATAAATTTCTTATTCATTCCTGCTTTTGATAAAATATTGCTACTCCCTAATAATCATTTGTTCTCTAAAAATGACACATTATGATCTTCATATCTTTATTTTCAAATCTTAACGGAAGCTGCAAAACTTTAAACAGTGCAATATGTGTCATTGTGTATGCCGGCTTTTTTTATGTTTTGTTTACAACAGATGTGTGTTTAAAGTGTTTTCCATTTTAAACTGAACTTTAAGAAAATTCTCTTGAGGCAATATAATGAATAGGATATTTTTTTAGCATATAAAAATGTATCAAATTACAGAGATTAAATTATTTCTTTTATTTCCTGAGAGATTTTCTTATTTGAAGAAACTATGGCTAATTTTATGAGTAAAGAGGCTCCCTTTTGGAAAGTAAAAAAATTAGAAGAAATGTCCCTTTCTGAGTGGGAGAGTCTTTGTGATGGCTGTGGGCTTTGTTGTCTACACAAAGTGGAAGATGATGATACTGGTGATATCTATGCTACCAGTGTTGCTTGTCGTCTTTTAGATAGTGAAACTTGCCGGTGTCGGAACTATGTTCATCGTAAATCAATTGTGCCAGATTGTATATTTTTGAATCTTGCGACGATTAAAACAGTTCGTTGGCTTCCGGAAAATTGTGCTTATCGATTAATTTATGAGGGGAAAGATCTCTATTGGTGGCATCCA
This sequence comes from Bartonella henselae str. Houston-1, assembly GCF_000046705.1. Lineage (NCBI taxonomy): Bacteria > Pseudomonadati > Pseudomonadota > Alphaproteobacteria > Hyphomicrobiales > Bartonellaceae > Bartonella > Bartonella henselae. The sequence goes on along the minus strand of NC_005956.1, from coordinate 1,270,354 downwards.
CTGGTGTCAGGAAATTATCAAACAGTCCATCAAACACAATTTTCTGCGCGTGGACAAATAGAGATTTACGAAGATGAATTATCTTCTGAAGAAGATTACCTTCAATATATCACCGGCATTCTTTGTGAAGGCCGGTGATGAGATTATTTTACTCGGTGATTGATAATATTATATGGTTTAATCGATAGCAAATACTATGGTGACACTCACACTATAATTTAGTTCACCACTTGAAAATGTTGTATCCGTATAGTTTGCATTGACTGCCTTGCTCATTAAATGTGGCCTTGAATAATAATTGTCATCGTTTTCATTGATTTTAATAATTTTTCCTAATTTTAAATCAGCAGCCTCTGCTATAGTTTTTGCTTTTTCAATCGCTTCAGCAATAGCTTTTTTCCGTGCTTCTTGATAGAACGGTTTTGTATTGGCATTGGTAAAGGTAATGCCATGCACTGAATTGACGCCGAGCGCCATTGCTTGATCAAATATTTTACCGGCGTTGGAAAGATCACGAATGCGTACTGTTAAAGAATTTGAAACATGATAGACAATTCCATTGTTCTTTTTTTCGTGATCTTTGTTTGGATTGGATTGATAAATAGATAAGCCTGACGTTTGCAGATCATTTGCTTGAATGCCATTATTCTTAAAAGCGTTTATAATATCATTCATAGATTTATTATTGTCCGCTAATGCTTTTTGAGCAGTTTTATCTTGTGTAACAACAGCGAGATTGATAATTGCCATATCTGGTGTTGCTTGATTTTCACCGGTTGCAGTAACCGTAATAGTTGCATTTTTCATTTTGCTTTCTTCAGCGTGTGTGATAGGTGAAGCTGCTAGCAGTGTGAGTGCTATCATAGCCATTTTAACTGGATAACTCTTCAACGGTTTGAAAATTACTTTTTTCATATCTCTTCCTTTTTTTTGTTGATTGACTATCTTTTCATTTTCTGGAGTTCTTGTAAAGAAATTAGGGCATTAGAAAAAAAAACCGATAAAAAAGAGAAAAAGGTGGCTTATAATTTGATTAAGCCCTTGTATCATAGAAAATTTTAGTTTAGAGAGAAGCTGCTTGTGGGGCCTGTAGCTCAATTGGTTAGAGCCAGCGGCTCATAACCGCTTGGTTGGGGGTTCGAGTCCCTCCGGGCCCACCAATATTCAATAGAATGAAGAGTTAGCAGGTGGAGGAATTTGTGATTGTCTATTTCATTGCAGCTCTTCACTGAGTTTTATATAATTTTTTTGTATTTTTTTAATATCTTTCAAATTCTTCTCTCCTTTTTGCTAGAAAATTTTAATTTTTTGCGTTTTTTTAATGTCTGTTTACAAGACTATCTTTGATAATGAATGCATTAATGATAGAAAATTCCTATAAAAACAATAGGTTATAATGTATTCCTACGCTCTTCCCATTCTTTCTACTTAGACAAAGTTTGCTGTCAGATTACATTCATTACGAGGATTATTATTCCGATTTTTTGAAGAGATTTTTATCGATTCAAGAGAAAATTTTTGCGGTCAGTATTTGTTTTATAAAGGAACGACATCTTTTATTCAATCAAAAGTGTTTTGAATTGTGCTTCCATTTTACCTGAATTGGGGCAGTACGTATTGCGGTTGATTTCCTTAATCTGTAGCCTTATTACAAAGGTAGGTTTTATCTCCAAGAGAATCAGTTTTAAGTGTTACGTTTGGTTTGGGTAAAATGAGGAGATAGATATGTGTTTAGAATTTATTTTTCTTTTTTTTAGAGGAACAATATTCTTTTGATGTCTTTCTAGCCAGTGCGAATCATATCCCACGATGTAAGTCTGCAGAGCGAAGAACATAAATCCAAATAAGTTCACACGTTTTATGAGAGAGATATAATATTTCTCTTTGTTTTCTTCGTCCAAATCGGGAAGCTACCCCTATTTTAGGAGAGTTTTTTACCCTCAGGTTGGCTTATCTTTAAAAAGACGCATTAAATACGTTTAGAAAATTTTGAGAGATTGTTAGCGTTTTTTGTATCTTTTAAGGTCTATTGTAATAAGTGTTTTTATTGTGTTTTAGGAATTTCTCTTATGACATAGGAAACTTTTATTAGAATGCTTTTTCTTTTTTTTGTTTGCTAGGCTATAGCAATTAATACTCCTAAAATGCTCTTTGAGTGACAATATCAATGAATCTGTAATAAGTTTTCTAGGTTTGAGGGAGATGGAATCATTACTCTTCGGTAAGAGTACTTTTGTTGGTATTAATAAGCTCTTGTATTCCATAGGTTTTGTTTATTCTAGTTCATAAGCAATGCGCATATATCATAGAATTGATTATATTGGGGAGTGTATTTTACAAGTTAAAGAGGGGGAAATGGAGTCTTTATAACTTAAGAGAGTAAAAATTTCTCACATTTATTTTTTGACACATTTAATAATTTATCTGAACAGATCATTGAAATTGCTCTTGGAACTTTGTTTTAAGAGAGATGAGCTATTCATAAACAGGCTTGATTTCTCTTAATTTACAACTTAGTTTGGACTTCTCTTAAAGCACGTGCAATGATTGATTACTTTATGTTTACTGGGGGGATACTGAGGTACATCTACAACTTTTTTATGCGTAATTTATTTGTGATGTCAAACAATACATATATTGAAAATAATTATTTGTATTGTTAAGGTCAATCTTTTGAAACTATATGAATTCTATCCGTGAATTCCTATTTCTTCACTATCTGTTTTTTCTAGTTGAAGTGATGTCATTGTAAGTCTGTATATTCTTCAAATTGTTTTCATTTCATTGTGAATTGATGTACTGTCTAAGATGCAAGCGTTATGATTAACCATTTTCATAGCCAATTGTATTACTCTAAAGTTAAGCATCGCTATGAATAGCGCACATTGTTTAAAACTTTTGTGATGTCGAAAATCCAACATTTTTCATGATTAAGGTTTATTACTTTCGTTATTTTTAGTTTCCTAAAACACCGTTCTGACTTTTTCGGAGGCTTTCAGCGTACGGAACAATGTAAATTACGATCACGAATATTGATTGTTTTATTAGTAAATTAGTATTTTTATTCCATTATAGTGCCTTTTAAATGCATTGTTTTATCTTTGGAATTCTTGTGAAAGGAAGAAGGATGCTTTTTATTATGATTTTTGTTGGAAGAATGACTTTTTCTATTTCATTAGTGGTTTGAGTTGTCATAAAAAGGCAATCTATGAGTTTTTTTTATTTTATTCTTATAAGGTAATAAGTGCCTTTTTGAATATGCCGCTAACCAAAATTTTTTCCCTATGTTGATTGTAAAGAGCTCTTTATCTTTGTCATAAGCTTCCTCTTTATACAAATCTGTTTGTCAGTTTTTTTATTTTTTCGAAAGTAAAATTCACATCTTCTTTTAGTTTATATCTTTCAAGATAACAATTGATTTATGCTAAAAGATCTTCTTTTGATAAAGGTTTGTGTAATTTATATTGCAGATATCGTTAGCACTTGATCCGTTGTCTCTTTTTTAAGTATTGTCGTTTCTGTTTATGACAGATCTCTATGTCAGTACTTTAAGGGCACTTGCAGGGGAGAGAGAGGTTCTTTTGAAAAGCAGGGTCACAAAGTTGTTGTAGGCAGCATTGCTGTTTATAAGAACCATCCATATCGCATCGTTATATTTTTGCTTCGCAATGTTGTTTAAAAAACATAAGTAGTATTGTGTAGAATAGAATCGTGATATATTACTTTTTTTAAGTAAGCCTGTTCTCATTCTCTCACGTAGAATTCAGTAAAATATTCACAGATATTTTTACATCGGTTAATTATTGGTTCGACTCACAAGATCTGAACAGCATTATCAACGTTGTTGATAAGAGTGATGATGTCAATTGTTTTATAAAGAAGTCTGGACCGTGTGATGTTTTTTGTCTCACCATGGTACATAACCAATAAAATTCCATCTGATTTTATAAAAACCAGTTTGTTTACACAGCTGATTCCATACTGCCTATTGCAATTAGTTTTTTCTCAGGTATGGGGGTATGTGTGAACGCTTTAGCGTTATTTAATTCTATATTGGAGACAAATATGAAGAATGAAGAAAACTTTGAGAAAGTTTTACCGCGTATTATTGTGAAATGGGAGGCTTTGTCTAAAACTCAAAAGCAAGAGATATTGGAAAGAGTAGAAAATGTTACTGCTTCTTCTCAGTCAACAGAAGACTTAAAGCTTCAATCTTCTTTTTATCTCCAGACGAAATCAAAGCTATGAGTTTTAAATCTTCATCGGAGATGTTAAAACCTGTGATTACATATATGGCGCTAGCATTTCCGAGTGTATTAAGAAGAGCCATGAGTTTATCTACGGAGGGTCTTTTTCCTCCTTTTATCATTTGTTGTACGTAGTTTTGTCCACAGCCTGCTGCTTTGCTTATTTCAATCATCGTTCGTCCATCACTTTTTATTAGTTTAATTAAACGTTGGAACCAATCTTTTTCAGTCTTTGTCATTTTTAGACCTTTACACATTGACGCTATAGCGTTATTATCCGTGTTGCAAATTTAGAATATATGATAAAGGAGCGTGAAAATATCCATGCGGAACTCTTCGCTTATGAAGGATACAGAGTTTTTTTTTAATTAGTAACAAAATGCCCCCATACACTTTCGGATTTGAATCAATAAAAATGGTTGCTTAATTCTACGATTGTTATAGGGTGGACACGTATGACCAGAAATGGAAATACGCATTCGTGCGTTCATAAAGTACTATCCTGATAGTATACGCAGTGGCATTATAAATCAAGATATACTCCAACATTGATATTTGTAAGAAGTTTGCGCGTTAAGGTGGTGTGCGAACACAGCTAAGTTTTGCAGTCTTAAGGAAAAGAATTATGGCTGTAGAAACACAAATTCATAGGTAAAAAATGCTGTTTTTCCTTTTGTTTTAATAAATGGGTTCATCGTTAGATGGTGTATCGCATGCGTGTGTTAAGAGATTTCGTAAGCTTCAAGAAAAGTGATTTTGATGATTTTAGAGATCAAGGTAATTGTTGGTTAGAATGTGATATAAGGAGTAGATATTTTATCGAAGATCGATGTGTTTTTAGGGATCCCAAATTCTATAATGATTCTTATATTTGCGATAGAATCTATATTTATGATAATGGGCAAATATATTGTATGTCGTTTGTTTCTAGTGTCACTGTTGGTTATGGTAAGGCACAAGCATATGGACCTATAGAGATTTGCAGAAGTGCGTATGTTTCCAATAAGATAAAGATTATCCTTCATTCCAAAGGGAGTGGTAATGCATATATTTATGGTGATGCAAAAGTTTATGACTATGTCTGTATCACAAATTCTTTTGAAGTTTATTGTAAGGCGCGTATTTACAATATTCAAGTTTATGATTCTGCTCAATTTTTCGCAAACTCTCAGATTTATAACAACGCTTTAGTTTGCGGTTATGTAAAGATTCGTAAAAAGACAAAAATTTATTGTAATGCCGAGGTTGGTAATTGTGAAGATTTGCGTAATGACGAAGAGACTTACATATTTTTCTGTATTCTCCATGGTGCAAAAGAGGCAAATACGAACAATGGGAGTAAGGCATGTGTTGAGTATCTTCCACCGTGAGTGTTGTTTAAAATCAATTATGTTCTTGCGTTTGGTGTGAATAAATCCAAAGGGCGTGAGGGTATGGAGTAGAGCTGCTTTACGTCATTTATTAGCGTGTTTTGGTAGAGGAAATAAGGATGTCAAGAGTGATTTATCACACTTGGCAGATATGCCTTTTTGCATTCTTTTTTTGATAGAGAGCGAAACAAAACACATCTTTTGCTGTAATTTAAGGAGATCAAAATGAATATAAACGAAATTGTATGGGTAGTAGTGGTTGTTGTTTTGCTTTTCAGTGGTATCATATTGCGGTTTGCTTTGTATTATCGGGATCAGGCTAAAGCTTTTCAAGAGGAAGCAAGAAAGATAAAGCATGAGTTCTTAAGGGATTCTATGAAGATAACTGAAGAACGAGATAGGGCGATTAGAGAGCAAAATATGGTGATTAAAAGACGCGATCAAGTGATTGCAAAGCTAAAACAACAACTTAAACAGTACGAAGAAGCTATGCAGCAACATCAGGAAGAGATTAAATCTCAGGATGAAGCGAAAAATTGATTATATCCGTATTATATATTCTAAAAGACCTTGGAAATGTTGAGAAGAGCTGATTTAGGAGGCTTGATAACGAGAGAGGTAAGTCTTATTTATGAAGGCGGCTTTTGAGTTGTTGGTGAAGTTGCAGTTTTTGCTAATGCTCACATCTATGGAAAAGTAGTCATTGATGACAATACCAATCTTTGTGGTGATGCGTATATTACTCAAACAATTTTGGAGAGGGCGTCAATTGGAAATGAGGTCTCTAGATGAAATATCTTCAAAGAATAAGCATCTAAATGGTCTGGTGTTAGAAAGAAAGTTTTATGAGATGAGGAAAATCAATTGGTCATAATGGTCCGACAGAAAAGTAGGGACAATAAGATGATTGCAGAGAACATTTATTCTTTAGCAGAGCAATCATATTCATAATTGGTCATTTATATCATTTTATCATGTTTCTTATTTTTATGAAAAGATATAAGATTTGCGAAATGAGATAGAGAAAAGTAATATTGGATCTAAAAAATTCATGATGCACTTGTTAGGAATGTGATCGGGCCGTGAAGTTTTAAAAAATAGGAGGAGAATTTTTCTATGAATGCAATTTAGTAGGGATGATAAAAAGGATAGAAATATACAATTGTCATTCTTTAATTTGGAGTATTTTGCACGTTGTTTTGGATAGGAAGATTTGGAGTGATAAATATTGTGGCTTTAAGGCTTAAATGCAAAAAGACAACTCTAACACTTCATTAAAACTAAATGAATGATCTTTTTGGGGCAAAACAAAGTTAAGGTATTGCTCTATTGAAAGTGATTGCTGGTTTCTTTTGCATTTTTCTTAAGATATTTTTTTGGTAAAAGTCAAATAGCCTTTCTTCGAGTATGTTGGTGCTTTGTATTTAAATTGCTTTTTCGATAGTATTTTTCATAAATCATAATACTTCAATTGTTGGAAGGTTGGGTTGATCACTGAATACGCGTGCATTTGTATTTAAAATAATAATTTCCAGTTTTGTCCTAAAGTCCGACTTTTGTTTTTCTGCGGATTCCACTTGCTTTTCTAATATTTCCTTCTGACTTTTTGAGACTTCTTCATTATTTTTCTAAATTTTTTATATTTTTTTCTTGAGTTTTTTAGTTTTGTTTGGATTTTTTTTAGTCAAAAAACTTAACGATCACTGAAACTCCTTTATAATTAGTATAGCTTAAGCTCATTTTTATGATGCCAACTATTGCTCTAGCATATTTCACATGTCTTTTTCCTCTTCTTCTTTTGGAGGAAAATGGGAGTTAAAGAACACGAAAATATCTTTCATGGGATTACGAAATGGTTTCATATGATTCTCTATTTGATCTAGATATGAGAATAAGTGGAGTGATTTGTGGTGTGGATGGCTTGATAATCAATAAAATAGTCAATGTTCAAATATGCTTCTGTGAAGGTGCTATGATTCACTTTGTGCATTTATAGCCTACAGAAGAAATCATGATAATAATGAAGTGAATGGATGCTGTCGTTTTGAAGCGGAGCGTTGTTACGTTTTTACAGATATTGTTCATGCTTATGGTGCTTATAAACTCTCTTAACAGTGTGGTGTGCACATTATCAGATACCTTAAGGTATCTTTGTTAGGATGGATAAAAAGCGTGGCAGGTGAATGCGTCAAAAGAAGAGAAGAGGAAGGCAGTATATTCTATAACGATTTTGTATTGAATTAAAGAGTAGAAGATCAGGCGTATCATTCCAGTTGACTTGGATTAGGTTTTTTGCAGAAATGTGACTTCTTGATTTTGTTTGTTACCGTGTACGCAAAAATTATGTAAATTTTATCCTTTTTCATTAAGCTTCTCTATTGATTTCTTTCTTTTTTGAACTCTGTTTCAGCAAATTTGATAAGAGTTGAGTCAGACTCTTAATCTCTTAAGGTTGAGGGAGCAGAATGCACTGTTTATTGTTTTAAAGTGAGAACAGTATTTCTGTTGTAGTTGTAATATAAGCCGCAATGAGACACATATCCTTCAAAACGAAGTGCACTATTTTTAGCTTTATATCCACACTGATAAAAGTTTTGTTTTTGGCATCTTAATGTTCGGTAATAACAAATTTCGACTGTACAGTGCAGTGTTGTATTTTCATTATCGTTGAAGTTCAAAAAACTTCGATTTTTAAAAGTACGTGGTAAATGACGATTTTTTAACGTTTTTTTCTATAAAGCTTTCAAGATAACTTGTCTTGAAACATTGGAACAGCTGTGTTGTAAGTTTGGCAAAAAATCTTCTCTGATATTGTTTATTGTATATGTCATCTTTGCATGTTTATACTTTGTCTTATTGAGAAATATTAGCAATCTTTTTGTTTATAACTGAAATGCCATAGGATACGTGGCAAATGTTTTACCGAAATCTAACACAAACTCAGCTTTTATATACTTTTGTGATTTGATAGATAATTTATAGCTTTTCTGGTTTTTTTAGAATATTGCCGAGAATTGTACCTCAAGAAAAGCCTATATCACTTGCCCGAAAAGCAAAAACATTGCTTCTTGATATATTCAAGATTCATTTAATTTTTAGTTTGGAAGACAGGTACAGCACCTACGAAAAGCTTTATTGAGAGTTACTTGCTAGTATGAGAAACAATATAAAAAACTACCTTTCTTTCCCCTTATTGGAAAATCAGTTTTTTGTTCATTACCAAAGTGTAAAATATACAGAGTAAAATTTTATTTCAATGGTAAGGAACGTTAGGGTTGGAGCTCTCTAATAAGGGCTTTATGTGTAATTTCTTTTATCTGCTCAATATTTATGAGAATATCTTGTTTTGTTGGATAGCCCTTACTCGAAAAAGCAATTTTTTGTTCATCTCCTGAGATTAGACGCCAGTACCATTGCTTGTGAACCCCTTGAAACACCTCAAAATACATGCTTCCTACCTCATAAAATAGTCGATAATTTACAGAATAAATATCTAACCCCTCTGACTATAAAAATTAAAGTATGTCTCTGCAGTAAGGAGTCAATATATTTTCTTTAATTTTTTTCTCAAACAAATAATTTCTATGAGAACTCTATTTTGTAACAAGAAAATATTTATTGTCAATAATGTTTAAATAGGTATTTGATACTAAAAAACATATTTATTTAAATTTAATAGCGCTTTATTCCTCTTTAGATTAGTAAAAAAATCTATTCACTGTTTCTATATTTAAATATTCAATTATTTTTACAACAAAAAAATAAATAAAATATCAAAATTAATCAGCATGGGAAAAACTATTCTTATTTTTTCTCATGCTGATAAAGTTTTTCTTTGTTTTGTTGTCTCTTTTATTATGAACGTTTATTGATTAGCGACAACTTCTTTTTGCGATATGCTTCGAATGAGTAAATCAATGAATAAGCTAAGGGCATAGGAATTAGCCATTTTTGCTTTCATATCGATCAGAGAGGTTGCAGCTTTGGGGGTGTATCTATTAGTTGAACCTTGTCTTGACAAATATTGTTGCAACTTCTCATAAGAGCTTTCGATTTTTTCTTGATTTAGTTTTTCACTACGATCGCTATTGGAAAGGATCTCTTCAAGTCCCTCAATTTTTTTTATAAAATAGTTCCAGTCAAAGTCACCTTTAGTATATTCAGTATCAAACATTTTCCCTTGTCCAGTTAAAAGCCAATTAATATTGACACCGTACAATGTGCGATATGTTTGTAAGACACTAAGATTGGGTTCCCTTTCTCCGCGCTCATAAAAAGCAATAGAGTTTTTTGTCATGCTAAAACTTTTAGCCAATGCTTCACGTGATGGATCCCCCAAAGCAAGACGTACATAACGTAAGCGTTTTCCAAATATAGTTTTTGATTCAGTTTCAGGACGTGCCACGAATTATCTCCCTCAGTAAATCATCATGGTACAATTTTTGCCCAATAAAGGCACAATATGTATTAATACATCATGATGTAATGTCAATATTTATAGCTTTCATTTTTTATATTTTTTAATTTTAATATATAAAAAGTTATTTTGATAGTGCATAAAAAATGATTTTTGACTTTTTATATTATTTAACATTTCTTTTCAGTTCCAATAAAAGATGTTTTTACTGATTTTTCTCTTGTTTTTTTGGAGGAAAATTCCACATAAATTCCCCATGGTATTTTATCTCTTTTTGCATTAAAAGATACAATCCTTCGATTTGCCTAGCAGATGAATTTAAAAAAATGAACTTTTAAGGAAATAGATCATGGTTCTAGTAGGCTATTTGGGATGGCCTTTTTTTTTCACAATTATTGGCGTTTTTTTAGGGGGGGCTATTGGTTGGTTTGAAACGGGAAGTGTTATTGGTTTTCTTAAATATTTTTTTATTTGCTGTGTTTTAGGCGTTTTAGAAATTTCTTTATCTTTTGATAATTCTATTATCAATGCACGTGTTCTTGAAAGAATGGATCCGCTTTGGCGCCGTCGTTTCCTGGTATGGGGCATTTTAATAGCGGTGTTTGGAATGCGGCTTGTTTTTCCGTTGTTGGTAGTTGCTATTGCTGTTGGCATTAATCCAATTGCTGCAGTAAAATTAGCAATATGGGAACCACATCACTATGCCGCAGTCTTAACAGATGTTCATCTGGCAATTGCGGCTTTTGGAGGTACTTTCCTCATGATGGTTGGTTTGAAATATTTTTTTGATCCTGAAAAAGAAGTACATTGGCTCGTTTTTATAGAGAGGCCAGCTCAAAAGCTTGGGGCGCTTGTTGGAATTGATATTGCAATCGTTTTGGTTTTGATATTATTCTTTTCAGGACAGGTCGTAACAGAAGATAAAATGGTTTTTTTACTTGCTTCTCTTTATGGACTTTTGATATTTATAGCTGTCGAAGCGGTCAGTTCACTCTTGGATGCTCCAAAAACAGCTTTAACTACGGTTGCCAAGGGGGGGGCAGGCGCGTTTTTTTATCTAGAAATTTTAGATGCTAGTTTTTCTTTTGATGGTGTGGTTGGTGCTTTTGCCTTTTCCCATAACCTTTTTATTATCGCAATTGGTCTCAGTATAGGTGCATTTTACGTTCGTTCTATGACGATTATGTTGGTTGAATCGGGGATATTGTTGCATTATCGTTATTTGGAACATGGGGCTTTTTATGCAATTTTAGTTCTCGCAGTGATTATGTATCTGCAAACTCTTCTATCGATTCCTGAAGTCTTAACAGGGCTGGTAGGGGTTTGTATTATTGGAATGGCATTTTATTCTTCTCTTCGCTTTAAGCGCCATCATCTCAATAAACAGGGTGTGTCTAAATCTGAGTAAATTGAAAATTTTTCATACGTTGCAAGAACAGGACGAAATAAGGTACTTTAGGAGGCCATTAGGAGTTCTATGCCAGCTTCGTTCATGGTTTTTAGCATTGTGTTCAGTGATCCATTTACATCAATACCAGCACAGGCATTTAATGAAACACTCACTTTAAAACCGCATTGTATGGCGTGAAGTGCAGAGAAACTAACACAAAAATCCGTTGCTAAGCCGCACATAGCGAGCTTTGTAAAACCATGTTCTTTCAGATAAACTTGTAAGCCTGTTGGTGTTTTTTGATCATTTTCAAAAAAGGCGGAATAACTATCAATTTTTTGATTATAGCCTTTTCTGAGGATGAGTTGTGCTTTATCAACTTTAAGAGAGGTATGAAAGTCTGCTCCTTTTGTTCCTTGTACGCAATGATCTGGCCACAGTATTTGCGGACCATAGTCAAGATTAACGCTATCATAAGGCTTTTTATCAGGGTAGGAAGAGGCGAAGCTGCAATGGTTTTTAGGGTGCCAGTCTTGGGTTAAAATAACATGATCAAAATGCTCTATGAGATTATTGACAGCCGGTAAAATGATATCACTTTGTGGTACTGCCAATGCTCCACCTGGTAAAAAGTCATTTTGAATATCAATAACAATTAAAGCTTTTTTTTCCATAAACACATTCCTGTAGGAGGTTTACTTTTGTGATACCCTTTACAAAGACTATATTTCGTCTTGAAGTTTTGAGATAATTTGGTGGATGTTGGTATTATAATTATCAAGATAAAAAAAGGGAGTAGATAAGTTTTTACAATTCTTTTTATAGTTTTTTACCAATTGCAACCACCTACCAATGGGCAGAGCACTGTATTCACTCATCGCTACATATTGGTGGAGAGCTTTCATGATTATCAGGCTTGGGACGTCAGATCCTAGAAAACGGCGTTCATTTTGTAAACGTAATTTGAGCCACATCAAAGCAAAGGGTGAAGTCCATTGTCTTCCGTGACATAAAATTGATGAAAAAAGAGTAGGATTTTTTACTGCGAAATGTAAAGCCCATAAAGCGAAAAAAGAGGGGGCATAGAGAATAGGTTTTCTCTGTAGTATCCTATTGCATTGATAGGTTGGCTTAATACGATAAAAACACACTGTTGTATTCGCTATGGAAAAGAGAGGTGATGTTTGATAACAGGTTTCGGGTACAGCTAAAAAGAGCTGTTTTTTGCTTTTATAAGGGCTGTTTTTTTGCATTTAAAACCTTAGGAGGGCTTGTGAGATTAGAAAAAATATATCAATATAAAGTAGAAAGCTTTTAATGCAACGCAAGCTTTATCTTTTGCAGAGTTTAAGAAAAGCAATTTTTTCAAAATCCTAACCTCTCAACACGCAATATTAAAGAGAAATTTATGGCACGTCAATTTATCTATCATATGGCTGGGCTTAGTAAGACTTACGGCAATAAGAAAATTTTGGAAAATATTCATCTCTCTTTTTATCCAGATGCAAAAATCGGTATTTTGGGACCGAATGGTGCAGGTAAATCAACCATTTTACGTATTATGGCTGGGATAGATAAGGAGTATACCGGAGAAGCATGGCTTTCTGAAGGGGTGCGTTGTGGCTACCTTCCGCAAGAGCCATTTCTTGATGCAAGTAAAGATGTGCGTGATAATGTGATGGAAGGTGTGGCCGATAAGCAGGCAATTGTCGAGCGTTATAATGAATTAATGATGAATTACAGTGAAGAAACGGCTGATGAAAGTGCCAGGCTGCAAGATATCATCGACGGTCAAAATCTTTGGGATTTAGAAAGTCAAGTAGAAATGGCTATGGCTGCTCTTGGTTGTCCACCAGCAAATGGGGATGTGACAAAGCTTTCAGGAGGTGAGAGGCGGCGTGTTGCACTTTGTAAATTACTTTTGTCAAAACCGGATTTATTACTTTTGGATGAACCAACAAATCATTTAGATGCTGAAACTACAGCTTGGCTTGAAAGGTATCTGCGTGAATATTCCGGCGCGGTACTTTTGGTGACGCATGACCGTTATTTTCTCGACAATGTAACGGGTTGGATTTTAGAATTAGATCGCGGTAAAGGTATCCCTTATGAGGGGAATTATTCTGCTTATTTGGCGGCTAAAGCCAAACGTTTAGCGCAGGAAGGACGTGAAGAGGCTGCTCGTCAACGTGCGTTATCACGCGAACAAGAATGGATAGCTTCTAGCCCAAAGGGACGGCAAGCAAAGTCCAAAGCACGAATTAAAGCCTATGATGAGTTGGTTCAAGCTTCACGTGAACGCCGTCCTGGGGAAGCACAAATTATTATTCCTATTGGCGAAAGATTGGGGCAGGTTGTCATTGAAGTTGATAATCTCTCTAAAGCATATGGAGAACGTGTCTTGATTGATGATCTTTCTTTTAAGCTTCCTGCTGGCGGAATTGTTGGAGTCATTGGTGCCAATGGTATGGGAAAATCTACCTTGTTTAAAATGTTGACGGGGCAGGAACAGCCAGATTCAGGTCAAATCCGTATCGGGGAAACAGCTCACATGAGTTATGTCGATCAGAGTCGCGATTCATTGGTTGGTGATAAAACCGTTTGGGAGGAAATTTCTGGCGGTAATGACGTCATTAAATTAGGTAAATATGAGATGAACAGTCGCGCTTATTGCGGGGCGTTTAATTTTAAGGGTGCAGATCAGCAGCAGAAAGTAGCAAATTTATCAGGAGGTCAGCGTAATCGCGTGCATTTGGCTAAGCTTTTAAAAGAGGGAGGAAATGTTCTTCTTCTTGATGAACCGACAAATGATCTTGATACTGAAACGTTGGGTGCATTAGAAGATGCACTGGAGAATTTCGCTGGTTGCGCAGTTATCATATCGCATGATCGTATGTTTCTTGATCGGTTGGCAACCCATATTTTAGCGTTTGAAGGCGATGGTCATGTGGAATGGTTTGAAGGTAATTTTGCCGAATATGAGGCTGATAAAGTTCGTCGTTTCGGTGCAGATTCTCTTAATCTTAAGCGTGTGAATTATAAGCCGCTGACACGCTAACATTGCTTGTTTTATTTGATTTTGATTGAAAAAATGCTGATGGTGGCTGATATTTCTTTGTTTTTCGAAAGAGAGTGTGAGTTGCCATAGCGTGAGGTTTTCTTTCGTCGCATCTAAAAGAGAGATGCAGTGTAAAATTCTGATTATATCCTTACAGAATATGTTATCGTGTTTGATATGCTGATAACGTAGAAGGATGTTTATTCCTCATCAAGTTATAATGGAGACTTGTAAGTTTTCATATATAATTTTTCCGATTACAATACCAGTTTATTCATTTCCATCGGCGGGAATAGCGAGGAGGGGGATTGCTAGTTTTTTTAGCAATTGTTTGTTTTTCATTATTGTCAAAAAAATATGAACATAAATGATGCAACTCTATGCCTTCTGCTTAATTTTCTATTCATAGGAATAAATGCTTATCTGAGCAGTAAGGAATATTCATGAAAGAGATAATAAACTTAGATGAAATGATTATGTTGTTGAAAACGATAGCAGAATCAAGTCGTTTGCGCCTTCTTGCACTTTTGTACCATGAAGATTTAACGGTATCAGACTTTACACTTGTCCTTGGGCAATCGCAATCGCATGTATTACAGCATTTACATTTATTGTATGAAGCACAATTGGTTGAGCGTTATCAAAAAGGCAGATCGATTTATTTTAAGCTTTATTATGGTCGTTTGGGTAAAGATATTGTGATGGCTGTCGTTTCAGCTTTGTTAGAGCATAATAGGGTGATCGCCCACGATTTAGCACGTTTGAAGGATATAAAAAAACAGTACCGAAAACAAGAGAAAAAGTATTTTTTACAAAATGTGGTGCAGTGGGATACGTTACGGTTGTTCTCTATTGCAGACCTTGGTGTAGAAAACGCTTTACGCGAAATTGTTGGCGATAAACCATTTGAGACAATGCTGGATATTAGTAGAGATACAGGTTCTGTTTTAAAATTGTTTTCAGGTCTTTATACGTATGCCGTTGAAGTTGTCCTCGATAGTGATATTTTACATTTATCTGTTGAGAATACAACTTTTGATTTAGTCATTCTTCATTGGGTTTTATATTTTCTTGAGAGTCCCGAAGTGGCTCTTCATGAGATTGCAGGTGTTTTGCGTCCTCATGGGCGTTTGCTGATTGTGGATTTTGTTCGTCATGAAGTTGAGTCTTCACATTCTTATCTCTCTCATATGCCTTTTGGATTTTCAGATTTACAAATAGAACAATGGCTTAAAAATGTTGGGCTTATTCTAGAGAAAATAATTTGCTTTCCTCCTTTGCAAAATGAAAACAATGAGAGGCTAATGGTTAAGATTTGGCTTGCTCGTGACCCACGTTTACTGGTTGATGATATAAAAGATAAAAAAGTGGAGTTTGCATAATCATGTTGGTTAATGTGCTTTATTTTTTGATTTTTAAAAGTACAAAGAGAGAATTTTAATAAATCGTTGCAGTGTTGTTGTTTTTTATCTTGCATTTTATTTTTGTGCATGAGAGGTGCGTTGGTACCTTAATATTGAGGTCTATATAACAAGGGATTCTTATAAAAGCAAAGACGGTTAAAGACTGCTATTTACTGCTTTTTGAAACAGCATGTGTTAAATTGGTCGAGATATTGATTTATAATGGGTAGTTCATTGTTTTGTATTTTTAAAGCAAGTACGTGAATAGGCAGTATAATAATATGTTGTTCTTCATGAAGGGATAATTTCATTAAAGAATGCGAAAAGTAAAAAATAGATACTGTGTAATTTCTCTAAAGATAATATGGTAGAGTAATTGGGAATACAAAAGTTTGCACTTTTATCATTTTGCAGCATATTCTAAGCAAGAGAGACGGCGAGGAAATGTCTGTAATGATCATTATTGATCATTATCTGTTATGGTAATGCGTTGGAATTTGTAGTTGGTAATAAAAGAGTTTGTCGTCAACTTGAGTGATGATTATGAATGATTTGAAATAAATATGTTCTAAGCTTTGAATTGTTTGTGAAAATTTATTTATTCAAGTTCACAATTGATCTTGTTAGCACAGGGACAATTTTACAATATTTTTTTATGATGATTCTTAAAAAAATGGCATGAAAATAAGGAAGATTTTCTCTTTATTATCTTATTTACACTGTGCTCGTTTATCATTTTGAGTGGAATAATTTATATTCCCGTTACGCCTATGTTTTTAATTTTTTGTACAATTTTAAGGGGTTAAAAGATCTACGCCTTGAGTTTTGTGATAATAGTTGTTGAATAGCTGATACTTGGTTTTATGTGTTTTGTTCTCCATAGTAGGGAAGTTTATACAACTTAAATTTTTTACGGACACAGGATTTTGAGGAAAAATTATTATTAAAATGATGATGGTCATAGATTCTATTAATAACCTTTGATATAAAATTGCTCCAAATTGGATCATTTTGAGTGTTTTTTGCCTAAAATTTTCCATTTTTAGACGGTTTATAATTTTTTTATATTTTTTTGTATGAAAGATAAGAAGAATTTCTTGTTGTTTAGAGCATTTTGTTCCATAGCAAAGATATTGCATCGCCTATTATTGGTTGATGCGAGAGGACGATCGGGGAACCTCCTCCCCCCCCCCGCGTGGATCCCTTAGATTGTCTGGCCTGGCTGAGGAATTCCTCAGTCAGGCGTTTGGAGGGATAATGTTAAAATTTGATTGACAGTGCGTGCGAAAATATGTGTGGCAGTTTGTGGTATATAGGTAGAAGTAATGGAGCCGTTCAGGCATAGGGTTGTTATTATTGTATTTGCTTTTTTATTTTTTGCAGCAATTTTTTTTGTTTCTCGGAATCCTTCTGTTTATCGGTTTTTATTTAATCGATCTTTTTCTTCTAACCAAGTTAGTGTTACAGGAGGAATGCTTATAGAAAGATTGGAAGTTTTTTTTCCAGGTCTTATCAGGGAACTTTCTAAATTGAATCCTCAACAACAAAAGCAATTTATTGAGCGAGTCCGTTGTGATATAGTTACTGCTGCTTCTGCGAATGGTAAAAGTATTGAGCAAGCCTGCCAACTGGGTGAGATAGTTGCTATGGTTTTATCGAGAGCTATTTCCCGGGGTACTGTTTCTGATGCTTATTTTTAGTCATTTTTGTAAGAAATTATGTAGTTTGTGGTTGATCTTATAAGGCTTTTCGCGCTTTTCATGGAGTTTTCAAAAGCCTACAGGAAACGTATAATACCCATTTTTTTGATATCATAGAGCGATAGAGAATGGTAAAGGCTTGAGATTCCTTTTTTGCGGATTTTAGATTTTTATTCCTTTTGTGATTTCTAAAGATTGAGTGCGGGGTTTGGCAAGTTTGATAAAATCATAGTATGCAAAAAATATTTGCACGGGGATAAGTGATATCAATTTCTATTGATGCAGCTTTGAGATTATTTTTACAGTGCCTTATAGGGTTTTTCAAAAAAACAGATGGAAATAATTACTAAACTTTGCTATACGGCCGGAAACCGATCTGTTTGTACCTGTTTATGAACTTCCTCTACATGATGATTGGTTTTGCTGGGTGATTTGTTTGGCGTAGGATTTTTTGCAGCCAGTGTTTATCAGCCATAGGGGATAGTTGATAATGGTTTTTATTCCTGGAGGTATTCTGCGGTATTGAGGGCGTTATGAGAAGTTATTCCAGTTTATGGTGCTTTTTATGATTATGGAGTTGACCTCAATGAGGGCTTAATGATTGTATGTGAAAAATGGTAGAGGTATTTTTAATACTGTTTTTATCTGCACAAAGTTAGGTGTATGATAGATCTTTCAATAGGTAATAGAGTATATTATTTTTTAGCACATTAAAGCTTATGTTATAGTTTCTTTAATTTTTAGTATCCTATGAAATACAGAAATATATAATTCGTTTATTGAATGATTTTCTTCCAATACTAAAATTTATCTTGAAATTGTCTTAATATTTTCATTTTCAAGCCGCTCTTTCGTTTTTTTTCTATGTACAATGCGCCCACCAAGCCGTTGCAGCTAGGATTTAAGAATGTCTTAATGAAGAGAAAGAAAATGCAATTTTTGAAAATTCTTTTAAGTGCAGTATTTGCTATATCTTTTGTGTTTGATATAAGTTTGGCTCATACCGTGTTAAATGTTGCAGGGTCAAGTGAAGGCTCAGAGATTATTGCTTCTAAGATTCCTGTTCGTCCTTATGAGTTTCTTATTCAGAAATTTGCGAATAAGTACAATGTTCCTGTTAATTTGGCACATGCTGTTGTAAGAGTTGAAAGTGATTATAAGGCCTTTATAAAAGGGGCGGCTGGTGAAATAGGTTTGATGCAAATTAAACCTTCTACGGCACGAGGATTGGGTTTTAAGGGATCAGTGCAAGATCTGTATGATCCTGCGACTAATCTTGAATATGGTATGCGTTATTTGGCGCGGGCATATAAACTAAGTGCTGGTGATACGTGTGGCACAATCCTTAAATATAATGCAGGTCATGCTGCAAAAAAAATGAATTCCATTTCAGAAAAATATTGCTCAAAAGTAAAAACTTATCTGGCTTCTTTAAAATGAAGATGTACCATTAAAAGCAATGTTTTTTTTCAGATTTGTAAAATATATTGCAGGACTCTTTTCACTTGACCAAAAATGTTTTATAAATAAAGTATCAGTCGGCTGGGCAGCCGCGCTTGTCAATGCCTAAAGGTGGCAGGTGAGGAAAGTCCGGGCTCCATGGAAAAACGGTGCCGGGTAACACCCGGCGGGGGCGACCCTAGGGAAAGTGCCACAGAAAGTAAACCGCCTATTTTTATAGGTAAGGGTGAAAGGGTGGGGTAAGAGCCCACCGCACATTCAGTAATGAATGTGGCAAGGTAAACCCCACCGGGAGCAAGACCAAATAGAAATGACGCGCAAGGCTTAACTTGCAGCCGGTTTCCGGGCGAGTCATTCGGGTAGGTTGCAAGAGGCGGATGGTAACATCCGTCCCAGATGAATGGTTGCCATGTAAAGTGTACACTTTACCATACAGAACCCGGCTTACAGGCCGACTGATTTTTATGATTGATGCTTATTTTATCATTGACATTGTATACAATTGGTGTTTCGTAGGAGTTTTTTCTATGGAGTGTATGTTTTTTAAAGTTTACACTCAAACAAAGCCTGTTTTTTAAATTATAACATTTCTTTAAGTATAGTGTGTTAGGATGTGTATCCGGTTAACTTTAGCTTCATTTCCTTTCATTATTATACAGAGGAAAGTTGAAGTTTTAGTGATCCTGACATGAGTTGCCATTGATGGCTATTGATTTAAAAAAGCATAAATCAAGACGGATTATTTTGACAAAACAGGGTAAGAGAACTGAGCGCCATATTCCAGTGTTGTTACAGCCAGTTTTAGCTGGGCTTATACCATTGGTTGGGGCAAAAGTGATTGATGGCACCTTTGGTGCTGGTGGTTATACACGTGCTTTGTTAAATGCGGGTGCACAGGTTATTGCTCTTGATCGTGATCCTCACGCTATTCGTGAAGGACAATCGCTTGTTGATGAATTTTTTCCACGACTTCGTTTGGTGCAAGGGAATTTTTCACAGTTGGATTGTGTGGTTGAAGAGAAGGTAGATGCCGTTATTTTGGATATTGGTGTCTCTTCAATGCAGCTTGATGAAGCTGAAAGAGGATTTTCTTTTCAAAAAGATGGTCCATTAGATATGCGAATGGCTCAGACTGGTTTTACTGCTGCTGATGTTGTGAATCGTTTAAAAAGTGATGAGTTAGCGCGAATCTTTAAAATATTAGGAGAAGAACGCTATGCAAGGCGAATTGCACGGATGATTGAAAAGCGCCGCTGTGTTCAACCGTTTTTGCGTACAGGTGATCTTGCTCATGCCATTGAGGTGTTGGTGGGGCGTAAAAGCGGAGAGCGCATTCATCCTGCAACGCGTGTATTTCAGGCTCTTCGCATTTATGTGAACGATGAAATTGGTGAACTTGCGCGTGGCTTATTTGCTGCTGAACGCGTTTTGAAACCAGGAGGTCGTTTGGGCGTCGTGAGTTTTCATTCTCTTGAAGATCGTATGGTTAAAAGATTTTTTTCTGCTCGTTCAGGAGAAAGTGTGAGATCTCGCTATCTTCCTGAAATAGAGATGGCTCCAGCAACATTTTTTCCTTTATTTAAAGGGGGGATAACTGCAAATAAAGAGGAGTTGGAGCGAAATCCTCGTTCACGTTCTGCGAGGTTGCGTATTGGTGTACGTACTGAGGCTGAGTGTCTTTTTGCAGATATGAAATTGTTTGGGTTAGCAAAGATTGCCAGTTTTGAAGGTGGCAAGAAATGACAGTTTTTCGTACATTTGATATGATTTTAGTCATGATTATGATTTGTATGGCAGGTCTTACTTATAAAGTCAAATATGATGTCCAAAAACGAATGAGTGAAGTTCGTCGTCTTGAACAAAAAATTGCTGCAGAAAAAAATACGGTGAGTCTGCTTCATGCTGAGTGGGCTGTAATGATAGAGCCTTCACGCATGCAAAAACTTGCAAAACGTTATCAAAAGGAGCTTGGTTTAGAGAGTATCCAGCCTCGCCAAGTTGTAGAGTTTGAGAGTATTCCAGTACGTGTACATGATCAAATTGAAGAAGTGATTAAACAAAATCTTTTGGAGGAAGGGAAAGATATTTTAGCAAATAATCGTACTTCTCAGGCGAATGGCGTTGTTCGAAAAGGTGTGCGGTGATGAAATCATACTTTCTCTTTTCGCAGAAAAGAAAGCGCTTAAAAAAACAGTTCAATATTGATAATTTTCCTGTTCGTCGCTCATATTCTTCTCGTCGACGCTTATTTTTTTCTTCTTTCTGTTTTCTCATTTTATATGGTGTTATGGGGGCTTGTCTTATTTCTTATGGGTTTGAAGGGGGACAGATTGAAGAAGCAAAAGGACCACGAGTCCTTCAATTGACTGCACGGCCTGATATTCTTGATCGTAATGGTCGTTTATTGGCAACAGATATTAAGACCTATTCGCTTTTTGCTGAACCACGACGTATTATTGATGTCGATGAAACAATAGAATTGCTCTCAACAGTTTTGCCCGATCTCAATTGGCAGGAAACTTATAAACGTCTTAAAAAAAAGTCCAGTTTTTCTTGGATTCAGCGTGGGTTAACGCCACTACAGAAAGCGCAAATTATGGCTCTTGGTATTCCAGGAATTGGTTTTCGTACCGAAATTCGTCGTTTTTATCCCAGTGGACCTGTACTTTCACATATTCTCGGCATGGTTAATGTTGATAATCAGGGAATAGCGGGTATGGAAAAATATATCGATGATGCTGGCTTGAGTGATTTGCGTGCTGCTGGTCTTGCAACGGAAGATTCTTTAAAGCCAGTTCAACTTTCGATTGATGTGCGTGTTCAGACAATTGTCCATGATGAACTTATGAAGGCAATGAAGCGTTATAAGGCGATTGCTGCAGGAGCTGTTATTTTAAATATCCACACAAGTGAAGTTTTGGCTTTGGCATCACTACCAGATTTTGATCCTGGAAATCCTGTTGATGCTTTGAAAAGTGATCGTCTCAATCGGATGACAGCTGGAACTTTTGAAATGGGATCTATCATTAAAAGTTTTACGACCGCGATGGCCCTTGATTCAGATATATTCCATTTAAACAGTATCATTGATGCTTCAAAACCTCTGCAAGCAAGTAGAGGTTTTACTATTCATGATTTTCATGGGAAAAATCGTCCCTTAACGTTATGGGAGGTTTTTATTTATTCTTCTAACATTGGTTCTGCTAAGGAGGCAATGGCGATAGGGATTGATGGACATCGTGCTTTTTTGAAACGACTTGGTTTACTTGATCGAATGACAACAGAATTGCCTGAAGTTGCCCATCCTCTTGTGCCAAATCATTGGAAGGACATCCATTCTATGACAATTTCTTTTGGACATGGTATGGCAACAACGCCCTTGCAAACAGCAGTAGCTGCTGCCGCTTTAATGAATGGTGGTTGGTTAATTGCTCCTACGTTTTTAAAACGCACAAGAGATCAAGCTTTGCAACATGCAAAACAAGTTTTGCAGGCTAAAACGAGTCAAAATATGCGTTATCTTTATAAATTAAATAGTGATATTGGTTCTGGGCGTAATGCAAAAGTAGAAGGTTATCGCGTTGGTGGTAAGACAGGAACAGCCGAAAAAGTTGAAAATGGAAAATATTCTAAAACAAAAAATTTCAATAGTTTTCTCGCTGCTTTTCCCATTGAAGATCCTGATTATGTTGTTTTAACAATTATCGATGAACCTCAGCCTGAAGATGGAAAGTATTCAGCAACAGCAGCAATGAATGCAGGGCCGATACTTGCTAATATTATTCGCCGTTCAGCGAATTTTCTTGGAATAAAACCAGATTTTCAGAAAGAATATGAGCCTATTTTAACCACAGAGAACAGTTTAAGTTTTGTTAAAAAACGGTGAAATTCATATAAAGGTGTGTTGTCATGTTGTTTGGAACAATTTTTACAGAATGTCTTGAAGATGAGAATCTTTCTTCAATGGAAATAACAGGAATCAGTGCAGATTCTCGGCAAATCTTGCCAGGCTATATTTTTGTAGCTCTTCAAGGTCATCAAGACGATGGGAAACACTATATCAATGATGCACTAAAACGTGGTGCACAAGCAATCGTTACAGATTGTAATGTTGTTTTGGAGAATTTATCTGTTCCCCTTTTGCGTGTTTTGGATGCTCGTCATAGCTTAGCGGTAGCAGCTGCTCGTTTTTATGGTTCTCAACCTGAAACTGTCGTTGCTGTGACTGGGACAAGTGGAAAAACATCAGTTGTCTCTTTTCTTCGGCAAATTTGGACAAAGGTTGGATTATGTGCTGCGAGTATAGGAACGCTAGGTGTTGTTTCTCCTAAACGAAATGATTATGGTTCTCTTACAACACCTGACCCGGTCTTCTTGCAGCGTCTTCTTTCTGAAATTGCTAATGAAGGTGTTACACATGCAGCTCTTGAAGCATCTTCGCATGGGCTTGATCAGTGCCGACTTGACGGAGTACGTCTTACTGCTGCTGCCTTTACCAATTTAGGACGTGATCATATGGATTATCACACCAGCGTAGAGGATTATTTGCGTGCTAAAATGAGGTTATTTGATACACTTTTACCTCGAGATGCTTCTGCTTTGATTTTTGCGGATGATATTTATTCGCAAAAGGTTATTGATACCCTCACACAAGCACGTCGTCATGTTTTAACAATTGGGCGTAAAGGGCAATTTATCACTATTAATCGTATTGAACATCAACGTTCGAAACAGTGTGTTGAATGTCGTTTGGAAAACAATATCTACACATTTAATTTACCTTTAGCGGGAGATTTTCAAGTGAATAATGCACTTATGGCGGCGGGACTTGCGATTTCAACAGGTATATCACCTGATAAGGTATTTCGTTCTCTTGAAACTTTGCAGGGAGCACCTGGTCGTTTAGAGTTGGTTGGAAAGACAGAAAATAATGCTTCTGTTTATATTGATTATGCACATAAACCGGAAGCTTTGGAACAAGTGCTGCTTTCTGTTCGTCCCTTCACGCAAGGGCGTTTAATCCTTGTTTTTGGTTGTGGAGGTGATCGCGATCAAGGAAAAAGACCTTTAATGGGAAAAATTGCAGAAAATAAAGCTGATATTGTTATTATAACGGATGATAACCCTCGCACGGAAATGCCAGCGAAAATACGCAAGGATATTTTACAAGCAGCGCCAAAAGCCATCGAAATAGCAGATCGTGGTGAAGCTATTACTTATGCAGTTGGGCTTTTAAAAGCAGGGGATACATTAATCATTGCTGGAAAAGGTCATGAGAATGGTCAAATTATAGGGCAAAAAACATATCCTTTTTCAGATCGTTTGAAAGCGATTGAAGCTTTACAGGAACGGATTAGATGAAAGCTTTATGGGATAAACAAGCACTTATTACAGCAATTGATGGTTATGCAATTGGGGAAATACCGGAAACTTTTTCCGGTATTTCTATTGATAGTCGTACTCTTATAGAAGGCGATATTTTTTTCTGTATCAAAGGACATCATCTTGATGGTCATGATTTTGCGGTGCAAGCTTATGAACGAGGTGCAGCTGTTCTTATTGTTGCGGAAAACCGTTTAGCTGATATGGAAAAAATATCCGCTCCACTTATTGTCGTTTCTGATGTTTTACAAGCTTTAGAAAAACTTGCACAAGCCGCACGCAAGCGCTCAAAGGCTAAAATTATAGCGGTAACAGGATCGGTGGGAAAAACAACGACAAAAGAAGTTCTAAAACAAGTGCTGGCAACTGTTGGGAAGGTTCACGCGAATTCTGCTTCTTTGAATAATCACTGGGGAGTGCCGCTTACCTTGGCGCGAATGCCTGTGGAGAGTAATTATGGTGTCTTTGAAATTGGTATGAATCATAAAGATGAAATTCGCCCTTTGGTTAAGTTGGTCCATCCACATGTTGTTCTCATTACGCATATTTCTGCAGCACATATGGGTTTCTTCAAAAATCTTGAGGAAATAGCAGACGCAAAAGCTGAAATTTTTGAGGGACTGGATGAGGAGGGTATTGCTGTTTTAAATGCGGATGATGATTTTTTTCCTTATTTAGTTCAAAAAGCAAAACAATGTAGTGTGAAAAGGATCTTAAGCTTTGGTGAGACTAAAAATTCCGATTATCAGGCGAAAGATATACGTCTTTTAACAGATTATTCCTCTATGATTGTTAGTATTTCTGGGCAGGATAGGGCAATGAAAATTGGTGCTCCTGGACGACATATTATACAAAATAGTTTGGCTGTTATTGCTGCTTGTGATGCCATTGGTGTTGATTTAGAACCTGTTTTGCTCTCTTTGAGCTATTTTTCTCCTCAAAAGGGGCGCGGTGTTCGTTATCGATTGTCTTTACCAAGTGGAGGCGAATTTTATTTAATTGATGAAAGCTATAATGCAAATCCTGCATCTATGCGTGCGGCTCTTGATCTGCTTGCTATAGGGCCAGTCGGTGTGGAGGGAAGGCGAATTGCTATTTTGGGTGATATGCTGGAATTGGGGGCTTATAGTGAAAAACTCCATCGTGACTTAGTAAAGCCAGTATATCTCTCTGGTGCTAATCCCGTTTTTTTATTTGGTGAGGCAATGAAGTTTTTAGCCACTGATTTGGCTGCATACGTTAAGGTTCATTATGCTGAAAATATTGAAAAAATTTTACCACTTATTTTGGCAGAAATTTCCAATGGGGATCTCCTTATGATTAAATCATCCCATAGTCTTTATTCATCAGATATTGTGAGTGCATTGCTTGATCGCTATAAAGTGGTTTCTCTGTAATTTTAATGGTTTTTTTTATCATGATGCTGTTTTTTTCTTCGCTTAGTGATTGGCTACCAGGTGTGAGTGTGTTTCGTTACATTACGTTTCGCACTATAGCAGCTATGCTCACATCGGGGCTTATTGTCTTTTTGTTTGGTCCTAGCATTATTATCTCTCTTAAATTGCGACAGGGAAAAGGGCAGCCAATTCGCGCTGATGGTCCTCAAACACATTTTAAAAAGGCTGGAACACCTACTATGGGTGGTTTGATGATTTTAAGCGGCATTGTAGTCTCAGCGTTTTTGTGGTGTAATTTATCCAATATTTATTTTTGGGTATCCTTATTTGTTATGCTTTCTTTTGGGATGATTGGTTTTTACGATGATTATCTTAAGGTTACCAAACAAACGGAGAAAGGATTTTCTGGTAAAGCACGATTAAGCTTGGAGTTTTTGGTTGCGGCAATTGCTGCTTTTGTTTTTTTACAAGTTGGCTCGCCTGGGTTAGCTTTGCCCTTTGTGAAAGATTACTTTATCAATTTGAGCTGGTTTTTTATTCCTTTCTCTGCTTTTGTTATTGTCGCTACTGGGAATGCGGTTAATTTGACTGATGGTCTTGATGGGTTGGCTATTGTTCCTGTGATGGTTGCTGCTTTGTCTTTTGCTCTAATTGCTTACCTTTCTGGTAATATCAATTTTGCTGATTATCTCCAAATCCATTATGTATCGGGGACGGGTGAATTAGCTGTTTTATTAGGAGCTGTTGTTGGTGCAGGGCTTGGTTTTTTATGGTTTAATGCACCGCCGGCGGCTATTTTTATGGGGGATACTGGTTCGTTGGCGCTTGGAGGGCTATTGGGTAGTGTTGCTGTAGCAACCAAGCATGAAATTGTTTTGGCTCTTATTGGAGGGCTTTTTGCTCTTGAAGGATTCTCGGTTGTTATCCAGGTTGGTTATTTCAAATTAACAAAAAAGCGTGCGTTCCTTATGGCACCGATACACCATCATTTTGAGAAAAAAGGCTGGACTGAAAGTCAAGTCGTGATACGCTTTTGGATTATTTCGATTGTTCTTGCTCTCATTGGTCTTTCAACACTTAAATTGCGGTGAAATTTTGATTTCTATTGCGTTTTATAAGGGGAAAAAAGTTGCTCTGTTTGGATTAGGAAAATCCGGATTAGCTACTGCACAAGCATTGATAAGTGGTGGTGCAGACGTAGTCGCCTGGGATGATAATCCTTCAGGTGTACAAGCGGCTCATAGAGAAAATATTCCAGCGAGAAATCTGCAATATGAAAATTGGTCAGAATTTGTTGCATTGATTCTTGCTCCGGGCGTTCCTTTAACTTATCCTCAGCCGCATTGGGTTGTTGATAAAGCACGTCAAGCAAATATAGAAATTATCGGTGATATTGAGTTATTCGTGCGTGCACGTAACCATTTTTTACAACAGTATGGTTTTTGTGATGAGGATGTTCCTTTTATCGCTATTACGGGCACGAATGGGAAATCAACAACAACAGCTTTGCTTGCTCACTTGTTGGAACAAATGGGTTATGATGTGCAGATGGGAGGAAATATTGGAACGGCAATATTAACGCTTAAACCATTTGTTAAAAAACGTATTTATGTGATTGAATGTTCGTCGTTTCAAATTGATCTCGCTCCTTCTCTTCAGCCAACTATTGGGCTTTTATTGAATCTAACGCCTGATCATATTGATCGCCATGGGAGTTTTGCTCATTATGTGAACGCTAAAAAGAATTTAGTGACTGGGGCTTCTCAAGCTTTTATTTCAGTTGATGATGCCGCTTGTCAAGTTTTGTATCGACAATTGCTTCATGAAGGTCATCACGTTGAGGCAGTTTCTAAGGAACATTTTGTTGAGAATGGTTTTTACGCTGATGGAACTCAGCTTTTTTCTGTTTGCCAAGGTCGGCGTCATATGCTTGCAGATCTCGCGTCTATGGCTGCATTGCGCGGAAGTCATAATGCGCAAAATGCTCTTATGGCATTAGCAACATTGCAAGCTTTAAAAATAACCGATCCCCATATGAACAAACATTTAGCAAGTTATCAAGGGTTAGCTCATCGTATGCAGCAGGTGCGTAAAATGGGATCAGTTTTGTTTATCAATGATAGCAAGGCTACCAATGCAGAGGCATCAGCTCCTGCACTTGCTGCTTTTAATAATATTTTTTGGATTGTTGGAGGACAGGCGAAAGAAGCAGGAATTGTTTCTCTTAGAGGATTTTTTCATAAAATTCGCAAAGCTTATTTGATTGGAGCTGCGGCAGAAGAATTTGCTGGTGTTATTGGATCTTCTTTTCCTTTTTCGATGAGTTTAACTTTGGAAAATGCGGTGCATGAAGCCGCTGTTGATGCAATGCGTTGTAAAGCGAAAGAAGTTGTGGTTCTCTTTTCACCTGCTTGTGCAAGTTATGATCAATTTAAAAACTATGAAGTGCGTGGCGAAGCATTTATTTCTTTTGTTATGCAGTTAAAAGAAACGTAAATTATAAAAAATGTTTTTACGTTAATATTCCGGAATCTTTTCTCATGTAATTCAGTTTTTGAAGTGTTTGCTAAAAAAGTGGGGAACCATGTCACTTTGAGTAGAATTATGAAAAGGATAAGGTGAATATAATGTTTACACGTGCAGATAGAGATCCAATTGCGAATTGGTGGTGGACAATTGATCGCTCTATCTTTGCAGCGTGTTTGATTTTAATGGGGGTTGGCATTATGCTATCTTTTGCTGCGAGCCCCGCTATTGCAAAAAAAATCGGAATAGCAGATAGTTTTTATTTTGTTCGCTGGCATATTATTTTTAGTATTCCAGCATTTTTTACGATGGTTACGGTTTCTTTTTTTTCGCTGCGTAATATTCGCCGTTTATGCGCTCTTGTGTTAATTACAACGGTTGTTCTTATGATTGCAACCTTATTCTTTGGCCCAGAAGTGAAGGGAGCGCGGCGGTGGATTCCTCTCTTTGGTTTTTCTGTACAAGCTTCAGAGTTTATGAAACCAGCTTTTGTGGTTATGTCCGCTTGGCTTTTTTCGGAACAAATAAGGCGTAGAGGGATTCCTGGTTATACGTTAGCTACTTTACTTTATGGTTTTTGTTGTGTGCTTCTCGTTTTGCAGCCTGATATTGGTCAAACGTTTTTAATAAGTGCAACATGGGGCGGTTTGTTTTTTGTTGCTGGTGTATCCCTTAGCATTATTTTCTTATTTATCATTTTAGGGCTTGTAGGAATTGTTTTGGCGTATCTTTTTCTTCATCATGTACGCGAACGTATTAATGGTTTTTTGACAGGTGAAGGCGATACCTTTCAAGTGGATGTGGGACGTGAAGCTATTTTGAATGGTGGTTGGTTTGGGCAAGGACCGGGAGAGGGAACGGTGAAACGTATCATTCCTGATAGCCATACAGATTTTGTATTTTCCGTTGCTGCTGAAGAATATGGTATTATACTCTGTTTGTTCATTATGATGCTTTTTGGCTTTATTGTTATGCGCTCATTTTATATAGCATCGAATACACGTGATTCCTTTATACGTCTTGGTATCACTGGTATAGCGATGATGATTGGCTTTCAATCAGCGATTAATATGGCAGTTAATCTTCATTTAATCCCTCCAAAAGGTATGACATTGCCGTTTATTTCTTATGGTGGTTCATCTATGGTGGCGATTGCACTTTCAATGGGCATTTTGCTTAGTTTAACACGCCGCTGGCCAGAAGCGCGTCTTTCAGCTTTTTCCTCTCCTGTTGTCTTGGATACAATTTATGACTGATAAAAAAGTTATTGTTTTAGCGGCTGGTGGTACAGGTGGGCATCTTTTTCCTGCGGAAGCTGTTGCTGTTGAATTAAGGCAGCGTGGATATGATGTTCATTTAGTGACGGATGAAAGGGCACAGCGTTTTGTACGCTGCTTTGATGAAGAGCATATACATATCATTTCATCGGCAACATTTACACGACGTCACCCTTTTTCCCTTATAAAAACATTTTGGATGTTGTTAAAAGGAATGGGACAATCTTTAGCGCTTTTTTATAAACTGTGTCCTGTTCTTGTTGGTGGATTTGGGGGATATCCTACCTTTCCTCCTCTTATTGTTGCTGCTTTCATGAGGCGTGTAACATTTATTCATGAGCAAAATGCTGTTATGGGGCGTGCCAATCGGGTATTGGCAGTTTTTGTGTCTGCAATAGCAGGTGGTTTGTTGTCGCAAAATAATCGTTACGCTCATAAAACAGTTTTGACTGGCAATCCTGTGCGTGATGTTGTTCTCAATGCAGCAGAAATTCCTTATTATCCCTCAGAGGGTGAGAAGCCGTTTCATTTCTTGATTTTTGGTGGGAGTCAGGGAGCCTCTTTTTTTTCACGAATTGTCCCTGAAGCAATTGCTTTGCTTGATGATAATATACGTCAACGTTTACGGATTGTTCAGCAAGTTCGTGGTGATACGGAAGAGTTGATAAAAATCTATCGCCAGATGGATGTGCAAGCAGAAGTTGCTCCTTTTTTTGATGATATGGCTGAACGTATGGCACGGTCTCAATTTATTTTGTCACGTGCTGGTGCTTCGTCTGTTTGTGAAATCGCCGTGATTGGTCGACCTGCTCTGCTTATTCCCTATCCTCATGCTTTAGATCACGATCAGGCAGCGAATGCGGCACTGCTTGCTCGTGTGGGAGGTGCTCAAATTATATCAGAAAAAGATTTGAACGCACAAAGACTTGCTTCCCTCTTAACAGAAGCCTTTTGTGCACCGCACTTATTGGAAAAACAAGCGCTTGCTGCAAAAAAAGTGGGGCAACCTTATGCAACTCGTCGTCTTGCTGATATGGCTGAAGCGTTGATTGTGGGGCGGTCGCTGTCAGATGTAAAGGAGGAGTTTTTTGATGAAAATGCCGCTTAATATAGGCCTTATCCATTTTGTCGGAATCGGTGGAATTGGTATGAGTGGAATTGCTGAAGTTTTTCATAATCTTGGTTATAAAGTTCAAGGATCTGATCAAATTGATAACGCTAATGTTAAACGTTTACAGGATAAAGGAATTCAAGTTCATGTAGGGCATCATGCTGAAAATTTAGGAGATGCAGAATTTGTTGTCCTTTCTACTGCTATTAAAAAAACAAATCCTGAATATATTGCTGCAAAAGAGAGGCATTTACCACTTGTAAAGCGTGCCGAAATGTTGGCAGAGCTGATGCGTTTTCGTCGGGCAATTGCTGTGGGTGGTACTCATGGGAAAACAACAACGACATCAATGATTGCAGCGCTTCTTGATGCCGGGAGTTTTGATCCGATGGTAATTAATGGTGGTATTATCAATGCTTATGGTACGAATGCTCGTATGGGGGAGGGTGATTGGATGGTGGTTGAGGCTGATGAAAGTGATGGTACTTTTTTAAAATTACCTGCTGATATTGCTGTTGTGACCAATATCGATCGTGAGCATTTAGACCATTATGGGAGTTTTGCTGCTGTGCGTGATGCTTTTCGCCAATTTGTAGAGAATGTTCCTTTTTATGGTTTTGCTGTTTTGTGTATTGATCATCCAGAGGTTCAGTCATTGGCTAGTCGTATTGATGATCGTTGGGTGATTACTTATGGTGCAAATCCACAAGCGGATATTCGTTTTCTTAATCTTTCTATGGATGGTCAAAAAACGTATTTTGATGTCTTTATGCGCTCGCGGAAAACGGGTAGAGAGACTGAATTGAAAAATTTGGTTTTGCCAATGTCTGGGCAGCACAATGTTTCTAATGCAACTGCGGCGATTGCCATTGCTCATGAACTTGGCATTTCAAATGAATCTATCAAAAAGGGCTTAGCAGGATTTGGTGGAGTAAAACGGCGTTTTACGCAAATAGGAAGTTGGCGAGGCGTTGAAATATTCGATGATTATGGACATCATCCTGTCGAAATAAAAGCTGTTTTATGTGCAGCGCGTGAGAGTGCAAAAGGGCGCGTGATAGCTATTGCACAACCCCATCGTTATTCACGTTTGTATCATTTATTTGATGATTTTGCGGCTTGTTTTAATGATGCAGATATAGTGTTGATTGCTCCGGTTTATGCAGCCGGTGAAGAGCCAATTACTGGTTTTGGTGCTAGGGAATTGGTAGAACATATTCAAATGGCTGGTCATCGTGATGTGCGTTTGATTGATTGTTTGGAAGATGTTGTTTCGATTGTCTCTACTTTTTCTAAATCTGGTGATTATGTTGTTTTTCTTGGTGCTGGCAATATCACACAATGGGCTTGTGCTTTGCCTAACCAATTGGCGGTATTTGATAACAATGATAAATTTTCAGCTGATTGATGGTGAGGCGCTGTTAGCGCGTTTACAACCGACGTTAGGTGGTATAAAGGGAAAACTTACGCCTAATATGGATATGCAGAAGGTGACGTGGTTTCGCACTGGTGGTTTGGCTGAACTTTTTTATCAGCCTGCTGATGAGGTAGATTTAGCTTTTTTTCTGCAAAATTTGCCTGAATCTATTCCTGTAACAATTGTGGGGATTGGTTCTAATCTTCTGGTACGAGATGGTGGGATTCCTGGAGTTGTTATTCGTCTTTCGGCCAAAGGTTTTGGGCAAGTCCAGCAGGTTTCTCCAACGGGCTTTTTGGTTGGTGCTGCTACGGCAGATAAACATTTAGCAGCGGCCGCTTTAGAGGCAGAGATTGCAGGTTTTCATTTTTATCATGGTATTCCTGGAGGTCTTGGAGGAGCACTCAAAATGAATGCAGGGGCTAATGGTGTTGAGACAGCTGCACGTGTTGTTGAGGTTTATGCACTTGATCGTAGAGGACAGTGTCATACCTTAAGTTTGGCAGATATGCATTATTCTTATCGTCATTGTGCTGTTCCTGAAGATTTCATTTTTACGGCTGCTTTATTAGAAGGAAAGCCAGGAAATAAAGGTGATATTCGTGCTGCTATGGATGAAGTTGCTCTTCATCGGGAAAGCGTGCAGCCTGTGCGAGAAAAAACAGGAGGCTCAACTTTTCGAAATCCTAAAGATATTTCTGCGTGGCGTGTTATTGATGAAGCAGGGTGCCGTGGTCTACAGATTGGTGGCGCTCAAATGAGTGAAATGCATTGTAATTTTATGATTAATACAGGGCAAGCAACAGCCTATGATCTTGAAGCATTGGGCGAAACAGTGCGTGCCCGTGTTTTTGCTTATTCTTCCCATCTCTTACAGTGGGAAATACAGCGTATTGGTCAATTTGAACAAGGCCGTATCGTCTCTTCTTTTGACCCATTTAATTGATTTGTTCAGTGTCATAAAAAATTGAGTCATTTCAAAGAGATAATAAAAAAATCTATTAAGAATCAATAAATTAACAAAGAAACTCTTGCGTCATGCGTCTCAGTCTGATTCATTATGCAAAATGCTAGGTTATTGATTCGCAAGGGTAAATCTTGGTCTTTCCTGTATATGGTGTTAGTGATTTCTGTGTTGTCTATATATAGTATACGAAGGAGAATAAGTTGTTATGAAAGATGAGCATATAGCTGTGCTGATGGGGGGATTCTCTTCTGAACGGTCTGTAAGTTTGTCTTCAGGTACTGCTTGTGCTGATGTTCTTGAAGCGCAGGGGTATCGTGTGAGTCGTGTGGATGTTGATGGTCATATCGCTTCTGTTCTTGAACAGTTGCAGCCTGATATTGCTTTTAATGCGTTACATGGTCCATTTGGTGAAGATGGTCGTATTCAGGGTGTTCTTGAATATTTAAAAATTCCTTATACGCATTCTGGCGTGATGGCATCAGCACTGGCAATGGATAAAGGGCGTGCAAAAATTGTTGTTGCAAGCGTTGGGGTTTCTATTGCTCCTTCTTGTGTCATGAGTCGCTTTGCTGTTGGGAAAGAGCATCCTATGGAGCCTCCTTACGTGATTAAGCCTGTCTGTGAAGGGTCAAGTTTGGGTGTGATTATTGTAAAAGAAAATGAATCTGTGCCATCGCTTAATGTTGTGGGATCTGAATGGGTTTATGCAGATACAGTAATTGTTGAAAAATATATTCCTGGTCGTGAGCTTACTTGTGCTGTTATGGGAAACAAAGCTCTGGATGTTTGTGAAATTCTTCCTGAAAAGCACTTTCAATTCTACGATTATGACTCAAAATATAAATCTGGTGGCTCTCTTCATGTTTGTCCTGCACAACTTTCATCAAATATTTACCAAAATGTGCAAAGAATGTCTTTAGCAGCACATCAGGCGATAGGTTGTCGTGGTGTTAGCCGTTCTGATTTTCGTTTTGATGAGGAAACAGGAGAGTTGGTTTGGCTTGAAATTAATACACAACCCGGTATGACGCCAACATCTCTTTTCCCTGATATTGCAAAAGCGAGTGGTCGTACTTACGGCGATATTGTTCAGTGGATGGTGGAGGACGCGTCATGTATGCGTTGAATGTTGATAAAACAAATATCCCCATGGTGGTACTTTCAGTGCCAGTTTTGCCACGTCTTTATCGTCGCTTTCTCCGGTTTATGTTTGAGTTTGTATTTGTCCGTATACATGTGCCTCGCCATTTTGGTTCTTTTGCGGTTTTGTTTTTTTTCTCTCTCACGTTGCTTTATGGCTTTTCATTGAGTGGTCGTGTAGAGATGATTGTGAAGACTGCACTCTCGGATATTGGTTTTGTGGTTACCGATGTTGATATGAGCGGCAATAAACGTGTGGTTAAACAGGAAATTTTGAAAATTTTAGGGCTTGATACTGCTCCATCCATATTCACTTTTAATGTTGATCGGGCGCGTTCTCTTTTAGAACAGAAGGCTTGGATTCAATCAGCTAATGTTCAAAAGATTTATCCCAAC
Organism: Bartonella henselae str. Houston-1; assembly: GCF_000046705.1. Taxonomy (NCBI): domain Bacteria; kingdom Pseudomonadati; phylum Pseudomonadota; class Alphaproteobacteria; order Hyphomicrobiales; family Bartonellaceae; genus Bartonella; species Bartonella henselae. The sequence continues at coordinate 1,235,695 of NC_005956.1, read as the reverse complement.
CGAGTTCGTATTTCAGTTGTGGAGCGTAAGCCATATGCAATTTGGCAGCATGATGGCATGATGGATATTGTTGATAGTACAGGTCGTGTTATTGCGCCCTTTCAAACAGGGATAGTTCAAAATTTGCCTCTTGTAGTTGGCCAAGGTGCGCAAAATGCTGCCAAAGGCTTTCTTCAAGCGCTGTCAGTATATCCTAAAGTGTATGATCATGTTCGTGCTTATGTTCGTGTAGGTGATCGGCGTTGGGATCTTATTTTGGATAATGGGGTGCGCGTTTTGTTGCCTGAAAATGGTGCCTTTGAAAGACTTGATTCTCTTATTGAGTCAGCTACAGTGCAAAATCTTTTTTCTCGTGATGTCTTACGTGTTGATTTACGTCTTCCTGATCGTATTACAGTGGCTTTATCTGATGAGGTGTTAGAACGTCATCGTGCTTTTGTAGCAGAAGAACAACGCGTTTTGAAGGCGCGAAAGGCAGGAAAACTATGATGTTACTCAAATCACATCATAGCGGGGGACGCAAAACTCGTTTTTTGACGGTTCTTGATGTCGGATCAAGTAAAATTGTGTGTCTTATTGCTTGTTTGCGTCCTTTGAAGCATGCACATTATTTACATGGTCGTACACATTCTATGGAAATTTTAGGATTTGGAGTGCAGCGTTCACGCGGTATCAAATCCGGTGTTGTGATGGATATATTTGCAGCAGAGCAATCGATACGTTTGGCTGTTGATGCGGCAGAAAAAATGGCTGGTTTGGTGGTGGATTCGGTAATTGTGAACTTTTCCTCAAGCCGATTACAAAGTGCTCTTATCAATGGCGTGGTAAGTTTGAATGGTCGTGAAGTCACCAAGCGTGATATACGTGTGGCATTTGCAGATGTTTCACGCAAAGCTTTTAATGCTGAGCGCCATGTCGTACATTCAGTTCCGGTTTCTTATGTCTTAGATGGAGATAAAGGAATTTCTGATCCTGTTGGAATGATCGGAGATTTTTTTGGAGTAGATGTGCATGTGGTAACAGCGGAAACAGCGGCTTTGCGTAATTTAGAAACTTGCATTAATCGTGCGCATTTGAGTGTCGAAGCGATGGTTGTAACTCCCTTTGCCAGTGGTCTTGCTGTTTTGATGAATGATGAGGCGCATTTAGGAGCGGCATGTATTGACTTTGGCGGTGGAACAACAACATTTTCAGTGTTTTCTGAAGGAAAATTTGTCCATGCCAATGCACTTGCCGTTGGGGGACATCATGTGACTCTTGATGTTGCGCGTGGATTCTCTATGTCACTTCCAGAGGCAGAACGTTTAAAGGTTGTCTATGGTTCTGCGCTTGTTACAAGTGCTGATGAACGCCATATGGTTAATGTGACAGAGATTGGCAATGAGCACCGTGAAATCCAATATCCACGTGCTGTTCTTGGGCGTATCATTCGTGCGCGTGTTGAAGAAATTTTAGAGATGGTGCGTGATTGTTTAAATCGCTCTGGTTTTGGTCATATCATTGGTAAGCGTGTTATTTTGACTGGGGGAGCAAGCCAGTTAACAGGGTTGCCAGAAATGGCACGTACTATATTGGGAAGAAATGTTCGTATAGGACGGCCTTTAGGTATTTCGAGGCTTCCTTCTCTTGCAAAAGGGGCGGCGTTTACATCTGCTGTTGGATTGTTAATTTATCCGCAATTGGTGGGGTTTGAAGAAAAAACAATGCAAGTTGCAGTAAATCATTTATCGACCGGCACACGTGGATATTTTCAGCGTGTTGGTCAGTGGTTGCGTGAGAGTTTTTAAGTAAGTCTATTGAGATAAAGTTAAATTTCATCGCTTTGACTTGCGATGTCTTATGAGAAGGAAAAGGAAATGACGATTAATCTGCATCGGCCAGATATCGCGGAATTGAAGCCACGTATTACCGTTTTTGGTGTTGGTGGTGGTGGCGGGAATGCTGTGAATAATATGATTAATGCTGGTCTTCAAGGAGTTGATTTTGTTGTTGCTAATACAGATGCGCAGGCTTTGGCTATGTCAAAGGCTGAACGTGTTATCCAGCTTGGTGCAGCAGTTACAGAAGGTTTAGGTGCTGGTGCTTTACCGGAAGTTGGACAAGCGGCTGCAGAGGAATGTATTGATGAAATTATCGACCATCTCGCAGATTCCCATATGATTTTCATTACTGCTGGTATGGGAGGAGGTACGGGAACAGGAGCAGCACCTGTTGTTGCACGTGCTGCTCGTGAAAAAGGTATTTTGACCGTTGGTGTTGTGACAAAGCCATTTCAGTTTGAAGGCGCTCGCCGTATGAAAACGGCAGAGGCTGGTATTGAAGAATTACAAAAATCTGTTGATACATTGATTGTTATACCTAATCAGAATCTTTTCCGTATTGCAGATGAAAAAACAACCTTTGCTGATGCTTTTGCTATGGCTGACCAAGTGCTTTACTCTGGTGTTGCTTCCATTACAGATCTCATGATTAAAGAAGGGCTCATTAACCTTGATTTTGCTGATGTTCGTTCTGTTATGCATGAAATGGGCCGTGCGATGATGGGAACCGGCGAGGCATCTGGTGAAGGGCGTGCTTTGGCTGCTGCTGAAGCAGCTATTGCTAATCCGTTGTTGGATGATACTTCTATGCGTGGTGCTCGCGGTCTTTTGATTTCTATTACTGGTGGTCGTGATATGACTTTATTTGAAGTCGATGAAGCTGCTAATCGTATTCGCGAAGAAGTGGATGCAGATGCTAATGTTATCTTTGGTGCTATTGATGATGAGTCACTAGAGGGTGTTATTCGTGTCTCTGTGGTTGCAACGGGGATCGATCGTGAGGTTAGTGATTTAGTTCAGCCTTCTCATCCTCAACTTCAAAGACATGCAACTTCAATTCGTAAGAACGATCCTGGAATGCCGCAAAGTTCTTTTCATGTTCAATCACCACCCTTGCGCTCTGAGTCAATGGTAGAAGTGATCGAAGCACTTGAAATAGAAAAGGGCAAAACGGTTGGAGAGCAGTTTCGTCCTAAAAGTCAAATTTTTGCACAGCCTGCAGACACTGTTGCTGCACGAAATGCTGCCGCTGCTTATGGGTCAAGTGCTCATGGGCAGATATCAAATGCGCCACGTGTGCAAGTAAGCCGTAGTTCGCAATCCTCTATGGTTGCACCAGTGAGTATGGAGGCGACGGCGCATGTTCTTGATGAGATGACAGGCGTTGTGCAGCAAAAAGAAAATCAAGTAAAACAAATACAAGCGCGTTCACCTATGCGTATGCCTGAGTTAAAGGATTTTCCTCCTGTTGCTCATGGTCAAGGTGAGAGGTCATCTGCTGACCAAGGACCTCGCAATCTTTGGCAGCGTTTAAAACAAAGTTTGACACATCGTGAAGAGGCTGAGCCAGAAGCTAAGCTAGAGCCCGCTGTAAGATCTTCTCAGCAGCAAGAAGTTCGTGTTCATAATAAAAATTCTCGGGCACTTGTTCAAGATGCTTCTGTTTATGTTCCACGTCGTGCTGGTGAGTTGCATCCCCATGTTTCACAAGATCAGCGTAATTTTGTAAGTGAAGAAGATCAGTTGGAAATACCAGCATTTTTGCGTCGTCAGGCAAATTAATTGGTAAAAAATTAGAGAGAGGAAAGTTATTTCCCTTCTTTTATGATGAGTAAAAGTTTTGTACAGTAAATTTACTGTGTTTGAGGCAAGACTCTGTTGTTTATAAACCCGCTTGTAATAAGCGGGTTTATTATTTGCTATGAATATAATCTTTATCGTTTTATAAATATTTTTAAAGGCCGTAAAAATTATTCAATGAAGTGACATGATAAAGCTGGTACAAAAATATCAGTCCACTCTTAAAAAAGTAGTGACATTTAAGGGCATTGGTGTTCACAGTGGGTGTTTATCTGTGGTGAAAGTTTGTCCAGCTGATGTTGGGTGTGGTATTGTTTTTAAGCGTTTTGCAGTGGATGGGACAGAGCAAATATTTCAAGCACATGCATCACAAACGGGGGCGACTGAATTATCAACAGCGCTTGGACATGGAGGGTTCAGAGTTGAAACAATTGAGCATCTGATGGCTGCGATTGCTGCTTATAATTTGGATAATCTTATTATTGAAGTGTCGAGTCATGAGATTCCGATTTTGGATGGTTCTTCATGGCAGTATTGTCAAGCTTTTGATGAAGTTGGTGTTATACGGCAGAATGTGTTGCGTTCCTATTTCGTTATAAAAAAGCCGCTGCGGGTCGAAAGCACCAATGGTGTTGCAGAGTTTTTACCCTTTGATGGGCGCCGTTTTGATATAACAATCTCTTTTCCTTCTTCTGCTATTGGTAAACAACATTTAACTTTTGATCTTACCCCACAAAGCTTTCGCGATGACTTGTCGCGTGCACGCACTTTTGGTTTTGTCAAAGACGTGGAAAAATTATGGGTTTCTGGAAAAGGGATAGGCGCTTCTTTAGAAAATTCTCTCATTATCGGTCTTAATGACAAAATCATAAATCCAGATGGACCTTATTGGAAGAATGAATATGTTCGGCACAAAACGCTTGATGCAATTGGTGATACTGCTTTGCTTGGAGCCCCTTTTATTGGATTATTTCGCTCTTATTGTAGTGGTCATAGAATGAATTCGCAATTGGTGAAAGCTGTTTTGGCGGATGAATCATGTTATGAAAAAAGTCATTTATAGGAAGAGTGAAAGAAAAATTGAAAAGATTTTGTTGTAGTTTATTTGATTTTTAAGGGGATGATTAATCTTAAGCTATTAAATTGGTTAGTGGCTTTTGACACAATATGGTATAAAAATCTTTAATAAACAATTTTTGCTACAAGGTGACATTCTCTGGAGGCCAGAAAAATTATGATAAAATCTCATGTATCTATTAAAAATGTAGCATACAGGAAATCTAACATCTTACGCAAGGTATTAGGGATGATATTTTTGGGGAGCACCTGCATATTAGCGGGTTGTTTATTTAAAGAAAAAAATACCCTTGATCCATCTGCATATGTTTTAAAAATAGATCCGCCAGATGTTCTCTATAATCAGGCACTTGCTAGTCTTGAGAGTGGGCGGCTTGCGGACGCATCGAAAAAGTTTCTGATAATTGAAAAGCAATATGCTTATACGGATTGGGGTCGTAAATCACTGGTGATGGGTGCTTTTACGAATTACCGACTCGAAAAGTATGATGATTCTATTAGTATGGCTCAGCGCTATATTACTCTTTATCCAGAGGCAGATGATGCTGCTTATGCTTATTATATTATCGGTCTTTCTTCTTTTCGTCGGATTCCTGATGTTACACGGGATCAACGTGATACGAAACGTGCTATTGCTGCTATGCAGCTTCTCATAGAGCGCTATCCGAACTCTGAATATGTTAAGGATGCTAAAGCTAAAATACGGTTTGGGAGAGAACAGTTGGCTGGTAAAGAGATGCAGGTTGGCCGTTATTATGAAGAAGGGCGACGTTATCTTGCTGCAAGTAGAAGATTTCGTAAAGTGGTTGAGGAGTACTCCGATACAAATCAAATTGAAGAGGCGCTTTTTCGTTTGACGGAAGTTAATCTTGCTCTTGGTTTAACTTTGGAAGCCCAGACAGCTGCTGCTATTTTAGGACGTAATTATCCCAAAAGTGAATGGTATAAATTTTCTTATAATCTCTTGCAAAAGAATAGCATATCACCACGGGAGCATAAATCTTCTTGGATCTCACAGGCTTTAGGTGGTGATAAAAGTAAGGCACGTTGATTCTCTATGTTGATACAGCTTTCGATTCATAATATTGTCTTGATCGAAACGCTCGATATTCATTTTAGAGCGGGTTTGTCTGTTTTAACTGGAGAAACGGGCGCGGGGAAGTCTATTTTACTTGATGCTTTGTCACTGGCTCTTGGGGGACGGGGTGATGCTTCTCTTGTACGTCATGGTGTTGACCGCGGGCAGGTGACAGCTGTTTTTGATGTGCCTGTTTCGCATTCTGTGCGTCAGCTTATCCGTGAGAATGGTTTTGATGATGAAGGCGATATTATTTTACGGCGTGTGCAATTAAGTGATGGTCGTAGTCGTGTTTTTATCAATGATCAGGTAGCTAGTGTTGCATTGATGCGTCATGTTGGACGTCAGTTGGTTGAAATTCACGGACAGCATGATAATCGCGCACTTGTTGATGTTGATACGCATCGCCAATTACTAGATGCTTTTGGTGGACTTGAGGATGAGACAGAAAATTTGCGTCAGTGTTATCGGATATGGCGTGAATTTGAAAAGCGTTTGCAGCAACAGCGTTTGAAAGTAGAGAATGCTTTACGTGAGGCTGATTATCTTCGTGCGTGCGTTCAAGAACTTGAAAAGCTCGATTTTCAAGTTGGTGAAGAGGATGCCCTTTCTCTTCGTCGTGCAGATATGCTTAAATTAGAAAAAATAGCGACGGATATTAAGGAAGCTGATGATCTTTTAACTGGTCCAAAATCGCCAATTCCAGTTCTTTCTAATTTGGTAAGACGTTTGGAACGCAAAATTCCCGAGGCGCAAGAGCTTATTGCACCTGTCGTTAACTCGATTGATGAGGCACTTCATGCACTTGCAACAGCACAAGAAGGTATTGAAGCAGCAATGCGGGCATTGGATTTTGAACCTGGTGAATTGGAACAGATAGAGGAGCGCCTTTTTGCTCTTCGGGGCTTTGCTCGTAAGTACCAAGTTTCTGCGGATGAATTAATACAGTTACGTGATAAAATGGATGCAGAACTTGCTGATTTTGAGCAGGATCAGAACACATTGGTGCATCTCGAGGATGAAGTAGAGCAGGCACAAAAGAACTATGATACATTAGCACAAGCACTTTCAATAAAGCGTCGAGAAGTAGCAAAGCACTTGTCTGAAAGTGTTATGGCTGAGTTACCAGCATTGAAATTGGAAAAGGCAGAGTTTATTGTTGAAATGCAAAGTGATGTTGAAAGACGCAGTGCAGAAGGGATAGATCGTGTTGAATATTGGGTTCGGACAAATCCTGGGACCCGTGCAGGACCAATGCTCAGTGTAGCTTCTGGTGGTGAACTGTCTCGTTTTTTATTGGCATTAAAGGTTGTTTTGTCTGATCGTGGATCAGCTCCTACGCTAATCTTTGATGAAATTGATACAGGCGTTGGTGGAGCTGTTGCTGCTGCTATTGGGCAAAGGTTGCGGCGTTTATCAGAAAATATTCAGGTTTTTGCTATTACGCATGCGCCTCAGGTAGCATCTAAAGCACACAGCCATTTTCTTATTTCAAAGGAGGAGAGTGATGATAAAGGCCGCTTTGTTACAGCTGTCCATAAAATGGAAGAGCGTGAGCGTGCAGAAGAAATTGCCCGTATGTTAGCAGGAGAGCAGATTACTAAAGAGGCGCGTGCAGCTGCTCAAAAACTTTTGGCATAGAGATGATTGATTAAATGGTAAAAATGTTGCTTATGAATTATATCACTGGCGAGCATGTCTTCATTTGGATTCTGTGCGTGATAAAGAATTGAGATTATTATGTCCGTGGCCCATAATTTGGAATAAGTTTTATGCACAAAGACGAAATTCAAAACCTGACTGCTCTTGAAGCAGCAAGTGAATTAGAGTGGTTGGCAAAAGAGATTACTCGTCATGATGTGCTTTATAATCGTAATGACCAACCTGAAATCTCTGATGCAGAATATGATGCTCTTCGCCGGCGTAATGCGGAAATTGAAGCTCTCTTTCCTGAACTTATTCGTCCAGATTCTCCCTCACATAAAATTGGAGCACCGATTTCTGAAAAGTTTGAAAAATCTGTTCATTCCCAGCCGATGCTTTCACTTGATAATGCCTTTAGCTCTGAAGATGTTAGTGAATTTATGGAGCGTGTTCGGCGTTTTTTACGACTGCCAGAAACACAAATGTTGGAAATAACAGCAGAGCCGAAGATTGATGGTTTATCTTTATCTTTGCGCTATGAACAAGGAAGGCTTGTCTGTGCTGCAACGCGTGGTGATGGATATGTCGGTGAAAATGTAACTGCGAATGCACGAACAATTTCTGATATTCCGCAAGTTTTACAAGGCAAATTCCCTGATATAATTGAAGTTCGCGGTGAAGTTTATATGCGGCGGGCGGATTTCCAAGCACTTAATGTGAATCAACAAGAAAAGGGCAAATTAGCTTTTGCTAATCCTAGAAATGCAGCGGCTGGTTCTTTACGTCAACTGGATTCAAGAATAACTGCTAGCAGAAAGCTGCAATTTTTTGCTTATGCTTGTGGTGAAGTGAGTGAAATATTTGCAGAAAGCCAAATGGGGATGATGGAAAAGCTAAAAGAATATGGCTTTGTTATCAATCCATTAATTAAAAAAATTAAATCATTAGAAGAGCTTATTTCCTATTATCACGATATCGAAGAACGTCGTCATGCCTTAAGCTATGATATTGATGGGATTGTTTATAAGGTTAATGATTTGATGCTGCAAATGCGTTTGGGTTTTGTTTCTCGTTCGCCACGTTGGGCAATAGCGCATAAATTTCCAGCAGAAAAAGCTATGACAGTTTTGGAAGGTATTGATATTCAAGTCGGTCGTACGGGAGCATTAACTCCTGTTGCCCGGCTTGCACCTATTACTGTTGGTGGTGTGGTGATTACCAATGCAAGTTTGCATAATGAGGATTATATCAAGGGAATTGGTTCTAAAGGGGAGCCAATTCGTGAGGGAAATGATATTCGTGTAGGCGATACAGTGATTGTACAGCGTGCTGGTGATGTAATCCCTCAAATTATTGATATTGTTGCTGAAAAGCGTTCAAAGGATGCTTCTGCTTTTGTTTTTCCTTATCTGTGTCCAGCTTGTGGAAGTTATGCTGTTCGTGAAATAGGAGAAGCTGTGCGTCGATGCACGGGTGGGCTTATTTGTCCCGCACAAGCGATTGAGCGTATTCGTCATTTTGTTTCGCGCAATGCCTTTGATATTGAGGGGCTTGGTAAAAAACAGGTGGAATTTTTTTTTCAGATTCAAGATGAAACGCTTTGTATTCATACGCCAGCTGATATTTTTACGTTACAACGTCGCCAAGAAAAATCTCTGGTCCATTTGGAAAATATGGAGGGGTTTGGTACTGTTTCAGTGCGTAAACTTTATGATGCTATTAATGCGCGCCGAAAAATTCCTTTAAGTCGTTTTTTATTTGCACTAGGAATTCGCTATGTTGGAGAGGTTAATGCCCGCCGTCTTGCACGTGCTTATCAAAATTATACAGCTTTTGAAACTGCGGCAATGGCAGCTACTATGCCTGACGATAAGGTGGGTAAAGAAGGCAATGAGGCTTGGATGGAGCTTACCAATATTGAAGGGATTGGACCACAGGTAGGTGAAGCAATTATTGATTTTTATAAGGAAGTGCATAACCGCGAGGTTTTGTCTGGTTTGCTTTGCGAAGTTACACCTCTGGATGAGGAGTCTGTCATGACTGCTTCTTCGCCAATAGCAGGAAAGATCATCGTTTTTACAGGAACTTTGACGCGTATGTCACGTGATGAAGCAAAAGCACTTGCTGAACGGTTAGGTGCTAAAACGTCTGGTTCTCTTTCTAAAAAAACGAATCTTCTTGTTGCAGGAGTTGGGGGTGGATCGAAATTGACCAAAGCACAAGAGTTAGGTGTTGAAGTTATCGATGAAGAGGCCTGGCTGCAGTTGATCGAGGGATAATATTTAGGAAAAGGCTTTTTCTAGAATTAGAGTGCCTGTTCGTATCACTATTTCTCTCTTATGGGGCATATTGTTGTGGGATTTGTGGGTAGATCGAAATTGATTAAAGCACAAGAGTTAGATGTTGAATTTATCGATGAAGAGACTCAATTATAGTTGATTGTGGGGCATTATATTTAGGGTCAACCTTCGTCAAGCATAGCGAATTCACCAGTCTTTGTCTTTCTTCATTAGGCGCGATTTATTGATATTAAAAAGTTAATATGTAATCTTAAGAAATTTTTATAATTATCTTGATTGCCATGAAATATTGTCCTTCAACTGTAATATCATGGAAAGGTTTTTTGTCCTTATTCATAAAAGAGAAAGATTCTGCTTTTGGTATTTAACTTCCTAATTTTGAGGGACTTTTTTCTGCTGCGGATAAAGAAGAAAATCTCATCATAAATTGCAATTGAAGCACTTCAACTTTATTGCGAAGAAATGGATATATTGTATACAGTTTTATTTGAAGAAGTGATAGAACTGGAAAGGTTATCAAAGCAACCTTGTTAGAAGGTTTTTTTAATACAAGTGGTGCCTTTTATTGAAAATGATTCCGAGGTTATACATATGAATGTATTATCGATGGGGTGAGGAATTTTATGTGCACTTGATGATTAGACAAAAAAAGAAGTATAACAAGGTTTGTTTTTTTGGCAAAAGCAGTGCGCCATGAGCTTCATATTATACTTCAGTTTCTCTTATCAAGAATATACAAATTTCATTATCAAAAAAAGTATAGATTATCATTATAAGGCAAACTGAAAAGGTAAAATGTGAACAAATATACAAAAATTTTGAGTCCAAAACGCCACAATAAGCTGATTATAGTAGACAGGATGGAGATTATGTTGAGGATTATAGTGAATAAGTAAAAGTTTTCATATAAGGAAAATAAAGGGATATAATCGTATGGCAGCGGTGGAGGATAATCGTCAAGGTAAGCATTATCCACTTTCAAGGGTACTCTATTGACTTGTAAAAATAATTTATAGTTTTTCAATTTCAATGAAATTCCAAATATTGTAAGTTTTTCTCACCTCAAATTCTCTTATAGTGAAACAATCGAAATCTTTTCTTGTATGTCACAAGTGGGATTGGTGTGTAGATAACAACTCTGCAAGAAAGGAATAAAGAACCGTCTCAATGCGAGGGGGGGATTGCAACACTTTGAAGCTGGTAAAGAGAATAACAGTGCCAGATTGCTCTTTCATAAATGTAAAGAGGGCGTGGTCCAATGGCTTTATCATTATATCTTTCACGGACAGCGTTATGAAATAGACTTGGGTGCGCTGACGGATGCCTCTTTAAAACAAGCGTGTGAATGGTGTAACATAATGGCGTTCTGTTTCGCATTGAGGGACGTGACCTCTATTAAAAACGTGAGAAACAAACGCATGAGGCAATGTGTACTTCTCTATTATTGAAAAAATATTGCTCCTCACTGTTTTTGAAAGTCGTAAAGTCGAATTTAAAGAGTGATGCTAAAACTGGAACTGGTTTCTATCTTTACAACTTTATATTCTCTCTAAGTTAGGCTCTCTCTGTTTCAGAGATGACTAAAACAGATATATGCAATACGCTTGTTCCAATCTGGCATACAAAAGCTGTGACAACAGAGGAAGCCCTTATCCGTCTTAATCTTTGTCTCAAATATGTTGCTGACTAGGTTTAGATGTTGATTTACAGGCAAACGCAAAAGCGTATGCTTTATTAGTGCATCCCACTTTGTTACACCAAGGTTATCGTTTATCATACCAGTAAAAAAACTTTAAATATCTACAATGGAGTGTTTTTTGTGTTTCTTGATAGAAAACGCATATTTTCCTCTTAAAAAGAGAAGACACGGTATTCTTAAAGAAGAATTAGAAAATGTTCATGCTTCTTCACTTAAAGAGGCAGTGTTGCTTCTTTTGCCCATCTTTTATCTTCTTCACTCAAGTAAGGTGCATTAACCTGATAAACATGCGTATGGTAATCATTAAGCCATTGTTGTTCCTGTTCTGTTAAAAGCTCTGGGAGGATTAATCGTCGATCGATGGGACAATTGGTAAGTGTTTCAAACGATAGCATTTCTCTATCTCCACCGTTAATTTTTTGTGCTGGCTTCACAATGAGCAGATTTTCAATACGGATGCCAAAAGCACCTTCACGATAATATCCAGGTTCATTAGAAACAATCATTCCAGGGATCAATTCTTGACACCCGTTACGCGAAAGATTTTGTGGTCCTTCATGAACAGAGAGATAAGAGCCAACTCCATGACCGGTGCCATGGGCGTAATCAAAACCAGCTTTCCATAAGGCAATGCGTGCAAGAACATCAATATCTTGTCCACGTGTTCCTTTTGGAAAGTGTGCGGTTGAAAGAGCAATCATACCTTTGAGAACAAGAGTAAAACAGCGTTTTTCTTCTTCTCCAACATTCCCAATTGCAACTGTGCGTGTGACATCTGTTGTGCCATCACGGTATTGTCCACCTGAATCAACCAGATAAAGTTCACCAGCATTGAGTTGTTTATTTGTTTCATTCGTTACACGATAATGAACAATGGCACCATTCGCGCCTGCTGCTGAGATCGTATCAAAAGAGAGATCTTCAAGTTTTTCTCCCATTTCTTTTGCTGTATTTATGCGAAATTCTTCTAATTTTTGAGCAGCAGAAATTTCATGTATGGATCCTGGTGTTTGTTTATCTAGCCAAGAAAAAAAACGGGTCAGTGCTACGCCGTCGCGCAGATGTGCTTGGCGCGTACCGTTTAGTTCTGTGCTATTTTTAATGGCTCGTGGTAGAGCAGCGGGATCAGTAAGTGTCGTGAAAGAGCCTCCTTGTTCTTCAATAATGATGTGTATTTTTTCGCAGGTTATCCGTGGATCTAAGGCAAAAATCATTCCTTTTTTAACATAATCTTTGAGCATTGGGATAAGCTGTTCTGGTTCATATAGTTTTGCATAACGTTCCAGATATTGTTTCTGTTCTATACCCAATTTTTTGCTATTAATGAACAAGATGGGACTTTCTTTGATGGGAATGAAAGCAAAACAAAGAGAAAAAGGTGTGTTGGAAACATCATTTCCACGTATATTGAATGTCCATGCAATAGAGGAGGGGTCTGTGAAAATAAAAGCATCTGCATCGGCTTGTTGGATATTTTTTCGAATTAATGTCAGCTTTTCATCGGTTTTACATCCTGCATATTTGAGAGGATGAATTGATAAGGCGGATTGAGGGGGGTGTGGTTGATCATGCCAGATAAAATCAATGGGATTGGATTGAACTGCTACAAGCTTTCCACTTGATTTCAGTTCTAATGCTTTTCTTAGTGTATCAGTTGCAGCAATAGTGTGGAGCCATGGATCAAATCCAATAGAAAGTTTTTGTCCATTCTTTTCAAGCCATTGTGAGGGTGGGCAAATTACAAGATCTTCATATTCAAAAATATGAGGATCAGTTTGTTGGCGCACTTGGAGTTTATAACGCCCGTCTGTGAAGAGGATGGCTTTGTTTTTTAAGATGAGTGCAATACCAGATGAGCCAGTAAAACCGGTGAGCCAGCTAAGACGTTGAGCATGTGGAGGCACATATTCTCCTTGATGTTCATCAGAACGCGGGACAAGAAAACCATCGAGTTCGAGGCGATTGAGTTCTTGGCGAAGAGAGGAAATACGCTCTGCAGCATAAGCTGGATTTGTTATCGCCTCAAAGGATTGATACATAGTAACGTCCTTTTCTTTTATTTCAGATGTATAGTAACCCATCCTTGACAGTGGTATGTTTCAATATGTTTTAATCCCTGTTTGACATAAGCCTCCAAAACATGGTCATGTTGTTCTTTAAGAATTCCAGATAAAATGAGAGATCCCCCTTTTTGGAGTGCCTTTACCATTTCTTGTGCAAGTTCAATGAGAGGATTGGCAAGGATATTGGCAACAATAAGATCAAAGGGCGCACGTGATGCAATCTCATCATGGTTAAAACCTGTTGCGGTAACAGTTGTAATATATTTTTTTACGCCATTGAGCTGGATATTGTGTTGGGCAACTTGGATAGCTACCGGATCAATATCGGAGGCAAGTACAGAAATAGGTTTAAGCATTGCGATTCCTATGGCTAATATTCCACTTCCAGTACCAAGATCAAGGGCATTTTGTGGATTTTCATTTTGCAATATTTTTGCAATTATTTTCAAACAACCGGCTGTTGTTTCATGATGCCCTGTTCCAAAGGCCTGATTTGCTTCAATTTCAATAGGCAAAACATCTGGTGGAATGTCATTTCGGTGATGGCTTCCATGAAGAAAAAAAGGACCTGCATGCACAGGCTTTAGCTCTTCAAGACTCTTCTGTACCCAGTCAATATTGGGTAAAATTTCATTGTTAATTTTATCAGGATCTATAGAAAGGATATGTGCAAAACGTTTTGAAGCATTCTCTTGGTTTTCTTTATTTATATAAAGTGAAAGCTCATAGATGGCATTTTTTTCATCTATTTCTACAAGAGCAAGAGGATATCCTTCTTCCTCAAAGGCTGTCTCCATAAGAATATACCACTCTTCTGCTTCATTTTTGGAAGCAGTACAATACAGGCGAATTTGCTGCGACATGCTGTTCTTTCTTTTAAAGTGGCTCTGAAAATTTAGTTTAAGACAAGTTGTTTGAGCTTTTCAATGGCAATATTATCTCTTAATTCTTCATTGTTTTTTTCAATTTTATAAGGAATAACACCAGCTAATTTCCCACCTTTTTTTAGTAAAAAAATTGCTGCTGTGTGGTTATAGGTATAATTTCCATCTGTTCCAGGTACTTTCTCAGCAACAATGTTGAATGAATCTACCATTTTGTGAACTTTTTCAGGTTCTCCGCTTATGCCAACAATTTTATGGTTAAAATTACTGAGATAATCATGGAGGACTTCTGGTGTATCACGTTCGGGGTCAACTGTAACAAACCATACTCCTAATTTGTCAGCATCTGCGCCAAGACTTGTCAGCCATCGATCAAGATTGGTTAGCGTAGTAGGGCAGCTCTCAGGGCACATGGTGAAGCCAAAGAAAATAATTGAAGGCTTGCTTCGAATATCAGCTTCGGTGATAGTATTGCCATTAGAATCAGTAAGTGTAAAATTATCACCTAAAGGCTTATTCTTGAACGTGTCATAAATGAAAATGCCTGCAAGAAATATGATTGTTAGCCCCAAGATGCGTATTACATTTTTCATAATTTGTCTCTCTTAAATTACTAGGAAATTCTAACACTGGCAGGTTAGTTTTGCAATCTCATGTTTCATGATTGATTGTGTTTATCAGGTGATTTGTTTTTTCATGTTATTGAGAAAAAATAATTGGTGAAAGATAAATGAATACTAAGAAAGATCTTCGATTCCGTGAGAGTCAGCCTCGTATCAATACAACAGCACGGCTGCATGGTTGTAAATTGGGGCGCTATGTAGAAATCAACGAGCGGGTGGTTTTACGTGATGTAACGGTTGGAGATTTTTCCTATTTTGAGCATAACAGTGAAGCTATTTATAGCGATATTGGGCGTTTTTGTTCTATTGCATCTCATGTCTGTGTGAATGCACTAGAACATCCCATGGAACGCCTTTCAACACATAAAATAACATATCGTCCAAATGAATATTTCCGCTATATGTCCTTAGATCGTTCCTTTCGTGAAAGGCGTTGTGAAAAGCGTGTTACCGTTGGTCATGATGTATGGATTGGACATGGTGCGGTTATTATGCCTGGGGTGGCAATTGGACATGGCGCTATCATTGGTACTAACGCTGTTATAACAAAAGATATTTTACCTTATACGATTGTTGCTGGTGTTCCTGCAAAACCGTTGCGGATGCGCTTTCCCGATAATGTGATTCAGACACTTTTGGAGATGGCTTGGTGGAATTGGCCACTTGATAAAATTTATAATGCGTTGTCTGATATGCAAAACTTACCCATCGAGGTTTTTATTCACAAATGGAAGTAATATTAAAATAAAATGAAAAAATGTTTTTATAATTTAGAAAGGGAGTTTCTGTATGTATATGCTAAGCTTTGCTTACAAAATTATCGAGCACTCGTTTTTCTCCTGCTTTCTCAAATACAATGGTTAATTTATGACCATCTATTGCTGAGATATGACCATAACCGAACTTTATGTGAAAAATTCGATCATTGATGGAAAAATCTGATGGAGTTTCAGAGATTGATCGAGCGATGACTTTTCCTTCAATGTTTTTTTGTACGCGCTTTTGTTTTGATGTCGAATACTCATGATAAAAAGGATTATGATGTTTAAAGCGCGACTTCCCATAACCACCATAAGATGTTTCCATTTCTACGACTTCTATATGTTCTTCTGGTAATTCATTAAGAAAACGAGAAGGAAGGGTAGATTGCCAAAATCCATGAATTCTTCGATTGGATACAAACCATATATGCAAATGTTTTTTTGCTCTTGTTAGTCCTACATAAGCTAATCGTCGTTCTTCTTCTAATCCTGAACGTCCACCTTCATCTAATGAACGCTGATGAGGAAAGAGCCCTTCTTCCCAACCAGGAAGAAAGACGGTTTCAAATTCAAGCCCTTTTGCTGAATGAAGTGTCATAATGTTGACTGCATCGGTATTTTCATCGTTTTCAGCATCCATAACCAGTGCAACATGTTCTAAAAAGCTAGGGAGGCTTTCGAATTGTTCCATAGAGCGAACCATTTCTTTGAGATTTTCTAGTCGTGTTGGTGCTTCCGGTGAGCGATCTTCTAGCCACATACTTGTGTAGCCTGAATCATCCAGAATTATTTCGGCAAGCTCTCTATGGGGTGTGTTTTGGAGCATATTTTGCCAGCGACGGAAGTTTTCAACAACGCTTCGCAAAGCGCTGCGTGCTTTGGGTTTTAACTCATCTGTTTCAATGATTTCGGCGGCGGCAAAAAAGAGAGGAATAGCGCGTGTTCTTGCGCTCTCATAAAGAATGCGCAGAGTAGCATCTCCTAAACCGCGTTTTGGTGTGTTAATAATACGTTCAAAAGCTAAGTCATCTGCTGGTTGAACCACAACGCGCAAATATGCCATTGCATCACGTATTTCCATTCGTTCATAAAAGCGTGGACCACCAATGACACGGTAATTGAGACCAAGTGTTACAAAGCGATCTTCAAATTCACGCATTTGGAATGATGCGCGCACCAATATAGCTATATGATTTAATGAATGATCGGCTTGTTGTGCGCGTTCAATTTCTTCTCCGATGGCGCGAGCTTCTTCCTCCGAATCCCAGGCAGCATGAATTTTTACTTTTTCTTCTTCGGTATTTACTTGATCAGAAAAAAGAGTTTTTCCAAGCCTTCCTTGATTATGAGAAATCAGATGAGAAGCGGTTTTGAGAATATGGGATGTTGAGCGATAATTGCGTTCTAAACGAATAATTTTTGCAGGAGGAAAATCTTTTTCAAAACGCAATATGTTATCAACTTGAGCACCACGCCATCCATAAATGGATTGGTCATCATCACCAACACAACAAAGGTTAATATGTTGCCCCTTGGGTTGTTGTGCCAAAAGGCGGAGCCAAAGATATTGTGCTGTATTCGTATCTTGATATTCATCTACAAGAATATAGCGGAATTTAGAATGATAATCGCGAAGAATGTCTGGGTTATGTTGGAAGATAGAGATAGAATGAAGAAGAAGATCACCAAAATCACAAGCATTGAGGCTTTTTAATCGATGCTGATAATTGTGGTAAAGTTCACGTCCCATGCCGTTACCAAAGGAATGGGCATCACTTTCTGAAATATGTTCTGGTGAAAGTCCTTGATTTTTCCAAGAATCAATCATAATGGCAAGGTTTCGTGCGGGCCAACGCTTATCGTCCAACCCTTCAGCTTGAATAAGCTGTTTTAAAAGCCGAGTAACATCATCACTATCAAGAATTGTAAAGTTACTTTTTAAGTTCACAAGTTCTGCATGGCGGCGTAAAATCTTCGCACCGATAGAATGAAAAGTTCCAAGCCAAGGCATGCCTTCAACAATTTCACCAATAAGTTCACCAATACGCATTTTCATTTCACGTGCTGCTTTGTTGGTGAAAGTTACAGCGAGTATTTGTTGAGGTGAAGCAAGCCCAGAGTGCAAAATATGAGAAATACGCGTTGTCAGAACGCGCGTTTTTCCAGTACCAGCACCTGCAAGAACTAAAAGAGGGCCTTCTGTATTCATAACGGCCTGTTGTTGTTCGGGATTGAGTTTTTCTAAATAATCAGCACTATATTGTGTTTTTTCTTTTACTGTTACATTCTGGTTGGTTAACCCAGAGTTATTTTCATGCTTATGGGGAGGGGAGTCATCTTCAAAGAATGGTATGTGATTAGAAAAATTATTCATTATAGCTTTTGTGTAGTCTTTTTTTTATCTGAGCGCTAGGTCTAAAAAACTTTTCTTTAAAAGAAACAACATCTTCAGCTAAATAAAAAAGACAGAGATCGTGAAAAATAAAAACGGACATTAAAGGCGTTGGATGAGAACACTTTGAAGTGCATAAATGCGTAAGGAAGAGGAAAGATTCACTTGTTGCGGCCTTTTACTGTCAATATCAGTGATAATAAAGGCTAAAGATTGTCCTTTTTTACGTGCTATGGTTTTCAGAATATCCAGAAATGGCTGCTCTAGAGATACACTTGTTGCATGTCCCTCAATGCGAACAGATATTTTTTGCAAAGTCATTTTTGACCAATCAATAGAATCACTTACGTCCATACTTTTTTACTTTTCTTTACTGGGCCATAAACGATTTTGATCAAGAAATTTTTGCGTTTTTAAGGATTCTTTTTGTTCAAAAATTTTTTCAGCTTTTGTTCGTCCAAAACGGTAACGATTCTCTTCTGCATGAATGGCTTGTTCTGCACGTTTTTTTTGCTTTCGAAATTGGCGAAGGTTAATTGGTTTTGTCATAAGAAAAATTATTTATTTTTTTCGAAAAGAATCTAAAGAAACAACGTCAGCGCTTTGTTTGGTATCATTGTTTGAAGAGTCTTTATTTGTTTTAGAAATTTGTTCTTTTGGGAATTTCTTTTCTTTTTTTTGTGTGTCCGATAAAATGACAGGTGTAGACGCGATATTTTCTAAATTTTCACCTTCTTTAGAGTTAAGATTTGAAGGTAAATCAAATGCTGCTTCAAATGCTGCTACAGGGTCATAAAATACTTGGATAGAATGAAAAGGGATTACCAATTTTTCGCTGACTTCTCTAAAAGAGAGAGTTACTTCGAAAGCAGTTTCCGATACATTTAAATCTCTAAATTGATGTTGTAATACAATTGTCATTTGTTCTGGATAACGACTTTTAAGTCGAGTAGAAATCTTTACTCCCGGTGCATTTGTCAAAAAAGTAATAAAAAAATGGTGACTACCTGGAAGACCTGCTTTGGCAACCTCCGATAAAACCTTACGTATAACCCCACGCAGTGCATCCTGAACGAGAATATCGTAACGGATTTGATCTTGAACCATCGAAATTTATTCCTTTTTATTTTACACAGCAGTTGAACATGAACGATATCGTGCAATAAAATGTTTCTTTAAGTTAGCAATATTTTATCTATGATGCATCTTATTAATTGCAAAAAATGCGAAATTTTATGATAAATAGTGTTTGAAAGCTCAATCAGTTATACTTACAAAAGTGAAGGCTTCTGTTGCCAGGTGCCTTCGAACCCCGCTTAAACCTGCGACGGTTTAAGACTTAGTTTGAAGCATTCACACCACCTCAGGCAGCGAGACGTGCTTCCGCATAGTTGTCATTTGCAACTACTCATTTAGTCCGATAACGGTGGTACTATACCGAGTAAAAGAGCAATCTTTACACTTTTGTCGATCCTGTTTCGCCCCCACTAAAATATAAAAAAACAAATTATATTTTGGTGGAGGCGCCGGGTACCGCCCCCGGGTCCAATAAGCTTATTTCATTGTCCATTTATTACCATAGCTGGCAAGCCAGCTCTTTAAGTATAGATGAAGAACAGCTTTTGGAAAAGGGGGGTTGTTAATATTTTAAATCCTCTAATTATTTAGAAGCTATATGATGCGGTTGTAAAATACAGCCGCTAATTCTTGGAGAGGAGATGGTGTAGAATGACAAATGATCTAGCAGATATTAAATTATATGACCAAAATCCCGATGAAGCTGCAATAGAACGGCTTCATCATCGTTTAGCTTTAGTGATGAAAAATCAGGATGCCTCGCTTGTTGCTACATCGGATCCAAAAGAGTTAGAGCGTGTTGAAAAATGGGTTCAGGATGTTTTAGGCGCTGATGAGCAGAGTGCTAAGAGGGGTGTTTCAAAAGTTGCAGACATGATGTCTGGAGATCGTAGAAAAAGTCGTATGACTTTTTATTATTTGGTAGCCAAACAATTAAATGCACTTCATAAAATTTAAATACTATCACAACTAGATTTTATACAATCATTACAAAAAAGCCCAAGTTATTGGGCTTTTCGTTTAATGGAGAACGTTTACGGAGTTTTATCATTTTGGAGGTATCCTCCTTTATTCATATTCGGTACAAAGAGAAGCGCGATGAATGCAATGATCATCACACCGGTTATGTAAAAATAAAAGAGTGATTCATGTCCCATATTTTTTAATCCAAGTGCTACATATTCGGCAGAGCCACCAAATAATGCATTCCCAATAGCGTGAGAAAGACCCACTCCTAGTGCTCGTACTGAAGCAGGGAACATTGCTGATTTTACGACGCCAGAGATCGATGTATACATACTCATAATACACAGCATGCCAATAATAACTGATAGAGCCACCCATGGACTGTTTGTGTTGCCGATTATGCTAAGTCCGGGAAATGTAAAGAGTGCAGAAAGTACACTCCAAATGATGAGTAAAGTTTTTGTTCCAATTTTATCGGCTAAGGTACCAGCTAGGGGTTGGAAAAGTATGAAAATAAACAATGCGACAGTCATTATCGTGGTGGCAGTATGTTTATCAAATCCGGTAGTTGTGATTAGATATTTCTGCATATAAGTCGTACAGGTGTAAAAGGTGAGAGAGCCTCCTGATGCAAAGAGAGCAATCACAATGAAGGCTTTGCTGTGTTTGGTAAAAAGTTCTTTAAGACTACCAGTGCTTCTTTCAGAGCGGCTTTCTTTTGTAGTCGTTTCATGAAGTGAACGACGCAGATAAATCGCAACTACTGCTCCACATCCACCAATTACAAAGGGAATACGCCAACCCCATGCTTTTAACTGATCTTCGTTAAGGTAAAGCGCTAAAATAAATATAATAAAGCTAGCAAGAAGTTGTCCGGTAATAAGTGTGCCAGATTGAAAAGAAGCAAAAAATCCACGATGTTTTTTTAGGGCAACTTCACTCATATATGTTGCTGCTGTACCATATTCACCACCCGCTGAAAGTCCTTGCATCATTCGTATTAAAAGCAGAAGGATTGCTGCTGTTATTCCAATAGTTTCGTAGGTGGGAAGTATGGCAATGAGGAAAGAGCCACCACACATCATAAAAATAGAAATGAGCATTGAGCGTTTTCGTCCATAACGGTCAGCAATGAAGCCGAACAGCCATGCTCCAATAGGGCGCATAAGAAAACCAATAAAAAAGACTCCTGCGCTTTTTAGCAGTTGTGTAACAACGTTACCACCTGAAGGAAAGAATTGTGATGCGAAGTAAATTGATGTAAATGAATAAATGTAAAAGTCATACCATTCTACTAGATTTCCTGATGCGCTGGATATGATAGCAAAAACGCGTTTTTTTCTATCATCTGTTGCTAAAGTTGTTTCACTTGTCATGAAATGTCCCCCTTTTAGATTTATAATTTATTTTTTTAAATTAAGCTTGATTATAATTTGTATCATGAAAATTCAATTGTATAATAATAATTTTTTATGAAAATTATTGGAGACGGTTTATTTGGATTATATTTCTTTACGGTTTGAAAGCTTTATTTTTGTAGTAGGATAAAAGTTATCACATCCAATCTAAAGGGGAAGAGTACGTTGAAAATTAGACTCAAGAGGGATGAAATATTGGTAAAGAGAGCGCTTAAAGGGCTGTTTCAAAAGTTGCTTATATGCTGTGTCTAGCAGGTTCTAAGAAAAGTTGTGTAACCTTTTATTATTTCGTCACTCAACAATTAAAGATATTTGATAAATTCTAAAAAAATATAGATTTTTTATACGCATACCCTTCAACTCGTAAAGGAGTATCATATTTCTTCCTATAATGTAAGATTCAAGGAGTAAATTATTTTATGTTCTTTGTTTCTTTATTAAATTTTTATATCATTTATTATAAAAAGCCCAATTTTTTGGGCTTTTTATTGTTTGTAGAAATTTAATAGACTTCATTGTCTTGAAGATATCCTCCTTTATCTATATTTGGCATCAAGAGAATTGAGATGAGTGCAATGACCATCATACCAATTATGTAAAAAGAGAAAATAGTTTCATGTCCCATATTTTTTAATCCAAGTGCTACATATTCAGCAGAACCGCCAAACAGCGCATTCCCAATGGCATAAGAAAATCCAACTCCGATTGCCCGGATTGAAGTAGGGAACAGTTCTGCTTTTATGATACCAGCAATGGATGTATAAAAACTCATAATACAGAGCATCCCAATAACGATTAATAGTGCAACCCATACATTATTAGCATTCTCAATCATTTTAAGCCCAGGAATTGTACAGAAGATGGATAGGGTACTCCAAATGATGAGGGAGGCTTTTTTTCCAATTTTATCGGCTAGGATACCAAAGAGTGGTTGAAGTAACATAAAAATGAAAAGTGCGGCAGTCATTATTGTTGTTGCTGTGTGTTTATCAAAACCGGTAGTCATGATCAGATATTTTTGCATATAAGTGGTGTAGGTATAAAATGTGAGCGATCCTCCAGCTGTAAAGCCAACAACCAAAAAGAAAGCCTTTCTATGTTTGGTGAAAAGTTCTTTAAGACTACCAGTGTTTTGTTCAGAGCGACTTTCTTCTGTGGTTGTTTCATGGAGTAAACTACGCAGATAAATCGCAATCATTGCTCCCAAGCCACCAATTAAAAAAGGAATACGCCAGCCCCATGATTTTAACTGATCTTCTGTAAGATAAAGCGCTAAAATAAATATAATAAAACTGGCAAGAAGTTGACCGGTAATAAGTGTGGCGTATTGGAAAGAAGCAAAGAGTCCTTGATGTTTTTTGAGAGAAACTTCGCTCATATAAGTTGCTACTGTACCATATTCACCGCCAACTGAAAGTCCTTGAAATATACGGACTACAAGTAGAAGGAAGGCTGCTGTTATTCCTAGAGTTTCGTAGGTAGGAAGTATGGCAATAAGAAAAGAGCCAGAACACATCATAAAGATAGAAATAAGCATTGAACGTTTACGTCCATAATTGTCAGCAATAAAACCGAAAAGCCATGCTCCAATAGGCCGCATAAGAAAGCCAATAAAAAAAATTCCTGCTGTTTTTAACAGTTGTGTAATGACATCTTCATCTGCAGGAAAGAATTGCGAAGCAAAATAAATCGACGCAAAAGAATAAACATAAAAATCATACCATTCTACCAGGTTACCTGATGCACTGGATATGATAGCCAAAATACGTTTTTTTGTATCATGTGGTGCTAAACTTGTTTCGTTTGTCATGAAGTATTCCCCTTTTAGATTTATATTAATTTTTTAGTAAAAATAATTTACAATCTACCCTACAGAATTCAATTGAAGAAGAGTAGTTTTTTAGTAAAACTTTTTGATATAGCTTATTTAAGTTATATTTTATGCGTTTTGCAGTTTTCATTTTTCTAGTAAGATATTCATATAAAAATGTATTTTGATTTTTTATTAAATTTTAAAAAAATAATACAATGAACTTGAGCATTCAAATTGAAAGGGCATTGAGAGAGAATGGCTTTTTGATAGCAGATGCATGTTTAATTTTCATTGTTAAAAAATAAGGTAATTCTGTTTTTATGATTTCTTAGAGGGGCTACAAATTTTATGTGTTGAAAAGAACAAGATTGCCTTCTTAAAAATAAATGTTTTGATAGTAAAGGGAATGTTTTTTCTGAGTGACCAGTTGTATTTTGGCACAGTTTTTGAGGGATGTTATATTGATTAAATCGCATTATTTTAACTATGTTTAAGAAAAACAGAGTTTCTTTTCTTCATTATACATTTGCATTTAGATACATATACGGCATCTGTAAAAGTCTAATATTTTCCGATTTTTATCATTTTTGTTATTTTGTAAAATGGTGCTCTTAGGTGTGTTTGTCCACTGCTTCGTATTTATTGATAGATTTGTTGTTGTAAAAAAGAGGGTAGTGGGGCAAGTGCGTTTTTTGTTAAAGGAATAAGTAGTTCTCAAAAAAGGTTGAGTATTCTTGCTAAGGCTTGTTTATGGAAGCTAAAAGTTTTTTTCTTTTAAGTGTGTTGAGGGTTGGAAGAAACAAATGGCATTTGTGATAAGATGAAGTGAAGTGATTTATTTTTTATAGCCGTGTATTTCAGGGGGGAATATTTCTTCTTTACGGTATCAGAAAGGAGGGATGGAAGTTTTAAAACACTTGATTTTATTTTTTATTTGATACACACAAAAAAGCTCAGAGTACTGAGCTTTTTTGTATAGTATAAAGTTAATTAATATTGTCGCCTTGCAGATATCCTTTTTTACGAGCATCTGGCATAAAAACAATTGCTATAAATGCAATGATCATCATACCGGTTATGTAAAAATGGAATACAGATTCATATCCGATCTTTTTAAATTCGAGTGCTACAGTTTCAGCTGAACCACCAAATATCGCGTTTGCAATGGCATAAGAGAGCCCAACTCCCATTGCGCGTACTGAAGCAGGAAACATTTCCGCTTTTACGATACCAGAAACGGATGTATAAAAACTCATAATACAGAACATCCCAATCATGACGAATAATGCAACCCACGTATCATTAGTATTACCAATTATTTTAAGTGCAGGAATTACAAAGATGATGGATAAAACACTCCAAATAAGCAATGAGGCTTTTGTACCAATTTTATCTGCTAAAGAACCAAATATAGGTTGGAGTAACATGAAAATGAAGAGTGCAGCTGTCATTATCGTTGTAGCAGTA
Organism: Bartonella henselae str. Houston-1; assembly: GCF_000046705.1. NCBI lineage: Bacteria > Pseudomonadati > Pseudomonadota > Alphaproteobacteria > Hyphomicrobiales > Bartonellaceae > Bartonella > Bartonella henselae. Next base: position 1,210,813 of record NC_005956.1, on the reverse strand, counting down.
TGTTTCTCAAATCCGGTAGTTGTGATCAGATACTTTTGCATGTAAGTTGTGCAGGTATAAAATATGAGCGATCCTCCAGCTGTAAAACCGATAACGAGAAAAAAGGCTTTTCTATGATTGCAGAGAAGTTCTTTAAGACTGCCAGCTTGTTTTTTAGAGCGACTTTCTTCTGTGGTTGTTTCATGAAGCGAACGACGCAGATAAATTGCAACAATTGCTCCTAATCCACCAATTGCAAAAGGAATACGCCATCCCCATGCTTTTAATTGATCTTCTGTTAAATATAGGGCTAGAGTAAACATAACCAGACTAGCGAGAAGTTGACCACCAATAAGTGTGGCATATTGGAAAGAACTAAAGAAACCACGACGATTTTTGAGTGCAACTTCGCTCATATAAGTTGCTGTTGTGCCATATTCACCACCAACTGAAAGTCCTTGAAGCATACGCAGTAAAATAAGGAGAACCGCTGCTGTTGCTCCAATCGTTTCATAGGTTGGAAGGAGGGCAATGAGAAAAGAGCCACCACACATCATAAAAACAGAAATAAGCAAGGAACGTTTACGTCCATAGCGATCAGCAATAAACCCAAACAGCCAGCCACCAATTGGGCGCATGAGGAAGCCGATAAAAAAAACAACAGAAGACTTTAAAAGTTCGGTAACAACATCTCCATCAGAGGGAAAAAACTGTGATGCAAAATAGATGGACGTAAAAGAATAAACATAAAAATCATACCATTCTACCAGATTACCTGATGCACTAGATACGATAGAGAGAACACGTTTTCTTGTATCATTCGGTGTTAGAGTTTTTTCATTCTCCATAAGTCTATCCCTTTGTTTACATTCATATGGTATGTATTGTATTTATCATCCCTGTATTTATTCCCCTAGGAGATGTCTACAGTATTTTATCTTTTGCGTCAAAAATTGCATCAAATCATGGTAATTTCTTGTGCAAGAAATTTGAGGAAAGAGATTTAAACTATATTTTATAAATTTTACAGTTTCTATTTTCTATAATCAATAGAATCGGTCATACTGCTTTATATGAAAACCTATCTTGATCTTTTATCTCATGTTTTAAATAAAGGCATTGATCGTACTGACAGAACTGGTGTAGGAACACGATCGGTTTTTGGCTATCAGATGCGGTTTGATTTACAGGCTGGATTTCCATTGTTAACAACGAAGAAATTGCATTTACGCTCGATCATTTATGAGCTTTTGTGGTTTCTTAGAGGTGATACCAATATTGCCTGGTTGAAAGAACATGGTGTGTCAATTTGGGATGAGTGGGCTGATGAAAAAGGCAATCTTGGTCCTATTTATGGTTATCAGTGGCGTTCTTGGCCAGCTCCTGATGGACGTCATATTGATCAGATCAGTAATCTTTTGATGATGATTAAAAAAACGCCTGATTCTCGTCGTTTAATTGTCTCTGCGTGGAATCCTGCCTCGATAAAGGAAATGGCTCTTCCACCATGCCATTGTTTTTTTCAATTTTATGTTGCAGATGGTAAATTGTCTTGCCAACTTTATCAACGTTCTGCAGATATTTTTTTAGGTATTCCGTTCAATATTGCTTCCTATGCGTTATTAACAATGATGATTGCACAAGTAAGTGGTCTTAAAGTCGGCGATTTTATTCATACTCTTGGTGATGCGCATCTTTATTCTAATCATTTTGAACAGGCTCAACATCAATTGTCTCGTATACCAAATGCTTTGCCGTTTATGCGTATAAATCCAGCGGTAACAGATCTTTTTTCTTTTAAATTTGAGGATTTTGAATTGCTTAATTATGATGCACAACCACATATCAAGGCGCCAATAGCAGTATGACTTTTCCCATTTGTTTAATTGCAGCTGTTGCAAAAAATGGTGTTATCGGTCGTGAAGGTGCGATGCCTTGGCATTTATCGACGGATTTGCAACGCTTTAAGGCTTTAACTTTCGGTAGTCCTGTGATTATGGGGAGAAAGACTTGGGATTCTCTCAGGGCTCCTTTACCAGGGCGTACAAATATTGTCATTACGCGCAATTGTGCATTCAAGGCTGAAAGCGCTGTTATTACCCACTCTTTGTCTCATGCTTGTTCTATCGCAAAAAAGGTGGCTTCTCAAAATGGTGCAGATGCAATTTTTATTATTGGTGGTGGGGAAATTTTTCAACAATGTTTTGATATTGCTGATAAAATATTCCTTACAGAAGTTTTAGATTCCATCGAAGGTGATAGTTTTTTTCCTGTTTTTGATAAAGAGAAGTGGACTATTGTGCAAACACAATATATTCCAGAAGGAGATAAAGACAGTCATCCGACACGTTTTGTGGTTTATGAGCGAAAATAATTATTTGTAATTAAGTGAAAAGAGGCTATCAGTTGCCTTGTAATGAGATGAGAGGCACCCTATAGATCAAGTGAATGGTTGGTATTTTAGGAATGGTAGTCAGTTAAAGAGGTGATGATGCCCTGGACAAATCAAAATGGTGGTGGCCCGTGGAGCGGCGATAAAAATAAGCTTAGTGGTGATAAAAAAACACCCTCTAAGAATCTTTTCGGTTCTGGTGGCAATAATGGTGGTGACAATAGTCCCAATATTGATGATATTTTGCGTAAAGGGCAGGATCAGTTTAAACAATTTGGCAAAAATGGACTTTTTGTTTTGTTATTTCTATTTGCTGTGTTGTTTTGGCTCTATCAGTCCCTTTATATTGTTCAGCAAAATGAACAAGCGGTAGAGTTGCGTTTTGGTGTGCCTAAGACAGAAACTATCGGTGATGGTTTGCATTTTCACTTTTGGCCAATTGAGACCTATATGAAAGTGCCTTTAACGGAAAAAACAATTGCGATTGGTGGTCAGCCGGGGCAGAGACAACAAAGTGAAGGCTTGATGCTTTCCAGTGACCAGAATATTGTTAATGTCAATTTTTCCATTTACTATCGCATTTCACATCCAGGTCAATTTTTATTTAATGTGAATGATCAAGAAGGGACGGTTCGTCAGGTTGCTGAGAGTGCAATGCGTGAAGTCATTGGTTCAAGGCCTGTTGATGATGTTTTACGTGATAAAAAAGAAGAAGTTGCAAGTGACGTTAGAAAAATTATTCAATTGACTGTAGATAAATATCAACTTGGTGTTGAAATAAGCCGTGTGTCGATCAGTGAAGCTGCTCCTCCTACCAAGGTTGCTGCTGCGTTTAATTCTGTCCAGCAAGCAGAACAGGAGCGTGGGCGAATGATTGAAGAGGGAAATCGTGTGCGTTTTAATAAGATTGGTTTAGCCAATGGTGAGGCTTCACGAACGCGGGAGATTGCAAAAGGTGAAAAAGCACGAATGGTTGAGGAGGCAACAGGGCGTGCTGAGCGTTTTCAGGCTATAGCTCGTGAATCTGCAATTTCACCAGAGGCCGTTCGTTATCGTCTTTATATGGAGACGATGGGGCGTATTTTTTCTTCACCAAATAAGTTAATTCTTGATCAAACGAATTCTCCAGCGGTGCCTTATCTTCCTTTGAATGAATTGTTGCGTAGCAATTCATCAGAAAAAGTGAAAACAAGATCAGCGCATTCTGCATCGTTGTTGGATAATCACATTTCTGGAGGACGCTAATGATGCAGCAGTCTCGTTTTTTGTTTATGTTGAGTGCTATAGTGCTTATTTTCATGGTTTTGTGGATGTCCGTTTTTATTGTCTATCCTCGTCAGCAAGTGGCAATTAAACGTTTTGGGCAAATTGTTAAAGTGGAGTCTGATCCAGGAATTTATTTGAAAGTGCCCTTTGTGGATAAGAGGATCGTTGTTGATAACCGCTTGTTGCGTTACGATGTTCCTACGCAATCTGTACAGGTTCGTGGTGGTGCCTATTATGAAGTGGATGCATTTTTTATTTATCGTATTACAGATCCTAAGTTGTTTTTACAGCGTATCGCTTCTGGGCGTCCGCAAATTGCTGCACGTGAAAATCTTGCTCCGCGTTTTATTGATGCTTTACGTGCTGTTTATGGTAAACGGGAATTTAAAGCCGCTTTATCAGATGAACGCGGAGCTATGATGGCTGAAGTACAACGCCAGTTTTCTGTAGATGCCGGTTCGTTAGGTATTACTATTGTTGATGTGCGTATTCGCAAAACCGATTTGACCGATGCAGTTTCAGAAGATGTCTATCGACAAATGGCAGCTGAACGGGAGGCTGTAGCAGAAAATATTCGTGCTCGTGGTCAGCAAGAGCGAGATCGTATTGTGGCGGAAGCTAATCGTGAATATGAAGAAATCGTAGCGGCTGCAAAGCGTGATGCCGAAATTACTCGTGGTGAAGGTCAGGCTGAAAGTATTCGCCTTTTATTGAAAGCGAGGGAGGCTAATCCATCCTTTTACGATTTTTGGTTGGCGATGGAGCAATATAAGAATTTAGAGCATACTCCGATGGTGATTTCACCAAATGAGGATTTCTTTTTCTATTTTCGTAATTTACTACAGGCAAGGGAGAAACTTTCATCGACAATGAACACTAATGGGAATACTGGACTTAATAAAACTGTTTCAAAATTTGGAGGAGAATAGATGAAACACTTGATTGCGAACACAAGATTTCGCGTGATAAGTGTAATATTTGATTGCTTTCTTTTAGGATGAAAATGGGTATTGAGCCATACTGATTTTGCAGAGATAAATTTGGTGTGGCTCTTTTCAGTATTTAGTTAGAGGCGTGTTATGGGTAGAAATGTCATAGGTAAAAATACGTCTATGAAGTGCTTTCTTATAAGAGCTTTTGTTTGCGTGCTTTTATTTTTATTAGGATCAATGAATTCTTCTTGGGCGGTGGAGACAAAAAATAGATCGCTTTCCGTTCCTGATCTCGCTGCTCAGCTTTTGGAGACAGTTGTAAATATTTCTACAGCACAGACAGTTGATGGGACCGAACAGGATGAACATACTTCGGTACCCGTTATTCCAGAAGATTCATTGTTACAAGAATATTTTACTGATTTTTTCTCTCCTAAAGATGGTCAAAAAGAGAGTCAGTTTCAAAAAGTACGTTCTTTGGGGTCTGGTTTTGTAATTGATGCCCAAAAAGGGCTTATCGTTACAAATTATCATGTTATCGTTGATGCTGATGATATTGAAGTGAATTTTACCGATGGTACAAAGCTAAAGGCAAAATTACTTGGAAAGGATAGCAAGACTGATTTGGCACTGCTTCAAGTGGATGCAGGAAGTAAAAAATTAAAGGCTGTACGTTTTGGTGACTCAGAAAAGGCCCGTATTGGTGATTGGGTGATGGCTATTGGTAATCCTTATGGTTTTGGTGGAAGTGTAACGGTTGGTATTATTTCTGCACGTAATCGTGATCTCAATGCTGGTCCTTATGATAATTTTATTCAGACAGATGCAGCGATTAACCGAGGTAATTCTGGTGGTCCGTTATTTGATAGAAATGGTGAGGTTATTGGAATTAATACAGCAATTGTTTCGCCTTCTGGAGGGTCTATTGGTATTGGTTTTGCTATACCATCGGATATGGCGCTTTCTGTTATCAATCAATTGCGTGATTTTGGAGAAATAAGGCGTGGTTGGTTGGCTATTCGTATTCAGCCGGTGACAGAGGATATTGCAAAAAGTTTAAAATTAGAAAGTCCTGTAGGGGCGTTGGTTGCAGGTAAAATGGAACAAACAGATGTAGATAATAGTCAGTTGCAGATTGGCGATATCATTCTTTCCTTTGGCAACGCTAAAATTAAACATGCACGTGACTTGCCTCGTTTGGTGGCGGAAAGTCTGGAAGGAAAGGTAGTGGATATTACTGTTTTGCGCAATGGGCAAGAAAAAACAGTAAAAGTTAAGCTTGGACGTTTAATTGAGACAGATACAAATGAGAATATGGTAGAAGAATCTGATAATGAAAGAAGCGGTCCTATATCGAAAAGCGGGACAATGCAATTTATGGGAATGACATTATCTGAGCTTACAGCGGATTTACGTCAACATTATTCTATTACGGATAAACTTCAGGGATTGGTCGTGATATCTGTTGCCAAAAATAGTGCGGCGGATAAAAAGCGTATTCGCACTGGTGAAGTGATTGTTGATATCAATCAAAGTACTGTCACGACAATTGGTGAGGCTAAAAAACGTATTCATAAATTACGTGAAGCCGGACGCAAAAATGCTCTCTTCATCATTGCTAGGCCTGATGGAGAATTACGATTCGTAACGATTCCAATGGATTGATACTTTGAAGATTGATGTTTTAGTAATTCATTTTTTTGAATATGTATTTAATCATCTGTGTTTTTGTTGTCACTATAAAGATATGGGACAGGTGAGAGTTTTTTCTCTCCAGTTTTTAAAATAGTAAATTATACAAAAAAAATTCATATCAGAGTTTTTCATCTGGACATTACTATGTTTTGCTTCGTGGTTGATGGAAAAAATTGAAAGAAAAATGGGTGCTTGAAGATGATGATCTGCAGAAAGCTTGTTATAAATAGAATATCATCCATTTTTTAAAAAGGTAAGCTGTGTGTTTATGTGCGTTAAGCGAGTATTATTTTAGTATGTGATTGCAAAAAGTATGTTTGTTGATGATCGTTTACTTGAAAAAAAATTTATGGCTGTGTTTTATTATTGAATAAGGATATAAAAAAGAACTTTAAGATTTTTTAGGTATTGTTATCGTGTTCATTTTTCCTTTTTTCAAAGGGTGCAGAGTTATCATAGGTACTTTCTTTTTGTTCATTAAAGGGATTATGATTGTATTTTCTTTAAAAGCATTCACATTTATGACGATGGAGATGAAATACAAGGTCTTTGGAGTTGCTCGTGCGTGTTGCACGAAGTTGTTGAGTGATGGATGTAAGGATTTCCATTTATGAAAGGGAGAACGATTACCTTGATAGCAGGGCCAACTGCGAGTGGCAAATCAGCGCTTGCCTTACAAATAGCTCAGGAAAAAAATGCTCTCATTATTAATACTGATTCAATGCAGGTTTATGATGTTTTAAATATTTTAACGGCAAGGCCTACACGGACTGATACTGCAACTGTTCCGCACTATCTTTATGGTTATGTGAATCCTGCTCTTCACTACTCAGTGGGACAGTGGTTATGTGATGTTAGCAAGCTTTTAATGACATTTACGTCGAAATCACTTATTTTTGTTGGTGGAACAGGACTTTATTTTCGTGCTCTTTTAGAGGGAATTTCAAAAATCCCTGATATTCCAGATGTTGTGCGGCAGAAATGGCGACTTCGGCTTGATAAAGAGGGAGCTGAGAACCTTTATCGCCAATTGTGGCAGGTTGATGCTGTTCTCGCTGAGAAAATTTCTTCACAAGATGGACAACGTATTGTTCGTGCTTTGGAAGTTTATGATGCAACTGATAAAAAGCTAAGTTGGTGGCAGAAGAAAAAAACAACACCTCTTATTGCGCGAAATTGTTCAGAAAAACTTCTTCTCATTCCACCGCGTCAGTTGCTTTATGAACGTATTCATAAACGGTTGGACTCTATGATTGAAAAAGGCGCTTTAGAGGAGGTGATTGCTATGAAAAAGCTTGCGCTTTCTCCTTTGTTACCGGCGATGAAGGCTATTGGTATACCTGAATTTATAGCTTATTTGGATGGGAAGCAAAGTTTTGAGGAGGCTCTTGAAATGGTGAAGACACAAACGAGGAGGTATGCAAAAAGGCAAATAACATGGTTTCGTAATCAATTTGATGAAGAATGGATGCTTCTTTCTTGATAAAAGAGTCAAGAATCCTAAAGGATAATGTAAAAAACTTAATTATGCATGGAATTTTTTAAGAAATATAATTTTTTATTGACGGATGGTATCAATGGAATTAGAAATCTCTTTATAAGAAAGATTTTTCTTAATATATTTTGTGCATTGGAGTAATGGGGGGATAATCATACAATCTATGTTTTGTGTGTAGTAGGCTCTCTAAGAGCCTTTTTTTATGGGCTCTTCTGGGGTCTTTTTTTATTGTGCTATCAAGTAGACGAGTGGGAAAATGACAAATCATCCAAGAATGCAAGAGAGTGCGAACGGAAAAAAAATGTTGGGCGCTGAAATGGTGGTTCAAGCTCTTATTGATCAAGGGGTTAAACATCTATTTGGTTATCCTGGTGGGGCTGTCCTTCCTATTTTTGATGTACTTTATCAACAGGATTCACTGCAGCATATTTTGGTGCGTCATGAACAAGCAGCAGGTCATGCTGCTGAAGGTTATGCACGCAGCACAGGGAAGGTCGGCGTTATGCTTGTGACTTCTGGTCCAGGGGCAACGAACGCTGTAACACCTTTGCAAGATGCACTTATGGATTCTATTCCTCTTGTTTGTTTTTCTGGTCAGGTGTCAACAACTGTGATTGGAACAAATGGTTTCCAAGAGGCTGATACAGTTGGTATTACAAAGTCCTGTACGAAACAAAATTGGTTGGTTAAAGATGTAAATGATCTTGCCGCTATCATTCATGAAGCTTTTGCTGTTGCTCAATCAGGACGTCCAGGGCCAGTTTTGGTTGATATTCCTAAGGATATACAATTAGCTTCAGGTGTTTATAGAGCGCCTCAAGTTTTGGTATCTAGGCATTTTTCTCCACAGTTGGAAAGGAATATTGAGGCTATTGAATGTGCTGTTTCTCTTTTAGAAGAAGCAAAACGTCCTGTTATTTATTCTGGTGGTGGTGTTATTTCATCAGGTCTTCAAGCTGTACAGCTTTTGCGTGATTTGGTTCAATTGGGAGATTTTCCGATTACTTCAACACTCATGGGACTTGGTGCTTATCCGGCTTCTGGTAAAAATTGGCTTGGAATGCTTGGAATGCATGGAACTTATGAAGCTAATATGGCCATGCATGATTGTGATGTTATGCTGGCTGTTGGGGCACGGTTTGATGATCGTATCACTGGGCGGCTTGATGCATTTGCACCTCATGCGCGCATTATTCATATTGATGTTGATCCTTCTTCTATCAATAAGATCGTAAAAGTGGAAGTTCCAATTATTGGCGATGTGGCTGATGTTTTAGGAGATATGATGCAATGTTTGCATAGACAGCAACCAATCTTTAAGAGTGAAGGCCGTGATGCGTGGTGGAAGCAAATTGATTGCTGGAGAGCTCGTAATTCATTAGCATACCCTAAGAAAAAAGATATTATTATGCCACAATACGCTCTTGAACGACTTTATGCTCTTACTAAAGATGTGAATGCTTATATTACGACTGATGTTGGGCAGCATCAGATGTGGGCTGCACAATATTATCACTTTGATGAGCCAAACCATTGGATGACTTCTGGTGGTCTTGGAACTATGGGTTATGGTTTGCCTGCTGCTATTGGGGTACAAATCGCACATCCTGATGCATTTGTTGTATGTATTTCTGGTGATGCTTCAATTCAAATGAATATCCAAGAACTCGCAACGGCAATGCAGTATAACACACCAGTGAAAATTTTTATTTTGAATAATCAGTATATGGGTATGGTCCGCCAGTGGCAGCAGTTGTTGCATGGTAATCGTCTTTCTCATTCTTACACCGAATCAATGCCTGACTTTGTGAAATTGGCACAAGCTTATGGAGGGATTGGTATTCATTGTTCCAAACCGGATGAACTTGATGATAAAATACAGCAAATGATTGACTGTGACAAACCAGTTCTCTTCGATTGCCGGGTTGATAATTTAGAAAATTGTTTTCCAATGATCCCATCTGGGTGTGCACATAATGATATGCTATTACCTGACGAGGCTCATGATGAAGCAGTTGCCAATGCTATTTCCGCTGAAGGACAATGTTTGGTTTAAGGAGTTTGCAATTACGATAACACGGATTTAAACTTTTGCTTTAGTGACTTTTTTTACTTTGAATATGATTCAACAGAAGCTCAATATGTAGGTTGTTTTAAGTTTATTGCATATAGTGATTTGGCTGTTCATATTGTTTTGCTGTAGAATAAGGTGTTTTGTTCAATAAGAATGAGTTTTGATTAAGGTATGTGATACAAGTTTTGCATGGGGCAAGATTGAGAATGTGAAAGCGTTTTGTGCGAAAATTTCACGGGTAGGAGGGGTGATGATTATGCTGTGAAAATGGGAGAATACTCATGTATCAAAAATTCCTAATGACAAAGATTTTTTGGGGAGTAGGATTTTTCTTAATAGTGGGGGGTGTTAAGTGCTTGCTCTTTTTATACGAATCTTATTTTGATAAATTATGCAGTTTTCACCGGAACAGGATAATGCATTGAAGGCTGTCTCTGCGTGGTTGAAGGAGGGGCGTTCTCCACTTTTTCGTCTCTTTGGCTATGCAGGAACAGGGAAGACGACACTTGCTCGTTATTTTGCAGAAACGGTTGATGGCTCTGTCCAATTTACTGCGTTCACAGGTAAGGCGGCTCAGGTTTTGCGTTCTAAAGGTGCAAGCAATGCTTGTACTATTCATTCACTGATTTATTGCCCGCGTGGGGAGGAAGAAGTTTCCGATGAAGTCACCGGAAAAAAGTCTATTGCACCGACATTTGCATTAAATCGAAGAAGTGCGGCTGCACAAGCGAAGCTCATTATTGTTGATGAGTGTTCGATGGTAGATGAACAATTAGCCCGTGATTTAATGAGTTTTCGGACACCAATTCTTGTTCTTGGTGATCCAGGTCAGTTGCCTCCTATCTCAGGAGGCGGTTTTTTTTCCAATGGTGTACCAGATTTTCTTCTCTCAGAAATTCATCGACAAGCGCGGGATAATCCTATCGTTCGTTTAGCTATGGACGTGCGTGAAGGACGTGATATTCCTTATGGTAATTACGGAGCAGCTCGCGTTGTTACACGCAAAGAGGTTCATCAGCAATTGGTTTTGGATGCTGATCAGCTTTTGGTGGGGATTAACCGAACACGTTACCTTTATAATAAACGTTTGCGTGTATTGAAGGGCTTTACGGCAGCTTATCCACAAGCAGGAGACAAGCTTGTGTGTTTGCGCAATGATCCGGCGAAAGGCTTGTTAAATGGCTCTTTATGGAAAGTAATGACTTCACAGAAGGAAACTGTTAAACCCGGTGTTAATCTTCTTGTTAAGCCAGAAGAGAGTGAGCGTGGAGTAGTGAAGATTAAGCTTTTAAAAGCATTGTTTGAAAATCCTGATAGTGATATTTCATGGCAATTAAAAAAAAGATATGATGATTTTGATTATGGATATGCATTAACTGTTCATAAAGCACAAGGGTCTCAATGGAATAATGTTGTTTTATTTGATGAAAGTTTTGCATTTCGTGATATGTCTGCGCGCTGGCTTTATACCGGGATTACTCGTGCGGCAGAGCGTTTAACCATTGTTCGATAGAGAAAATTATTTTTATTATCTGGGCTTATGCTGTGAAATGTATTTTTTTCTATCTTTTAATTATGTATGCAAATGGGAATATGTATGGCAGTAAAACTTTCGGTTAATCTCAATGCTGTTGCTGTTTTACGCAATCGACGTAATCTTCCATGGCCAAATATAAAGAGTATTGGGCATATAGCGCTTACAGCTGGCGCAGCAGGTTTGACGGTTCATCCGCGACCGGATGAACGACATATTCGTTTTGCTGATTTGCCAGATATACGTTGTTTAATTAACAGCGCTTTTCCTACTGCAGAGTTTAATATTGAAGGTTATCCAAGCGATAGATTTTTGGATTTGGCAGAAAAATATGCTGATCAGATTACCCTTGTCCCTGATGATCCAGCTCAATCAACCTCCGATCATGGTTGGGATTTTGCTCATAATGCGGAATTTTTGGCGCCTATTATTCAACGCTTGAAAGAAAAGAAAATTCGTGTGTCGTTATTCGCTAATCCTCTTGTAGATGGCCTTGACATTGCTAAAACAATTGGTGCTGATCGTGTGGAGTTTTATACTGGACCTTATGGTGGTGCATTTAAAGATAAGACAAAACAGGATCAAGAGTTGAAGAAACTTATTTTAGCGGCAAGAAAGGCCAAAGAGCTGCAATTAGGTGTTAATGCAGGTCATGATCTGACAATTACTAACCTTCCTGCTCTTGTTAATCATATTTCTTGGCTTGATGAAGTCTCTATTGGTCATGGGCTTATTGCTGATGCATTAGAATACGGAATGTATGAGACTGTTCAGCGTTTCATCCGGTTATTGTCTTAATTCTTTTCTCCTTTATTCAATTTTATGAATGAGATTTTATAAAACTCTACAAATTCTGATTCATAAGAATAATTTTGCATATGTTTGATAAAGAATAGAGCGCTGCTTTTTTCTGATATGGTTTATAACTGTGTATTAATTTTGTATTGATGTTTTTCGGTTGTGAAGATGTTTTTTAGTGAACACTTTTCCATTTAAGCTTTCAGTAAAGCTAAAAAAAATATTTTTAAGTTATTTTTTTATTTTTAAAATTGTACTCCTTTGTTTGAGGAGTGTTTTTAATGTGGAAGAGGCAAGATTGATTTTTTATACTAGATTTGTGCATCTCAGAAAGATTTGAAAGTAAGATGCGAATGATGGTTGTTTTATTTGTAAAAGATTAAGAGTGTTACTAGGAGAAGTATGATATCAAGTTAGAGGTTGACAAAAAATTTATCGTTTATGGGGGATAAGTTTTGCAGATGCTTGTGAGAAATGAAAACCTTTACTCTATCGTTTTAGTGAAGAAGTTCATATTATTGAAAAACTGAGTCTCAATGGTGAAAGTTTCTTCTCACTCTTAGGAAAGTGTGACTTTATTCATATATCCATGGGCATGGGGTGGCTTAGAATCTATCGATAAATCTTGTGAATTGTGTTGTCAGAAGGAGACATTAGTTTTTAGAAAAACTTTCTAAGAGCTAGTGGTATGGATGGTGATCTTGAAGATTTGTGTTTTCTCTATTCGTATTTATCAATGTGTTGAAAGCTCTAGATTGTGTGGCAGATTATAGAGAATGTCAGTATGAGAGGGAAGCGTTGGAAAAAGTAAACCTAAGATTTGATCACCTAAAAGTCTACACTGTTCTGAATGCCTTAAGTTAAACTTTATACTTTGAGGCTTAATAGTATCCAAGCAGTTTAGATTGTTGAAGGGCAAGAAATTACACAAGTTGTTTCTGATATGATAATAGTGGTTGGTGTTAAGAGGCATAAAGAGAAGAAATAAGCAAGCAGAATGCATTCCTTTTTCCCAATTAAGAACATAATGCAAAACGATGATGAACTTTTTGAGAAAGTACACTACCTTATCGAGTATTTTTTCAATAAATCAAATACTTAAGATGTGTTTTCTAATGATTGGATAAAAAAGCTTCTTCTGTTATAGGATTATTGTTTTAAGCTTCAATTTTCCTCAAGGGTTGGATGTTAAGTGCAAAAATCTAAAGTATAACTACGGTGCTCATTTTATAATTTTTCTTGCTATCCACTTTAATTTAGTTCATGTTTAGAGATCACATCGGTATCTTAACTTTTAAGGGTACAATGGTTCGTTGTGCAGAAGAAGATTACAATTCAAAGTCTCTATTTTTCTTCGGTAGTATTATTTTGTATAACATATTATTTTTTGTAGAATAACGGCTGAAATTTCTTTTTGGATCTCAATATGTTTTTGTAAAGATTGGGGCATATTTTTTTGTATGCAATCTATATCTTTTAAGGTTATTCAATTGTAGTTCTGTTGTGAAGAATGATTTGTTTATTCTAGTGTGTGAAGCACTTAGGGGTGGTTTTAGCTTTTTATTCAATAAAAAATCTAAAATTCAGTTTTAATATAAAGATAAGGAAGTATTTTCATGCGTGTTTATTATGATCGTGATGCGAATGTTAATTTAATTAAAGAAAAAAAAGTGGCTATTGTTGGTTATGGTTCACAAGGGCGAGCGCATGCTTTAAATCTGAGAGATTTCGGTGTTAAAAATGTGAAAATTGCTTTGCGTTCGGAGTCGGCAACAGTTAAAAAAGCTGTCGCAGACGGTTTTGAGGTTGTTTGTGTTGCTGAAGCGGCAAAATGGGCAGATCTCATCATGATGGCAACGCCAGATGAATTGCAAGCTGATATTTATAAAGAGCATATTCATGATCATTTACGTGATGGTGCTGTAATTGCTTTTGCGCATGGTTTGAGTATTCATTTTGGTCTCATTGAGCCTAAAAAAACAGTTGATGTCGTGATGATTGCTCCTAAGGGTCCAGGTCATACAGTTCGCAATGAATACCAAAATGGTTGTGGTGTTCCTTGTTTAATTGCTGTTGCACAAGATGCTTCAGGGCATGCCCATAATGTAGCATTGTCTTATGCATGTGGTCTTGGTGGGGGACGTGCTGGAGTGATTGAAACGACATTTAAAGAAGAGTGTGAAACTGATCTTTTTGGTGAACAAGCTGTTCTGTGTGGTGGTCTTGTTGAGCTTATTCGAGCAGGTTATGAAACACTAACAGAAGCAGGCTATGCGCCGGAAATGGCTTATTTTGAGTGTTTGCATGAGGTTAAATTGATTGTTGATCTCATGTATGAAGGTGGCATTGCAAATATGAATTATTCCATTTCCAATACGGCGGAATGGGGCGAATATATGTCTGGTCCACGCGTGATTACAGATGAGACAAGAGCAGAAATGAAGCGTATTTTGAAAGATATTCAGACAGGTAAATTTACATCGAATTGGATTCAGGAATATAAAGCCGGTGCTGCTCATTTTAAAGGGATGCGCCGTTTGAATGATAGCCATCCTATTGAAGAAGTTGGGAAAAAACTCCGTTCTATGATGCCTTGGATAAAGGCGAATGCTTTGGTTGATAAAGAACGTAATTGAAGTTTATATGAAATATTAGTAAACAGCTTTTACGCTTTATGTACAAAAAGGGTAACTTTGGTTACCCTTTTTTGATATGCCTTTTATGTATAATTTTATTTATTATCTTGAGCAGTTTTTTTTCTTATAAACATAAAATATGTTATGCCTAAGAAAATAAACCAAAATATACTGTATTTTAAAGCTGTTAGAGTATCAGATTCTAATGTCAACAAATAGAGCATGAAAGCAAAAAAAGCTAAAATAATCCCGCATGTGATAACACCTCCTGGCATTTTGTAGACGGATTCAGTATGTAAATGGGGGTGGTTGTGGCGATACACAATATAGCTAACTAAAATTACAGACCATACGAATAAAAATGCAATTGCTGGAATGCTGCTCACGATTGTAAAAGCACTGATGATGCTTGGAGATGATGATGCAATTGTGTATCCTAATAAAATACATAAGCAGGAAAAGAATAGGGCATTGGCTGGAACATGGTATTTGGAAAGTTTTCCAAAAAACCGAGGTGCACCTTTTTGTGTTGCAAGCCCATATATCATGCGGCTGGTAGAAAAAATACCACTATTTGCTGAAGAGGCAGCTGAGGTGAGAACAACAAAATTTATCAAACCAGCAGCTATCGGAATGCCAGCAAGCCAAAACATCGAGACAAAGGGACTTTTTTCTGGAACAACTTGATCCCAAGGTGTGACTGACATTATTACAACGAGAGAAAAGATATAAAAGAGTACAATACGAAGGGGTATTGCATTAATTGCCTTTGGTAGAACTTTTTTAGGTTCTTTAACTTCCGCTGCAGTTGTTCCGGCAATTTCTATACCACCGAAGGAAAAAATGGCTATTTGAAATCCAGCAAAAAAACCTGGAATTCCTCGAGGAAAGATATTTCCATCGTTCCATACGTGACTGAGAGAGGCAACAGTACCATTTGGAGAGGTAAAGCCAGTACAAATCATGTAAAATCCAACAACGATTAATGCCAAAATTGCTAAGACTTTAATAAGACCAAACCAAAACTCAAGTTCACCGAACATTTTTACTGCAAGGAGATTAAGGGTTAAAAAGAAAATAACGCAGGAGAAAACGATAATCCATGAATTGAGTGTTGGCCACCAAAAATGCATATAAGTAATGATGGCAATAATATCTGCAGCTCCAGTTACAACCCAGCTCAACCAATAGCTCCAGCCGACAAAAAAAGCAATTCCTGGTCCTAGCATATCGGTTGAAAAATCAATAAGAGACCGGTATCGTGAGTTAGAAAGCAATAATTCTCCCATAGCACGCATTACAAAGTATAAGGCACAACCAATAATAGCATAAACTAGTATGATGGAAGGGCCTGCTACGCTGATTGTTTTTCCTGATCCCATGAAGAGACCTGTTCCAATAGCACCACCCAGGGCTATAAGTTGTACGTGACGGTTATGTAATCCACGTTGTAATTTCTTCTTAGGATTATTTTCTGAATTTTGTTTATAGTCCATTTTTAGGAGGTTCCCTTTAATTATTGAAAATTACGCTGAAAAAGATAATCTTGCTCATCGAAGCATGATATGAATGAGGAGTAAAGGAGAAAAACATTTTTTATGACTTCATGTGGATAAAGAGAAAGAATATGGAATTAGCCTGGTATACTATTTCACTCTCGAGTAATGCAACAGATATTTGGTACAGGTTTTTAAGTTTTAGCTGAGATAGCGGATAAGAAGATTTAGTGTTATATGAGAGTTATAAGTTGTTTAGGCTACCTAGAGGTTATGGCAAACTCTATCTTTTGTAATTTTAAGTCTTTTAGTTGTTTTATATGTCATAGTAGAAAAGAACTTTGATTGTCAGTTAAATAGGGTAGAGAATTGTCATATTGCTGAAGAAAAAATTTCTAATGACAAAAAATTTTAAATGATTTCTTCATTGGTAATTTCCGTTACGATAAAAAGATCAAAAATAAAAAAGCAAACCCTGATATTCGTTTATTGTTGATTTTAGTGATGCAAAAGTCGTTAATCAGCGATCTGGCATTGAGTTCTGGTGATTTTTCTTATTGCTGAAGGATGATTTTGATGAATATTTCATCCAGAAATATTATGGTTTTTTCAATCATTTTAGTGATTTTTATTTGGTAGTATAAATGAAACAAAACTCTTTTCTTTTGTGGAAATATTTTGCACAAAGGAAGTGAAAAAGACTATCAGTTCTTTAATCCTAAAGTTGTAAAGAAAAATCTTTTTCAGATGATTATACTATTTGGTAGAATCTTACGAGAACTTCGCATTGATCATAGAGAAGGTCTTTTAGATAGAGTGGAGGAAAAAGTTGTATCCGTAGCATTTTCTTTTTTGTAGAGATTGAAAAAAATCTATTTGTGGGGGATGAAAGAGAAAATAAAAAGGCAATATAGTTTTGAAAGAAACAAAGGTTCTCTTACAAAGAGAGGCAGATAGTTGTTATAAGAATTTCAAATAATTTCTTTTTAGTCTATTTCATTGCAAAATTGTTATGATATTTGTTTAGGGAATTGTATTCTCTGAGACATATGCAAAGGAAGGCTTTTATTGTTGACGTATCAGAATCAGAAAGAGGATTTATTTGAAGCGATCTTACAAAAGAGATTAAAAAGATTCAAACAACCTATTGAATATCTTTGAAATCTCCTCCTTGAAAACCTCTTTAAAATATTTTGAAAAAAATAGTCGGTATAAAATTTATGATATATAAAATCTGCTGACAGACAATATTGTTAAAAAAGTATACGGATAAAAAAGGCGCACTTTACAGAGGAAAGTTTGAGGATTTTATTCCTGAACTTTCATTTACGTATTGCGCATCTTAAAAAGAACATGAAAATCAATATATTAAACGCAATATAAAAACAGCTGGTGGGTGATGAGGGAATCGAACCCACGACCCGCTGATTAAGAGTCAGCTGCTCTACCGACTGAGCTAATCACCCACGGTTACTCAAACAATGAGAATGAAGGGTTCTATAACGCTCCTAAGGAGCTATGTCTAGATGGTTTTATTGTTTTTTATTGAAAATGCTAAAGTCTATAGCTAAACTCGCTGTAAGGTTAAAAATATACTGTAATACCTCTTGATCTTATCTAAAAATAGACCCATTATAAAGAGCTTTATAAACTAAGTGTTCTGATTATTATGCAGAACGGGAGTTGGAGGATTGTCGAGCGTAATGCCCGAGCAAAATATAGAGGAACCTTTTTGTGGTTACAAGTGGTGTGGGCCATCGTTCTATTTTATCAACTTTATCAATAATTATGTGCGTTTAAGCAATGTTTTGTTGTTGCTTGCTTTGTTTGCAGTTTGTTTGCGTTCAATGGTTTTGTTCAATTATGAGAATGAAAGCTCATGAGTTTGTTTTGTCAACAGTGCGCTTTTGAGCTTTTAAAGACATTTTTAAAAGGTGAACTATGATGGAATGGATCGCTGATCCCCATGCGTGGTTTGGCTTGGTTACTTTGATTTTTCTCGAAATTGTTTTAGGAATAGATAACCTTGTCTTTATTGCAATTTTAGCTGAAAAATTGCCGCTACATTTGCGTGATCGTGCACGCTTGATCGGTCTCACTTTAGCATTAGTAATGCGGTTTTTTCTGCTTACGGTTATTGGATGGGTGATGAATCTCGATACGATGATTTTTGCATTCTCATCCTTTGTGTTTAGTTGGCATAGCCTCATCTTAATTGGTGGTGGTGCTTTTTTGCTGGCAAAGGGAACGTTAGAGTTACATGAAAGATTAGAAGGTGCAGTGCATGAAAGAAAAACAGATGTTGCTTATGTCGTTTTTTGGCAAGTAATTGTGCAAATTGTGGTGCTTGATGCTCTGTTTTCTTTAGATAGTATTATTACTGCAACGGGTATGATTGCAAAAGAGCAGGCAGCGGTTATGTATATAGCAGTCATGGTTGCTATGAGTGTGATGATGTGGGGATCGGGCGCTCTTATGCGTTTTATTAATCGTCATCCCACTATTGTGATCCTTTGTCTTGGCTTTTTGATGATGATTGGTTTTGCTCTCATTGTTGAAGGGTTTGGTTTTCATATTCCAAAAGGGTATTTGTATGCCGCTATTGGTTTTTCTGTTCTTATTGAAGTTTTTAATCAAATTGGACGTCGTAATCGTGAAAAAATGATTACAACAAATGATCTACGTGGTCGAACAGCTGATGCTGTTTTAAGACTCTTAGGGGGTGGAAACAAAGATGGTAATCTGAGTGAGACTGTAGATGTTATTGCTGAACAGGCCGCAGCTTCTGAGTTGTTTCGACCGGAAGAAAAAGAAATGATTCGTGGTGTTCTCGATTTGGCTGATCGTCCTGTTCGTTCTATTATGTCACCGCGTAATGAGATTGAGTGGTTGGATCTTAATGGTGATGAA
Organism: Bartonella henselae str. Houston-1; assembly: GCF_000046705.1. Taxonomy (NCBI): domain Bacteria; kingdom Pseudomonadati; phylum Pseudomonadota; class Alphaproteobacteria; order Hyphomicrobiales; family Bartonellaceae; genus Bartonella; species Bartonella henselae. The sequence goes on along the minus strand of NC_005956.1, from coordinate 1,191,603 downwards.
AGTGAAATGCGTGAAGAATTACAAAAGGTTAAACATAGTCGCTTAATTCTTGCACGTGAAAAAGTGGATGAGTTTGTTGGCGTTGCTTTGACTAAAGATCTTCTGTTGAATTTGGCTGAGGGAAAAAAGATTAATTGGAAAAAAGCTATGCGAGAACCCCTCGTTGTTCATGAAAATACAAGTGTATTACGATTGATGGAGCAATTACGTCATTCTTCAATTCAGCTTGCAATTATTGTTGATGAGCATGGATCTTTTGAAGGGATTGCAACACCAACCGATATTCTTGAAGCTATTGCAGGTGATTTTCCTGATGATGATGAGGAACTCATGATAGCAGAAAAGCTTGAAGATGGAAGTCTTCTTGTTGAGGGGTATGCTGATATTCGCCGTTTAAGTGGGTATCTTGAGCGTAATTTTGTTGATGAGGCAGATCGTTATACTACTTTGGCAGGATTTATGCTTTGGCGGTTTGGTCATTTACCAAATGAAGGTGAAAGCTTTGAAGCTGATGGTTTACGCTTTAAAGTTATTGAAATGGATCGCCGTAATATATCTAAAATCCTTATCTCTCCACTTGTCTTGCAGGAAAAAAGCTAATTATTGGGAAAGTCCAAGTGATAGGAAAATGCTTTCTTCTTAGAGAGAGTGAAAAGAATAAAGAGATTAGCTTTATAATGGTATTTTTATTATTTGCAGGCTTTTAAATGTCAAATGATGGAGATAGGCAAATGCTTGAATTATTCATGAGTTTTCATATCAAAAGAAGGATTTTTATCGATGATTTGCGAGAGAGGTTCAAGTAGAAAAATGGTGTGCAGTGCTTTTTTAAATAGCCATGAATCTCAAGAATAGTGATTATATCTGTTTTATTTCTGCATTTTTTAAAGAAAAAATTTTTTCAAATTATTGCTCGTAGTTTATATAATTGTTTATAAGACCTCCTTTTATTCTTTTCTTTCATTAAAAGTATGAGAGAAGGTTATTATATTGCAAAAGAGCAATCCAATATTTAAAATCGATTAAAGAGGATAGACATTGTTGTTTTTCATGGCAGAGCTATTCAGGGAGCTAATCAAACGGTTTTTTGAAAGAGAATTTAAATATCAAATATTTTTTATATTTTGAACGGTGAGCTGGGGTTGCTTTGAAAGAGAGACGCTTCAATACACAATCTTAAAAAAGATAAATGAAAATACTGGTCGTTTGATTGACATATGAGCTCAAATTCAGTGCGGTTATCGTTATTCATTTGCGAGAAAAAGGAGAGACGGTTTTTATTTACTTAGGTGGTGTTTTGCGCGTTTTTTTGCAATATTGTTGAGTTTCGAAAATTGCTACAACAAATAACGAGATAATGAGTGGTATGATTAAATAAAGCATTCTAAATACAATAAGTGCTGCAACAACATCGGTTGGATTTATACTGGACATGCCTGTTATGAATAAAGCTTCAAGAACACCAACTCCTCCAGCGGGGGCATTGGAGAGAAGCGTTATTGTGAAAGATGCCAGGAAAACACCAAGCACAGAAATAAAATGAACATCTGTATTGTGAGGGAGCACAGCGTATATAATTCCTGCTGCTCCTAAAAGCTCTAAGGGGCCGATAAGAAGTTGTTGAATGACAATTTTCAACTTTGGATAAGAAAGTTGAATTTTTTTCCCTAGACGTAGGGGTTTTAATTGAAGCCAGCTACCAAAAATATAGAGTGCTGTACAACCGAGTAAAATTACACCAACTGCTGTTCCAAGCCATTCAGGAAGATCATTATAAATAAGAGTGATAATTTCGGGTTGCAAAATTAAAACAATTCCAAAAAGTAAGACTGTACCTATTACAAAAGTAAAAGAGCAAAACCCTACTAATATCGCAATTTCCGTTCCACTTAATCCTTTCATTTTATAGGCGCGGTAGCGCACGACTGCACCAGAAAAAACTGAAGCGCCAATATTGTGTGAAAGTGCATAGGTGGTAAACGAACATAGAGCAATAAAAAACCAAGAAATCTTATGGCCGAGATGTTGTAAAGCAATTCGATCATATCCAGCAAGAGCAGCATAAGCTAAAAGAGAGCACAAACAGGCTAATAGCCAGTGTTGTACACTTAAATTGCTTAGTCGTTCCAGTACATCACTGAAAGAAATGGCAGAGAGCTTTATATAAAGAATTCGGATAGATATCAGCATGGCTAAGATACCGATAAATGGCCATATCAATTGCTTCATTTTCATGCTGTTTTATCCGTTTTTGTTTTTATATGTTTTCTGTAAATATCATTCATGATTGCGCAATATTTTTTATGAATCTCTGTCCAGTTATATGCTCAATAACACCATTTGCGATTTCTTCTTCATCAGTTACTACAATATCTGCGCCTAAATCAATGAGATAAGCTGTATCTACATCGGATAGTGTATGTGTGATTATCTGGATATCCTTATTCATATCACGTATATTCACTATACATTCTCCTACTTCAATAGTATTGCACATTGTAATAACAACTTTGTACGCATTGCTCATATTTGCAGCATTCATGACATCTTGTTTAATGATATTACCGCAAATGACCTCAAAACCATCTGCAATCGCTTTATCAGTAAGGCGTTTTGATTCCTCTACGATAACTACAGGATCACCTCTGTTTATTAAAGATAGTGCAACACATTTACCAATACGGCTGTAACCAATAATTACGATATGATTTGTTTTTGAGGTCATTGGTAAAAATTCTTGGTCAGGGTCTTTCGGATCAATATCAATGATTTTTTGTGTGTCTTGTGAGTTTTTAGGCAAATTTTCTAGATGTTTTTTAATTTTATCAAAGGCAATAAAAATGAGAGGATTGACTAAAATAGAAAGAATTGCCCCTCCAAGGATAAAGTCATGAGCATCGTTGTTTAAAAGCCCAAGGCTTAAACTTAAACCTGCAAGGATAAAAGAAAATTCTCCAATTTGGGCGAGGCTGGCAGAAATTGTGCAAGCTGTTGCATTAGAGTAGCGAAAAGCTTTAAGGATGAAAAAGGCACCAGCAGATTTTCCTATTATAATAATGAATAATGTTGCTAAGAGAGGAAAAAAGTGAGACAGTATTTTTCCTGGGTCAAATAACATGCCTACAGAAACAAAGAAGAGAACAGAAAATGCATCTCGCAGGGGTAAAGACTCTTCAGCAGCACGATGGCTTAATTCTGATTCACTCATAACCATACCTGCAAAAAAGGCTCCAAGGGAAAGAGAAACACCAAATAAATGAGCAGCTCCGAAAGCTACCCCTAGTGCGGTAGCAAAGACACTCAGACGAAATAATTCACGTGATCCTGAATGTGCACTTACTTTTAATAACCATGGTATAACGCGTCGTCCAATCACGAGCATGAGAATGATAAATAGAATAACTTTTAAAATGGTGAGACCAAAAATTCCCCAAATACTTAAGTCTAACCATTGAATAAGAGGATCAATGGCTTCTTTTTTCGTATTGCCAAGGATATTTGCCAGTGATGGTATGAGAACAAGTATCAGAACCATCGCTAAATCTTCAATAATTAACCAGCCAACAGCAATGCGTCCTTTTTCTGTTTCAATAAGATGGCGTTCTTGCAAAGCACGTAAGAGAATAACAGTACTTGCTGTTGATAAAGCTAAACCGAAAACTACACTACTGCTTAAACCCCATCCCATGATTAAGCCAAGGCACGAGCCTAGAAAAGTAGAAAATGCCATTTGTGCAATGGCAGCAGGGATAGCAATAGCTTTGACAGATAACAGGTCTTTCAATGAAAAATGCAGTCCAACACCAAACATTAGCAAAATGACACCAATTTCAGCAAGTTGGTTGATAATACCGGAATCTATTCTAAAACCGCCTGTGTTTGGTCCTACAATAACACCAGCTAATAAGTATCCCACAAGTGGTGAGATACGCAAACGACTGGCAATCATTCCTAAAAGAAATGCTAAGCATAAACCTGCAACGATTGTTGTAATAAGTGGCGTATCATGGAGCATAATATTTATGACTTTTTCAAAAAAAATGAATTCATTAAAGCGACTATAGCTTTTTTTATAAGAAAAGAGGAATGGTATTTCATATATGAATTAACGTGGCATTTTTATTGTAGTGTCGTGTTTGTGTGATTATTTCTTTTACGCCACCAATTCCCAAGTAGTAGTAAAATAGGAGCAGCAATAAAGATTGAAGACGATGTTGCAATAATAATTCCAAATACCATAGGAAATGCAAAATTATAAACAGCGCTTCCGCCCCATAATGCCATAGGGAGCATAGCGAGAACTGTGGTAGCGGATGTAAAGAGACAGCGTATAAGAACTTGATTAATTGAAAGATCAATTAGTTCACGTAGTGACATTTTTTTATAAAGGCGCATATTTTCGCGCATTCGATCATAAACCACTACTTTATCATTTATGGAATAACCAACAATCGTTAAAAGAGCGGCGATGGCAGTTAAATTGAAATCAAACTGAAATAAAGCAAAAAAACCAATCATTTTTGTGGTGTCTAGGATGAGCGTTACAATTGCCCCAACTGCAAAAAACCATTCGAAGCGTAACCATATATAAAGAGACATGGCAATTGCCGCAAGAATAACCGCAGTAAAAGCAGCTGTAGCAAGTTCACCTGAAATTTTGGGACCAACGACTTCTATTTGATCGAATGTAGCATTAGGATAAATATTGTGTACTGTTGTTTTCACCTTATCAATAGCAGTGGTTTGTTGTATTTCACCACCACTTTGTTTTTGAATGCGGATGAGCACGGTGTTTGCATTATCCATATTTTGTAGCGTAACTTCACCGATATTAAGGGTAGAAAGTTGTGAACGTAAGGTTGTTAAATTTGCTGGAGCTTTGGTAGTAATGCTCATTTGGCTACCGCCAATGAAATCAATTCCGAAATTCAAGCCAGGTTTAAAAAACAAAAAAATAGAAGCAAGCGATAAAACAATTGAGACACCAATACCAATGAATCGCGCTTTCATAAAGTGGAAAGTTGTATTTCGTGGGATGATATTGAAAACAGAGTGAAGATGCAGAGCTTTAATTTTCCATTTACGGACAACCCAAATCATCATGATGCGCACAATGGTGATATTTGTAAACATGGAGATGATAATACCAAGCAACATTGTGACAGCAAAACCGCGAACAGGACCGGTGCCAAACCAAAATAGTAAAATAGTTGCAATAATTGCAGTAACGTTGGCATCAATAATGGTCGCGAAAGCTTGTTTGAAGCCACGATCCAAGGCAGCAAAGGCGCTGATGCCTTTTCGACTTTCTTCACGGATACGCTCATTGATAAGAATATTAGCGTCAACAGCGATACCGATGCCTAAAATAATACCAGCAATACCTGGTAGTGTGAGTGTAGCACCGAGAAGGCTTAGTGCGGCAAATGTTAAAATAGTGTGGAGTGCTAGTGCGATATTTGCAATAATACCCCAAACTCCGTATAGAAGAAAAATAAAAACTGTAACAAAAACAAAGCCAATGATACCTGTGTAAAGCCCCATTTGGATGGCATCAGCACCAAGGTTTGGACCTACAGTTCTTTCTTCAATCACCGTTAGCGGTGCCGGTAAGGAACCAGCCCGTAAGAGAGCTGCTAGAGTCGATGCTTCTTTGGGATCAAAATTTCCTGTAATTTGGCCTTGTCCGTTGGGAATGACACTATTAATAGTTGGAGCGGTTAAAACTTTGTTATCAAGAACGATTGCAAAAGGACGGTTAATATTTTGTCGTGTTATGTCCGCGAATATTTTTGAGCCCGTGGAATTCATGGTAAATGAAATAATAGAACGCCCTGGCATTTGCGGGTCAAAACCTGCGCGAGCGTCTTTGAGGACATTTCCATCCAAGGCGATTTGGTCATAAATCGCATAGCGTTGTGTTTCATCAGTATAACCAGGAAGGATTGAAACACCTGTGGGTAAGTTATTTATATCCACGTTGGAGGGAACAAGATGAAAGGTCATCTTAGCGGTTGTTCCTAATAGATCGCGTAACTGCTTTGGGTCTTGTAGACCAGGCAACTGAACCATAATACGATCAGTTCCTACCTTTTGGATGGCTGGTTCCGTTACACCAACCTGATCTATACGACGACGGATGATTTCTAAGCTTTGCTCAATAGCATTGCTGATACGTTCTTTTATACCAGCTTCGGTTAACATGACACGGATAGTTTTATCTTGAGCACTGATAGTGATATCATCGGCTGTAGTTCCAAAACTGCTGTGTATAGGTGTAATCAATGTTTTTAAAGCAGAAACAGCTTTTTCACTTTCTGTTGGATCAGAAATAAGAGCAATTACGCTATCCTCGAGAACACGAACGCTTGATGTGCGGATTTGCTTTTCACGAAGTATATTTCGCACATTGCCTAAAACCATGTGTAGTTGATCACGTTTTAGTGTTTTTGTATCGACTTCGAGGAGGAGGGAAGAGCCTCCTTGAAGGTCAAGACCAAGTGTTACACGAGTGTCAGTTAGGAATTTTGAGTTTTTAACTTGTTCTTGTGAAAATAAGTTGGGCAAGGCAACGTAGATGCTGCTTAAAAGGATAAAACAATAAAGAGTAATTAACCAACCGGGTGTGCGCATGATATATTCCGCTAATAGGCAATCTAATGGTTATTAAAATGAAACGCAGGAGTAAGATAGGATGACGGTTTCATAGTTCAAGAAAAAGGAGGAGTACGTTTGTTTGTAAAACATTGCATCTGAAAATTATTAAGTTGTGTGCAAATAACTATGGCAGCTATTAAAGATGTATTCAATACTAGGATACTTTGAAAAGTCCTAAAAGGCAAAACATAATCTTTATGGAGTGTTAAAAACTTTTTGTTTGTAGTTGTTGTAATGTTCAATTGATCATACTTGTTTTCTAAATCAAATGCATTAATTGTAATGACATTACTGACATGGGGGGGCAATCAGATGAATATATGCTTCTAGATCATTGATTAATAATATGCCTAAGCTGGACAGAAGCAACCAGATCGTAAAAGGGGGGAATTTTTCTTTTTTGCAATAGATGTGCAAAAAAAACATACTAGCTTGCTTTCTGTTTCTTATTTAATGTCGGCTTACTTTATTCTTTCTTTTATCAGTATTATAGGATGAGGGGAAGCTTGTATAAAAATTATTCTACATAAGTTGAAAATATTTGTCTCATTTCATATTTCTACGAAGAGGGGATTCCACATCTTAGACCTAAGGTAGATATGTGTTCATTTTTTAAAAAAAAATTATGCATTTTTTTCTTCATTCTTGGGAATGTTGTTGGATGGAGCTCTTGTGTATGGGGGCATCTAGGATCACAATATACAATAATTGGGCAATCGGTAATTTCTCACTCAATTGATGAAATTATTCAAAAACAACAACAAATTATTAAGATACTTGAACAAGAGATAAAAAATTTACAAAAAGATTTTGCCAACGAATCAGCAAATGAATATGCTTTAGCAAAGGTGCGCTTGCGCGCGCGAGATATCAATAAACGTGCTATAGAAGCAGCATTTGTTTTGCGTAATCCTCTTAATGATATTAACGTTCTTCTTGATCAATTGAAAGAGCTCCAAGATGAGCCAAAAAATTTGAAAGAGCGCTCTCATCTGATAAAGAAAAAAGCACAGATTAATAATATGGTGCTGCAGTTCGAAGAAATCTTTTTGGCTACAAATAAAATAGTTGAACTTTCTCTTTCTCAGTCTCGAGAACTTTTTAAACGCACATTTAAGAACAGACTTGAGTTTTCAATACCGATGCTTAAATATTCCGTTGAGAAAATGAAAGAGGCTTCCTCTGATTTTCTTTTTCTATTTAGTTCTTGGTGTAAATTCGTATTTCATTTCAAATTTTTACAGCTGTTTCTTTCCTTTTTAGTTCCGCTTTTTGTTGCTTTGGGTCTTTCTTATTTTTCTCGTAAAGTTCTCGCACATGTGAACTGCTATTTTACTAAGGGCAATGAGGAAATATCTTATTTACAACGCTTATTGGTTGCTTTTATTTCAATTCTTTTGCCTTTGCTTGTTTGTGTTGTTTGCGTTTATCTCGTGTTTTTTTTGTTTCATAGTTTTGGTATGGAGTTAGGGAAGCTCACAACGATATTTTATACCGTTGGACATCAAATTATTTTAGTCTTTTTGATCAACCGTTTAGCTCTTGTTCTTTTATCATTGAATATGGTTCATGTGCGCCTTTTTAATATTACGCCGTTTGTGGCACATCAATTGGTAATTTTGCTCACTTTTCTAGGTGGCATTTTGGCATTTGATGCTGTTCTTGATAGTATTTATCAAGTCGTTTCAGCTTCTCTTTCTTTGACAATTGCCAAAAGTTTTATTGCTGTTTTTCTTTTTGCAATACTGCTGTTTATAATTTCATTTGTGCCGTTGCGGTTTAGACGTAAATCTTCTCAAAATGAAGAGAGAGAAACGCATTTTTTGCCACTTTATATACGTATTCCATTCATTGTATTGGGATTATTGCTTATTGTGATGGATTCTTTAGGGTATGTTGGTTTGGCGCATTTTATTATGCAGCAAATCGTGATTGGTGGTGCATTTTTGGTTCTCATGTATTTAGGAATAAAAAGCGCTCAAGTAATTGGAACTAAAGGGCAATTTATGAAAACGAGCGTTGGTCATGCTTTGATGCAATGGTTCCATTTAGAAGAGAAAACAATGAATAAGTTGGGGATTGTGATAAGTGTTGTTCTCAATTTAATTGTGGTTATACTTTGTGCAATGCCAATTGCTGTGCAATTTGGATTTTCGTATTCTGATTTGCGAAGGGTATTATTGCAGGTTATGACCGGTTTTCAAATTGGAAATATATCTGTTTCTTTAATTTCTATTGTAATTGGAATCATTGCTTTCTTTGCTTGTTGGTTCCTTAACCGCCGATTTATCTGCTGGCTGGATGGAATGGTATTGGTGCATGGGGAGTTTGATTCTGGTGTCCGTAATTCTATTAAAACAGTCATTAGTTATGCTGGTGTTGTTGTTTCTGCTTTGATAGGATTGTCAATGGCAGGTTTGGATCTCAAAAATTTTGCACTCATTGCTGGTGGGCTTTCACTTGGTATAGGTTTTGGTTTACAAAATATTGTTCAAAATTTTGTCTCTGGACTTATCATTTTGATTGGAAGACCATTTAAACTTGGAGATTATGTGGAAGCTGGATCAGTGGGGGGGATTGTCAAACGTATTAGTGTACGTGCGACAGAACTTGAAACATTTCAGCGAAAGACAATCATTATTCCTAATTCAAGTCTCATTAATAATAACGTTAGTAATTGGACTAGAGGGAGCAAAATGGGGCGGGTTGATATCCCTATTGTTGTTTCTCCTAATGTTGCTCCAGAGCGTGTTGTTGAAATTTTGCTAGAGATTGCTTCTACGACAGAAGGTGTTTTAAAAAACCCTGCGCCGCAGGTGAGTTTTACTGCGTTCGATAGTAAGAAATTTTCATTTAGTTTGGCTGTTTATGTGCCTAACATTACCTCATCTTTTAAGGTAACAAATGCTCTTCATTTTGTATTATATAAACGTTTTGTTCAGGAAGGAATCCTAGAGTGCTGAAATATCTTCATGTTTTTGTTGCGGTCACCTTGTTGGATATTTTTATCATGACAACTTTTGCAGCAACTGTGAAAAATACTGATTTAAAGATACAATCTTTTATTCTTGTCGAAGGGAATAACCTTTCAAATATCACCTTGAATCCTCATCAAACAGCTACTGTTTGTATGAAGGGATGTTTTATCACTTTTCCTAATAAAGATCGTTTTGCAGTAAGGGCAGAAGATAATATAGAAATCAGTGAAGGTAGAGCGATTTTTAAATAAAATGATTTAATATTTTTGTGATTAGACAAAATTTGGAAGAATAATAATACTGTTTTTTCTTTCTTTAAATAATATCATATTAAAAAATGAAGAGGGAAAGCTGTGATCTCAATATGAGGTTTGGCATTTGATTAGTAAGGCAGGTAGGTTTTTTTAGCTGTTTACAGTATCTGCAATACGTGTTTTTAGCCTGATATCCCTTAAACATTTCTATAAGATTTTCGTATGGAATATAAAAGATAAGAAGTTTAAATAAACTCTTCTAAGTTTTTATTTTTATAAGCTTTATTAAAATATATTTATTTTAAATTTAATTATATTTTTTATTTAGTTAATTTATATTTACTATTATTATTTGCAATAATTATTCTTTAAAGTTAATAATATATTTCATTTTTATTTAGTTAATATTTAAAAAATTCCGATATATTAAAAATAACCTTCCCTTTTCAGAGGGCGATTTATGCAAAAAGATTGCTGAATGATCCATTTTTAGAATTTTGATACGCTAATTTGAATAAGAAGAGTATTATAGTTTCATAATATAGCATTTTTTTGTTAAAATTTCATATTTAAATTATTTTATGATAGCAAAAGTCGTACAAAGTGATTAAATTTATTGCCTAAAATTAAATTGTTATGTAATTATATTTGATGTACTGTATTTATAAAAAGATATATGTATTTTTTAGCATAAGATTCTACGGTTTTTTCTATTTTTCTAAATCTAATGTTTTTGTTATATCTAAATAATAGCAATGGGGTATAATTTTAATGAATACAAGGTTTATAATAGCATCCGTTTTTGCTTTCATTCCAGTTTCTGTGATACAGGCTGCAGATGTAATAGTTCCTCATCAGTCAGAACAAGTTATTCCATCAGTTATCACTTCTCCTCCTTTTTCTTGGGCAGGTTTTTATTTCGGAGGCCAAATTGGTGGTTTTTCGAGTAAAATTTCTGCAATGACTCGTGATGTTGACATTCCTCTTTATCCTGATGAGAGTAGTAAGAATAAAAAATAGGTTCCGGTTGAGAAGCAATATATGCCTAAGCTTTCCGGTTTTATAGGCGGTTTTTATACAGGTGCCAATCTCGAATTTGACAATGGTTTAATATTAGGAGTTGATACAGATATACTTTTTTTTGGACAAAAGGATACAAAAACTATTGTTCATGACGAAACTGTAGAGAGTAGTGCGGAAGAGGGAGGGAGTGAGCCTAAGCAGGTTAGTTTTAAGTTAGGTCACTTAAGCGAAGTTTCTAAGCCGGTTGTAAGAAATCAACAAGAAGTAGAAGGAAATCATCTTACTTTTAGTCATACTTTGAAACAAAAATGGACTGGTGCAACACGAGCGCGTATTGGTTTTTCTGTTGCGCGTATGATGCCTTATATCTCTGGGGGTGTTGCTTATGGGAAATTTCAAGATATTTTGTCCACCTCAATTACTGGAGAAGATCCCTTTTCTGCTACATCAGATGAAACAAAGACAATGATTGGTTACACTGTTGGTGGTGGTGTTGACTTTGCAATGACAAATAATTTTATTGTTCGTGCGGAATATCGTTACTCAGATTTTGGTAAAAAGAAATTCAAAGATACGATTGAGCTTGATTATAAGACGAATGATTTCCGTGTTGGAATAGCTTACAAATTCTAATTTTATAAAATTAAATTTGCTTAAGAGGTTCTATCTTTGATAGGACCTTTATTTTTTTATCTATGTAACATACTGTTTTGTGGTGGAGAAGAGGTTATTGATTTTGATTGTTAGGTGATGAAAAAAGTTTCTCAGATACCAATTTTAAAAAATAAAAGCTTTTGAGATTATGAGTACAGCTAAAACATGTGTTCAAAAGGAAACCCTGATTCGTAACTTTCCATAATTATGGCTCAGTTCAATAATGCTATAACGTTATCATAAACTTTGAAAGGTAGTTTATTTAGCAATTTATTGAATTATTGAAAAATAAGGGAAAATCCACATGGGGTGGTGCGGACGGCGGGACTTGAACCCGCAAGGTCTTAGACCGGCAGATTTTAAGTCTGCTATGTTTACCGATTTCATCACGTCCGCGATAAGAACTCTCTCATAAGCTATATCTTTTATTGAATCAAGGATTAATAATAAGAAGAAAACTTTTCATTCTTCGTTCAATTTTTAACTGACAATGGCCGCTTTTATAGCTAGAAGGGGCCTGTATAGTATTAATTGAAGCATGAAATGACTGCTGTTATGAGTAAATTTATTCAAGATGTAAACAAGGCTATGGTGGCTTTGCATAATGTATTTGCTGAAACACCTCTTCAAAGAAATGATTTTCTTAGTCAAAAATATGATGCAGAAATTTATTTGAAACGTGAAGATTTAACTCCGGTGCGATCTTATAAAATTCGCGGTGCTTTTAATTTTGTTTCAGAAATGCTTAGTAAGATATCTCAAAATGCAGCATTTGTTTGTGCGTCAGCGGGGAATCACGCGCAAGGGGTTTCATTTGTTTGTCGCTATTTTAAACGTAAAGGCGTGATTTTTATGCCTGTGACGACTCCGCAACAGAAAATTGATAAGACGCGCGTTTTTGGCAAAGAGTTTGTTGATATCCGTTTAATTGGTGAAACGTTTGACCAATGTTATGCGGCAGCACAATCTTTTGCTACGGAGAGTGGTGGTGTTATGGCACCGCCTTTTGACGATACTCGCATTATTACGGGGCAGGCGACAGTTTTGTGTGAGGCTGTTTTGCAATGGAAAAAACTCAATGGTGAAAGCGAGCCAGATTTGATTCTTGTTCCTGTAGGTGGAGGTGGTTTGGCCAGTGGTGTGAGCAAGTTTTTACATGAATATGGTTGGAAAACCGAGCTTCGCTTTGTTGAGCCGAAGAGAGCTGCAAGCTTGTTCGCTTGTTTGAAGAGTGGAAAACGTGTCAAACTTGAAAATATCGATACATTTGTAGATGGAGCTGCTGTAGCGGAAATTGGTGCATTAAATTACACAATGCTGAAGAATTTTTCACCAGATTCTGTTATTACAGTTCCTGAGAACCGTGTGTGCTCTACAATGGTTGAAATGCTCAATGTTGAAGGTGTGGTCCTTGAACCAGCTGGTGCTTTATCGATTGATGCTCTTAATAGTCTTCCTCCTCAAGAGTTAAAAGGCAAAAAAATTCTTCTTGTTATTTCAGGTGGTAATTTTGATTTTGAGCGTTTGCCAGATATTAAAGAACGTTCTCTCCGTTTTCAGGGATTGAGAAAATATTTTATTTTTAGTTTTCCGCAACATCCTGGTGCGTTGCGTAGTTTTCTTGCTCAACTTTCTCCCGATGATGATATCGTACGTTTTGAATATCTTAAGAAATCATCTAGAAGTTTTGGCTCTGTGTTGATTGCAATTGAGACAAAAAAATATGATAATTTTTGTCTTTTAGAGAAAAAATTTCAAGAGTTAGGTTGGCGCTATCGTGATATTACCGATGATCAAACGTTATTTGATTTTGTTATCTGACGACCAATTCTTGCTGAAAAAAAAATATAAAAATCAGATCTCTTTTTTTGATTTTGTGCTGGAATTGTCTTTTTAAATATTACTACTCAACACAGTTTAATATCTGAACTAACCGGTAATATAAAAAGCTGAACTTCTGCAATTCGTTTTTGATGTCAATTATGTTGTAAAAACGGAAATTTTATGCTTATTTCGGCTTATATGTTCGGTTGTGATTTTATAAAAAATAGCTCGCTGATTGAATATGGCAGAGTATCATTTACCGCACAGTTTTTTATAGCTGAGCTTTCAATTTAAGACTTTTTGTTCGCTAGCGCTTATCGTTTAGATGAAACAAATATAGACTATCTGCCCATTAATAAAAGTCATTTTTATGTTTTGATTTCGACTACGCTTGAGATGAAAGATCATATCATTTACTCTCAAACTTTAACAATTTTTGATAAAATGTAATGGTATTTTATCTATGTTTGTCAAGAAAATTTTAAAAAATCCAGTTTTCCTTGAGATTTACCCTAATTTTAAGAGAGGAAAACAAGAAATGAATGATTACAATATTATTTTTCTTATTTTTAATAAATAATTTTCGCAAAATCCTTGCTTTTTTTTTTCATATAATGATAGTGAAAGTGTTTAGGTTGGTGATCTAGCTCTTTTTAAAATAAAATTTATCCGCCTTTACCCTTGATTTCAAGTTGTTCATTAGCTGTGTAATCGCTTTTCCAAGCGTTGCTTCATAAATTTGAAATATAAAGAGCTTTTTTGTGCTGATTCTTGAGTAACAGAATTCAGCTTGTTCCTTTTTTAGAGTTGTTGAGCTGGAGAAAGATTTTATTTTGAACGTAAATAGAGAAAATATTTTCACAAAATTAGGCTTATCTGCTCTTTTGGTTAAAAACTTGACCATTGCTGGTATGAGTAAACCTAAACCTATTCAAGAACAAGCTATTCCAATGATGCTTAAAGGCCATGATATTCTGGGAATTGCACAGACAGGTTCTGGAAAGACCTTGGCATTTAGTTTACCTATTTTAAGTCAGATTTTGGCTTTGGGTGATAAGCGTTTTCCTAAAACTGCACGCGCTTTGATTTTAGCTCCTACGCGTGAGCTTGCTGTTCAGATTGATGAAACAATTCGTGCAGTTGCGAAAGGAACACACCTTTCAACATGTCTCATTTTTGGTGGGGTATCACGTTTGAAACAAATTAAACGCATGGAAGCAGGTGTGGATATTTTGATAGCAACGCCAGGTCGTTTAAGGGATCTTATTCGTGAAAAATACGTTGATCTTTCTCAATCACGTTTTTTGATTCTGGATGAGGCAGATCGTATGTTAGATATGGGCTTTATTCATGATATACGGCATATTGTAAAACTTTTGCATCAAGTACGTCAAACCGCACTTTTTTCTGCGACAATGCCGAAGGAAATTACCACACTTGCAAAGTGTCTGCTCAATGATCCAGTAAAAATAGAGGTTTCTCCTCAAGGGACTACGGCTGCGGAAATTGCTCAAAAATTATATTGTGTTCCTACATGTGAAAAAAAGAATGTTTTAGGTAAGCTTTTGACAAATCCAGATTTTGTTTCGGTTATTGTTTTTACTCGAACCAAATACTGTGCTGATGCTGTCACGCGGAATTTAGCAAGTAGAGGATATTCTGTTGCGACAATTCATGGAAATAAATCACAAAGTGCTCGGCAGTCTGCATTGAAAGCTTTTCGTGAAAGATCAGTACGGATTCTTGTTGCAACAGATATTGCAGCGCGTGGTATTGATATACCAGGCATAAGCCACGTTATTAATTACGATTTACCAGATGAAGCTGAAAGTTATGTGCATCGTATTGGTCGCACAGGACGCAATGGCGCATCTGGTGAGGCACTAACACTTTTTGATGAAGGTGTGGAGCAGATGCGGTTGCGTGCTGTAGAGCGCTTGATTTGTATGAGATTGGTGCGTGAAACTATACCAGAACAGTTTGCTGCTTTTCCAGAAAAGCCTCTTGTGATAGAAGGGATAGAAAAAGAAAACATTAAGGGACCTCATTTTAGAAAATCTAAGCGTCAGAAATGGTTTAAGAGTCACAAAGATAATGCAGCACAGTCAGAGGGAAGAAAGTCTTCGTCTCAAAGTGAAAGACACAGAAAAGCAAAAGCAATAGCAAAACGTGCGAAGTCTTTTCATTCTCGCAAGTCAGTAAACAAGGTAGCTTGAGTAAAATTAAGATCGTGAGTTTAGAATATTTTCTTCTCAGTTAGAACTAAAGTAAGAGATACAAAAAGCAACTCTTTTGCCAAAAGAAGAGAGAGGACGTTTTCGATTTTTTAGAAGTAAAAATATTTGCGATGTAGAGGCATCAACAGAGACAGTAATAGAGGTAGTTTGTCAAGTTTAGAGTAATAGTGTGTTAACTTTTATTCTTAAGGAAACTTTTAAAAGCGTATTTTCATTAGGTGGTGGTGAAAGATTTTGATGAAAAAAGGCGAGCGTTGAAGATGAGCAGCATAATGTTGGTGTGGAAACAGATATACCGATAGGTTTTAATGGGAATGCTACAGATATTCTAGAGAAAAGGTATCAGTATGAATTGAAAGAAAATGAACACGCCCATCTTGATTTTAGTGTTGCAGAGGTCGAACAATTGATCAAAGACAATAAGGAATAAAGCCGTTATAAGCACAAAATCAGAAATTATCTTTTAGACAGCCTCACTTTTGTGAGGCTTTTTTTATGGAGAAGCAGATGAGAAAGGTATCGCAAGAAGGTCTAGCTCTGATTAAACAATGGGAAGGTTTACGGTTAGAGGCCTGTAAAGATACAGTGTGTGTTTGGAGCATAGGTTATGGTCATCCAGTGAAGAGGGTCCTCCGATTGTCAAAAAAGGAATGCGTATTACGCAAGAACAAGCGGAAGCAATCTTTTGTGAAGACTTAAAGCAATTTGGGAAGACAGTCGAGCAATCCGTGAAGGTTTGTTTAACGGATGCTCAAATCGCAGCATTAGTGTCGTTTTGTTATAATGTAGAGACGCAAGCCTTTTGCAAGTCGACCTTGTTAAAAAAACTCAATAATGGTGCTTATGAGTCTGTTCCAGCTGAACTACAGAAATGGAATAAGGTAGGAGGTAAGGCCATCCAGGGGTTTGTAAACCGTAGAGCCGCAGAGGCGGGGTTATGGGCAAAAGGGTCTTATGTTTGCTTTAACACGCAAAGAGTAGAAACAAAAAATACAATAGGTCTTCTCAAAATAGAGACCCTAGCGCCGATGATAGGGTCTTGTTCAGGACTTGGTGGGCTCTTGGTTGGCAATGGGCCTTTGCCGGCATTATGGTTTTAGCCGCCTGTACAGGCATTGTGATTGTCTTCAAACGGTTTAAGGAGCAGTGTTTATGATTTTTTGGTTCAAAAGACATCTGTTTCTTGTGATGATGGCTTTAGCCGTTTTTTTTATGGTTTTAGCAAGAGCCTTTCAGCTTGGCAAGAAATCTGAACAGTACAAGAAAACAGAGTATGCTTTAAAGACAGCCACAACACGGCTTGAGGTAGAAAATGAGATTAATCAGAAAAGTGATGTTGATGTGCGTACTGATCTCTTTAACTGGTTGCGCAACAAATGAACCTGTTTCTTGTATTGGTTGGTTACCCATTTATTTGGATAGGCAAGATGTTAGTGTGATTAGCCAGAATCTAGCAAGAGATATTTTGAAGCATAACAAACAGGGTGAACGCTTGTGTGGTTGGAGAAATGACAAGAAAGCGAAGGTATCAAGAGAAAGCTCTCACCAAAACAGAACAATAGCTGCTTCACGAGATGATTAAACCCTACCAAGGTGTGAGGATGATGTCTCGTTGTATGAAGTGGGTAGCATTCATCATCTTTATGTTTGTTATCGATTTTGCCCGCCTTATGGACGCACTCGACAATATCTTCTCACATCTAAAAAAGTGGTTCACAAAGAGTTAAGAGAAGAAACAGTGTTCGATTATAAACGTAATTCAGAGAAACAGGAGAGATAGAAAGACACACTTTTTCTGCTTAACAAAAAGCAATTGCCTGCTGTATTAAATAATCATGCATTATAAGGAAACTGGAAGCCTCGTAGAGATCTTCATATAGAACCAGATTGGTTATTAGTTTATATATTTGACCAAGAGCGTGTCCATTTTGATAGGACAGATGCACATTCAGACTTATTTAGATAAGTGAAGAGTATTATAGCGCTATTCGTAATCATTGCAGAGGAGAAACTGAAAAGTTGTGTTAGAATCACAAGAATATTTCTTCTTCTAACAGGGCTTTTTAGATGCTTACATCATTTGGTAAAATCTTACGCAAGCTTCGCATTGATCACTCAGAACACCTCTTAGATATGGCAATTAGATATCTCTATAGCATTTTTATCTTCTGTAGAAATTGGCAAAAAATCTGTACCCGTTGGCATGGAAGAAAAGATCATTGAACTCTAAGCTTTAAACTGAGAAGCAGCAGATCATTTAAGAAGGAATGCTGATGTCGGCCGTATAGTTTTTACAGTAAAGCCTTGTGATTCCTTTAGCCATGAAATTGTTGGCATGTTCGTTAGAAGTTTAGAGAATTTTTACAACAGAACTTAGCAAAATCCAAAGAATTGTTAGAAAAAGTTTGCAAAAAAGGATACACTTTTTAAATCTGTGTTGGGAAATCCTATTCCCTCACCTTTAAAAAAAGATATATAAACAATAAGTTACGCATCATAAAAAGAAAGTGGCTCCCCGGGCCGGATTCGAACCAGCGACCAACCGGTTAACAGCCGGTTGCTCTACCACTGAGCTACCGGGGAACAGTGCCCAATCATTTGACTCCAAGGGCTATAGCAAAGCAAGAGTGATTTGCAAAGGATAAAATTGCTTTTTTTAAAAAAAATGTCAGAAATTGCGTAATGAAGAGGAAAAAAGGTTAGAGAAAATTTCTATACCTTGACGTATGCATTGCCTTCCCTTATTGACACTCTGTATGTTTGTTGATGAGGCCTCGTGCGGGAATGGTTACGCAGAGGACTGCAAATCCTTGTATCCCGGTTCGATCCCGGGCGAGGCCTCCAGCCGGTTTTAAACAGAATGGCCTTTAAGGGTAATATGCGCAAGTGAACTGTTGCTCTCTGTGGTAAAAACGCTTTACTATGAAAATAGAGTGCGGTTAGAATCTCGTTGTTGACTGGAGCGTATTTTTGAAAACACCTTTATAAGGATTGTAGATCCTTATTATCGTTGTTTTGTTATTGTATGGAGGAGACAAGGGGCATTATGGTTGCAGATTTCGCAGAGCTTCGCCGGAAAATGGTCGACAATCAAATTCGTACAGTGGATGTGACGGATTTATCAGTTCTTGAAGCGTTTTTAATGGTACCGCGTGAAGATTTTGTACCGGAAAATATGAAAGCTTTGAGTTATCTCGATACCGATATTCTTCTATATCCAGCGCAGGAGGGAGTTCCTGCGTGCTATTTGATGGGACCTGCGCCTTTAGCTAAATTGCTACAGCTTGCCGCTGTAAAATCATCGGATATTGTGTTAGATATTGGGGCTAATGGTGGTTATTGTGCAGCATTGCTTTCAAAACTTGCGCGTTCTGTTATTGCGTTAGAAGCTCATAAAGCTCTTTTAGAACGAACTGCCTCGACTTTAGAACGTAATCAATGTAACAATGTGGTTGTGGTTCATGGAGCATTGGAGCAGGGCTATGCCGTTGAGGGTCCTTATGATGTGATTTTTATTGAGGGTTCTGTCGATTTTATCCCAAAGATTATCTTTGATCAGATGAAAGATGGGGGGCGTCTTGTTGTGGTTGAAGGACACGGTAACGCAGGTGTTGCTCTAATCTATGTAAAAGAAGATGGAATTATTTCTGCGCGTCGTGCTTTTAATCTGGCTGTAAAACGTATTTCTGGTTTTTTAAAGACGCCTGATTTTATATTTTAGTGCTTGTTTTGTTTGTGAATAAAAGATAATTGTATGAATTTGGGGTTTTTTATTGTGTGTGTTGTGTTCAGAATGAAAAAGAAACTTCAGGCGTGTTTCTTTCTGGTGTTGAGCGTTTTCCTATCAGAATCAGTTTATGCTGAAACATTGATGGATGCTTTTTCTAAAGCTTATATACACAATGCTAAATTGAAGAGTGAACGTGCGGCTGTGCGTATATCAGATGATGACGTGGTGATTGCACGATCGGGGTTATTACCACAAATTGAAGGAATTGGAAGCTATGGGCGCAGTAAGTCTATTATAGGTCCCTATAGTACTTCTGGATCTTTTGGGGTAAGACTAAATCAAAGATTATTTGACGGTTTTATCACACAAAATATATTTTTTTCAGCTCAGGTTAAGCTTCAAGCGCAGCGTGAATATCTTCGAAATGCTGAACAAAATATCTTTCTAGACACTGTAACCGCTTATGCTAATGTTTACCAAGCGCGTCGTATTGCTGATCTTCGTAAAGAAAATTTAGCTGCCCTCGAAGAGCAAGTTCGTTCGAATAAAGCAAAATTTGATGTAGGAGAGGGAGGGCGTGTTGATCTTTCTCAGGCACAAGCTGCACGTTCTGTTGCTGTTTCGGAACTAAGCCTTGCACGTGCTGATGTAAAGTCAGCAGAAGCAGTTTATCGACAAGTTATTGGTTCTGATCCTGAAAATTTAAAACGTCCACCAGTAGCAAAAGGTTTACCCGTAAATCTTAATGCTGCTTACCAAATGAGCGTTGCTCTGCATCCAGCAATTCTTTATGCAAAATATCTCGTTGATGCTAGCTTTTATAATGTAAAGGCAAAAGAAGGAACGTTACTTCCTAAAATTGATTTTTCTGCTGCGGCGTCTTATAATCGAATTTACAGTGGCCTTGGAGAAGATGGAGTTTCTAAATCAATAGGATTGTCAGTGAATATTCCGATTTTTGAAGGTGGGCGTACGACTGCTCAGATACGACAGTCTAAAGAACGACTTGGACAGGCTCATCTTCAGCTTGATTTAGCTCGTAATAATATAAGACAGGCACTTACTTCTGCTTGGTTTCAGTTAGAGGGCGCGCGCGCCTCTGTTGTTGCTTACCGTGAAAGTGTTCGTGCTGCGGAAATTGCTCTTAAAGGTCGCGTTCAAGAAAACCGTGTTGGGCAGGCAACAACGTTGGATGTTTTAAATTCTCGAACTCAGTTGATTAATGCTCAAATTGCGCTTGCAATGGCAGAACGGAATGCTGTCGTTGCAAGCTATGGTGTTCAATCTTCAGTTGGAAAATTAACGGCAGATTATTTAGGCTTAAAAACGGTTAAATATAATCGATAAAAGCATAAAAATGGCTCTTTTATCTGCTCAATAGTTTTAATCTTTAAAAGATCTGTAAACCTGTAATTTACTATGTTGAAAAAGAAAACAGTTCAATGTTACTTTTTATAAATGAAGAAAATTGTGTGTAGCAGCATCTTCATGACAAGCATGTTGGAAAATATAGTGGGAGGCATGTTGATCTTATGATTCTTTTGCTTACACTAAAAGTGTGATTCTGTTTGTTGTTGCGTCTTTGAGAGGTTTTTAAGTATGGTACAGAGTTCAAGCGTGTTACGTGAGCCAAGTATGGATGAGATTTTAACATCTATTCGTGAAATCATCGAGGAGAATGCAGTTCATCCTGATTACTTTTCAAATGAAGGCGCTGCGGGGAATTCTTCGAGAGAAAATTTAGAGATACCATCGGAAGGTGTTTATGATACAAGCTTATCAGTTGATGATGCGATGAAAGCTCTTGCTGATCGCATTGGTCTCTCTTCTGAGAACCATGATTTTTCTTTAACGAAAGACAAAGAGAGTATAGAGGCTGAAAATAATACTGTCGGTGTGGATATGCAAAAGATGAAGCGTTCTTCTGAAGAACAGAGTTCTGTTCATAGAACACAAGAACATAATAAGCCCTTTTCACAATCTGAAAATGTAATTGCTGGTCATGTAGAATTGTCTGCGTATTGTATTTCTTCTGCAGAGAAGATTGCAAAGGATGTGTTGCGTCCGGCTATAGCAGAGTGGTTACAGCATAAATTGCCCGTTTTGCTTGAAGATATTTTACGGGAAGAGATCGTTAGGGCAATTAAGAAGTCGTCTTAATTTTTTTCTCATTATTTTCTTATATGTTCGTTTTGTTTGTAGTTTTGCAGATTTTATGTGAGTAATTGGGTTTTGCAGAGAGTATGATCGGATTTAGATCGTACGGTGCACTTTTGTGCGTTATGGATGAAGAGAATGTTAGAGAAAAACTATGATGCTGCTTCTATAGAGCAGCGGATTGCAAAAAAGTGGGAAGCTCGGGGTGCTTTTAAAGCGGGAATGGGTTCTAAAAGTGCTGCGCAATCTTTTTGTGTTATGCTACCACCGCCCAATGTTACAGGCTCACTTCATATGGGGCACGCACTCAATACCACAATTCAAGACATTGTAGTCCGATTTCAACGGATGCGTGGCAAGAATGTATTGTGGCAACCTGGTATGGATCATGCAGGGATTGCTACGCAAATGGTTGTCGAGCGTCAGCTCGCAGAACGTCAAGAGCCAACACGTCAAGAAATGGGCAGAGAAAAATTTGTTGAGCGTATTTGGGAATGGCGTTATGAAACTGGTGGCGTTATTGCAAACCAGCTACGTCGTCTTGGTGTTTCTTGTGACTGGTCGCGTGAGCGGTTTACAATGGACGATGGTTTGTCCGAGGCTGTTCGTGAAGTTTTTGTCACGCTTTATAAGCAAGGGCTGATATATAGGGACAAGCGTCTTGTCAATTGGGATCCTAAATTATTAACGGCTATTTCAGATCTAGAAGTTGAGCAAAAAGAAGTTAAGGGGCATTTGTGGCACTTTAGGTATCCACTTGAAGGTAAACTTTTTGACCCAAGTGATGCTACAACTTTTATCACAGTTGCTACAACACGGCCAGAAACAATGCTCGGTGATACAGGAATTGCGGTTAATCCTGAAGATGATCGTTATAGAAATCTTATAGGTCAAAATGCTATTTTACCCCTTGTGGGGCGTAGGTTGTCGATTGTTGCTGATGCTTATGCCAATCCTGATGAGGGAAGTGGTGCTGTAAAAATCACGCCAGCACATGACTTTAATGATTTTGAAGTGGGTAGGCGCAATAATTTACGCTTGATCAATATCTTTACTGAAAAAGCTGAAGTTTTTCTGCATGAGAATGAAGCATTTTTTGAGGGAGTGGTCTTATCCGATGCGTTAAAAATGTTGGTCAAAGATCTCGATCAAAAGGATCGTTTTATTGCACGTGATCAAATTGTTTCTTTGATGGAAGAGAAAGGATATTTGGTAACCGTTGATGATCATCCACATACCGTTCCTTATGGAGATCGCAGCGGTGTACCTATTGAACCCTTTTTGACAGATCAATGGTATGTTAATGCTGCAGAATTAGCGAAGCCAGCGATAGAGGCTGTTCATCAAGGAAAAACGCAATTTATTCCAGATAGTTGGCAAAAAACCTATTTTAATTGGATGCAAAATATTCAACCTTGGTGTGTTTCGCGCCAGTTATGGTGGGGGCATCAGATTCCAGCTTGGTATGGTCCTGATGGGAGGGTCTTTGTTGAAAAGAGTGAAGAAGAAGCTTTAAATTCAGCTCTCTCTCATTACGGTGAAGTGGTTAATTTAACCCGTGATCCGGATGTTTTGGATACTTGGTTTTCATCAGCTCTTTGGCCTTTTTCAACTCTTGGTTGGCCTAATAAAACGCCCGAATTAGCTACCTTTTATCCAACATCTCTATCGGTTACAGGGTTTGATATCATTTTCTTTTGGGTTGCTCGCATGATGATGATGGGACTGCACTTTATGGGTGAGGTTCCTTTCCCAACGGTTTATGTACATGCTCTCGTACGGGATCAGAAGGGTGCAAAAATGTCAAAGTCTAAGGGGAACATTATTGATCCTTTAGAGCTCATTGATCAATATAGTGCGGATTCACTCCGTTTTACTTTGGCTATTATGGCGGCACAAGGGCGTGATGTAAAACTTGATCCATCCCGTATTGCAGGTTATCGTAATTTTGCTACGAAATTGTGGAATGCTACTCGGTTTGCACAGATGAACGGTGTTAAGCATGACCCGGACTTTAAGCCGGAAAAAGCAAAACTTGCGCTTAATCGGTGGATTTTAACAGAATTGTCTAAAACTGTTGTGGCAGTGACAACTGGAATTGAAAACTATAAATTTAATGAGTCAGCTAGTGCGCTTTACCGCTTCATTTGGAATACATTATGTGATTGGTACCTGGAACTTCTCAAACCTATCTTTCAAGGCTCCAATGAAGATGCTAAAAACGAAGTGCAGGCGTGTACGGCTTGGGTTTTGGATGAAGTCTATAAACTTCTTCATCCTTTTATGCCTCATATGACGGAGGAATTATGGTCTCTCACTGAAACACTAGGCATGAAACGTGAGGATATGCTAGCATTGATACAATGGCCAGAAGCAAGTTTTTCAGATGAAGAAGCTGCTTCTGATATTAATTGGCTTATTGATGCTGTGAGTGCGATTCGATCTGTGCGTTTTGAAATGAATATTCCTGCGGCTGCGTTAGCACCTCTTGTTATTGTAGAGGGAGGAGAATTAACGCTAAAGCGTGTTGAGCTTTATGAGTCTCTTCTTAAAAAATTAGCACGTGTTGAAACAATTAGTTTCTCTGATAAAGCTCCAGCTCTCTCAGCGCAAATGATTTTAGGAGAGGCGATTTTTTGTTTACCATTGGGTCAGTTGATTGATTTAGAAGCTGAACGTGCTCGTTTGATGAAAGATGTCAGTAAAATTGAACAAGATATTGAGAAACTATCGGCTAAACTGAGTAATCCTAAATTTATAGAAAATGCAAAACCAGAAATTGTTGAGGTTGAACGTAATAGGATAGTAGAATTGCGTACTGCACAGAAGAAAATATCTCTTGCTTTAGAGCGGTTGGTATAGTTGCACCTTTTTATTTTTTTCTTCTCATGGATCATTCCATACCATTATGCTGTTCATTTATAGATTTTCTAAAAAAGAATGTCTCCTTTCTTCCAATATTATCTTCTAACATTATTCATGAATACTATAATACGTTTTTCCTGAATGTTATAATGGAAAGTCTACATCGCTTTACCATTTTTCCGTTTATGAATTAGTTAGTGATTAGCATCATTCTCTTTTGTTTTGCTTATTGTTCTCGCATTAAAGTGGTTAGGTTATCACATGTTTTACCCATTCTAAGACTGCTTTTCAAAATACAGATGTCTCTTTATTGAACAGTTTCTACTTATTCATAATAAGGATTTTGGAAATAACCTATAATATTAAGGGATCTGATACAGGATACAGAATAAAAATTTATACTTAAAAATCAAATTATTGCACGAAAATGTAAAAGCTTTTTTTTGGTAAAGTATTTTTTGCAATTCCTATTTATCTCCCTTTTTTGTTAAAATAATTGTTTCAAAATATTTTGTTTTTTTTTACTAAGAAAAAGATTTTGAATGCATACAAAGAAGTTTGCAGCAGTTGTAAGATTTAAACTGATATAAAGGGGGGAATTTCAGATGCTAAACAGGCTTAAATTATGGAAAAAAACAGCAATTATTATTATTTTAAGTGGTTTTTTTTCTAATAATGTTTATGGAATGGATGTAAATAGCGCACAGAAAGCGTCTTATAATTCATTTTATTTTTTTAAACGTGGTATGTCTGCTTATAAAAATGGACAAATAAATCAAGCTATTGCAGCATTACGTTGTGCCGCCAATATGGGGCATATTGGTGCGAATTGGAAACTTGGCCACATCTATGCAGATGGTGATGGTGTCCCTGAAGATAATTATAAAGCATATAACTTTTTTGCATATATCGTGGAAAAAGGTGCTGATCTTGATTCAGAGAATGAAAGTTATGTTTCTGATGCGTTGGTTGAACTTGCGGGATATATAAAAAAAGGTATTCCTCAATCACCTGTAAAATCTAATCCTTCTTATGCTGCTCGTCTTTATATGCAAGCTGCGATGAATTATGGAAATCCTAAAGCTCAGTACTATTTAGGAGAAATATTTTTAAAAGGAGAGGGTAGAGAGAAAAATCTTGTACAAGCAGCAAGATGGTTTCAGCTTTCTGCAAGAAAAGGGAATCCCCCTGCTCAAGCGATGCTTGGAAACATGCTATTTCAGGCAGGAAAAACAGTGCGTGGGGTAGCGATGTTAACTGCTGCATATGAAAAAGCTAACCCAAAAGATCGAGATTGGATCGGTCCTCTGCAAGAGCGCGCTTTTGCTACTTGTGATGAATTTGAGAGAAGTAGGGCAATGTCACTCGTTGCTGATATGTTAAAAAACAACAGTTTTTGAATATTTTACTTTAATGTTTTTCTTATCTCTCAAGATTAAAGTTTGAATTTTTATGTATGGTTTCGTAATAGAAACAGCTTTTGTCTTACTTCATGATTAATGGTTAAGGATTTTAGACAGAAATTCTTGCGCGCGCGGTGTTCTGTCTTGTGGAGAAGAAAAGAACTCTTTGGATGAACAGTCTTCGAGAATTCTTCCTTGATCCATGAAAATAACACGCTCTGAGACTTTTTGAGCAAACCCCATTTCATGCGTTACACAAATCATTGTCATACCTTCTTCTGCTAAGCTGATCATGACATCTAATACTTCACCTACCATTTCAGGATCTAGAGCAGATGTTGGTTCATCAAAAAGCATAACGAGTGGATCCATGGTTAAAGCACGTGCAATAGCAACACGTTGTTGTTGACCTCCGGAAAGTTGACCGGGGTATTTATTTTTATGTTCAATTAGTCCAACGCGTTCAAGATATAATAAAGCGCGTTCAAGGGCTTCTTTTTTGCTGCGCTTTAGGACTTTGATTTGTGCAATTGTTAAATTTTCTATGACAGATAAATGTGGAAAAAGCTCGAAGTGTTGAAATACCATTCCTACATGACTGCGCAATTTAGACAGATTGGTTTTTTTTGAATGAACAGGTGTTCCATCAATCCAAATTTCACCTTTTTGAAAAGGGACCAAAGCATTAATAGTTTTAATAAGTGTCGACTTACCTGAACCAGACGGTCCACAAATTACAACAACTTCCCCTTTGTCAATAGTAGTTGTGCAGTTTTTGAGCACATTGATTTCGCCATACCAGTTAGAAACATTTTTTATTTCGATCATATGAGTAGACATTTTTTCTCCTGTTAGCGAATAATGGATATTTTTTTCTGTAGATATAAAACTATCTGCGACAATGTGAAGCAGATAACAAAATAGAAAATAGCTGCCAAGATATAAGCTTCTTGCTTTACACCAAAATTGTTAGCAACAATATCAAAACCATTCAGAAGGCTATTGCCACTGATTGCGTAAACAAGGGTTGTGTCCTGGAAGAGGATAATAACCTGTGTTAAAAAGACTGGCAGCATGTCTCTAAAAGCTTGGGGAAGAATTACAATATACATATTTTGCCAGTATGTCATTCCAAGAGCTTGTCCCGCGTGTTTTTGTCCTTGCGAAACTGAATTTATACCAGCACGTATAATTTCGGCAAAATAAGCGGTTTCAAATGCAGTAAAGGTAATGAGTGCTGATTTATTTGCACCGATTGATGTACCGGTAATGAAAGGTAAAAGCACAAAAAACCATAAAATAACCATAACAAGTGGTATTGAACGCATAGCTGTTGTGTAAATTATTGCCAGTGAGGAAAGTAATTTAGTGCAAGAAAGCCGCATCATCGCTAAGAGTGTGCCGAAAATAAGCCCCAATATCGTTGCAAAAAAAGTTAGAAAAACACTAAAGAGTAATCCTGATAGAATGTAAGAGCAGAATATATCAAAAGTAAAAAATGAAAAATCAAAATTTGAAAAATTGAAAGGAAAATAAAATCCAAACTTGGAGCTTACAGAATTTATCATTATTCAATGTCCCTTTGTTTGAAAATTCGGAATTTTGAGCATTTGTTCAATGACTGTCATAATGATGAATATAAATAGGGCTATAAAAATATAAAGAATCGTAACGATTAGATAATTTTCATAAACATGACTCATTTCTTCAATCGTTTGATATTGGAATTGCATGAGTTCATTTATTGAAACAGCGAATGCTATAGATGAATTTTTTACAATCCCCATTGCTTCTGAAGTAAGCGGTGGCATGATTGTGCGCATAGCGCGTGGTAATATGATGTAACGGTAAATTTGATATGTTGTAAATCCCATTGCCATAGCTGCATAGCGTTGTCCAGAAGAAATAGCTTCAATGCCTGAGCGAACCTGTTCTGCAATCCGAGCAGATGTAAAGAATCCCAAGGCACATGTTATTAATAAAATAGGTGAGTAATTTATCGCTGGTGGATAAATTTTAGGTACGACAAAATACCATAAAAATACTTGTACAAGGAGAGGGATGTTACGCATAACCTCCACCCAAATATAACCAATAGTGCGAAATGAGCAATTGGTCATGGATGTGTTTGGTAGAGTGCGCATTGTTCCTACAATAACACCTAAAAATATAGCTAAAATCAGTGAGGAGATGGATAAGACAAATGTATTTTTTAAACTCTCGAGCAATGTATCTAAATAGGTATGACTGACACCAGGGATTCCCAGGCATCCCGCTACCAGTGTTTGGGTAAGATCATCTTTACAAAGGAAAGAAAAGTCCATTAATTGATATTTCCTAAATTGAATTATTTGCAAATGAAACAATAAATCCGCCATGTTTACATATGGCTAAATTTATTGCAAAATAAACAAAAGCACAATGACACTTAATTTTCTAAAGAGTGTGATTGTGCTTTTTTAAAATTCTATAAATTATTTTCTGAGTAGTCTTCACGAGGCTTATTGTTTGGATGTTCCCAAGCATATTTTGTCAATTCGGATAAGGCAAGATTGACAATAGTATTTGCAGGTGGGATTGGTTTCATAAACCATTTATCATAAAGTTTTTCAAGTGAATGGTCTTTGATTTGGTGCACGATGCTCTCATTGATTGCGTGTTCCAAGTTTTGGTCATTTAATCGGAGCATACAAGCAATGGGTTCGACTGAAAGTACCGTATCAAGGATGACATAATCAGATGGATTTTTTGATTTAGCAATATGCCCCGCAAGAATTGAGGCATCCATGATAAATGCGTCTGCACGGCCTGATTCTAGTAATAAGAAGCTATCTCCATGGTCTTTGCCCTTTACGACCTTAAAGTTAATGTTTTTTGCACGTTTGTTTTTGCGAATAAGCTGAACAGCGGTTGTTCCAGTGGTGGTGGCAATTGTTTTTCCGTTTAAATCTTCAAGGGATTTAATGTTAGAATTTTTCTTTACGGCAATCCGAACTTCTTCAACATAAGTGGTGTAAGCAAATGCTGCTTCTTTACTACGAAAAATATCATTTGTTGTTGAGCCACATTCAAAATCATAGGTATTGTTCTGCAGTAGAGGAATTCTATTTTGTGATGTGATGGGGAGATAATGAATTTTAATTGGTTTACCAATTTTTTTTGAAATGTCATCAATGATATGCTCTGCCATTTCTGTGTGAAAGCCTACATATTTTCCATTACCAAGAGCATAACCTAAACCAGATGATTCGCGAACACCTAGAGTAACTTCCCCCGTTTTTTTTATTTTTTCAAGCGTATCATTTTCAGCTTTTGCAATACCTATCAGTCCAATGATGGTTGTGGTTGCTGCAATGAATATTAAAAGTGATTTTCTCATTCTTTACTCCATGCATTTACGATTTCTTTTTGTTTTTTTGGATTACCATAGGCTGTATAACATATTTATTATTCTCATTGGGATATTTTTTTATTATCTCAATGAAACAGTTATTATACTTTAGTTAATTGAAATTAAGGTCAATCCAAACGGGAGTATGATCAGATGGTTTTTGGTAGCCTCTTACTTCTTTTTGGCTATAAGCGCAAATAAGCTGATCGACAGCTTCTGGTGATAAAAGCAAGTGATCAATACGGATCCCGTTGTTTTTGCGCCATGCGGCAGCCTGAAAATCCCAGAAGCTGAATGAGGGAGTATCTGTGACATTACGAATAGCGTCATAAAAACCCAAATGAATAATGCGTTGGAATGCTTGTCTTGTTTGTGGAAGAAATAAGGCGTCATCACTCCATTCTTTAGGGGTTTTTGCATCCAATGGGGTCGGGATGACATTATAATCGCCAGCTAGAACAAGAGGTTCTTCATATTTTAGCAATGATTTTGCATGTGTATACAATCTTTCCATCCATTCCATTTTATAAGGATATTTTTCGCTGTTGATGGGATTACCATTCGGAAGATAGAGTGATGCAACACGAATAACACCTTTATTTGTTGAATAAACGGCTTCAATGTAACGTGTTTGTTCATCTTTGTCATTGCCTGGTAGTTGGCGGATAACTTCATCGGGTGTTTTTTTGGAGAGAATCGCAACCCCATTAAAACTTTTTTGTCCGTGTGTTTCTATGTGATAACCTAAGCTTTCAATTGCATCGCGTGGAAAATTCTCATCGGTACTTTTGATTTCTTGTAAACAGACTATATCAGGCCGATTTTGCTGTAGCCATTGATATAATGTTTCATGCCGTGCTTTTATTCCAGCAATATTCCACGTTACTATTTTCATGATACTCAATCTTAAGTGTTATATGTGCGTTATAATGCCCTATATGCAATTTGTTAAATTACGATGTTAAAGCGTTCTATAAATGTCTTCGACTATACACATCCCCCGATATGTTGCCTCTCTATTAATTATTGTGAGGCGGATATTACTATGGTAATCTGATTTATCAAGAGCGCCTGCTAAAAGCTAAATTTGATATTTTACGGTTTAATTTATTTTTATTTTTAGAAACTTTCTGATGTTTAGTTCTTGACGAATGTATGTGTTCTCGCTATTAGAAACTATTACAACCGGTGTTAAGAGTGATGAGCACTTTTTGAGTGTTATTCTAGAAGGTCATTTGTACAGGGGTTGATTAGGAAATTAAAAGCAAATGCCAGCGCAAGAGGCTATTGCCTTCTCTGCTTTTAGTCGGGTAAGCTGTTTATAGCAAGCGTGCCCGATTTTGTGTGTAAGCTTAAGCTTAAGTGTTTACTCCGATTGTATTCGGAATAAATGAAAATAAATGAAGCCCAAGTGGGTGAAACGAACGTAGATCGAAAAGAGGAAGGTTACATGCCTACCGTAAATCAGTTGATTCGCAAGCCGCGTATTACGCCAATTAAGCGTAATAAGGTTCCTGCTCTTCAGTCGAATCCACAGAAACGTGGTGTTTGTACGCGTGTTTATACAACGACGCCGAAGAAACCAAATTCTGCTCTTCGTAAAGTTGCTAAAGTCCGTTTGACAAATGGATTTGAGGTGATTGGTTATATTCCTGGGGAGGGGCATAATCTTCAAGAGCACTCTGTTGTGATGATTCGTGGTGGTCGTGTGAAAGATTTGCCGGGAGTTCGGTATCACATTATCCGTGGGTTGCTTGATACACAGGGTGTCAAGAATCGTAAACAGCGTCGTTCAAAGTATGGCGCGAAGCGTCCAAAATAATATTGAGAGACAGAGCCAATGTCCCGTCGCCATAAAGCAGAAAAACGTGAAATTAATCCAGATCCTAAATTTGGTGATTTGGTCATTACAAAATTTATGAATGCCATTATGTTTGATGGTAAAAAGTCCGTTGCTGAGCGTATTGTTTATGGTGCGCTTGATGTTGTAGAGAGTAAGGTGAAATCAGATCCTGTGGCTTTGTTTCATCGGGCGTTAGAAAATGTTGCTCCTCATATTGAGGTGCGTTCACGTCGTGTTGGTGGTGCTACTTACCAGGTTCCGATTGATGTTCGTCCTGATCGTCGTCAAGCTCTTGCTATTCGCTGGTTAATTTCGGCAGCGCGTGGGCGTAATGAGGCGACAATGATTGATCGTCTTTCTGGTGAATTGATGGATGCAGCTAATAATCGTGGTTCTGCAGTGAAGAAGCGTGAAGATGTTCATCGTATGGCTGAAGCTAATCGTGCATTCTCTCATTATCGCTGGTAGGTGTGTTTAAGAAAACTAAGGCAAGTGCAATGGCTCGCGAATATAAAATTGAAGATTATCGTAATTTTGGTATTATGGCACATATTGATGCCGGTAAAACCACTATGACTGAGCGTATTTTGTTCTATACCGGTAAGAATCATAAAATCGGTGAAACCCATGATGGTGCTTCTACGATGGATTGGATGGAGCAGGAGCAAGAGCGTGGTATTACGATTACCTCTGCTGCTACGACGACCTTTTGGGAGGGGCGTGATGGTCGGAAGCGGCGTTTTAATATCATTGATACGCCGGGGCATGTTGACTTTACGATTGAGGTTGAGCGTTCTTTGCGTGTTCTTGATGGTGCGATAGCGTTGCTGGATGCAAACGCTGGTGTGGAGCCTCAGACAGAAACCGTTTGGCGTCAGGCTGAGAAATATCGCGTACCACGCATGGTGTTTGTGAATAAAATGGATAAAATAGGTGCTGATTTTTATCGTAGCGTGGAAATGGTTGGTTCGCGTTTGGGTGCTAAGGCACTGGTTTTACAATTGCCAATTGGTGCTGAGAATGATTTTGAAGGTGTTGTTGATCTTATTGAGATGCAGGCATTAAGGTGGGATGGTTCTATTGGTGCTTCGGCAACGGTTGGTGAAATTCCTTCTGGTTTGAAGGAGAAAGCTGAAGAGTATCGTGAAAAATTAGTTGAGATGGCCGTTGAAGTTGATGAGGCTGCGACGGAGGCTTATTTGGAAGGTGTGATGCCAACCAATGAACAGCTTGTTGCTCTCATTCGTAAGGGGACCGTGGAGGTTCAGTTTCATCCAGTTTTGTGTGGTACTGCTTTTAAAAATAAAGGCGTCCAACCTCTTTTGGATGCTGTTGTTTCTTATCTTCCTTCTCCTGTTGATGTACCTGCAATTAGTGGAGTTGATGTGAAGACTGAAGGTGAAACAACACGTGAATCTTCAGATGATGCTCCACTTTCTATGCTTGCTTTTAAGATTATGAATGATCCTTTTGTAGGGTCGTTGACTTTTTGTCGTATTTATTCTGGTAAGGTTCAAAAAGGTATTTCTCTTGAAAATACTGTAAAAAGGAAGAAAGAGCGTTTGGGGCGTATGCTTCAAATGCATTCAAATTCTCGTGAAGATATTGAAGAGGCTTTTGCAGGTGATATTGTTGCTCTTGCAGGGCTTAAAGAAACAACAACAGGTGATACTCTTTGTGATCCTCTCAAACCTGTTATTTTGGAGCGGATGGAATTTCCAGAGCCTGTTATTGAAATTGCGATTGAGCCGAAAACGAAAGCAGATCAAGAAAAGATGGGTATTGCACTTAATCGTTTGGCGGCTGAGGATCCTTCGTTTCGTGTTAAATCGGATGAGGAATCAGGCCAAACGATTATTGCTGGAATGGGTGAGCTTCATCTTGATATTATTGTTGATCGTATGCGGCGTGAGTTTAAGGTTGAAGCTAATGTTGGGCAGCCTCAGGTTGCTTATCGTGAGTCGATTACAAAAATTGCGGAAATTGATTATACGCATAAAAAGCAGTCGGGTGGAGCTGGGCAGTTTGCTCGTGTGAAGATTATTTTTGAACCTCATGATGGTGATGATTTCATTTTTGAGTCGAAAATCGTTGGTGGAGCTGTCCCTAAAGAATATATTCCGGGTGTTCAAAAGGGGATTGAGAGTGTTATGGGGTCTGGTCCTCTTGCAGGTTTCCCTATGCTTGGTGTAAAAGCTACTTTGGTCGATGGTGGTTATCATGATGTTGATTCTTCTGTTTTAGCTTTTGAAATTGCTGCTCGTGCGGCTTTTCGAGATGGTGCAAAAAAGGCTGGTGCACAACTTCTTGAGCCTATTATGAAGGTAGAGGTTGTTACTCCCGAGGATTATGTTGGTGATGTCATTGGTGATTTAAATTCTCGTCGCGGTCAAATTTCAGGAACTGAAGCGCGTGGTATTGCAACGGTTGTGAATGCAATGGTTCCTTTGGCGAATATGTTTGGTTACGTGAATAGTCTTCGTTCAATGAGTCAAGGACGTGCACAGTATACAATGCAGTTTGATCATTATGAACCTGTCCCCTCGGCTGTTGCTTTGGAGATACAAAAGAAATACGCGTAATTTTAGGTAGCGTAATTAATTTTTAACTTTAGTCCTTGATTTGGACAGAAAATGGAGAGCTCAAATGGCGAAGAGCAAATTTGAACGCACGAAACCGCATGTTAATATTGGTACGATTGGTCACGTTGACCATGGGAAGACCTCGTTGACGGCAGCGATTACGAAATATTTTGGTGAATTTAAGGCCTATGACCAAATTGATGCAGCGCCTGAGGAGCGTGCACGTGGAATTACTATTTCTACAGCGCATGTTGAATATGAAACAGAGAAGCGGCATTATGCACATGTTGATTGTCCAGGTCACGCGGATTATGTGAAGAACATGATCACGGGCGCGGCGCAAATGGATGGTGCGATTTTGGTTGTTTCAGCTGCTGATGGTCCGATGCCTCAAACACGTGAGCATATTCTTCTTGCCCGTCAGGTTGGTGTTCCAGCGATTGTTGTTTTTCTTAATAAGGTTGATCAGGTTGATGATGCTGAGCTTTTGGAGCTTGTTGAGCTTGAAGTTCGGGAGTTATTGTCGAAATATGATTTTCCAGGAGACGATATTCCGATCGTTAAAGGTTCTGCTTTGGCAGCGCTTGAAGATAAAGATAAAAGCATTGGTGAAGATGCGGTTCGTCTTTTGATGAGTGAAGTTGATAATTATATACCGACGCCTGAACGTCCTGTTGATCAGCCGTTTTTGATGCCAATTGAAGATGTTTTTTCGATTTCGGGTCGTGGAACTGTTGTGACGGGTCGTGTTGAGCGTGGTGTTATTAAGGTTGGTGAAGAAGTTGAGATTATCGGCATTCGTCCAACTTCTAAGACAACAGTTACAGGGGTTGAAATGTTCCGCAAGCTTTTAGATCAGGGGCAAGCGGGTGATAATATTGGAGCGCTGCTTCGTGGTATTGATCGTGAAGGGATTGAGCGTGGACAAGTTTTGGCGAAGCCTGCTTCGGTTACACCTCATACGAGATTTAAAGCAGAGGCTTACATTTTGACGAAAGATGAAGGTGGTCGTCATACTCCATTTTTCACGAATTATCGTCCTCAGTTTTATTTCCGTACTACGGATGTAACGGGAATTGTTACGCTTCCAGAAGGTACAGAGATGGTTATGCCTGGTGATAATGTTGCTATGGATGTCTCTCTGATTGTTCCAATTGCCATGGAAGAAAAACTTCGTTTTGCTATCCGTGAAGGTGGTCGTACTGTTGGTGCAGGTATCGTTTCTAAGATCATTGAGTAAATAATGGTTGTTGAAAGAGCGCTTTTATTGTTAAAGGCGTTTTGCATAACAAGGAAATAATGAGCATGAACAGTCAAAATATCCGCATTCGTTTGAAAGCGTTTGATCACAGAATTCTTGATGCGTCGACGCGTGAGATTGTGTCTACCGCTAAGCGTACCGGTGCGAATGTCCGTGGTCCTATTCCGCTTCCAACGCGGATTGAGAAGTTTACGGTCAATCGTGGGCCGCACATCGATAAGAAGAGCCGTGAGCAGTTTGAAATGCGTACACATAAGCGTCTTCTTGATATTGTTGATCCAACACCGCAAACAGTAGATGCGCTTATGAAGCTCGATCTTTCTGCTGGTGTGGATGTCGAGATTAAGCTCTGAGGTTTGAGGACGGAAGGAACAGACCCAATGCGTTCAGGTGTAATAGCACAGAAGCTGGGCATGACCCGTATTTATAATGATGCTGGTGAACATGTGCCAGTCACGGTACTTCGTTTGGAAAATTGTCAAGTTGTTGCTCAGCGTACAGTTGAGAAAAATGGTTATACTGCTGTTCAATTAGGTGTAGGTTTTGCTAAGGTGAAAAATACCTCGCAAGCTCTTCGTGGACATTTTGCCAAGGCTTCCGTTGAGCCAAAAGCTAAGATAGCAGAATTTCGTGTGAGTCCCGATAATCTTCTTGATATCGGTACTGAGATTACAGCGGAACATTTTGTTCCGGGGCAAAGGGTTGATGTGACAGGCACGACTATCGGTAAGGGTTTTGCTGGTGTTATGAAGCGGCATAATTTTGGTGGTCACCGTGCTTCACATGGTAATTCAATCACACATCGTGCTCATGGTTCGACAGGGCAATGTCAAGATCCAGGTAAAGTGTTTAAAGGTAAAAAAATGGCTGGCCATATGGGTCAGGTCCGTGTAACAACACAAAATATTGAGGTTGTTTCAACGGATGTTGAACGTGGTTTAATTTTAGTGCGTGGTGCTGTTTCTGGCTCTAAAGGTGCTTGGATTTTGGTGCGGGATGCTATAAAAAAACCTCTTCCTGATAATGCACCAAAGCCTGCTGGTATTCGCCAACTTGCGAAGGAGAAAACGGAAATGGTTGCTCCGGTGACGGAAACTTCTGAAGTTGAGGGGGCCGAATAATGGATCTTTTAATAAAAACTCTTGATGGGAATGAAGTTGGGAAGTTAAAGGTTTCTGAGAGTGTTTTTGGTCTTGTGCCGCGTGAGGATATTTTGCAACGTGTTGTTCGTTGGCAGCTTGCGCGTCGTCAACAGGGGACACATCAGTCCCAAGGGCGGTCTGACGTGTCGCGAACAGGGGCGAAGATGTTTAAGCAAAAAGGAACTGGACGTGCTCGGCACTCATCTGCTCGTGCGCCACAGTTTCGAGGTGGTGGTAAGGCACATGGTCCGGTTGTTCGTAGTCATGCGCATACTCTGCCTAAGAAGATTCGTGCACTTGGATTACGTTTTGCTTTATCAGCGAAATTAAAGGCAGATGATTTAATTGTCGTTGATGAATTTAATGTTAAAGATGCTAAAACCAGAATGCTTGTTTCTTGTTTTTCTAAACTTGGATTTGATAATGCTCTCTTAATTGGTGGCAACGAAGTTGATCTCAATTTTTCTCGTGCAACGTCTAATATTCCTAATATTGATATTTTGCCAATTCAAGGAATTAATGTTTATGATATTTTGCGTCGCAGTAAACTTGTGTTATCAAAAGCGGCTGTCGAGGTCCTTGAGGAGCGTTTTAAATGAAAAACCTTCGCCATTATGATGTAATTGTTAGTCCAATTATTACTGAAAAGTCGACTATGATTTCTGAATATAATCAAGTTGCTTTTAATGTCGCGCCGAAAGCGACAAAGCCTGAGATTAAGGCTGCTGTTGAAGCGCTTTTTAGCGTTAAGGTTAAAGCAGTTAACACGATAGTCCGTAAAGGTAAAGTGAAGCGTTTCAAAGGTATTGTCGGTCGGCAAAATGATGTCAAGAAAGCGATCGTGACACTGGCGAGTGGTCAGTCCATCGACGTTTCGACAGGTCTTTAAAGAGGCTCGGAGATAAGAATAATGGCACTTAAGCAGTTTAATCCAACTACGCCGGGGCAACGTCAGCTTGTTATCGTAGATCGTTCTTGTCTTTATAAGGGTAAGTCTGTAAAAACTTTGACTGAGGGTTTGTCATCAAAAGGTGGACGTAATAATCGTGGTCGTGTTACTGCTCGTTTTCAAGGTGGTGGTCATAAGCGTAGCTATAGGTTTGTTGATTTTAAGCGTTTCAAACGTGATGTTCCTGCAAAAGTTGAACGTTTGGAATATGATCCCAATCGTACAGCTTTTATTGCGCTCATTCGCTATGAAGATGGACAATTAAGTTATATTCTTGCGCCGCAACGCCTTGATGTTGGTGATTCTGTTATTGCTGGATCAAATGTTGATATTAAGCCAGGTAATGCTATGCCGCTTGGTAATATGCCAGTGGGTACGATTATTCATAATGTTGAGATGAAACCGGGAAAAGGTGGTCAAATTGCACGTTCGGCTGGTGCTTATGCGCAGTTGGTTGGGCGAGATCAGGGAATGGCTATTCTTCGTCTTAATTCTGGTGAACAGCGTTTGGTATCTAGCGGGTGTTTTGCAACTGTTGGTGCTGTTTCAAACCCTGATCATGCGAACATTAATGATGGTAAAGCAGGAAGGTCACGTTGGCGTGGCAGACGTCCCCACGTTCGTGGTGTAGCTATGAATCCGGTTGATCATCCACATGGTGGTGGTGAAGGTCGTACATCAGGGGGGCGTCATCCAGTGTCTCCTTGGGGTAAGCCTACGAAAGGTAAGCGTACACGTTCCAATAAAGCCACTGATAAGTTTATTATGCGTACGCGTCATCAGCGCAAGAAATGAGAAAGGTAGTCTGAAATGGTTCGTTCAGTTTGGAAAGGTCCGTTTGTTGACGGCTATCTTCTTGGTAAAGCAGAGAAGGTACGTGCAAGTGGGCGCAATGAAGTTATAAAAATATGGAGTCGACGCTCTACTATTTTACCACAATTTGTTGGTTTGACTTTTGGTGTTCACAACGGCAATAAGCATATTCCTGTTTCTGTTTCAGAAGAGATGGTTGGGCATAAGTTTGGTGAATTCGCTCCCACCCGGACTTATTATGGGCATGGTGCAGACAAGAAAGCGAAGAGGAAGTAGGGATGGGAAAAGCTAAGTTTCCGCGCCAGCTTAAAGATAATGAGGCGAAAGCTGTGGCTCGGACAATTCGTGTTAGTCCGCAAAAACTTAATTTGGTTGCTGCGATGATTCGTGGTAAAAAAGTTGGTGCTGCACTGGCTGATTTAACATTTTCACGTAAACGTATTGCTGGGACGGTGAAAAAAACTCTTGAATCAGCGGTTGCAAATGCAGAGAATAATCATGATCTTGATATTGATTCGCTTGTTGTCGCAGAAGCTTATGTTGGTAAGTCGATAGTAATGAAGCGTTTTCATGTTCGTGGTCGTGGGCGCGCTAGTCGCATTGAACGTCCATTTTCGCATCTTACTATTATTGTTCGTGAAGTTATCGAAAAAGTGGAGGTCGCATAATGGGTCAGAAGATCAATCCAATAGGACTTCGTCTTGGAGTTAATCGGACCTGGGATTCTCGTTGGTATGCTGATAGTGGGGAATATGGACGTTTGCTTCATGAGGACTTAAAGATTCGTTTATATGTGCTTGAAGAACTCAAACAAGCAGCTGTTTCTAAGATTGTTATTGAGCGTCCTCACAAGAAATGTCGTGTAACTATTTATTCAGCGCGTCCTGGTTTGATTATTGGTAAAAAAGGTGCTGATATCGAGAAACTTCGTCGTAAGCTTTCGGAAATGACAAATGCTGAGACTTCATTAAATATTGTGGAAATTCATAAGCCAGAGATTGATGCAACAATTATTGCGCAATCCATTGCTCAGCAGCTAGAGCGTCGTGTTGCTTTTCGGCGTGCGATGAAGCGTGCAGTTCAATCGGCTTTACGTCTTGGTGCAGAAGGTATTCGTATCAACTGTTCTGGTCGTCTTGGTGGTGCTGAAATTGCTCGTATGGAATGGTATCGTGAAGGTCGTGTTCCACTTCATACCTTGCGTTCTGATGTTGATTACGGTACAGCAGAAGCTAAGACCGCTTATGGTATTTGTGGTGTTAAGGTCTGGGTCTTTAAGGGTGAGATTCTCGAATATGATCCGATGGCTTCAGAACGTCGTGCTGCGGAAGTAGATCATTCGGGTTCTTCGTCGAATCGTCGCCGGGAAAATGCTTAGTTTTGTGAGTAAGCTAAATTTTGGAGTAGAGAGCAATGTTGCAGCCAAAGCGCACAAGGTTCCGTAAACAGTTCAAAGGTCGTATTCATGGTGTTTCGAAAGGTGGTACGGATTTGAATTTCGGTGCTTATGGTTTAAAAGCTGTTGAACCGGAGCGGATTACTGCCCGCCAAATTGAGGCGGCGCGTCGTGCGATTACACGTTATATGAAACGTTCTGGTCGTGTGTGGATTCGTATTTTTCCGGATCTTCCAGTTACATCTAAACCGACCGAAGTTCGTATGGGTAAAGGTAAGGGAAGTGTCGATTATTGGGCAGCTCGTGTGGCACCGGGACGTATCATGTTTGAGCTTGATGGGATTCCCGAAGACGTGGCACGTGAAGCCTTAAGATTGGGTGCTGCGAAATTACCTATTAAGACGCGTTTCATCCAGCGTATTGCTGAATAAAGAGGTTAAGCGATGAGAGCCAGGGAGTTACGGGCGCAGACGCTCGACCAAATGAAAGATGAATTGGTAAAATTAAAGAAAGAGCAGTTTAATTTGCGCTTTCAGAAGGCGACAGGGCAATTAGAAAAGGTTTCGCGTGTTAAGCAGGTTCGGCGTGATATTGCGCGTGTTAAAACTTTTCTTCGTCAAAAGATAAACGAAAATAAGGTTTAAGGAAATAAGAGATGCCTAAACGCGTTTTGCAAGGTGTTGTTGTAAGTGATAAAAACGATAAAACTGTGGTTGTCAAAGTGGAACGCCGTTATTCTCATCCACTTCTCAAAAAGACTGTTAGGCAGTCTAAAAAGTATAAAGCACATGACGAGAGTAATCAGTTCAAGATTGGGGATCAAATTTTTATTCAGGAATCTAAACCAATTTCGAAAGATAAGCGTTGGATTGTTGTTAAAGACAGTGTAGCGTAGTTAACCAAGCTTATTATTTTAGAGTTTAACGGTAATTTTTTTGTTGGTAAATTTGAGAGCGAAAGCTTTATAGTTATTTGGCGGGCAGATCCGGGTATGTTAGAAGCATGACCGGATATAAATGTTAAGAGAAGGTAGTTGGTCATGATTCAGATGCAAACAAACCTCGACGTTGCCGATAATTCCGGTGCCCGTCGTGTCATGTGCATCAAGGTGTTAGGCGGTTCAAAGCGCAAATATGCTTCGGTCGGTGACATTATTGTTGTTTCGGTTAAGGATGCTATTCCTCGTGGCCGTGTTAAAAAAGGTGATGTGATGAAGGCTGTAGTGGTTCGTACTGCTAAGGATATTCGTCGGGCGGACGGTAGTGTTATTCGTTTTGATGGTAATGCTGCTGTTTTGGTGGATAATAAGAAAGAGCCGATCGGTACACGTATCTTTGGACCAGTTCCCCGCGAACTTCGCGCTAGGAATCATATGAAGATCATCTCGCTCGCTCCTGAAGTGTTATAAGGAGCAAATGTTATGCAGAAGATTCGAAAAGGTGATAAAGTTATTGTTTTATCCGGTAAGGATAAAGGATGTAGTGGTGAAGTGATTAAAGTGAATCCGAAGGAAAATAGAGCTTTTGTTCGTGGTGTGAATATGATTAAACGTCATCAGCGTCAAACACAAAATCAAGAAGCTGGGATTATTTCTAAAGAAGCTCCGATTCATTTATCTAATTTGGCCATTGCTGATCCTAAAGATGGTAAACCTACGCGTGTGGGTTTTCGTGTGAATGCAGATGGTAATAAGGTTCGTTTTGCCAAGCGTTCGGGAGAGTTGATTAATGGCTGAGGAAAAACAAACACCCCGCATGAAAACGCATTATTTTGAAGTGGTTCGTAAAACACTTCAAGAGAAGTTTAATTATAAAAATGTTATGCAAATTCCGCGGGTTGATAAAATTGTGATTAATATGGGAATTGGTGAGGCAACTGCCGATTCCAAGAAACCGTCTATTGCTGCTGAAGATTTGGGACTCATAACGGGTCAGAAGGCTGTTGTTACTCGTGCACGTAATTCTATTGCAACCTTTAAGGTTCGTGAAGGCATGCCACTTGGTGCTAAAGTCACATTGCGTAAAGATCGTATGTTTGAGTTTTTAGATCGTCTTGTTACGATTGCGCTTCCGCGGGTTCGTGACTTTCGTGGTCTGAACCCGAAAAGCTTTGATGGTCGTGGCAATTTTGCCATGGGTATTAAAGAGCACATTGTATTTCCAGAGATCAATTATGATAAAGTTGATCAAATTTGGGGTATGGATATTATCGTTTGTACGACAGCAAAAACGGATGATGAGGCGCGTGAATTGTTACGTGCTTTTAATTTTCCTTTTCGTTCGTAACGGCAAATGTAGCGAGGTAAGATTATGGCCAAAGTAAGTGCCGTTGAGAAAAATAAGCGTCGTGAGATAATGGTGAAGCGTTATGCTGCACGTCGTGCACGTTTAAAAGCGATAGTTATGGATCAGAAGATTTCTCTTGAAGAGCGTTTTAAAGCTTCTGTTCAATTGGCAGAATTACCACGTAATTCTGCAAAAGTTCGTGTTCGTAATCGTTGTGAAGTTTCAGGGCGTCCTCGGGCTTATTATCGTAAGTTAAAGATGTCGCGAATTGCATTGCGTGAACTTGGTTCTGTGGGACATATTCCCGGTATTATTAAGTCTAGTTGGTGAGAGGAGATTACTCAATGTCTATGTCAGATCCTCTTGGTGATATGTTAACACGTATTCGTAATGCCCTTGCTCGTAAAAAAGGTAAAGTAGTTACACCTGCTTCTAAGCTTCGTGCACGTGTACTTGATGTTCTTCAGTCGGAAGGTTATATTCGCGGATATAATCAAGTCGATTTAGGTGATGGAAAGTCTGAAATTGAAATCGAGTTGAAATATTTTGAAGGATTGGCTGCTATTCGTGAGATTTCACGTGTTTCAAAGCCAGGCCGTCGTGTATATGTTTCTGCTAAGTCAATTCCTCACGTGGCAAATGGTCTTGGTATTTCGATTTTATCAACTCCTAAAGGCGTTATGGCGGATTATGAAGCGCGTAAACAAAATGTCGGTGGAGAGCTTCTTTGTCGTGTTTTCTAAGTTGTATCAAGAAAACAGAAGAAAAATAGGTTAGAACAATGTCTCGTATTGGGAAAAAGCCCATTTCAGTTCCTTCTGGTGTTACCGCGACTGTCGAAGGTCAGTTGGTTAAGGCAAAAGGTCCAAAAGGTGAACTAAGTTATCTTGTCAATGATGAAGTCTTAGTTAAACTTGAGGAAAGTTTTATATCAGTTTCTCCCCGTGATCAATCAAAAGATGCGCGTTCCAAATGGGGTATGTCGCGTTCAATGATTGAGAATATTTTTTGTGGTGTCAAGGATGGTTTTGAAAAAAGGTTGGAGATCAACGGTGTTGGTTATCGTGCTGCTTTGCAGGGTAAGGATATTCAGTTATCGTTAGGTTTTTCGCACGATGTGATTTATAAAGTGCCGTCGGGTGTGACTGTGAGCATCCCTAAGCCTACAGAAATTGTTGTTTCTGGAATTGATAAGCAGCAAGTTGGGCAAGTCGCAGCAGAAATTCGAGAATATCGTAGGCCTGAACCTTATAAAGGCAAAGGTATTAAACATGCAGATGAGCGTATCTTTCGTAAAGAAGGCAAAAAGAAATAAGGGTTTTGCATCATGGTTTCATCTAAGGACATTATTCAGCGTCGTGCAAGGCGTGTTCGGCGTAGAATTAAAATGGTTTCTGGTAATCGTCTGCGGCTTAGTATTTATCGTTCAAATCAAAATATCTATGCTCAAATTATCGATGATTTGCGTGGGTGTACGCTTGTTTCTGCATCTACCCTTGACGGTGATTTGAAAAAATCGTTAAAAAGTGGTTCTGATAAAGAAGCTGCCTTTGCTGTTGGTAAATTAATTGCTGAGCGTGCCAAGAAAGCTGGTGTTAATGAAGTGGTTTTTGATCGTGGTGCCTATGTTTACCATGGTAGAGTAAAAGCTCTGGCTGAAGCTGCTCGTGAGGGTGGTTTAAACTTCTAAGGTACCTTATTTAGGAGAAATTGAGGTAAAGAAATTTTAGGGCGTTTCGTTTAAGTTCCTTTGCTTTGATAATGGGACTGTGTTAACGTGCTTCCGGAAAAGAAAAAGGAATGAGGAATGGCACAAAAAGAACGTAGTGAGCGAGATGAACGTGAGAGTGAATTTGTCGATAGGCTTGTTCATATCAATCGTGTTGCTAAGGTTGTAAAGGGTGGTCGGCGTTTTGGTTTTGCCGCCCTTGTTGTTGTTGGAGATCAAAAAGGACGTGTGGGGTTTGGTCATGGTAAAGCACGTGAAGTGCCAGAGGCAGTTCGTAAAGCTACAGAATCTGCGAAGCGTGGGATGATTTATGTTCCACTTCGTTCTGGACGTACTTTGCATCATGATCTTGAAGGTCATCATGGAGCTGGTCGTGTTTTATTGCGTTCTGCTTCTGCAGGTACCGGTATTATTGCTGGGGGACCAATGCGGGCTATTTTTGAAACCCTTGGTATGCAAGATGTTGTTGCAAAATCACTAGGGTCTTCCAATCCTTATAACATGGTGCGCGCAACTTTTGATGCATTAAAACGTCAGATGCATCCTAGAGATATTGCAGCTCAACGTGGTATCAAATATTCGACTTTGCAGGCACGTCGTCAGCATTTAGTTGATGCGGAAGGATAATTTCTGAGATTATCAGAAAAGGAATTAAGAAATGGTTCAGAAAAAATCTCAGAGTAGTAAAACTGTGACGGTCGAACAAATTGGAAGTCCGATTCGGAATTCGCAGATTCAGCGTGCGACTTTGAAAGGACTTGGATTAAATAAAATGCATCGGCGACGTGTTTTAGAGGATACACTTTGCGTACGGGGGATGATCGCTAAAGTTCAGCATCTTGT
Organism: Bartonella henselae str. Houston-1; assembly: GCF_000046705.1. NCBI lineage: Bacteria > Pseudomonadati > Pseudomonadota > Alphaproteobacteria > Hyphomicrobiales > Bartonellaceae > Bartonella > Bartonella henselae. Next base: position 1,147,587 of record NC_005956.1, on the reverse strand, counting down.
TCGTGTTATAGATGAAAGTTAAAGGTCGCAGGAGTACAAAAGATGAAACTCAATGAACTGAGTGATTGCAAAGGTGCAATAAGGAATCGTAAGCGTGTTGGGCGTGGTATTGGTTCGGGTACTGGTAAAACGGGTGGTCGAGGTGTGAAAGGGCAAAGATCACGTTCTGGTGTTTCTCTTAATGGTTTTGAAGGTGGGCAAATGCCTATCTATCGTCGTTTGCCAAAGCGGGGATTTAGGAATTTTTTCGCAAAAGATTATAACGAAGTTTCCTTGGGGCGTATTCAGTCTGCGATTGATACAGGGAAGTTGAATATTGAGAAGCCTGTTGATATTATTGCACTGAAAGAAGCTGGTATTATTCGTCGTGTAAAAGATGGAGTCCGTCTTCTTTCTGATGGTGAATTAAAAGTGAAAATTTCTTTTAATGTGTCTTATGCTTCTAAAGCTGCTCGTCTTAAAATTGAAAAAGCTGGCGGCCAGGTTCATTTTCCTGAAACTGTTTGACGAGTTTTTTGATCTGAATGATTATCTAAGGAAATATGTGTACTTCATTTGAAGCTTTTTGGGAGAATTGTTTAGGTTTTACATTTATTATATTATAAAGGTATGAGTTTTTAGAATTATACTTCTGTGATTTAAAGAACTGGAGTGTGGACGGGAGACGTTTTATGGCATCAGCAGCAGAGCAATTTGCTTCCAATATAAACTTCGGTACTTTTTCGCGTGCGACCGAGTTAAAGAAGCGCATTTGGTTTACCTTGGGAGCGCTTCTTGTGTATCGTTTTGGTACATATATTTCTCTTCCTGGTATTAATATTGATGCTTTACGGCAAACATTTGAACATCATGCTTCTGGCGTTTTGGGTTTATTTAATATGTTTGCTGGAGGTGCTGTTGGGCGCATGGCAATTTTTGCACTGGGAATTATGCCTTATATATCGGCGTCAATTATTGTGCAATTGCTCACCTCCATTATTCCTTCTTTGGAAACTCTTAAAAAAGAGGGGGAATTAGGTCGTAAAATTATTAATCAGTATACCCGTTATGTAACAGTGGTATTGGCAATTTTACAGGCGTTTGGTATTGCGGTTGCTCTTGAAACGGGTATAGGAACAGGTCTTCAAATTGTTTTAGAACCCGGTTTTATGTTCCGTATTTCTTCCGTTATTACCCTTGTTGGTGGGACAATGTTTCTCATGTGGCTTGGCGAACAAATTACATCACGTGGTGTTGGTAATGGGGTTTCTCTTATTATTTTTACAGGTATTGTGGCTAATCTCCCTTCTACTTTTGCTCAACTCTTGACTGCTCATAGTCAAGCTGATTTATCAACTTTTTTGTTCATAACAATCATTTTTATTGCGGTTTCTGTCATCGCAATTATTGTTTTTGTTGAGCGAGCACAACGACGTATCCTTATTCAGTATCCGAAACGTCAGGTTGGTAACCAGATGTTTCAAGGTGATATGTCACATCTTCCTTTAAAGCTGAATACTGCTGGTGTTATTCCACCGATTTTTGCTTCCTCTTTGTTGTTATTACCTGCAACTGTTAATAATTTTTCTGATAAAATGCCACAATGGGTTCAAGCTATTTCTTATTCTCTTGGTCACGGACAGCCACTTTATATGATTGTCTATGCCATTTTGATGGCATTTTTTTGCTTTTTTTATACAGCTATTGTGTTTAATCCAAGTGATACAGCAGATCAATTAAAGAAACATTCTGGCTTTATTCCAGGAATTCGTCCTGGCGAGCGTACAGCTGAGTATATTGATTATGTTTTGACGCGTATTACTGTTGTGGGAGCTATTTATATTATTTTGGTTTGTTTGTTGCCGGAATTTATGATATCCGCACTACAGGTTCCTTTTTATCTTGGAGGGACGTCTTTGTTGATTGTTGTTACTGTTACGCTTGATACAGTTGCCCAAATTCAGGGACATCTTGTGGCACACCAATATGAAGGATTGATTAAAAAGTCAAAACTTCGTGGAGGCAGAAGGAATCGATGAGGATTGTTCTTTTAGGTCCTCCTGGAGCTGGAAAAGGTACACAAGCTAAGATGTTGTGTGAGGAATATCACATCCCTCAGTTATCAACAGGCGATATGTTGCGTGAAGTTATTCGCAGAGAAACGGAAATTGGCAAGAAAGCTAAAGCTATGATCAATGCTGGTACTTTGGTCTCTGATAGTATTGTTAATCAAATTGTATCCGATCGCATTGACGAATCTGATTGTATAAACGGTTTTGTTTTGGATGGATATCCGCGCACTGTAGGACAGGCAGAAGTTTTGCAACAGGTTTTACAGTCAAAAAATATGCAGCTTGATGCCGTTATTGAGTTAATTGTTGATGAAGATGCATTGCTTGAACGAATGAAGAAGCGTGTTCAGGAAACAATAATTGCCGGTGGACAGGTCCGTTCGGATGATAATCCTGTTGCTTTTGCAAAACGATTAGTGGAATATCGTGAGAAGACAGCTCCTTTGTCGGAATTTTATTTGCAAAGGAGATTATTGAAGCTAGTTGATGGAATGATTGGTGTTACTGAGGTATCACGCAAAATTAGAGAGGTTCTTAAATAGGGATTTTTTTAGAAATAAATGAAAAGAGTTGACTTTTTGGGTGAAATCTATCAAAAACTGCTTTAATCTATTTCATTAAAATGATTAGGATTCGGAAAATGTTTATTGCCGGATCTGTTTCTTCTGTAAAGTACATCAGGTATTTTATGGTTAATTGTCAATATAATCAAGGAGAACAGGCGTGGCTCGTATTGCTGGCGTCAATATCCCGACAAATAAGCGTGTGATTATTGCGCTTCAGTATATCCACGGGATTGGACCAAAATTTGCTCAAGAAATTACTAAAAAGGTTGGCATTCCTATAGGGCGTCGTGTGCATGAGCTTTCCGATGCAGAAGTGTTGCAGATTCGTGAGGCGATAGATCAGGGTTATCAAGTTGAGGGAGATCTTCGCCGTGAGGTTGCAATGAATGTTAAGCGTTTGATGGATCTTGGTTGTTATCGAGGATTACGTCATCGCCGTTCTTTACCTGTTCGTGGGCAGCGTACGCATACAAATGCGCGCACTCGTAAAGGACCGGCTAAGGCAATTGCCGGTAAGAAAAAATAGCAATTGCCGATAAGGAAAAATAAGAGTCTCTTTAAAGAAGGCTTTTGTTTTTTTTAGTGTTCTATTTCTTGTTAAGAATTTTTAACAAGAATAAATTAGGTGGAGCTGCTGGTGTTACGGCAGTGCAGAGATCGTTGGAAGGAAAGCTATGGCCAAGGAAGCCACACGTGTTCGTCGCCGCGAGCGCAAAAATATTTCATCCGGTGTTGTGCATATCAATTCAACATTTAATAATACAATGATTACCATTACTGATGCTCAGGGAAATGCAATTGCCTGGTCTTCCGCTGGTGCTCAGGGGTTTAAAGGTTCACGTAAATCTACGCCTTTTGCAGCGCAGGTGGCTGCAGAAGATTGTGCTAGAAAGGCGCAGGAACATGGTATGCGTTCATTAGAAGTTGAGGTTTGCGGTCCTGGATCAGGTCGTGAATCAGCTCTGCGTGCATTACAATCTGTCGGTTTTATTATTACTTCAATTCGTGATGTAACGCCGATTCCTCATAATGGATGTCGTCCACGGAAAAGGCGGCGTGTTTAATTGGGTGTTGTTTTTCGTTGTCGGAGGCTTCTCTGATGTTCACATTGTCCGTTACAATTGAATGGTAGCGGAACTAAAGAACGGGAATAAAAATATGATCCAGAAAAACTGGCAGGAACTCATTAAACCCAATAAGGTTGAGTTTTCTAAACATGATAATCCGAATATTTCAAGCGTGATTGTGGAGCCTCTTGAGCGGGGTTTTGGCTTAACATTAGGCAATGCGCTTCGTCGCGTATTATTGTCATCACTTCGTGGTGCTGCAATTACTGCTGTACAGATTGATGGTGTCTTACATGAATTTTCATCAATTCCGGGTGTTCGTGAGGATGTTACAGATATTATTTTGAATATCAAAGAAATTGCACTTCGTATGCGAGAAGAGGGGCCTAAACGTATTGTTGTTTGTAAAGAGGGCCCTGGTGTTCTGAGAGCTGGGGATATCAGTACCGTTGGAGATATGGAAATTTTGAATCCAGATCATGTTATCTGTACTCTTGATGAGGATGCTGAGATTCGTATGGAATTTATTGTTAATACAGGGAAAGGTTATGTGCCCTCTGATCGCAATTGTATTGATGATGCGCGAATAGGTCTTATTCCAGTTGATAGTCTTTATTCACCAATTCGTAAAGTGTCTTATAAGGTAGAGAATACCCGTGAAGGTCAAGTTCTGGATTATGATAAATTAACGCTTACAGTTGAAACGAATGGTGCTGTTAATGGAGAGGATGCTCTTGCTTTTGCAGCACGTATCCTTCAGGATCAATTAGCGTTGTTTATCAATTTTAAGGAGCCAGAGAAGCCAACTGTTGAAGAGTCTAATTCAGAGCTTGCTTTTAATCCCGCGCTTCTCAAGAAAGTGGATGAATTAGAGCTTTCAGTTCGTTCGGCAAATTGTCTTAAGAATGATAATATTGTTTATATTGGTGATCTTATCCAAAAAACAGAATCTGAAATGCTTCGTACACCAAACTTTGGTCGCAAGTCGTTAAATGAAATTAAAGAAGTTTTGGCATGTATGGGATTACATCTTGGTATGGAAGTTCCTACGTGGCCACCTGAGAACATTGATGATCTTGCTAAACGCTATGAAGATCAGTATTAACGTTAAAATTTAAGGAGAAGGTTTATGCGCCATAGTAAGTCAGGTCGCAAGTTGAACCGGACTGCCAGTCACCGTAAAGCAATGTTTGCAAATATGGCGATTTCGCTAATCGAACATGAGCAAATTGTGACAACGCTTCCAAAAGCTAAAGAAATTCGTCCTATTGTTGAAAGGTTAGTTACGCTTGGTAAACGCGGAGGTTTGCATGCCCGTCGACAAGCAATAGCTTCACTTCGTGATGCAGGGAAAGTTGCAAAGTTATTCGATACCCTTGCTCCTCGTTATGCGTCGCGCAATGGTGGATATTTGCGTATTATGAAAGCAGGTTTTCGTACTGGCGATAATGCGCCCATGGCTGTTATAGAGTTTGTTGATCGTGATGTTGATGCGAAGGGCGCTGTAGATCGTGTGCGTACAGAAAGTTCTGCAAATGAAAAAGAAGCTTCTTCATGAAAATAGAGCGTTTTCTTTCTGTTAAATTTTAGAAAGCCGCCTTTCCAGGGCGGTTTTTTTTGTGACCACTTTGAAGATAATTTTACTCAAAAAGGAAATAAAGTGAAAAGATTACAATATATTGAATTATATGATTTTTATAATATTTATTGCTCAAATGGTTGTTTTTCTTCTTCATTATAAATATTAATGAATGTTTTTAGCTTATGCAATATGAGAGGTTTTCTTATATCCTATTAATGTTAAAGAGTAGGCTAGTTGTTAGTTTTTTTAAGGAGAAAGTCATGAGGTATTCTTTTGTAGGGTGGTTTTTTTGGGCGATTATGGCACAGATATCATTTCATTGTGCTTATGCTGAAATTCCACAAACACAAAAAGAAATCACTCTTTCATTTGCTCCTTTAGTTAAAAAGACTATTCCATCTGTTGTGAATATTTATGCAGCTCGACAAATTAGAGCACGTTCCCCTTTTGAAGGTGATCCATTTTTTGAGCAATTTTTTAGTCGTTTTCAAAATAATTTGCCTGTACGTAAGCAATCTTCATTAGGGTCTGGAGTGATTGTAGATAAGCGTGGTTTAGTTGTTACGAATTACCATGTCATTAAGGATGCAAACGAAATTAAAGTTGCTCTTTCTGATGGGAGGGAATTTGAAAGTAAGGTTATGCTAAAAGATGAGGCAACCGATATTGCTGTGCTGGAAATAGATGCCAAGGAGGCGCAGTTTCCTGTTCTTCCTTTGGGAGATTCTGATGCAGTTAAAGTGGGCGATCTTGTTTTAGCAATTGGTAATCCTTTTGGTGTTGGTCAAACGGTTACAAGTGGTATTGTTTCAGCACAAGCGCGTACACGTGTTGGTATTTCTGATTTTGACTTTTTTATTCAAACAGATGCGGCCATTAATCCAGGGAATTCCGGTGGGGCTTTGATTGATATGAAAGGACAGTTAATTGGAATTAATACGGCTATTTATTCGCGTTCAGGTGGTTCGGTAGGGATTGGCTTTGCTATTCCAGCAAATCTTGTAAAAGTGATGCTTGATACTGTTAGACGTGGTGGAAAATATTTTGTGCCCCCTTATATTGGGGCGTCTTTTCAAAATGTTACCCCTGATATTGCTGGTGGCTTAGGCTTAGAACGCCCTTATGGTGCTCTTGTCATCGAAGTTATAAAAGATAGTCCTGCTAAAAAAGCTGGTTTAAGAGTAGGTGATGTTATTTTAAGTGTGCAAGGGATACGGGTTGATAGCCCAGATAGTCTTGGATATCGTTTGATGACAGCTGGTATTGGAGATAGCCTTGTTTTAGAATATTTAAGAAGTGGAAAAACTTTTCAGACGAAAATAACTATTTCATCAATACCGGATGCATTTTCAAAATCTGAAAAAATTATTGATGAAGGTCCTCTTTCTGGTGCTGAAGTGTTAGATTTAACACCGCAAAATAGTCGACGTTTTCATCTTTCTACATCTGCAAAAGGTGTTGTGATTAGCAATCTTGATGAAATGAGCAATGCTGCTGGGATTTTTCGTACTGGGGATATTTTGCGGGTTATTAATGGTCATAAGATTCAAACGGTCAGTCAGTTGAAAAAGATTCTTATGCAAGATCGTCCGCGGGTTTGGCAATTGGAATATGAACGTGATGGTATGTATATTCGCCAATTTATTCGCTGAGGTTTTTTTTGAATAAAGATCTTTTTATTTCGTCTTTTGATCATCGGGTTTATAAAAAGCAGCCGCTTGCAGAAAGGATGCGTCCTCACTCCCTTAATGATGTAACGGGACAAAGTCATTTGGTAGGAGAGAAAGGTTTGCTTTCACGGATAGTGGCAGCTGGCTCAATTGGTTCGATGATTTTTTGGGGGCCTCCAGGGACAGGAAAAACAACAGTTGCGCGTTTATTAGCACTTGAAACAAATTTCGCTTTTGAACAAGTTTCTGCTATTTTTACTGGGGTTGCTGAGCTTAAGAAGATTTTTGAAAGTGCTCAGGCGCGTTTTATGTCTGGAAGTCAAACAGTTTTGTTTGTCGACGAAATTCATCGCTTTAATCGTGCACAGCAGGATAGTTTTCTTCCCGTTATGGAAGATGGTACTGTTATTCTTATAGGGGCAACAACGGAGAATCCTTCGTTTGAACTTAATGCTGCCCTTCTTTCTCGTGCACGTGTTTTGACATTTCTTCCACATGACAATGAAAGTTTGGGCATGCTTTTGAAACGTGCTGAGGCATTGGAAGAAAAAACTCTTCCCTTGGATGATAACGCCAGAGACGTTTTGATAGACATGTCTGATGGTGATGCACGGGCAGCGTTAACATTGGCAGAGGAAGTTTGGTCGGTTGCGCGACCGGGAGAGATATTTGATGCTGCTGCTTTGCGAAAAATCGTTCAACGTCGTGCTCCAATTTATGATAAAGGACGAGATGGTCACTATAATCTCATTTCAGCGTTACATAAATCAGTTCGTGGATCTGATCCTGATGCTGCACTTTATTATTTGGCACGTATGTTTGATGCTGGTGAAGATCCTCTTTATATTGGGCGAAGATTAGTTCGTATGGCTGTTGAAGATGTTGGTTTGGCAGATCCGCAAGCTCTTGTCATTTGTAATGCTGCAAAGGATGCTTACGATTATTTAGGATCACCAGAGGGAGAGTTGGCTTTAGCACAAGCATGTCTTTATGTTGCAACGGCACCAAAATCAAATGCAACCTATCTTGCGTATAAGGCAGCTATGCGTTGTGCACGCAAAAATGGTTCTTTGCCTCCCCCTAAGCATATTCTTAATGCACCTACAAAATTTATGAAGGAAGAAGGGTATGGGCATGGTTATTGTTATGATCATGATGAACCAGATGCTTTTTCGGGACAGGAATATTTTCCTGAAAAACTTGGGCGTCAGAGTTATTATCAACCAGTTGAGCGTGGTTTTGAGCGTGAGATTGCAAAGCGTCTTGAGTGGTGGAAGCAATTGCGCAAAAAACGCGCTAATCAAAAATGAAATTTTAGTTGAGACAAGTTTTTTATTGGTCTTGAACCTATTTTACATCAATTGTGTGATTATAATTTTATTCATTGTCTATGTTATGTCTTAAACGCTTATTATTCTTCGTAGAATAAAAGCTCTGCTTTTTGTATAAAAGTTCATATAGGCTTAAAATCAGATTTGAGAAATAATTGTTTAGCTGTAATTCGTGGGCTGTTTTATATTTTTGGTTTCAGTTGTGTGCGGTGTACGAAGTTTTGTTTGCAGATCAATTTTGGGGTTATCAATGTGGGGGGCTAAGAATTACACTTCGTTAAGTGCTTATAAAGAAATATTAGGAGGGTTATTTATAAAGCATCGTGTTAAAATTTAAATTGTTTCTTTTCGAGAGGAGATATATAAATATGTCAGTTTCTCTCCTTTAATAGGCAGGTATTTTTTTAAAGTGTATTGGTGTTATAATATAAGGAATGCCAACTTTTTCCATCATTGAGGCGAAATGTTGTGGACACAATATGGGAGATAGAAATGGAAATAGTCTGTGAAAATCTCAACTGAAGACTTTAGTTTATCTAAAATAACAGTGTACAGTGGATATTAGATTATTGTGAATCGGTCAAGGATATAATCGTGGATAAAATAAAAGCTCTCGATGCTGCTCTCTCACAAATTGAACGTTCCTTCGGTAAAGGCTCAATTATGCGTCTTGGGCAAAAAGAGCAGGTTGTTGAAATTGAAACAATACCAACTGGTTCATTATCTTTGGATATTGCTTTGGGTGTTGGTGGATTACCAAAGGGGCGTATTGTTGAAATTTATGGACCAGAAAGTTCTGGAAAAACAACATTAGCTCTCCATGCTATTGCTGAGGCACAGAAAAATGGTGGAGTTTGTGCTTTTATTGATGCGGAACATGCTCTTGATCCTATTTATGCGCGTAAGCTTGGTGTTGATTTAGAAAATTTATTCATTTCTCAACCAGATACGGGTGAACAGGCGTTAGAAATTACAGAAACATTGGTTCGTTCTGGTGCTGTTGATGTGCTCGTTGTTGATTCCGTAGCCGCTTTGACACCGCGTGCGGAAATTGATGGTGAAATGGGAGATGCTTTGCCTGGATTGCAAGCTCGGTTAATGAGCAAAGCTTTGCGGAAACTCACTGCATCGATTTTCCGCTCTAACTGTATGGTCATTTTTATTAATCAAATTCGTATGAAAATTGGGGTGATGTTTGGTTCTCCTGAAACGACAACGGGCGGAAATGCTTTAAAGTTTTATGCTTCTGTTCGTTTGGATATTCGCCGCATTGGCTCTATTAAAGATAGGGATATGATCGTTGGAAATCAGACCCGTGTTAAAGTGGTCAAAAATAAGTTGGCACCTCCATTCAAACAGGTTGAGTTTGATATTATTTATGGTGAAGGTATTTCCAAATTAGGTGAGTTGATTGATTTGGGGGTCAAAGTTGGTACTGTAGAAAAATCTGGTTCGTGGTTCTCTTATAATTCTCAACGTTTAGGGCAGGGACGAGAGAATGCGAAGCAGTTTTTACGCGAACATCCAGAAATAGCTACAGAGATCGAAACGGCTTTGCGTCAAAATGCTGGTTTAATTGCAATTGAATTGTTAGAAAATGCAGGATCAGAAAATACAGAAAGTGATGAGGTCATTTGATGGCGTGTTTTTTTGAGTACAATTCCTTCATTTAAAATTTTTCTGTTTTTATTTGTAAGCTTTTTGAAGATAAAATCGCTTATTTCTTAACTTTTTTAAAAAAGTATTCCACTTTTTTATTAAATCGACTCCAGGTGTGGCAAAGGGGATATTTAATGAGAGGCGATTTTGCTTTTAGCGTTTTATGCTGTATTCTGCAGGTGTCGATATGAATAGCGTTAATAGTATCCGCTCAACTTTTCTGGATTATTTTCAGCTTAATGGGCATAAGATTGTTTCTTCTAGCCCACTTGTTCCGCGTAACGATCCTACACTCATGTTTACAAATGCAGGAATGGTGCAGTTTAAAAATGTTTTTACTGGACTTGAACAGCGTCCTTATAAGCAGGCAACAACAGCACAAAAATGTGTCCGTGCGGGTGGAAAGCATAATGATCTTGACAATGTTGGCTATACGGCACGCCATCATACATTTTTTGAAATGTTGGGTAATTTTTCTTTTGGTGATTATTTCAAAGAAGAAGCCATTTTTTTATCATGGAATCTTTTAACGAAGGAATTTTGTCTTCCAGAAGACAAATTGTTGGTGACAGTTTATCATAATGATGATGTTTCTACTGAATTATGGCGTAAAATCTCAGGTCTTCCAGACGAAAAAATTGTTCGTATCGCGACGGCTGATAATTTTTGGGCAATGGGAGACACAGGACCTTGTGGTCCTTGTTCGGAGATTTTTTACGATCATGGTGATGAAATCTGGGGTGGACCGCCTGGAAGTGCTTATGAGGATGGTGATCGCTTTATTGAAATTTGGAATCTGGTCTTTATGCAATATGAGCAGGTAAATAAGGAAAAGCGTGTTGAGTTGCCTCATCCTTCTATTGATACAGGTATGGGATTAGAGCGTATTGCTGCTGTTTTACAGGGGGGGCACGATAATTATGACATTGATCTTTTTCGTGCGTTAATTGCTGTCTCACAGGAAATTACAGGGGTTAAGGCAACGGGGGATTTTATTGCGAGCCATCGTGTCATTGCTGATCATCTTCGCTCTTCTGCATTTTTGATTGCTGATGGTGTTCTTCCTTCCAATGAAGGAAGGGGATATGTTTTACGTCGCATCATGCGTCGTGCTATGCGTCATGCACATCTTCTTGGTGCGAAAGAACCCTTAATGTGGCGGCTTTTGCCTGTTTTAATTCATGAAATGGGACAAGCTTATCCGGAATTGGTGCGTGCTGAATCTTTGATTTCAGAAACTTTAAAGTTAGAAGAAATACGTTTTCGTAAAACGCTTGAACGAGGACTTGGTTTGTTAAGTGAAGCAAGTACCGATCTTAAAGAAGGGGATCACTTAAATGGTGAAATTGCGTTTAAGCTTTATGATACCTATGGTTTTCCGCTTGATTTGACGCAAGATGCTCTTCGATGCCGTGGAATATCCGTTGATGTTGCGGCTTTTAATAAAGCGATGGAAGGTCAAAAAGCGAAAGCACGTGCCAATTGGTCTGGTTCTGGTGAAACTGTAACTGAGGCCATTTGGTTTTCTGTTCGTGATCAGCTGGGAGCTACAGAATTTTTAGGTTATGAAACAGAAAAATCTGAAGGTATTCTTACAGCTCTTGTACGTGATGGTGAAATTGTTGATGATATTTCTTCGGGGCAGAAAGCCATCCTTGTCGTGAATCAAACACCTTTTTATGGTGAATCTGGTGGGCAGATTGGTGATAGTGGTACTATTTCTGGTAAAAATTTTGTTTTTGAAGTCCATGACACCCAGAAAAAAGCTGATGGTGTTTTTATCCATATTGGAGAAGTTAAATCTGGTCAAGCAAGGATGTCTGAGTGTGTAGAATTAACCGTTGATGGTGTTCGTCGTAAAAAAATTCGTGTGAACCATTCTGCTACTCATTTATTACACGAAGCTTTACGTCAAGTATTGGGATCTCATGTTACACAGAAGGGTTCTCTTGTCTCGCCGGATCGATTGCGTTTTGATTTTTCTCACCCAAAGTCTGTTTCTTTGGAAGAATTGGAAAAAATAGAAGATTTAGCAAACGAGATTGTTTTGCAAAATAGTGAGGTAACAACACGTCTCATGCTCGTGGATGATGCGATTTCTGAAGGAGCAATGGCACTCTTTGGTGAGAAATATGGCGATGAAGTGCGTGTTGTTTCTATGGGAAACCGGCTTGAAAAAGGAAAATTAAAAAGCCGTTGGTCAATTGAGCTTTGTGGAGGAACACATGTGGAAAGAACAGGCGATATTGGTTTGATTCATATTGTTTCTGAAAGTTCTGTAGCTGCTGGAGTTCGCCGTATTGAAGCTTTAACAGGTACAGCTGCACGTCTCTATCTCAGCCGTCAAGATGCGCGTGTCCATGAAATTGCTGATCTTTTAAAAACTTCTGCTACTGATGTGGAAGAACGTGTGCGGATTTTGCTTGAGGATCGTCGTAAACTTGAAAAAGAGTTGAATGACGAACGCAAAAAGAGTGTGCTAAGTGGCGGGATAGTAAAAAGTGATCAAGAGGATATTACCATCATCAATGGCATTTCTTTTATGGGACGTGTTGTTAAAAATATTTCGCCACGGGATCTTAAGACATTAGTAGATTCTGGGAAGAAGAAAATTGGCTCTGGAGTTGTTGCCTTCATTGGTGTTTCAGAAGATGGTAAGGGGAGTGCTGTTCTTGGGGTTACTGATGATTTAACGCATAAGTTGAATGCTGTTGATTTGGTACGTATTCTTTCAGGTATTCTTGGTGGTCAAGGCGGTGGTGGACGCCCTGATATGGCGCAGTCTGGCGGTCCCAAAGGTAATAAGGCTGATGAAGCACTTGCGGTCCTTAAAGCCTCTCTTGAAGGATAATCTCTAATCTGTGTTGCCTTGCTTTGCGATCTGTTAAGGGGATTTTGTGTTTTAAATACGCTTCTTCTTTAAAGCTGGAGAGCTTAGTCTATGATGCGATGGCTTCATGCAGAGGGATCACATTTTCATCTTTTGTTTCTATCGTTGGTTGATTGATGGCCAAACTACCGGCTTTTAACAGTTTATAGAAGCGGCCACCTTTAGCAATTAATTCTTGAAAACTTCCTTTTTCAATTAAGTGACCTTGTTCTAGAAAAAGCACAAGATCAGCATTTCGTACTGTTGAAAGGCGGTGTGCTATAATAAAAGTGGTGCGGTTGTGACTTATGCAATCAAGAGCATCTTTAACGCGCGCTTCTGTTTCAACATCAAGAGCACTGGTTGCTTCATCTAGAATAAGAATAGGTGCATTTTTTAAAACAGCGCGTGCAATTGCTAATCGTTGCTTTTCTCCACCTGACAATTGAGAACCTTGCTCGCCAATCATTGTATTGTAACGATCGGTTTTTTTCAAAATAAAATCATGAGCAGCTGCTATTTTTGCTGCTTCATAAAGTTCTTCATTCGTTGCGGTTGTTCTTCCTATCGAGATATTGTCGTGAATAGTACGATTGAAAAGACCAGCATCTTGAAACACCGTTGCTAGGGATTTGCGTAAGGATTCACGATTAACAGAGCGTATATTTATTCCATCAATGGAAATATGTCCAAGTGTGGGATCGTATATGCGTTGTAATAAATTGATTAATGTTGTTTTACCAGCACCTGTTGGTCCTACAATCGCGACAGTTTGTCCTGTTTTAACCTCAAAGGAAATGTCAAAAATACCTTGAGAGGAATTTGGGAATTTATAGGTTACGTGATGGAATTGTATCGCACCCTTGACATTTTGCAAAGAAGGGAGATTTTCAGGTTCTTTGCTCTGAAAGGTTGAGTCTTCCATTGCGAAGAATTCTTGCAGTTTTGCTTGTGAGGATATGGTTAAATTAATGAAATTGCTCATTTGATCAAGACGACTAATCATTAATTGTGCAAATCCTACAAAAGAAACAACTTCGCCTACACGTAATTGGCCTTTTGCTACAAAAAAAGCTCCAAGAAGAAGGACACAAACTATTGAAATGGTTGAAGCCATTCGATTTAAGCCACTGGCAAGAGCCCACCAATTGAGAACAGGATTTTGTGCTTTAAGAAGATCGTTTGTATGCTGATGCAATATGGAGGTTTCTTCCTTTATTCGGTTATAGCTTTGTACAATTGAAACATTAGAGATTGAATCACTGACATGTTGAAAAAGGTTATGATGATAGCATTCTACAGCGGCTTGACCATCTTTTGTTTTGCGCATCACTAAACGTGCAATTAATACATAGATGATGGCGAGAACAACCAAAACTATTGAAAGACGCCAATTCATGTTAAAAGCTATGGGGATGAGAACGAATAATGCAACAAGAGTTGAGAGATGTTGACGCATAAAATCAAGCCATATGGTTGCCATAGAGTCTACGGCGCGTAAAAGTATATGGAGAGCATTAGATGTTCCGCGCTGTTGATGCCAGATTAAAGGCATAGCGATGATACGTTCGAAAGATTCCGTTAAAACGGCTAAGCGACGTCTATGTACTAAGCGGTCAGCACCGCGAGCAATAAGCACGTAAGCAAGAATATGGGAAATACCAAAACATACCCAAATCGTAAGAGTTGGGATAATAGCTGATTTTTCTGCAATGGAGTCAATGACGTGTCCAAATAAAATGGGTTCTGCAATGGTGATAATAGCTAACATAACATTAGCAGAACAGATTAAAAGGGATGCATTTTTTTCTTTATTTAGATAAGTGAGGACACGTGCATAGGTTCTAAATAGGGACACAGGTGATCATCTCCACTAGCTGTTGCAAGTATAAAATGTCGATTGTAATCGCTAGGCTTTGAGTTAATAAAATTTTGACAATAAAAAAATGCAATTTTGGATACTGATTGTAATATGGTGTGATAAAACCAATCCTATAGAATATGGATTCTCGTATTTATAAGAGTAGGGTGCAACATGGGTCAATAAAATTATTTAGCAAAATTATTTGATAAAATTACTGGGCAAGGAAACTTTCATGGCAGGTGTAGAAATAAAAAAGGTTGAGGTAGATGAAAGCGGAATGCGCTTAGATCGTTGGTTTAAAGCGCATTATCCAGGACTTGGATTTGGGCATTTGCAGAAATTGTTGCGTTCTGGCCAGATACGAATTGATGGTCGGCGTGTTAAGGCTGATACGCGTCTTCTTATGGGGCAAGTTGTGCGCATACCGCCTTTACCTGTTAATGACATGGGAAGCCTTCCTGTAACGGATAAAACACTTCGGGGACAGGATGATGAAGTCATTTTGAAAAAAATGCTGCTTTATGAAGATCCAAAGATTTTTGTTTTTAACAAGCCAGCTGGTTTAGCTGTACAGGGTGGCTCTGGTTTAACGCGTCATGTGGATAGTATGCTTAGGGTATGGCGTAATAAAAAAGGCGAAAAACCGCGTTTGGTTCATCGTCTTGATCGTGAGACATCAGGTGTCCTGATTGTTGCACGGTCAAGAGGGGCTGCACAGGCTTTAACGACGGCTTTTAGAACACGCGAAACGAAAAAGACTTATTGGGCATTAGTTCGGGGAGTGCCTAAAAAAAAGCAAGATAAAATTTCAACATGGATGGTTAAGGATATCAGTACACAAGTTGATAAAATGCGGGTTTGTGAACATGGGGAGCCGGATTCTTACCATGCAGTTTCTTACTATCGCGTTGTAGATACGCGAGGGAGAGCTCTTTCGTGGCTTGAAATGGAACCTTATACTGGGAGAACACATCAGTTACGTGTACACGCTGCCCATATGGATCACCCTATTATCGGTGATGCAAAATATTTTTTTTCTGATAGTAATTGGACGTTACCGGGGGGAATTCAAAATCGCCTTCATCTTCATGCACGCCGGATTCGTATTCCTCATCCTTCAGGGGGGATATTGGATATCGTTGCACCTTTACCGCCTCATATGGTACAAAGCTTTAATCTTTTGGCTTTTGATGAGCATGAGGGTGAGACAGAATAGGGCAGGATAAAAGAAGGATTTTTGTAGTTTGTTCTGTTTAATTTGTTCAGTTTTTTGTAAATTTGATTAAGATGTTATCTATATCACTTGTTATGAAGAAAGCTCTTGATAAGTAATCGTTATGAAAGAATTGTGTTTTTAGTGATGAATTTGTGGATATCATTTATAATTTTTTTCTACAGTTTTTTTATTTTATTATGTTTTAGAATATCGTTTTTTAGGGGGATATAAGATATATAATTTCATACATCAGGTGTGTTCCGCTGTTAAGTATATTGACAAATAGTGTCAATTAATGCGGCCTCCACAGTTACGAGCAAAATAGGATGGTGACCAAAGGTTATTGCCCCATAACTTTTTTAAGTGATAAGGGATTTTTTCTACTTTAATACTCTGCTCGCAATATCTTTTAAACTTGTTAACGAGTGTAGATATTATTACTTTAGATGGATAGTTGATAAGAAGATGAACGTGATCACTTTCACCATCAAATTCAGCACATTCAGTTTTTTAATTAAGACAAATCCTTTTAAAAATTATTCTAACAGTTGCTTTTGAATGTAGAAACAAAGCATCATCGTTGTCTTGTTTGTAAAATAGACATGAAATATAGTCTTAAATTAGATAGGGGCTGGTAAGATCTTTTCCCTTTTTTAGGGAGGGGAGGTCAACTTAAACCTTATGAGATAGGTAGAACCTTGAAAAACCAGTCGGTTTTTTAAAAATATCAGAGATAAAACAATATGCGTGAAATTTTGAATCATTTTGATAGGCCATTGAATAAAAAAAATTCTTTTCAGAAGATTCAAAATCTTTCATGCCAGACGCATACTAAACGATTTTATAGGGAAGTAAAAATTTCATGTGAAGAGGGGGGATTTTCTGTATTATTGGATGGATGTCCTGTTAAAACACCGGCAAAGCGCCATTTTTGTCTGCCAACAGAAGTGTTTGCTGCATTTGTGGCGGAGGAATTTGAAAACCAAAAGCAAGTTATTGATCCAGCAAAAATGCCAATGACGCGTCTTGTGAATACCGTTATTGACGGTATAGCTGATAATATGCAGGCTGTATTTGAAGATTTATTGCGTTTTGTTGCATGTGATATGATTTTTTATCGCGCACAAACACCAAAAGAGTTGGTACAGCGACAATGTGAACAATGGGATCCTTTATTGGATTGGGCAGAAGAAAAACTTGGTGCCCGTTTTCATGTAACAGAAGGGCTTATGCATATTGAACAATCACGCGAATCTATTCAAGCAGTAAGCAATTATTTACGTAAAGTTGAGTCTCCTTATATGCTTGCTGCACTGCATACGATAACTACTTTAACGGGATCAGCTCTCATTGCTCTTGCTTTTTCTGAGGGAAAAATCGATTCAGAGCATGCTTGGAAGATTGCGCATTTGGATGAAAATTGGATGATGGAACAATGGGGAATCGATGAAGAAACGCTAGCGCGATCTTCTCATAAGAAAAGTGAATTTGACGCAGCAGGAACAATCATTACAACTTGTTTATAGGTCAAATTTCCTACTGCTTTTGTTCATGCACTTATTCTCAAAAGTTACATTATTTTTGTGATTTTTTGGGGATTGATTTTTATTTTCTCCAGTCCAGGAAATGCGTCATTGGTTATGTTTAAGATTGCTTCGTCATTACCACGGATAAAATACCATTGGTTATTGGAAAAAAGAGCAATAACTTCAGTTTGAATAGAACGCTTTTTTCCAGAATTTGTTGTGGTTATAAAGTTCACAGGTATAACGAAATAAGGAATACCATTATCAAGTTTTCCTTCACGTTTTTGCTTTTGGTTGATTTGTATACTTTCAATCTTATAATTTTCTGCCAATCGTTGTATTTGGCTTTTCATGATTTGTTGGAATTGTGATTTACTGAGATTTTTTTTGGCCATTAAGCTGTTGATGATTTGGGGGGGGATAGCATTTAAAATGGCATTTGCATCGGCATTTTGAAGTGCTTTACTGTATGCAGATGCTGCTTTTTCAAAGGCTATAAGTTTTGGACTTGTAATTGTATAAGCTTGAGTTATTGAGATAATAAAGGCAATGCATAAAAAAATAGGAAAAAGATTACGAGTTCGCAGCATTGGAAACCTTATAATTGATTTGAAGAAATTTAAATAAACTTATAAAGTAAAAGCACATAAGCAAAAAGTTATTTGTGCTCTTTGATGAGAATAATACCCACAAAAATGGAGATTTAACTTCTATTTTTAAATCAAAAAGAATGACTATTATTTAAACAGAATAGTACATATCGAATTCGATGGGATGTGGAGTTGTTTCGTAACGTAAAACTTCTTGCATTTTTACTTGAATGAAAGAATTAATCTGATCATCATCAAAAACGTCACCAGCTTTAAGAAAGCTACGGTCTTTATCAAGTGCTTCAAGTGCTTCACGCAAACTTCCTGAAACCGTAGGAATGTCTTTGAGCTCTTTTAGGGGAAGATCGTAAAGGTCTTTATCCATAGCGTGTCCAGGATGAATCTTGTTTTTGATGCCATCAAGACCAGCCATTAAGAGTGCTGCAAATGCCAAATATGGATTTGCTGTTGGATCAGGAAAACGAACTTCTACGCGTTTTGAATTTGGCGAAGGAGTCATTGGAATACGGCAAGATGCAGAACGATTACGTACAGAATAAGCAAGAAGAACGGGAGCTTCATAACCAGGAACCAAACGCTTGTAGGAGTTTGTAGATGGATTGGTAAAGGCGTTGATTGCTTTTGCATGCTTAATGATACCACCGATAAAGAATAAGCAGGTTTCTGACAATCCGGCATATTCATTTCCGGCAAAGATAGGTTTACCATCTTTCCAAATGGACATGTGAACATGCATACCTGAGCCGTTATCACCAAAAACTGGTTTTGGCATAAAAGTTGCTGTTTTTCCGTAGCTATTTGCTATTTGATGCACAACATATTTAAAAATTTGCATCTTATCAGCTTCCCGAACAAGAGTATCAAAACGAATACCCAATTCATGTTGACCTGCTGCAACTTCGTGATGATGCTTCTCAACGCGGATACCCATATCTTTGAGTACTGTAAGCATTTCAGAACGCATATCTTGGCAGGGATCAATGGGGGGAACTGGAAGATACCCTCCTTTCATTCTGGGGCGATGACCGAGATTGCCTGTTTCATATTCTGTATCATCATTTGATGGAAGTTCACTTGAATCGAGTTTAAATCCTGTGTTGTAAGGGGCAACTTTATAGCGCACATCATCAAAGATAAAAAATTCTGCTTCTGGACCTACATTAATTGTATCTCCAATTCCTAAAGATTTCATATAAACTTCAGCTCTTTTGGCAATAGAACGAGGATCTCTCCGATAAAACTCTCCAGAAACAGGATCGAGCACATCACAAAATATGACCAAAGTTGATTGGGCAAAAAAAGGATCAATATGAGCTGTTTCTGGATCTGGCATCAAAACCATGTCGGATTCATGAATTGTTTTCCATCCGGAAATTGAAGAGCCGTCAAACATAACACCATCGTTAAATGTATCCTCACTGATTTCTGCAATATCTATAGTGATGTGATGCAATTTTCCTCGTGGATCGGTAAAGCGTAAATCAACAAAACGGATGTCATTATCTGCAATTTGTTTAAGAATGTCTGATGCAGTTGTCATATTCCATTTCCTTATTGGACTGAGGTAGATAAAAAAGGTGAAAAACTTTGTAGCTGTTAAAGCGCATCGATTCCGGATTTACCTGTGCCGATACGAATGGCATGATCAATGGAAGAAACAAATATTTTTCCATCTCCAATATGCTTTGTTTGCGCTGCTTTACGTATTGTGTCAATGGCTTGTTCTAGTTTTTCATCGGCAATAACAATTTCAATTTTTACTTTAGGTAGAAAATCAATAACATATTTAGCACCACGATAAAGTTCTGTATGCCCTTTTTGACAACCAAACCCCTTTGCTTCTGTTACTGTAATACTATGTAATCCAATTTTTTGAAGCGCTTCTTTCACTTCATCAAGTTTGAAAGGTTTTATGATGGCTTCAATCTTTTTCATGCTGAAATTATCTCTAACGTTATTATGTCTTTTTAGACTACACTACATTATATTGACAACTATGAGATATGTTAAAAGATACTTTCTACACGGAAAATTCAAAAATTATGTCACGGTATATTTTGGGAAGGAAGATTCCTTTAAAGCATAGAATAAAATGCTATTATTTTATAAGGAAAACGCTTTGAGGGGTATAAAGAATCAAAATGATAAAATAAAAAATATTTGGTTTTCTTTTTTACTGTTCTATTATGTATTTCATAATTTGCAGACTTTTTAAGAATTCGGATTTATAAAAGGTTGACGCAGCAAAATTTCTTTCAGAAATTTTCCAGTGTAGGAAGCAGAAACGTTAATAATATCTTCAGGTCGTCCAATCGCAACGATTTCACCACCGCGATCTCCACCTTCTGGTCCTAGATCAATAATCCAGTCAGCTGTTTTTATAACTTCAAGATTATGTTCAATGACGGCAACTGTATTCCCCTGCTCGACAAGTTCATGTAGGACTTCAAGAAGTTTAGAAATATCGTGAAAATGCAATCCCGTTGTTGGTTCGTCCAAAATGTAGAGTGTACGACCTGTTGTTTTGCGTGAAAGTTCTTTGGCAAGTTTTACACGTTGAGCTTCACCACCAGAAAGTGTTGTGGCTTGTTGTCCTACTTTAATATAGCCAAGGCCGACTTTCATGAGGGTCTTCATTTTGTTATGAATATTAGGAACAGCTTGAAAAAAATCTTCTGCTTTTTCGATTGTCATGTCCAAAATATCGGCGATCGATTTTCCTTTAAATTTTATCTCTAGGGTTTCTCGATTATAGCGTTTTCCTTGGCATATATCGCAGGTAACGTAGATATCAGGCAAAAAGTGCATTTCAATTTTGATCACTCCATCTCCCTGACATGCTTCGCAGCGTCCTCCCTTCACATTAAATGAAAAACGCCCGGCTTGATAACCACGGGCTTTTGATTCTGGAAGTTCTGCAAACCACTCACGGATTGGGGTAAAGGCACCTGTATAGGTCGCTGGATTAGAACGCGGAGTCCGTCCAATAGGTGATTGGTTGATATCAATAACCTTATCAAGAAATTCTAATCCCTCAATTTTATCATAGATTGCGGGACTTTGATGTGTGCCCATGATATGATGTGAGGCAGCTTTGAAAAGAGTTTCAATGAGGAATGTTGATTTTCCTCCACCTGAAACACCAGTTATGCACGTGAAGGTTCCAAGAGGGATGGTCGCACTGATGTTTTTGAGGTTATTGCCCTTGGCCCCAATTATTTTCAATATTTTTGATTTTGATATTTTGCGTCGTTGAACAGGTACGGTAACTGCCATTTTTCCTGAAAGATATTGGCCTGTGAGAGAAGAAGGACTTTCTATAATTTCTTGCGGTGTCCCTTGCGCTATAACTTCTCCACCATGAACACCTGCTGCTGGCCCCATATCAACTACATGATCTGCTATGCGAATGGCATCCTCATCATGTTCAACAACGATAACTGTGTTGCCCAGATCACGTAGATGGTGCAGCATCTTCAAAAGGCGTTCATTATCGCGTTGGTGTAAACCGATAGAGGGTTCATCTAAAATATAAAGGACACCTGTAAGACCAGAGCCAATCTGGGATGCTAAACGAATCCGTTGACTTTCTCCACCTGAAAGTGTGCCTGAATTGCGAGATAAGCTAAGATATTCAAGTCCTACATGATTTAAAAAAGCTAGGCGTTCACGAATTTCTTTTAAAATGCGGACTGCGATATTCCATTGTTTTTCAGTGAGATATTGATGAATATTGGCAAACCAATCATCTGCTTTTAAAATTGAAAGTTCTGATATTTGTCCAATATGTTTTCCGTTGATTTTGACAGCAAGTGCTTCTGGTTTTAAACGATAACCATGACAGGCTGGACAAAGCGAAGAGGACATATAATGTTCAATTTCTTCACGTGACCAAGCAGAATCGGTTTCTTTCCATCGTCGTTCCATATTGGGAATGATACCTTCATAATATTGGATCGTTTTGTATGCGCTTGGATCACTTTTGTTATCAAAGGGGATTTCCTTTCTTTTTATGCCATAGAGAATAGCTTGTTGCGCTTCATTTGAGAGTGTGTTCCATTTATCCGTGAGTTTGAATCCATAAATTTTACCTAGTGCCTCTAAGATTTGGCTCTGAGAGGATGAGGCTGATTTCGACCAAGGAGCAATTGCTCCAGCTTCTAAGGTGAGATCTTCATTTGGTACTATTTTTTTAGGGTCAATTGCCTTTTTTGTGCCAAGTCCGTCGCAACTAGGACAAGCCCCAAAAGGGTTATTAAATGAAAAAAGCCGTGGTTCAATTTCAGGGATAGAAAATCCAGAGATTGGACAGGAAAACTTTTCTGAGAAAATAAGCCGTTTGTGCGTTTCATTTTTTGATTTATGAGCAGATTCCTTTGCGGTTGCTTTTTGTGCTAAAGGTTGATCTGCCATCTCAACAACTGCAATCCCATCTGCTAGCTGTAAACAGGTTTCTATACTATCAGCTAAGCGAGCAGCAATGTCACCTCGCACAACAATGCGGTCGACCACAACATCTATGTCATGTTTATATTTTTTATCAAGAGAAGGAATATCAGGAATTTCATAGAAAATTCCATCAACTTTAGCACGCTGAAACCCTTTTTTTAAAAGTTCCGTTAACTCTTTTTTATATTCTCCCTTTCTCCCTCGAACGAGAGGGGCCATAATAAAAATCCGCGTATCTTCTGGTAAGGCCATAATTTGATCAACCATTTGGCTTACAGTTTGGCTTTCAATAGGAAGTCCCGTGGCGGGAGAATGAGGGATACCGATACGGGCAAAGAGAAGGCGCATATAGTCGTGGATTTCAGTGACGGTTCCTACCGTTGAGCGAGGGTTGCGGCTAGTTGTTTTTTGTTCAATGGAGATGGCGGGAGAAAGACCATCTATGCGGTCAACATCTGGTTTTTGCATCATTTCCAGAAATTGGCGTGCATAAGCAGAAAGGCTTTCAACATAGCGGCGTTGACCTTCAGCGTAAATTGTATCAAAAGCTAAAGACGATTTACCTGATCCAGAAAGTCCCGTTATGACAATCAGTTTATTACGAGGGAGGTCTATATCAATATTTTTAAGGTTATGTTCACGTGCACCGCGAATGGAGATGTATTTTTGATAAGCCATATTTTATCCTTGGCATAGATGACAAAAATTAAGCATCCAAAGTGGAATAAAACTGTTTCTTTAGAATTACAACGCGTTTCATTGCTTTAACTTAACAAGAGAATACAAGCTCTGTGAAAACACAACCAAGGAATTAGCTTTTTACTTTCTGATGATGAAATAAACTATGCGTTGTTATCATCTTTTGCTATAATTACACGATACAATATTTTAAAAAGGGTAGCAAGATCCACATTGAGGCCAATTGCAAATGTAGATAGGTAAATGGTAAGATTAAGATAGTAATGATCGTTATACAACAGAAATTGTTTTGCAAATTTAAGACTTTGGAGTTTATAAGATGGCTGGTAGCCTTAATAAAGTTATTTTGATTGGTAATCTTGGCGCTGATCCTGAAATTCGCCGTTTGAATTCTGGTGATCAAGTGGCAAATTTGCGTATTGCGACTTCAGAGAGTTGGCGTGATCGTAATACAAATGAGCGTAAAGAGCGCACAGAATGGCATAATATCGTTATTTTTAACGAAAATCTTGTTAAAGTTGTAGAGCAATATTTAAAAAAAGGTAGTAAGATCTACATTGAAGGTCAGTTGCAGACGCGTAAATGGCAAGATCAAAATGGTAATGATCGTTATACAACAGAGATTGTTTTGCAAAAATACCGCGGTGAGTTACAAATGCTTGATGGGCGCGCTGCAGCGGGGGGAGAACAAATGCAAGGAGCAAATCAGTCAAGCGGTGCTTATAGCAGTGTTGGTTTTGGCGATAATAGCGCAAATCAGAGAGATGTTTTTGGTTCCAACAACAGTCAATTAGGAGAAAGCTTTTCACACAAATTAGATGATGACGTACCTTTTTAATGATTCTTAATAAGTGCTCTTATTCTTGCTCTTCGTATCTTTTTAGTTGTTTTTGTGAGGTTTTTTACGTTCAAAAAATTAGATACTGTTGATTTTATCGGTGATTTTTAACATAAATAAAATGTTGAAGATTTTATTGTTAAATTTCCTCTCTGTTGTAGGGGAAATTAGCGTTTTAGTGTATTTTTCGCTATACAAAGAGTAAAGTGATTCCTTTTGAAAGTCTAAAGCTGTGACAGATCTAAACCCGCATCCAGAACGCGATGTAATGGCCGGTATTGAACCAGTTAGTATTATTGATGAAATGCAACGCTCCTATCTCGATTATGCGATGAGCGTGATTGTTTCGCGCGCTCTTCCTGATGTCCGTGATGGTCTTAAGCCTGTTCATCGGCGTATTCTTCATGCTATGAATGAGATGGGGCTTTCTTTCAATAAGCCTTATCGTAAGTCTGCAGGTGTTGTTGGTGAAGTTATGGGGAAATTTCATCCTCATGGAGATGCTTCGATTTACGATGCTTTGGTGCGTATGGCACAGGATTTTTCTTTACGGAATCCATTGATTGATGGTCAAGGAAATTTTGGTTCTGTTGATGGTGATCCCCCTGCGGCGATGCGCTATACGGAATGTCGTTTAGAAAAAGTTTCCGAAGAGCTTCTCGCTGATATTGATAAAGATACTGTTGATTTTCAGGATAATTATGATGGACGTGAGCGTGAACCGGTAGTCTTACCAGCACGTTTCCCTAATCTTTTGGTCAATGGATCAGGGGGTATTGCCGTGGGAATGGCAACCAATATTCCTCCCCATAATCTTGGTGAGGTCCTTGATGCTTGTATCGCCTTGATTGATAATCCCGATATAACGCTTGATAAAATCATTGAAATCATTCCTGGTCCTGATTTTCCCACGGGTGGTATTATTCTTGGTCATTCCGGTGTTCGTTCTGCTTATGAAACGGGACGTGGTTCAATTATTATGCGTGCTAAGGTTGATATTGAAGAAACTCGCAATGGTCGGCAGGCAATCATTGTAAGCGAAATCCCTTATCAAGTTAATAAAGCAACAATGATTGAGAAAATGGCCGAATTGGTGCGTGATAAACGTATCGAAGGAATTTCTGATTTGCGTGATGAGTCTGATCGTGATGGATATCGCGTCGTTATTGAGCTTAAGAGAGATGTTATCGCGGATGTTGTTTTGAATCAATTGTATCGTTATACGCCGCTGCAAACTTCCTTTGGTTGTAATATGGTGGCGTTGAACGGTGGAAAACCTGAACAGATGACGTTGCTTGATATGCTGCGTGCATTTGTTTCTTTTCGGGAAGAAGTTGTTAGTCGAAGAACAAAATATCTTTTACGTAAAGCACGCGAGCGTGCGCATGTTTTGGTCGGTCTTGCACTTGCTGTTGCCAATATTGATGAAATTATAGCGCTCATTCGCAAGGCACCTGATCCACAGACAGCCCGTATAAAGTTAATGGAGAGGCGCTGGCCGGCTGCTGATGTGGCACCTTTGATTAAACTTATTGATGATCCTCGTCATATTATCCATGCCGATAATACTTACAATTTATCTGAAGAACAGGCGCGTGCTATTTTAGAATTGCGTTTGCAAAGATTAACAGCGCTTGGACGTGATGAAATTGCTGATGAATTGAATAAAATTGGAGTGGATATTACCGATTATCTTCATATTTTGGCATCCCGTTCACGTATTATGAGCATTATTAAAGATGAACTTAATGTTCTTCGTGAGGCTTTTGCAACCCCTCGGCGTACCGTATTTGGTTTTGGTAGCGCTGAGATGGATTGTGAAGATCTGATTGCACCAGAAGATATGGTGGTCACGGTGAGTCATAGTGGATATATTAAGCGGGTACCTCTTAGTACATACCGTGCGCAACGGCGCGGTGGTAAGGGGCGTTCTGGTATGTCTACCAAGGATGAGGATTTTGTAACGCGTTTATTTGTGGTTAATACCCATACACCGGTTCTTTTCTTTTCAACGCGTGGAATCGTTTATAAAGAAAAAGTTTGGCGTTTGCCACTTGGTACGCCGCAATCGCGTGGACGAGCTCTGATCAATATGCTTCCCTTACAGCAAGGTGAGCGCATAACGACGATTATGCCCTTGCCAGAAGATGAAGCCCGTTGGAGTGCATTGGATGTGATGTTCGCAACTACGCGTGGAACTGTGCGTCGTAATAAATTATCGGATTTCGTTCAGATTAATCGCAATGGCAAAATTGCCATGAAACTTGATGAAGAAGATGAAATTCTCTCTGTCGAAACTTGTACAGAACGTCATGATGTCGTTCTAACAACTGCTAAGGGACAATGTATTCGTTTCCCGGTCGTTGAGGTTCGTGTTTTTGCAGGCCGGAATTCGGTGGGAGTCCGTGGTATCAATTTGGCTAACGATGATAAAGTCATTTCAATGACAATCTTAGAACATGTTGAAGCAACGTCTGTTGAGCGTTCTGCCTATATTAAACGTGTGATTAATGAACGGCGTGCTGCTGGTTCTGATGCTGAGGATCTTGTAACTCTTGATGAGGAAGATGAGGCAGTCGACACAGAGTTGACAGAGGGTCGCTATTTAGAACTTCATGCGCGTGAACAGATGCTTTTAACGGTAAGTGAATTTGGTTATGGAAAACGATCTTCCTCATATGAATTTCGGATTTCAGGACGTGGTGGGAAAGGGATTCGTGCCACAGATCCATCTAAGACAGCTGAAATTGGTAAATTAGTAGCGGCTTTTCCGGTGAAGGCCCAAGATCAAATTATGTTGGTCTCAGATGGTGGACAGCTTATTCGCGTTCCTGTGGAGGGTATTCGTATAGCTGGTCGTTCAACTAAGGGGGTGACAATTTTCAATACAGCTGAAGGTGAAAAAGTTGTATCAGTTGAGCGTATTTCTGAATCCGAAGATGATGATAACCAATTAGATGATGAAACTGAAAAATGTTCCGAGGCGGTTGATGATTCTGAGATGATTGATTTGAGCGAAGGAAAATAATTTTTAAGAGTGCGGATTGAAATGATGAAAATTGCTCTTTATGCAGGTTCCTTCGATCCTCTTACAAATGGTCATCTTGATATTTTAAAAGCCAGTTTCGTTTTGGCTGACAAGGTGATTGTGGCTATAGGTATACAGGCTAAAAAAGAATCACTTTTTAGTTTTGAAGAGCGTGTTGATTTAATTACTCAGGCAGGAAAAGAGTTGTTAAATATGGGGTCTGATCGGTTACAGGTTATTTCGTTTGAGACTCTTTTGATTGATAAGGCTCGGGAAATTGGTGCTTCTTTTCTTATTCGCGGATTACGTGATGGCACTGATCTTGATTATGAAATGCAAATGGCGGGGATGAATGGTCTCATGGCTCCTGAATTGCAAACTGTTTTTTTGCCGGCAGGCGTTTTGGGGCGTGTAATAACTTCTACATTGGTACGACAGATTGCCTCTATGGGAGGTGATGTGGCACCTTTTGTGCCTGCGAATGTTGCTAGAGCTTTGCATTTAAAATTTCAATCTTCAAGGGGGAGTGATTGTGTCTCTTAGAGTTCTTAGTGTTTTAATATGCTTTTTTTGCTTTTTTTCCTTGAGTGCTGTAGCAGATGATTCTAACGTTCTTGTTTTATCTCTCAAAAATGGTGATGTAGTTATTCGTCTTCGTTCTGATCTAGCACCAAAGCATGTTGCACAAATCAAGAAGTTAACTAAGGAAGGTGCTTATAACAATGTTGTATTTCACCGTGTCATTCCTGGTTTTATGGCGCAGACTGGTGATGTGCAATTTGGAAAAAAGGGCAGTGTAGATTTTGATCCTAAACGCATTGGTATGGGACGTTCCAATTATCCCAATATACCGGCGGAATTTTCAAAGGAGCCGTTTAAGCGTGGCACTGTTGGGATGGCACGTTCCCAAGATCCAAATTCCGCTAATTCTCAATTCTTTATTTGTTTTAGTGATGCTGCTTTTTTAAATGGTCAGTATACTGTTGTGGGAGAGGTGATAAAGGGAATGGATGTTGTTGATAAAATTAAAAAAGGTACCACAAGTAATAATGGATCTTTGACAAATCCTGATGTTATTAATGCTGCCACTTTACAAGCTAAGTGATGAGCCAAAGGAGTTTAACTATATGGCCGAAATTAAAGATCCAGAAAATACTTTAATTCTTGAAACAACGAAGGGTAGAGTTGTTATTGAATTTTTTGCTGATTTAGCACCTAGTCACGTTGCACGTATTAAAGAGCTTGTACGTGAAGGTGCTTATGATAACGTCATTTTTCACCGTGTTATTGATGGTTTTATGGCGCAAACTGGTGATGTGCAATTTGGAAAAAAAGACGGTGAAAAATTTAATTTATCACGTGCAGGTATGGGAGGTTCAGAAAAACCTGATTTAACAGCAGAGTTTTCGAATCTTTCTCATAAGCGTGGTACAGTTTCTATGGCACGCAGTCAGAATCCAGATTCTGCTAATTCGCAATTTTTTATTTGCTTTGCCAATGCTCCTTGGCTTGATCGTCAATATTCTATATGGGGACAAGTTATTGAAGGTATGGAAAATATCGATCAAATTAAGCGCGGTGAGCCTGTTGTAGATCCTGATGCAATCATTAAAGCTACAATTGCTGCTGATATAGAATAGGGTAAATTATATAGGTTTCTACCGGTAAGCTCACTAAGTAAAGATATTGTTCTCTTGAGCACAATGAAGAAAAATTTTCGTAACTTTAATCTATAAAAAACTTCAGTTGTTATTTGCTTTTTTTAGTATTAGGCTTTGTTTTTTACAGGCGACGAGTTTATGATGCTTTCCCATTGTTGGCATCTATCATTTACTTATAAGAGAGTATTCATAAGATTGAGTGTTTACGTAGTACTGCTTGTTTGTAATTTAGGTGCGATTAGCCCGTTCCACAATAAAGATTATAGGATTCATTGCTTTTTATAGCTATTTTTATATTTCTAGTGCGTTGATTTGCGTTGACCGTTTTTATGTAAATGGAATTTAGAAAGTACTTATCGAGTGTAATATTTTGCATTGGGTACATTGCCTGGATGCAAGGATGGTTTTGCTTTGTGTTTCTTGAAAGTAGATAGGAGAAGATTTTCGTATCTATGCTTTTTTGAAGATTTTTGATGAAGGCAAATATTCATTTAAACGATATAAGGTCATTGGGGTATAGCAATAAGATATACTCTTGATGTTTAGCTATGATGTGCTTTTTCAACGTAAATATATTGCTGCTCTCATATTGTGGTCACAGTGTGTTTAGGTATTGAAGGTAAAAATGTGAAGTTCTTTTTACTTGTAAAAAAGTGACAAAGCATTCTCTAACAATTTGCATTTTATTAGGAGATCACTGGATAGCTTTAGGCTATTTACATGTATATATAAGCGCAATTTTTTTATCTGTAAAAGTGAAACCTATCTGAGGCTATACTCGATATTTAGAGTTCCTTCTATTAATGCAAAATTCTTTAGACATTGTTGGTAGTTAAAGTGTATGGGAATAGGGTCGTTATTGTTGAAAAGTAGTTTCAAAATTATTTAAAATTATGGTAAGTGAGCGTAGTCTCTTGAGGTGTTATGTTGTCAGGTTCCTTCTGAGAAATGAGATTATCGCTTTGATTGTGCTCATCGCTTGATAACAGAACTTTCTTTATCTTGTTTAATTTTTTTATGCTAGTGACACTATTTAGCAAATAAAGAATCAATCCATAAAGTTTATGCTGTTGCTGGTAAGAGAGGTATAGCTTTTCTTTCTTATAACAATATGGATTTATGGAAGCGAAAAGACGAGAGTGATGATAAAGACATTTCATTATAGAAAAATTGCTCAAGATGGGTCTGCACGTCGAGGCGAAATTATAACGGGACGTGGGTGTATTCGTACACCGGCATTTATGCCTGTTGGAACGGCTGGAACCGTTAAAGCTATGTATATGGATCAAATACGTGCTCTTGGAGCAGATATCATTTTGGGTAATACTTATCATTTAATGCTGCGTCCAGGAGCTGAGTGTGTTGCGCGTTTAGGGGGCTTACATCATTTTTCACGTTGGCATGGACCTATTTTAACGGATTCTGGTGGATTTCAGGTTATGTCGCTGGCGGGAATCCGTAAAATTACCGAACAAAGCGTGATTTTTCGCTCTTATATTAATGGAGCGTATTATGAAATGAGTCCAGAGCGTTCTATTGAGATTCAAGGGCTTCTTAACTCTGATATACAGATGCAGCTAGATCAATGTATTGCATTACCTGCAAGTGAAAAAGAAGTAGAATCTGCTATGGAACTTTCATTGCGGTGGGCGCAGCGTTGTAAAACAGCTTTTGGTGATCAGCCAGATAAAGCATTGTTTGGTATTGTTCAAGGCGGTGATAATATGAAAATGCGTGAACGGTCTGCCCAAGCATTGAAAGAGATGGGTTTAAAAGGCTATGCTATTGGAGGGTTGGCAGTTGGTGAACCGCAGAATGTTATGACAGCTGTATTGGATGTTACTTGTCCAATTTTGCCAGAGGATAAGCCACGTTATCTCATGGGGGTTGGTACACCTGATGATATTTTACAAAGTGTTGCTCGTGGTATTGATATGTTTGATTGTGTTATGCCGACACGTGCAGGGCGCCATGGTTTAGCTTTTACGCGCTTTGGGAGAATTAATTTGCGCAATGCGCGTTATGCAGAGGACCCACATCCTCTTGATCCGCAGTCACTTTGTCCTGCGGCAAATGATTATAGTTGTGCTTATTTGCATCATTTGATTAGATCTGGCGAATCTCTTGGTGGTATGTTGTTAACTTGGAATAATCTTTTTTACTATCAGCAGCTTATGCAAGGAATTCGTGATGCCATTGAAGAAGGATGTTATGCTGATTTTTGTGCTGAAACCCGTGCTTTATGGACGAAAGGACGATAAGACGTTGATCCTAATGCATGGCGTCTGTTTTTTTCATGTTGTTTTTTTATTTTTGCATTAAAGAGTTTTGCTAAAATTATGAAGTGGGAAATGCTTTTCAAAAGAATAAAATTATATTGCTCTAAAGGGTGGATGTATAATTTAAGCGTAAATATTCTCTCTGTAATTGTCATACAAAACAGAAACTGTTCCTCCGGTACGCGCTACCTGATCCGGAGAAAAACAGTTTTTTCTGTTTATGATGACTGTTTAGAGCAACAATATTAATGAGGAGTTAGCGAACCCTTAAAGAAGTATGAAAATCGCATTTTTATGGGGTATTTTATGTTTTTTTATTGTTCTATAGTGAGGTTTCAATAAAAGGTATCAATATAACTGATTTGTACATAAAATCATTGAAGCTTATTCGTTTGTGTATTAAAAAGTCCGCAGTATTTTATAGTGGAAAAGGTGTTTCAGTTATGGTGATATAAAACTGAGGGAGTTTAAAAAATTACAGTTTTGAAAATGCAAACGGTTAAGATTATAAATTGCTGAATTTATTTCTAATGGTAGTCATATTGCAATAACTAAAATCCTATTTAAGTTACAGAAATTGTATTTGCCGTGCAGTTAAAAATTTATAAATGCACATTTTCTTATGGCCTCTACGAAAGAAAATTAAAGGTGCTGTAGTCTTTTCTTTGTGGAAAATGTTTTTAACAAACTATTTGGCATAAGTGTAAGACATTTGTGAGTTTGTTTGTGCATAGCATGGATATTCATGCTTAAAGTATGATTATACAGAAGTGATTATATGAAGTTTTCTCATAAACAAAACGTTCTTGCATCGGAGATTGATGTGAGAACACGGCGTTTGGCAATTTTAGCTCTTGCGGTGGGAAGTTTTGCTATTGGTACGGCAGAGTTTGTTGCAATGGGGCTACAGCCGGAGATGGCACGAAATTCATCTGTTGATATTCCTACAGCGGGTCAATATATTTCTGCTTATGCATTGGGGGTTGTGATTGGAGCCCCTGTTTTGGCTGTTGCGACAGCTCCGTTCTCACGCAAAACTGCTTTAATAGGATTGATGTTTTTTTATGCGCTGGCAAATATTGCCACTGCTTTTTTTTCTGATTTTAGCATATTAGGAACATTGCGCTTTCTTAGTGGTCTTCCCCATGGCATCTATTTTGGTCTTGCGACTCTGGTGGCAGCTTCAATGGTGGAAATGAATGAACGCTCCAAAGCTGTTGGGTCTGTTATGCTTGGTTTAACAATAGCAACTGTTTTGGGGGCACCAGGTGCAACTTGGATTGGACAGATTGTTGGTTGGCAGATTGCTTTTATTCTTGTAGGTGCTCTTTCTTTATTGTGTTGTTTACTGATTGGGGTGTTCTTACCTGCTGTTTTAAATGCTCAAAAAACAAGTCCTCTACGCGAACTTTGTGTATTAAAGCAAAAGCAGGTGTGGTTTCTCTTGATGATGGTTTCGGTTGGAGCATCAGGATTATTTTCTGTTTTTACTTATATTAAGTCAACATTAATGCATATTTCCGGTGTTTCGCTTGATTGGGTACCATTTATTATGCCGTTAGTTGGATTGGGGATGGTGGTAGGTAATCTTTTGGGACCTAAATTGGCAGTAAAAATTGGTATTTCACCATTGATATTTTTTTCTATGCTTTGGAGCACATTTGTTTTTTTCTTTTTATCTCATGCTCCATTAACCGCAGCATTAGGATGCTTTTTGGTTGGTACTTCTTTTGCAGCTATGCCTTCTATACAAACAAAAATCATGAATGTTGCTTTCCATGGACAGATTTTAGCGGGAGCATTGATGCAATCTGCTTTTAATATTGCCAATGCTCTTGGAGCGGAATCTGGAGCATGGGTTTTGAAGTTGGGCTATAGTTATGAATACACTGCTGTTCTGGGGGGTATTTTAACCCTCTGTGGATTATTAATTTTTTGCTTTTTATGGTATATGGAAAAGCGTAATTAACATTTCTTTTTGTTCTTGAGAGAAAAAGATATTTTTTTGTCTTTTTAGTTTTTTGATTGTCCTGTTGGATTTTTAAATAGGCTATAGGAAACCCGTAGGGCAAATGGAATACCAAGACAGAATAAAAGACTGATAAGTACTGCAAGAAGAGTTTTGGCTGCTAAAATCATTCCTATGATCCCTCCAGGGTCAAGAAGTCCAGCAAGATTGGTGATTGTTCCTGCTACAGTTGCGCTTAACGCGCCTGAAAATAATTGTACAGAGGTAAGTGATTCGCTGGCACGCAAAGAATCTTCATCATTTGCACATTGTAAGATTCGTTTTAACAAATGCGGCCATGCTATACCAGCACTCACTCCGATAGTAAGCAATGCTAAGCAAATAATGAAAATATATTCAGGTGTGGAAACTTCTGTTGGAATAAGCCATAAAAGAGTGCATACGCCTAATAGGCTTAATATGGGGGAATAGACAATGATTCTGCGAATTTTTTTTGCCGATACATCGGCACTTAATAGAGCACCACATGTCCAACCAAGGTTCATGAGGGCTGCTATATAACCGGCAGTAAGGGGATCCTGTCCATGAAGCTCTTGAAGGAAAAGCGGAAAATAGAGCTCTGTACTATACACAATTGTTGTCATAATCAGGATGAGTGCATAAACAGGAAAAAACTCAGAAGAGAAGGAAAAGGATTTACGCGGTAACATAGGATGAAGTGTAGATAATTCGATCTTTGCTAAAACAAAGAGAAGACTTAATCCGATAATTAATCCGCAGATTTTCGTAATTGTTGTATCTGTAGCTCCTCCAGCAGAAATGATAAAAATTAATAAGGTAAGTATGAAAAGTTGTAGAAGGGGGAGTGGAGATGTTGGAATATCGTTTTTGTTTTCTTTTGGCAAAACTTTCAGAGCTATAAGTGAGAAGATTATTGCTAATATGCCAATTATCCAAAAGGATACTCTCCATACGCCATATTGTACAGAAATACCACCGATAGCTGGTCCTAACAATGTTGATATTCCCCACATTCCAGAGATAACACTCAACGCATGTGACCATAAAGATGGGTTGAAAATAATACGTATCATAGAATAGGATAAGGATAACAGAGAACCACTTCCAAATCCTTGAACAAAGCGCCCTATTAAAAATAATGGCATATTCGAAGCAATGCTGCACGTGAAGGTGCCAACGATAAAGATAAGGCAAGAGATAAAATAGGCTTTGCGAGGGCCTATTTTCACTAATATTTTTGTTGCAAGTGAAGTGCCAAGGAGTGAAGCTGTGATAAAAACAATAACTACCCAAGAATAATACAGCTCGCTGCCAATATCATTCATAAGAGAGGGCAAAATAGTCACCACAATGTAAACGTTGGTGGCGTGTAACAAAACACCGCCTGTAAACGTTAAAAAGCAAATACTATTCTCACCCCATAAAAGTGCAGACCAGTTTTGTTTTTTCATTTTTTTTACTATTTATAAAAAAATCCCTCTTCTCTAATTTATAAGGTAGTTTTTTGCATTTGCCAAGGGAAGGTTTCTCTTTTAGCAGAGCTTTGAAATTTCAATGAAGTTATGACTTAGTTTCCCATTGCTTTTTTGAGATTTTCATCAATTTTATCGAGAAAACCTGTTGTAGAAAGCCATTTTTGTTTAGATCCAATTAAAAGTGCGAGATCTTTGGTCATAAAACCTTCTTCAACGGTTTTAATACAAACGCTTTCCAGTGTTGTGGCGAAATTTTTTAATTTTTCATTGTTATCAAGTTTGGCACGGTGCGTCAGTCCACGTGTCCATGCGAAAATAGAGGCAATAGAATTTGTTGATGTTTCTTCATTTTTTTGATACTGACGATAATGGCGTGTTACTGTACCATGTGCAGCTTCTGCTTCAACAATTTTACCGTCTGGTGTCATGAGAACAGAAGTCATAAGCCCAAGGGAACCAAAACCTTGAGCAACGATATCTGATTGAACATCACCATCGTAGTTTTTACATGCCCACACGTAGCCCCCTGACCATTTCAGTGCAGAAGCAACCATGTCATCAATTAGGCGATGTTCATAATATAATTTACGATTTTCAAATTCAGCCTTAAATTCTGCATCAAATATTTCTTGAAAGATGTCTTTAAAACGACCATCGTAAGTTTTCAGAATGGTGTTTTTTGTTGAAAGATAAACTGGAAGATTTCGCTGTAGTCCATAATTAAAAGATGCGCGGGCAAAATCACGAATTGATTCATCGAGGTTATACATAGCCATTGCAATACCTGCACTTGGAGCGTCAAAAACATCATGTTCGATAACTTGATTGTCATCGCCAACAAATTTAATACTTAACTTTCCTTTGCCAGGAAATTTGAAATCTGTTGCCTTATATTGATCACCAAAAGCATGACGTCCGATAATAATTGGCTTTGTCCAGTTAGGAACGAGGCGGGGGACATTTTTACAGATAATAGGTTCGCGAAAAATAACGCCTCCTAAAATATTACGGATCGTGCCATTGGGTGATTTCCACATTTTTTTTAAATTGAATTCTTTAACACGCGATTCATCTGGTGTTATAGTTGCACATTTTATACCAACACCATATTTTTTAATAGCATTGGCAGAATCGATAGTTACCTGATCATTGGTTGCGTCTCGATTTTCCACGGAAAGATCGTAATATTTGAGTTCAATATCCAGATACGGGTGGATTAATTTGTCTTTGATATATTTCCAGATTATACGGGTCATTTCATCCCCATCGATTTCAACAATGGGGTTTTCCACTTTGATCTTTATCATTAGAAGTCCTTTTTCATTTAAGTGATGTTATTTTTTTATAGCACTTTCAGGCTTATAATGAAAAGTAAAAACAGGAATGATAGAGGGGTATTTAAATATGATACAGTTAGAATATATCATCTATAGAATGTAAAAATTTTCATTGAGAAACTTAATGTCTTAATAGATATGGCTGAGAAATGAGACGTAGGGATAACTTTTATCTTCTGTAAAGATTGAAGAAAGGTGTGTATCCACTTGGAATGAAAGAAAAGATCGTAAAACAGCTGTGAGCTTTAGCTAAATATACAGAATCTCTTTTTAAAAAAGAAGTCTACACTTGTTGCAAGAGATTTACAATAAAACCTTCTAATTTATTACAACATGAAACTGTTGGCACGTTTATTAGAATTTTAAATGCTCTACCCCAAAAGAACTTAGTAGCACTCAAAGAATTCTTAGAATTAAGTTGCCAAGAACGTATTTTGTAGAGGTACGTTAGAAAATTCTATTCCCTCACTTTTATTTACGTATCCCTCATCTTTAAAAAGATTAAATAAAATTAAAATGTTAAGTGGCTTGAAAAAAAGAATGGTACGCCCAAGGGGAATCGAACCCCTGTTTCCGCCGTGAAAGGGCGGCGTCCTGACCGCTAGACGATGGGCGCAAACCAATGATGAGGCTTATAGAGAGGATCTTTTTACTTCGCAAGCCCTCTGCGTAATTTTTTTAAAAAAAATCTATTTTATTAAATTATTTTTTGCGTATGTCTCTGTGAGATTTGTCTAGGTTATTTTACTTTTTAGAGTTTTGCATGAGAAAATATAGAGAGTAATTATAACGATTAATAGAGAGTTTTGATGTTAGAGTCACAATAATTGAATGCTCTTTTTTGTTATTTTTGGTTTGAGAAAGAGCAGAAAAATAAAATCAGCTCTTTGGAGTTACTATGTTGTGGTATGATTTTATTAATTTTTGGGTGATGTCTGCATGATGAGAGTCTTGCTTTAATTGCTCAAAAATATTTCATAAAAAGAGTATTCTTCTAGCATTTTATTAGTAAAAAGCTATTTTAGGGCAGTTTGTTGAACTAAAAATAGTACTTATGCTCATAAGCAACGCGATCGTATAAAATTGTCTCTCAGCTATAAGTTTGTAGATTGATTTAATGGAATGAGAAAAAACTGTGTATCATAAAAATGAAAAACATTGAATCATTTTGTGCAAAGTGGAAGTGAATAATTACTTTTCGTCATATTTACTTCTCAATGATTCAAGTAAGAAAACTTTGAAAAAAATTATGGCTCACTTTTTGTATCTGAATGGTTTTTATATACAAGATGTTGTCTTTCCAGAGAGTTGATTGATGTATGAACAATCTTAATTTCTTAACATTTTAAGTTTCTGTTGATCAGCTGATATCAAATGTTTGGAGTCTCTAAATCTTACCTTTATTTTATAATATTTCAGGATTGTATTGTATACAAGTGAAGTTTTGTAATCTTCTGCTTTGATGTAAAAATTCATTTAAATTATGTAGCGCGTTTAAGATCTTTGGATGAAAAAAAGAAGTTTTTATATAGCTCAAGCTGTGCAATGATGGAGAGATATTGTATTATTTTTTAGCCAATCTTATTTCATCCATTCTCTTAATTTATCGTATGAAAGACTATTGTTCGTTGGAAGTTTTTTGTTGCTATGCTCTTTTTTTATTGAATTTAGTTTTTATGGAAAAGATTTTTTTATCC
This sequence comes from Bartonella henselae str. Houston-1, assembly GCF_000046705.1. Lineage (NCBI taxonomy): Bacteria > Pseudomonadati > Pseudomonadota > Alphaproteobacteria > Hyphomicrobiales > Bartonellaceae > Bartonella > Bartonella henselae. The sequence goes on along the minus strand of NC_005956.1, from coordinate 1,110,122 downwards.
AGAAATAAAATTATTCTTTTATATGATTTATGATAATCTGCATCTGTAAGTTTTGAAAGCTTCCATAGTAGTTTAATTTATGTTTCAATGTTAGGATAGCAGAGAAGTTTTTCTGTTGGAAAGAGATAAGTTATAGTTTTTTATGCATATAAAATTCTTTTAGGTTATGGAGCACTTTTGTTTTCATAAAAATTATGGTTAGGAATACCTTTAAAAAATAAGGTTTCTTTTATCTTGCTATCATTTGAAAGATATATAAAAAAATGGGGGGGTGTAAGTGCAAGTTTTTCATGTACAGATTTTAGTTTTCAGTATCTGAAACAGTCATTTTATAAAGGTTCTTAATCTTTGAAAAAAGTAAGTATTTGTTTTCTTTAGGAATTTTAATTAAACGAGCAGTGTTGTTGTATTAGGGAAAAATGAGGTTAAATGGAGCAGGGGATTTCTTTAGATTTTATGGCTTGTAGAGCATTATTTTGCGTTGATTTGAGCATCATTTAACGTTTTTTAGTGAAGATTAAGGATAAGCAATTAGATAATGGAAGAATCTTTAAAAGTTGGCATTGCAGGGCTTGGTACGGTTGGTAGTTCAGTTGTTCGAATTCTACGCGAAAAAGCCAATAGTTTGACTTGTCAGTGCGGTCGATCAATCAAAGTTGTTGCTGTTAGTGCGCGCGATAAAAGTCGCAATCGTGGAATTGATCTTAGTGATGTAAAATGGTTTGATTCACCTGTGGAGATGGCATCTTCTGATGAGATTGACGTTTTTGTTGAATTAATTGGTGGCGAATCGGATGTCGTGTATGCAGCCGTCAAAAAGGCGCTTGAAACCGGACATCATGTTGTTACTGCTAATAAAGCGCTTCTTGCTCAACATGGGGGGAGGCTTGCTGTTAGTGCAGAAAAAAAAGGGGTTTTTCTTCATTTTGAAGCTGCCGTTGCAGGGGGAATTCCTATCATCAAAGTGATGAGAGAATCACTTGTCAGTAATCATATATCGCGGATTTATGGCATTCTTAATGGAACATGCAACTATATATTAACGCGCATGTTTACTGAAGGACTTTCATTTAAAGAGTGTCTGGAAGATGCACAAAGACTTGGTTATGCTGAAGTTGATCCCACTTTTGATATTGGAGGAAATGATACCGCTCATAAATTAGCTTTATTGACAAGTTTAGCATTTGGAACGGCGGTTTCATTAGACGATATTTATGTTGAAGGAATTAGCAATATTTCGCAGATTGATATCCGTGCAGCTGATGAATTAGGATATCGGATTAAGCTATTAGGGGTTGCATTAAAAACCGAGACGGGAATCGAGCAACGTGTTCATCCAACCATGGTACCAACATCATCAATGATTGCACAGATTCATGGTGTGACGAATGCTCTTTCTATTCAAAGTGATTTATTAGGTGAATTACTGCTTTCTGGTCCTGGTGCTGGAGGAACAGCAACAGCATCAGCGGTTATTGGTGATTTGGCTGATATAGCGAAAGCGCGTCCTGGTTTTCAGTATGCGCCTGTTTTAGGAAGACCAGCATTGGGGCTTGCTCCTCACAAAAAAGCACGTATTTCTCATCATGCAGGTGGTTATTTTATTCGTTTGAATGTTCATGATCGTGCTGGTGTTTTTGCAGCGGTTGCAAAGCATATGGCTGGTAATCACATCTCATTAGAATCGATTGTTCAAAGGTCTTTTGTAGAAAGTCAGAGTGTGAAAACAATTATTTTAATAACCCATGAAACAACAGAAGTGAATGTACAACAAGCGCTTGCTGCAATTGAAAAAGATGGTCATCTTGTTGCAAAGTCTCAATTTATTCGTATCGAACCTATGGTGTAGAATTGACATTTTGTTTTATATAATAGCCGAAGAGAAAGCTTGAGTGCTTTTTTTCTTGTAGAAAGTTCTCATCTTTGTCAAAAACTTTATTTAAAATGCTTTGCAATAAATATTCATGTTTTTTGCAGTACTCATTCAGTAGGATTTTTCATATGCCCACAACTCAGAAAATTTTAAATGGACTTGATCGTATTCTAACGCTCGAGTTAGTACGTGTCACTGAACGGGCTGCTGTTGCAGCTGCACGCTGGCGCGGGCGTGGTGATGAAAAGGCTGCTGATCAAGCAGCTGTAGATGCAATGCGTAAGGAACTTAATCGATTGCCTGTTGATGGTACAGTGGTGATTGGAGAGGGTGAACGTGATGAAGCTCCTATGCTTTATATTGGAGAAAAAATAGGTCTTCAAAATGGATTGGCGATTGATATTGCACTTGACCCACTTGAAGGAACAACAATTTGTGCTAAAAATCTTCCTAATTCTTTAGCTGTGGTTGCAATTGCTGAAAAGGGTAACCTCCTTTATGCCCCTGATGTTTATATGAAAAAAATTGCTATTGGCCCTGGTTATCCAAAGGGGGTTGTTGATATAGATGCTTCTCCTACCGATAATATTTACGCCCTTGCAAAGGCTAAGGGAGTGGTTGTTAATCAGATTACTGTTTGTATTATGGATCGACCTCGCCACGAAAAACTGATTAATGAAGTGCGATCAACGGGGGCATCAATTCGCTTAATTGGTGATGGGGATGTTGCTGCCGTTATTGATACAACTGATCCAGATGAAACCGGCATTGATATCTATATGGGTATTGGTGGAGCACCAGAGGGTGTATTAGCTTCTGCAGCTTTACGCTGTATTGGTGGGCAGATGCAAGGATGCTTGCTGCTTGATACAGACGAAAAAATTGCACGCGCGGCAAAAATGGGGATCGATAATCCTCATAAAGTTTATACAATGGAAGAAATGGCAAAGGGTGATGTTTTGTTTTCTGCAACAGGTGTAACAGATGGAAATATACTCTCTGGTGTTAAATTCACCTCTCGTTATATTCAAACAGAAACCCTTGTGATGCGTTCACACACTGGTACAATTCGTAATATCAAAGCACAACATAGAGACCATTCAAAATTTGATTAATCTCATCTTTTTCTGTGGCTATTAAAAATAGTAAAGTATCTTTTGAAAGTGTATGCTTCCATGAAGGTTCTAAGAGATGCTCTCATGGAAGCATGAGGGTTGTGTTTAGAAATATTTTTTTATTGTTATGAGAGCTGAACAGAATGGACCCAGCCATTTTTATCTTCTCTATTGCCTTTTTGAAGATCAACAAGTTGTGTGCGAAGTTTTTTCGTGACCTCACCAATCATTCCATTTCCGATAACGAATTCACCACCTTTATATTTAAAACGGCCGATTGATGTGACAACAGCAGCAGTACCGCAAGCAAAAACTTCTTTCAGGTGATTACTTCTTGCATCTTCCTGAAGCGATTCAAAAGAATAAGGGCGTTCTTCTATTTTTAAACCCATTTTTTGGGCCAACTTCAAAATTGAATGACGTGTTATTCCTGCAAGAATTGTGCCATTAAGTGCGGGTGTTACAAGCGTATTATTTTCCATAATAAAACAAACATTCATACCGCCGAGTTCTTCAATCCACTTATGTTCAACCATGTCAAGGAAGAGTACTTGACTACAATTATTTTGTTCTGCATTCTTTTGTGCAAGTAAACTTGCTGCATAGTTACCACCACATTTTGCTACACCTGTTCCGCCTGGACCAGCACGGCTGTAATCTGTTTCAAGCCATACACTGACAGGTTTTTCTTCTCCTTTAAAATAGGATTCAACAGGAGATGCTATAATACAGAAAATATATTTTTCAGAAGGGCGAACTCCCAAAAAGTTTTCATTACCAAACATAAACGGACGTATGTAAAGGCTAGCATTGGGATTTCCAGAAATCCAATTTTGATCAATTCTTACCAATTTATGAACAGCATCTAAAAAAATGTCCTTTGGCAATTCAGGCATAGCTAATCGTCTTGCTGATTCTATAAAACGTTGCGCATTGGCATCAGGACGAAATAACAAAATACGCCCATCTTTTGCACGATACGCTTTTAAACCTTCAAAAATCTCTTGCCCATAATGCAGAACGGTACTTGCTGGATTAATTTCTAAAGATTTGTATTGAGAGATGACAGCATTATGCCAACCTTTATCTTTAGTCCATTTAATGATCACCATGTGATCTGTAAAAAATTGACCAAAACCAGGATTTTTGAGAATATGCTCACGTTCTTCGTCTGATAAAGGTGATGGATGTTTTTCTATTTTAAATGGAATTGATGATGTAGGAGATTTCATCAGTAAAACCTTTTGAGATATGCTTTATTTCTAGATGTTTTATATTATAAAAATAATAAACTGCTTTCATTACAAATTTATTATTAGCAAATCATTTGTGTCAATGCCTTATATAGAATTGAAAGAGAAGGCTATTGAGAGATGTTTTTTCTCTCTGTTTTCATAATTTTTCTTCTCAATTTTATCAAGTAATCTGGAACCTTTATACCTATTTATCGTTTTCATAAAATAAGGACCTGAATAATTTCGTATATGTATATCTTTTAAATAACTTGACAGGTAGGGAAATTGAGAAAAGGAATTCACTATGATTGATAGAAATTACCAAACATACGAGGAACGGATAGCTGCAGAAAAGACAAAGCATGAACAACATAATTCAATTTGGAAAGGCATTTTTGTTATTCTTCTTACGCTTTTTATTCTCTGGTTTATTTTCGGCTTTTTAGGATCTTTTTTTACAAAATCCCCCGACCGTATCTCTCACTATAATACGACAGAATCGAGCCAAACTGTAACAACTCCGAGAAAAGATTTAAATCCGATATCTCCAGTACCTCATAATTATAAAGATACAAGATAACCTTTATTTTATGAATAAAGCTTTTCAAAGGAAAGAATCCAACCAAATATGGATCAAAGAGTAAAATAATCTTAAATTTTAAAGCTGGAAAAAATCTGATAAAATGTTAATTTCTGAAATGAATCAGTCATCAATTAATCAGTAGAAGAACAAATAATGCAACGGTTTTAACAACCGTTGCATTATTTGTTTAGCGTGTGATAAAACAGCTTCCTCCAGAATTTTTGATGTTTTCACAAAGGTTTATAGCTTCATTACGGTTTTGCGCTTGAACACGAACACGATAATAAGTTCCTTTTCCTGGTATGACAGCAGACTGAATATTTAAAGGACGAGTGCCGATAAGGAATCCAAATTTAGATTTCATGTTTTTCAAAGAATCCTTAGCAAGTGCATGTGTTGGTTGAGATGCAAGCTGTACATAATAATTTTCTGAATTTTGTGTGCGTACTTGAACTGGTGGGTTTTTGTGAGAAGAAGCAGGCGTTTGTACTTCTGAATTGCTCTTCGCATGTGAAGGAAGTGGTACAAATGAATTTTCAACTTTTTTCTCAACACTAGATGTAGAAATATTTTCAGCGATTATTTTATCAATATTGCTCGTGAGATTATCTTCTGCTTCTTTGTCCTTTGTATCAGAAAAGTGGGAAGAAATTGGTTGGGATTCTTGAAGCTGATCTACAGTAGTTTGATCAATTTTTTCTTCATATTTATCAGTAGTTTTTTTCTCTGTGTCATGCATTGGCGAGAGCACAACTGTACCATCTTGTTTTACAATAACAGTTTGTACTTTTTGCGTTGGAATGGTGTGATTGATGGCTTCTGTCACTGCATCTTCAACATCAGAATCATCAAGAGAGGAGGGGGAAAAGCTTGTGGATTCTTGTTGATTTAATGCTGCTAAATCTTCAGGGGGTTCCGAATTATCAATAAGAAATTGTTGTGTATTTTCTTGTTTTTCATTTTGTCCCGTTGTTTGTTTATAAATATCTAAATTATGCTCAACATCATTCTTTGTTTCTGTTGATTGATGTTTAAATTTAAAAGGTGTATTGTCAGCGTGGATAATAGGTGTGCTTTCATTCTTTTGTGAGGACATAAAAAAGCGAGAATAACCTACAAAACTAACTGCTATCAAAATAAGAAGAATAATACTCTTAGTAAGAGTTTTACTAAAAATAGAATTTTCTAGGGAAAGAGGATTTGATGTGTAGGGGATTTCATCTACACTCTTGTATGATAAACTCTCGGTATGCTTCGTATTGTCAGCAGGAAAATAGTTGGTACTCTCTTCTTGGGGATTTATATACGTATTTTCTTTTGAATTTTGTATGGTTTGATTAAAAATTTCATTGAAAACTTTATCTTGCGGTTTTTGCTGCGAAAAATTTTCTGCTGAAACATTTCCTACATTAAGTACATCCGAAAATTCTTCTTTTAAACCATCAGTAGGGACATCATATTCGGGGACTTCATACGGAACTTCTGGAACCATAATAGGTCCGGTTTTTTCTACGATTTCATCCGAAAACTTATAAGTATCAACACTTGGAGGAGAAGTATCCCTTTGCATAGTATTATGAGCAAAAAAACGATCTGTTTGTGTGTCCTTAAAAACCTTCGATGAGGAGGAAATCTTATTTAAATTGTTTTGTTTATACACAACCTCTTTTTCATTGTTTTGCTTAGAGATATTTTCAGCATTATTGATGTATTGGTCTTGAGAATCAACATATTGGGGAGTTTGTGCGGCATAAGTTTCTTGTTCTGAGAGTTTCTCTTCATAAAATTGAGGATAAGAATCAGTGTGATTTTCTTGTAGGAAACCTTTTAAATCAGATGACTTGTTTGTTTGCGTCGAATCCAAAGGTGATGGAAAGTCACTTGTTGATTTACTTCTTTCAGTGCCTTCTCTTTCTGAAATAAGGGTAGCAGATGAAAAACCAGTGTTTGCTTTCATGGAAGGATTTGGAACATTGGTATAATATTCTTCAATCCAATTTTCTTGATCAGCTGAAACTTTATAGGGATGGTTTATAGGAGAGTTATGAAGGCTTTGATTGTCATCATAATTTTGTTGTATGTTCGATGTGTTTTGTTGTGGCGCGATTGTTTGTGAAAAACGCTTGTTTTGTTCACCTAGTTCTGGAATAATTCTATTATTATCTTGTCTCTCAGATTCATCAAAAAAGAAATTTTCTGATAGCGGATCAAAGTTACTTTCTTCAAAAGAGGGATGAGCAGGAGTTTGTGATGTTTTGTTTTGAGATGACAGATTCTTTTGAATTGGTAATGGAGAAAGTGCGTCTAAAATTTGTTCTTCATTATGGGACTGAGGTAAAGAAAGCTTCTCTTCAGACAAAAAGCTATCTTTTTCTGGATGGTTAAACAAGGTAGTTGATATAACATCTGAATTTGTTTTATTTTTGGTTTTGTGTAAGTTAAACTGTTTTTTTTGCTCATCAAGTGGCAAGTCATTCTTTAAATTATTTTCAAATTCCGCTTCTAAAAAGGACAAATCAAAATCATCACCATGAAGTGAAGTTTTAGGAGACTGAGATATTGACTGATCAATCTGCAAAGAAGACAGGTCTTTTTGATTTTTTCTTTGTTTGTTTGGAGTAAAAATTCGCGTAAGTTTTTCCAAAGGGTTATGATGTTCATAATCCTGTTTCATTTCGTACGGATTTTTGCGATTGTTATCGCTCATAGCTTTTCTCACATGACGATTTGCATCTGCGTGCAATAATAGTTAATTTTTATATTCTTAAATATAAACTTTCTCCCTCCTATAAAGGATACACGAAAAAATTTATCAATAAAGTACTCATTTTATGTATTTGTAGAACTTTTTCAACGCATTTCTGTTGCTGCTTTGATTCCCACAATTGCAAGTCCTGATGATAAAATATTCATGATAGCTTGTATCAAGCCCAATCTGGCAAATGAAAGATTCCTATCATCAGGCTGAATAAAGCGTAAATTGAGATTATCACTCCCTTTATTCCAATGGGTATGAAAACTGGAAGCAAGATCATAGAGATAAAATGCTAATCGATGTGGTTCTTTATGAACTACTGCTTGTTCAATGATGCGTGGATATTCAGAAAGTTTGCGTATTAAGAATATTTCATTATCATCTGTTAATCTGTTAAGATGCTCAATTATTTTGTCATTTGAAATATTTTCAATACAGAGGGTTTCTTGTGCTTGACGAAAGACTGAATGACATCGTGCACTTGCATACTGTACGTAAAAGATGGGGTTATCTTTTGATTGTTCTGTCACTTTTGCAAAATCAAAATCAAGAGGTGCTTCACACTTACGGTATAGCATCATAAAACGTACTGGATCACTCCCAACTTCTTCTACAACATCACGTAAAGTGACAAATGATCCTGCTCTTTTCGACATGCGTACAGGATGACCATTGCGAAAGAGTTTTACCAATTGACATAAGAAGACACTCAATTTGGCTTTATCATTGGAAATCGCTTTTGCCATTGCTTCCAATCGCTTTACATAACCAGCGTGATCTGCTCCTAAAATATAGATCATTTCGTCAAAATGGCGATTGAATTTATCACGAAAATAAGCAACATCGGCAGCAAAATAAGTGTAAGAACCATCAGATTTAATTAAGACACGGTCTTGGTCATCTCCGACATCCGTTGAACGGAACAAAGTTTGTTCACATGGCTCCCAGTCTTCTGTGTTTTGCCCTTTTGGTGGTGGGAGCTTACCTTTGTAGATATATCCCTTTAAAGTAAGATCATTAATCGTATTACGAATAGCACGTGCATTATCGGCATAAAGCATCCGCTCAGAGAAAAAAATATCATGATAAATATTAAGTGCAGCCAAATCTTTTCGAATCATTGACATCATTTCATGAATCGCACGTTCTTTTACGATAGAGAGAGCTTCCTCTTTATCTATAGTGAGTAATTTGTCGCCAAATTCTTGAGCAAGCGATTGACCCAATGGTATCAAGTATTCACCAGGATACAGCCCTTCTGGAATTTCATTGATTTTTTGTCCAAGAGCTTCACGATAACGTAACAATACGGAATGGGCGAGGACTTCGATTTGTTTACCAGCATCATTGATGTAATATTCTTTTGTAATGTTATAACCGACAAATTGCAGCAAGTTTGAGAGAACATCTCCAACAACAGCACCCCGGCAATGCCCCACATGCATCGGCCCTGTCGGATTTGCTGATACATATTCAACATTGATGCGCTTTCCCTGTCCCATAGGAATACGGCCATAAGATATTCCTTTTTCAAGCATGGATTTTATTAAATCTTGCCAAAATGGTTTTGTAAGCTTGATGTTGATAAATCCAGGACCGGCAACATTAATACTTTCGACAGAAGGATCATTTTTGAGAAGTTCTATGATCTTTTCTGCAAGTGCACGTGGATTAAGCCCAGTAGATTTTGCAAGCACCATGGCAGCATTGGTTGATAAATGTCCATGTGACGAATCGCGCGGAGGATCCACGGTAATTTTTGATAAATCTAAATCTTCTCCGTTTTTTCCTTTTATATCAGATGACTCTAATGATTTTTTAATTTTTTTTTCGAAGTTTTTAAAGACATTCATATTCAACTTCCATTGTGTATTCAAAAGCTGTTAAATAAAATTATCTGTGCAGTCAAATAAATGCTGATATTCACGTAGAGCGTAGTGATCGGTCATACCTGACAGAAAGTCAGCAATAAGACGCGCTAACTCTTGATTTGTTAAGTGAGCTGTTTTGTTATGCCAGTTTTCAGGCATTACATCTGGGTTTTCATAATAACATTCGAATAGTTTTTGTACAATGCGTTTTGCTGCATTGCGACGATTGAGAACTTGATCATGGTAATAAAGGTTTTTAAACAGAAAATCTTTTAGTTCTCTTTCGTAAACGGCCATTGTGGGGGAGAAGGTAACAATGGTTTGTTCTGCTTGGTGAACATCACTTATACTTTTCGGTTTGACGCGTGCCAAGTTTTCTTGTGATTGTTTGATAACATCTTCAACCATGGTTTTTATCTGTCTGCGCACTAGTGTGTAGCCCCGCCGAGTTTGATCGAGTTGTGGATGCTCTTTTTTTATGTCATTTAATAATGCTGCAGTGAGTGAAACCTGTTCGAATTGATCAAGTGTTAAAAATTGTGATCGTAACCCATCATCAACATCATGCGCATTATAAGCAATATCATCAGCAATCGCAGCACATTGTGCTTCTAGTCCAGCAAAGCAATTGAGCTGAAGATCCTGCTTTGCATTATATTGTAGAATATCGATAGGGATATCTTTGTTTTTAGCATAAGGACCTAAAAGGGGGCCATTATGTTTAACAAGTCCCTCGAGGGTTTCCCAAGTCAGGTTAAGTCCATCAAAATTTGCATAGCGCTGTTCTAATTTTGTAACAATGCGTAACGCTTGTGCATTATGATCAAAGCCGCCATAAGGTGCCATTGCTTCGTTAAGAGCATCTTCTCCTGCATGGCCAAAAGGTGTATGTCCAAAGTCGTGTACAAGAGCAATAGATTCGGCAAGATCTTCATCAAGATAGAGTGCACGAGCTAATGTTCTTGCAATTTGAGAAACCTCTATTGAATGCGTCAGTCGTGTACGATAATGATCGCTCTCATCAGCAATAAATACTTGGGTTTTATGTTTAAGACGCCGGAATGCGTTAGAGTGAATAATACGATCTCTATCTCGTTGAAAAGGTGATCGTAGAGTATTCATAGTTTCATGGAATAATCTGCCACGGCTTGTTTGCGGATTGGCACTATAGACCGCTCGAGATTGGTAATTGAAATTGATCTTGCTTTTATCCATTGCAAGCTATCCATTTCCATCCTAAATTTAAATTGAAATTATTGTATTATGAATAAATTCTTGTTTAGGATACTCTTTCTTGATAGTTTAATGCAAGGATATATAAAAATGGGCGTGAATATTTCAGATGCAGCCGCCAAACGGATTGTACAGATACTTTCGAGTGAGCCGGATAAAATAGGATTACGGGTTTCCGTTGAAGGTGGTGGGTGTTCCGGTTTTTCTTATAAATATAATTTGGTTTCTGAAACAAATGAAGATGATTTCGTTCTAAAAAAAGGTGGGGCGATTGTCCTTATTGATTCACTTTCACTTCCCTTCATGGAAGGGGCTGAAATTGATTTTGTTGATGATCTTATAGGGCAATCTTTTCAAATTCATAATCCCAATGCTGTCTCATCGTGCGGTTGCGGTGTAAGTTTTTCAATTTAGAATGGTGACTTTGTGGTATGGCTTCTTGAAAAGATTATCGCTTTGATCAACAATGCAAGAATGGATGTCCTTACGAAGATATTGCACCGATGTTTGTGGTTCGGCGTGGCACTTATTCTTTTATTGATGTGGAGTCGTTGTGCCTTTTCTCAAGAAGAGGGGGAGCAAGAGCGTAAACAAGAACAATCAAGAAGTTTTATTTCAAAATCTCAAAACAATGAAAAAGAAAATTTAATTTCTCAGACCCAACTTATATTGCATGCTCGATTAACAAACAGTAATGAAAATATTGTAAAAGGGCTTGTGTGGCGGGTTTATGCTCCTATCTTAGGGGTTGACAATAAATTACCACTGATTACAACTTATGAGGGTGGTAGTGCACGTTTTGATTTAGAACCAGGAAGTTATCTTGTTCATGTTTCTTTTGGTCATGCAAGTGCGGTGCGTCATATAAGTTTAGAAAATGGAAAGAGCCTTGTTCAAAATTTTAATCTTGATGCTGGTGCTGTTACTTTAAATGCCACATTATTAAATGGTATAGTTAATGAAAAGGAATTACGTTTTACTCTCTATGAGGATGAGAAAGAAAACGATGATACTGGTGTCGTTCTATCAAATATTAAACCTCATTCCATTGTACGTTTGAAGGCTGGTCGCTATCATGTTGCTTCCCATTATGGTTCCATTAATGCCGTTGTTCATTCGGATATCCAAGTGGATGCAGGTAAAATTACAGAAGTAAGTCTTGAACATCAGGCGGCCCAAATCGTTTTAAAATTGGTAAGGCAAGAAGGAGGGGAAGCGCTTGCCGATACAAGTTGGTCTATCACCAATAATTCTGGTGATATTATGTACGAAACTGTTGGCGCTTATGTTTCGCTTGTGTTAGCTGAAGGGGAATACATTGCGATTGCTAAGAATAAAGATCAAATTTATCAAAAAGTTTTTTCAGTTGTTTCTGGCCGTGATGAAGATATAAATGTGGTAGCGAAAGCACAAAATATGCAACAAATTGATGAAGAAATCGATTGATGGTTGTGCATGTGCATAAACTGTTATAGAAAACGGATAGAGAGTTTTGATTGTAGAAATTTCGACAGTTGGTGTATTTTTTGCTGGTGCACTCTCTTTTTTATCACCGTGTGTTTTGCCGTTAGTTCCTCCTTATTTGTGCTATATGGCGGGCATTGGTATTGATGATTTTCGTTCAGAAAAACATAAGGGAAGAGTGTTTATACGGTGGGCGCTTTTATCTTCTGTTATTGCCTTTGTGATGGGTTTTACAACCGTTTTTGTCGCTTTAGGTGCCAGTGCAAGCACAATTGGAAAGCTTATCGCTTATTATCGTGATTGGTTTGCACTTTCTGCTGGAATTATCATTATTATTTTTGGTTTAAACTTTTTGGGTCTTTTCAAAATTGCTTTTTTATTTCGTGAAGCGCGTTTTCAAATACATAAAAGGCCTTCTGGTCCTTTAGGTGCTTACGTTATTGGTTTAGCTTTTGCATTTGGTTGGACACCTTGTATTGGCCCAATTTTAGGACCCGTTATAACACTTGCTGGAACAAAAGAAACTGTGGGTGAGGGAGCTGTTCTTTTAGGGGTTTATGCCTTAGGACTTGGTGTGCCTTTTCTGATAGCAGCTTTATTTTCGAGTAGTTTTATGAGATTTTTAGGAGCTTTTCGTATTCATTTAGGAAAAGTTGAAAAAATTATTGGTATTTTTTTGGTTGTGACGGGTATTTTATTTTTAACAGGCTCTATGCAGGATTTTTCATTTTGGCTTTTGGAACATTACCCTTTGTTGAATCAAATTGAAACTATCCATTGGCATGATATTGTGAATTTTTTAGGTTTTTCTCGTTAGTTTGATGAGTTTTATGATGAGAAGTTGTCTTTCTATTGTTCTTGCAGCAGGTGAGGGGACGCGCATGAAGTCGTCGCTTCCTAAAGTGCTTCATAAAATTGCTGGATTGCCTCTTATATGCCACGTTATAAAACAAATAGAATTAGCCGGTGTTTCACAATTAGCAGTCGTTGTGGGTTTTGGGGCTAAAGATGTCGTGCATGTTGTTGAATCATTTGTAAAAAATGCAATGATTTTTGAACAAAAAGAACGTTTAGGAACAGCACATGCTGTTTTATCTGCTCGCTTAGCTTTGCAAAAAGGGGTGGATGATGTTCTCATTGTTTTTGGTGATACCCCTTTGATTGAGCAAGATTCATTGTTACAACTTCGTGCGCAACTTGCTGGTGGAGCAGATGTTGTTGTTGCTGGTTTTCGTGCTTTTAATCCAACAGGTTATGGGCGTCTTCTTGAGAAAAATGGTAAACTTATCGCGATTATAGAAGAAAAGGATGCTAGCGACGAAGAAAAAAAGCTCTCTTTTTGTAATGGTGGGATATTGGCCCTTAATGGAAAGTATGCACTTTCTCTGTTAGAGAAGATTGGTAACAATAATTCAAAGCGAGAATATTATCTCACAGATATTGTCTCTATTGCATCGCAAGAAGGATTAGATGTTCGTGTTGTTGAAGTTCCTTTTGACAATATTATAGGAGTTAATAATTGTTTTGAGCTTTTTGAAGCTGATTCTTTATGGCAAAAACGTAAAGCACGCGATTTAATGTTGTCTGGTGTGACAATCCTTAAACCAGAAACTGTTTATTTTTCTTATGATACGCAGATTAAACCAGGGGTGATGATTGAGCCAAATGTTTATTTTGGGCTGGGCGTAAAAGTACATTCTGGTGCAGTTATTCATGCATTTAGCTATCTAGAGGGTGCTGTGGTTGGTACAGATGCACGGATTGGACCCTATGCGCGTCTGCGACCTGGAACAGAGTTGGCAGGATCGGTAAAGATTGGAAACTTTTGTGAAGTCAAAAAAGCTAAAATAGGAAAAGCCTCCAAGATTAATCATTTGAGTTATATTGGCGATGCCGAAATTGGAGCACAGGTCAACATTGGAGCTGGGACTATTACTTGCAATTATGACGGATTTCATAAACATAAAATTATGATTGGTGATCATGCTTTCATCGGATCTAATTCCGCACTTGTTTCTCCATTGATGATAGGGGACGGTTCTTATATCGCCTCAGGCAGTGTAATTACTGAAGATGTTCCTATGAATAGTATAGCTTTGGGCCGTGCACGACAAGTGACGAAAAAGGATTATGCAATGAAATTGCGTGCGCGTTTATCAGCCAATCAACAAAAAAAGTGATCATTTTTACTCTATTTTCTTTGTTTTATGGTGATCTATAATTTTGTAAGAGGCTTTTTAGATATCGCCTACATATATATGTGATTTATTTGATACCTGAAAGTTTTGAAGGAAGATAATTTAATTATTTTATGAAATTATATAAATTTCAAATATGAGTTGGAGCTTTTTAATGTGTGGAATTATCGGAATTCTTGGAAAAAGATGTGTTACATCCTCTTTGGTTGAAAGTTTAAAGCGCCTTGAGTATAGAGGGTATGATTCATCTGGTATCGCAACAGTTCATAATGGGCGTCTTTATCGTATACGGGCCGAAGGGAAGCTTGTTCATTTAGAAGAAAAATTACAGAAAACGCCTTTAAAAGGAAATTTAGGGATTGGCCACACGCGTTGGGCTACGCATGGAGTTGCTGTGGAGCGGAATGCTCATCCTCATGTAACGGAACGGCTTGCAATTGTTCATAATGGTATTATTGAAAATTTTGTAGAATTGCAAAAAGAACTCATTGAAGATGGTTATACCTTTGAAACAGAGACGGATACAGAGGTTATTGCTCATTTAATTACGCGCGCGTTAAAAAGTGGTCTTTCTCCACAAGAAGCGATACGCACAAGTTGGAAACGGTTGCAGGGGGCTTTTGCTATTGTTGTTATTTTTGAGGGTGAAGACAATCTTATGATTGCTGCTCGTTCTGGTCCTCCATTGGCAATTGGCTATGGAAAAGATGAGTTTTTTGTCGGATCGGATGCAATTGCTTTGGCTCCATTCGTAGATTCTATCAGCTATATGGAAGATGGGGATTGGGCTGTTCTGACACGGGAAGATATAACAATTTATGATGTAGATAATCAACCGGTAAAACGTCCTCTTACCCCATTATTTGAAGGAGCTTTATTGGCTTCTAAGGGTAATCATCGCCATTTCATGCACAAGGAGATGTTTGAACAGCCTGAAGTTATTTCTCATAATTTGGCGCATTATCTTGATCTTGGCAATTATACGGTTCGCTCGTTTCAAAAATTGATTGATTGGAAGAAAATTAATAGAATACTCTTTGCAAGCTGTGGAACAGCTTATTATTCAACCTTAGTTGCACGCTATTGGTTTGAGAGTTTTGCTGCTTTAAGTGTTGATAATGATGTTGCTTCAGAATTTCGTTATCGTGAACCACCCATCAATTCTGATGTATTGTCGGTGTTTGTTTCTCAATCTGGTGAAACAGCTGATACATTGGCATCTTTGCGTTATTGTCGTGAATATGGTGTAAAAACAGCAACAATTGTAAATGTTGAACAATCGACGATGGCAAGAGAAGCTGATTTTGTCTTACCAACACGAGCCGGTCCAGAAATTGGTGTGGCTTCAACAAAAGCTTTTACTTGTCAATTGGCAACTCTTGCTGCAATGGCCCTTGATGCTGCTAAGCAACGTGGTTTCCTTGCAGAGCAGGCAGAACATCAGTTTGTCCAGCAATTGGCAGAAGTTCCTAGAATTTTAAACGAGGTTTTAAAGCTAGATAATAAAATTGAACAGATTTGTCGGAATTTAGTAAACGTAAAAGGTGTTCTTTATCTAGGGCGTGGTACCTCTTATCCAATTGCGTTAGAAGGCGCGCTTAAACTGAAGGAGCTTTCTTATATTCATGCAGAAGGCTATGCGGCGGGTGAGTTAAAACATGGGCCGATTGCATTGGTGGATGAGGCAATACCTGTTATTGTTGTAGCACCTTATGATCGGTGGTTTGAAAAGACTTGTTCTAACATGCAAGAAGTAGCAGCGCGCAATGGTCGTATTATTTTGATAACTGATAAAAAAGGGGCAGAGGCAGTTCATCTTGATATTTTGTCAACTATTGTTTTGCCAAATATTCCAGAATTTATTGCGCCTATTATTTATGCTTTACCCATTCAGTTAATTGCTTATCACACAGCTGTTTTATTGGGAACGGATGTTGACCAACCCCGTAATTTAGCAAAATCAGTCACTGTTGAGTGAAAATATGTATTTTTGAAACTTTGGGAGAATAATTAGGAATACAAAAAATTAATTTAGTTTTTCATATATTGAATGAGTATATTGAATACAAGAATATTTTCCATTTTATCCTTTCTATTTTAGAAGCGGAAAACGTTTTTTTGTGCATGTCACAAAAGAGAGCAGATGCGTGAAGATGCAACGCAATTAATTTATAAAGATAATCCATTGTTTTACATGTTGAGTTAGAGACCTTAATACAGTAAGTTTCTCTTATTACAAGCCCTTTCATATTGAATCAATTTTACTGCTTGTACGTCACAAGTAGGGTTGGCGTGTGGGTGAAAACTGTACAAGAAAGGAGTAAAAATGCCTCTCATGAACCATCTTAATGCAAGGGTTGTCGCAACATTTTGAGCTAGTAAAGAGAATGACAGTGCTGGCTTTCTCCTTCATTAGCTTAAAGAGGGTAATGTGCAATGGCTTTAACCGTATACCTTTATGAGTACTGTCGTGAAATGAGCTTTTGTGCGTTGACAGATATCTGTTTAAAATAAGTGCGTGAATTGGCACCCCAATGGCGTTCTGTGTTACGTGAAGGGCGTGACTCCATTAAAGAACGTGAGAAACAAAAGCGTGAGGTAATACGGACTCTTTGATTATTTAAAAGATTTGCTCCTCAATGTTTTTGAAAGCTGTAAAGCCGAATTAAAGGGTGATGATAAGGTTGGGAGTTGGTTTTTATCTTTACAGCTTCATATTCTCCCCAAATGAAGCTATCTCTCTGTTTTAGAGATTACCCAAACAGAGATATGCAATATCCTTGCTCCTATTTGGCGTATAAAAGCTGCAACAACAGAGAAAATAACTTATCCGTCTCAATTTGTCTCAAGCACGTTATTACGTTAGGTTTAGATGTTAATTTACAGGGAACAGCAAAAGCAAGAGCTTTATTAGGTAAACAACTTTATAAAACTACTTATAGACCGTTATAGATTGAAGAGATATCCTGGCTTTTATAAAATACTTTGCAAACAACAATCATAACGGATTTGGCTTTGCGCCTTCTTATCATTATAAGGAGATTGTACAAATCTTTTGCGTCATATTTTTGAAGATCAAATTGACGGCGCTATATGGACATTCTCTGTTGAGAATATTAAAGGAAAGCGCGACGTTACAACAGAATTTCGCGTGCCTTTATCAGCAGAAGTAATGAAAGTGATTTTATCCTTTCTTTTCCTGATCGTACTTTCATTTCAAAGAATGGCTAAATAGAGTTAACAAATAATAATTCTATCATTTGAGTATAGAGGGAATTTTGCGATTCCAAATGAACCACTTTTATAGTTTGTGAGAGTGCAAAACTACTTATTATTATAAGCGTTTCAACACTTTGAAGGCATCTTGCTGATGGAGTGGTAGAAAAAGCCTTTAAAAATCGATTCCTTACCGCGTTGGTTACACTCAGACCTTCATGATGTAATCAAGAAGGCAAAAAACAACCTCGCAACAACTCTGCCTAAGAAAACTTTGCCCTTACAGTACAGATAAAGCATTTCAGTTCTGACAAATTCTAAAATAGCAAAATCCTTCCTATGGTACAAATAACAGGATTGAAATTTATGCAATTTGTGAATGCTCAAGGCATGAAAAATACCTTGCAAGGTGTTTGGCATGAGCATTATGGTCTTGTCCGTGCCCCGCCCATGATAATAGGTTGACTAGCTTATCCCTTTCTCATGGAAATGATGGGCATCTCTTACTTTATTGTTATGCCGGCTGTTCTTTTAGAAAGATCATATAAGCTCTCAAAAGAATTGCTCTCATCAATAAACAAGCATTTTGGGATCAGGCTTATTGTCACACACACTCTTTCTCAAAACAGTTTTGTTTCTGATGTCAAAAAAGCAAAACAGAAGGCTGATAAAGCGAGAGAGATTTGGCAATAAAGCCAACCGATAAAAGATATTTTAGCAGAGGCCTATTTACGTATGCGGGGTATCACTTGTGAATTGCCTCCTCATTTACGCTTTCATGATAGATTTCCTCATCCCTTGGGAATAACTCTGCCTGCGTTGGTGGCGTTAGTTAAGAACGGCTGTTCCTTTACCTTTGCAATTCATGGGACTTTTTTACAAGTCAATCGATATGAAACAGATCAGAGATCGGCAAAAGCTATGTTGGATTCTGTAACGGGCGGTGCTTAAGTCGAGGCAATCAACAGCATCTTATCATTTGTGAAGGAATAGAAACCGATCTTTCCTTGCTGTCTGGTTTGTAACAAAAGTCTGTTGACTTATGGGCATTATCACTTTCAACCGGTGGAATGATGCATGCAAATTTATCCACTACTAAAACATGTTTCACAGTTGCAATGGATGGAGGTAATGCTGATCGTAAAGCAAATTTTACCCTAGCAGAGTGTGTGTACAAACAAGACTTTGATATTTTTATGATACAATTCTCTCATAGAACTGACTTCAATGATTTATTGCTTTCTAAAAGAGGAAATAATGAAAGAAAGCAAAAACAACAATCAAAATATTCTTTTAAATGATAATGATAACATTTTTTTAACGAGAATACTTGTTTAGAAGCCATTTCTTATGAAAAGATATTGCAAAACATCGGGTGGGGTGAATTACAACTGTTTGGTACTACCCTCTTACCGGTAAAGTTTTTTCACCCTGCGCAAGTTCCATTGATATTAAGTTGGTATATTTATGACGTTTTTAAACGTCAATAATCCTCTCTCAATTTTATCGCTGTCTCTGCTTTATGTGAGTTGGCTGCTATTATTAGCAATGGTATTAGAATAGTTCCAAAACAGCATGATGATTGGAAAGTTGTCTCTAATCTCTAGGAGGCGCTTATTGATAGACCCTCAACAGCGAAATTACCAGCTATGAAGGCGGCTTTGGTTCCTCTCTATGATTTTCAAAAGGAATGGTGTCAAGATGGAGCAAACAGAAAAAACAGCAGAAAACCAAAGATATTCTCATTGAATTAGACAAACGAAAAAAAACAAGCCTACAAAGTACTCAAGAATAAAAACGATGAACAAGCTCCTGCTCTTTTGTCTCAATTTCTTGAACAAAAAGGCAAAAAAGTTTTAGAACGGCCCAATATGCCTCTTATGAACTGTCTTAAACGGTTTTTTCCACATGCCAACCCCGTTTTTGTGACATGCGTGTGAATGATTTTTATTGTTATCCTGCTCGTAATAGGCGTGTAGCATCGTCGCGTCCAAAAAGATAAAGGAGTAAACGTAAAGCTTGCCCTTGTTCTGAAGAAAGGTGAGGATCACGTTGTAAAAATAAACGTGCATCTCTTCTCGCCAGTAACAAAAGATCACCATGTACTGCAAGATTTGCTATATGGAATTCAGGCATACCAGATTGTCGCGTTCCTAAAAGCTCTCCTTCTCCTCGTAAACGCCAGTCTTCTTCAGCAATTTTAAAACCATCTTCTGTACTCCGTATAATGTTAAGGCGTGTTGCAGCCATTTTTGTCAATGGATCTTTGTAGAGCAAAATACAGGAGGATTTTTTTTCTCCTCGTCCAACACGCCCTCGCAATTGGTGCAGTTGTGAAAGCCCAAAATGTTCTGCATGTTCGATGATGATGATTGAGGCGTCTGGAATATCTACTCCTACTTCAATGACTGTAGTTGCAACTAAAATACCTATATTTCCGCATTTAAAAGATGCCATAGCTGCTTCTTTTTTATCCGTCGACATTTTTCCATGTATCATACCAACAGAGGTTCCAAATCGCTCTTGGAGCATAGCAAAACGACTTTCAATGGAAGTGAGTTCAAGAGTTATCGATTCTTCTACTAAAGGACAAATCCAATAGAGCTTTTCACCCTTTTCTAATGCAACGGCAATTCGTTCTATGAGTTCATCAATACGTTTCAAAGAAAGTATTGCTGTTGTAATTGGTTGCCGTCCCATTGGTTTTTCAGTAATTTTGGAGACATCCATATCACCAAAAGCTGTCAAGACGAGTGTACGTGGAATTGGGGTGGCCGTCATTACCAGCATATCCGGTTTATGCCCTTTTGCTGTAAGTGCAAGGCGTTGATTTACCCCAAAACGATGTTGTTCATCGATAATGGCTAAAGAAAGATTATTATAAGTGACGTTATTTTGTATGAGAGTATGGGTTCCAATAATAATAGAGGCTTGACTTGATGAAATATTGTTCAAGATATTTGTGCGCAATTTTCCTTTTTCTCGTCCGGTTAAAAGAACTGTTTGTAGTCCGATCTTTTCAGCAAGAGGTGCAATTGTCGCAAAATGTTGCCTTGCAAGAACTTCTGTTGGAGTCATTAAAGCTGACTGTCCTCTATTTTCAGCAATTTGTGCCATTGCCATGAGTGCAACTACGGTTTTTCCTGCTCCTACATCACCTTGGAGAAGTCTTAACATGGGTTCTGGTGAAGCGAGATCATTGGCAATATCTTGTATTGCTTTTTTTTGTCCATTTGTAAGTTGAAAGGGTAAGATTTTCAGCAATTTTTCAGTGTATGTTCCTGTTGGTGGGCGAGAAGTTCCGACAAGAGATTTGGTTTTCAAACGCATTAGCCCAAGAGCTAATTGACAAGCGAGCAATTCATCATAGGCAAGGCGTTTGCGTGCTGTACTTTCTAGAGCTAAATCATCGGGATCAATGGGGGCGTGGATGCGACGTAAAGCAACAGAAAAAGAAGAAAAGTTTTGCTGTTTTTTGACGCTTTCCTCTATCCATTCTGGTAAGAGAGGAATATATTCAAGGGCATTTTGTATTGTACGCCTTAGCGTTTTTGCTGATAGACCAGCAGTAGAAGGGT
Organism: Bartonella henselae str. Houston-1; assembly: GCF_000046705.1. NCBI lineage: Bacteria > Pseudomonadati > Pseudomonadota > Alphaproteobacteria > Hyphomicrobiales > Bartonellaceae > Bartonella > Bartonella henselae. The sequence goes on along the minus strand of NC_005956.1, from coordinate 1,089,001 downwards.
AGATGGGTTCGATCAAAGGCATTTGATTTGATTGCTTACTTGGGGCAATATGATCGGGATGTACCATGGAAAGTTGTCCGTTAAACCGCTCAACTTTACCAGATACAATGACTTTTTTTCCTTCAGGAAGTTGTTTTTTTAGCCAAGGAGGTTGGGCATGAAAAAACACTAAATTTATTTTTCCTGTTTGATCGTGGGCGCTAACGCGATAGGGCAATCTATTACGGCCAATGGGTGGCGAATGATGTTGATCAATAATAATTTCAAGAGTAACGGTGTTTCCTTCTTGTGCAAAAGCGATATTGGGCCGCATTCTACGGTCTATAACAGAATAAGGCATTAATTGAAGAAGATCAATAATGGTTGGTTCACGTTGTGTAGCATTAATGTTTAAGACTTTGGCTAGTAAGCCATATATTTTGGGGCTCATTCCTGGCAGGATACGCACAGAGGTAAAAAGAGGGCGAATAAGATCTGGAAGCATACGGAAATTTAGCTTGCTCTTTTTGTTTTTTCTAGTGTTGTAAAAGAGCTTTTTGGGGATAATACACTGAATAATCCCAAGGGGAGTTGCTTTATTTATAGTTTGAGTTTTAAGCATAAAAATAAAGCTTTAAAGAATGGATACAATAACACTATAAAAGGAAAAGTGCTCATATTCGTACTATTTATTCTATAAAATTTTCTTCTTTTTATTTTTGTGCGCTTCTTTTGTTACAAGTGTAGGTATTTTCTTGATGGGCGTCTAATATGCACTATAAAATACCCGAAATATCTTGTCTTTCTGAGAAGCGGAGGTTTGTATGTTTGAGTATAATGCGTAACAATGCTCTCTCTTGTGAGAGAGATGATAGCTGCTATTTGGCATTTATTTTATAGTGGGAAATTGTCAGAGTGTCAGAAGATAAAAGTAAAATACGAGATGAAAAACAACCTTTTCCTCACTTTATTCATTTGAGGGTACACTCAGCTTACTCATTGCTTGAAGGGGCTTTAAAAATCCCACAAATTATTCAACATGCAATCTCAGATCATACACCAGCGGTTGCTATTACGGATACGAATAATTTATTTGGTGCTTTGGAATTTTCGCAATATTGTTTTTCTTATGGTATTCAACCCATTATAGGTTGTCAACTCACAATTGACTTTGGAGATGGAAATGATAATCCGCGTTTAGTTAAATGGCGTCATCCTTCTGATTTTTGCTCTATTGTTCTTTTAGCTGCAAGCGAGATTGGTTATGCTCATTTAGTTCGTCTTGTTAGTCGTGCTTATCTTGATAAGTGCGATACTGATCCTCCTCATATCAAAGCCGATTGGCTGTTGTCGCATAATGAAGGAATCATTGTTTTGACTGGTGGGAGAGGAGGGCCGATTAATTTTTCTTTGGCAGAAGAGAGAAAAGAACGTGCTATTGAACGCTTAATTTATTTAAAAAAGATTTTTGATGATCGCCTTTATGTGGAATTACAACGGCATGGCTCTTTTGATCAAAAAGTAGAAGCTGCGCTTATTGAGTTGGCGTATGCATATGAAATTCCTCTTGTTGCAACAAATGAGGCTTTTTTTCTAAACAGAGAAGGGTATGAAGCCCATGATGCGCTGATGGCAGTTGCAGAAGGACAAATTGTTTCTAATCCAGATCGCAAACGTGTGACACCAGATCATTATTTGAAGTCACAAGAGGAAATGGTTGCACTGTTTTCTGATCTTCCAGAAGCTCTGGAAAACAGTGTTGAAATTGCATTGCGTTGTCATACTGCTACGCCAACTCGAAAACCAATTTTGCCTCGTTTTATAGAGCAATCTGTTGATTTAAACTTTACTTTAGAAGCAGAAGATAGAGAATTGTTAAATCAGGCTAAAGCTGGTTTAAAAATGCGACTTAAAACAATTGGACTGGCTGAAGGATACACGATTACAGATTATGAGCAGCGGCTTGATTATGAAATTTCAGTTATTACGCGCATGCAGTTTTCTGGCTATTTTCTTATTGTTTCAGATTTTATAAAATGGGCGAAAGTCCATGATATTCCCGTTGGCCCAGGACGTGGCTCTGGTGCTGGTTCACTTGTGGCTTATGCATTGATGATTACCGATGTTGATCCATTGCGTTTTTCTCTTCTCTTTGAAAGATTTCTCAATCCAGATCGTGTTTCTATGCCAGATTTTGATATCGATTTTTGTCAAGAACGGCGCGAAGAAGTTATTCATTATGTTCAAAAAAAATATGGTCGTGATCAAGTCGCTCAAATTATTACGTTTGGTAAATTGCAGGCACGTGCGGTATTGCGTGATGTTGGGCGTGTTTTAGAAGTGCCGTATCGTCAGGTGGAATATCTTACAAAGTTGGTTCCTGCTGCGCCTGGAAGTCAAGTTGAGTTGGCTGATGCTATTAAGGATGAACCGAAATTTGAAGAAGAAAAGAAAAAAGATCCTGCTATTGGACGCACATTAGATATAGCGCTTCAGCTGGAGGGACTTTATCGTCATGCATCGACCCATGCTGCAGGAATTGTTATCGGTGATCGGCCGCTATCAGAACTTATCCCGATGTACCGTGATCCTCGTTCCGATATGCCTGTTACACAATTTAACATGAAATATGTTGAACAGGCTGGGTTGGTAAAATTTGATTTTCTTGGATTAAAAACACTAACTGTTTTGAAGATGGCGGTAGATTTTGTTGCACGAAAGGGTATCAAAATAAATTTATCGAATATCCCTCTGAATGATGAAACGACTTATGCCATGATGGCGCGTGGTGAAACGGTTGGCATATTTCAAGTTGAAAGTTCTGGTATGCGTAAGGCTCTTATTGGCATGAAGCCAGATCGTATTGAAGATATTATTGCACTTGTTGCGCTTTATCGTCCTGGACCGATGGAGAATATTCCAATCTATAATGCACGCAAACATGGGGAAGAGGAAATTGCTTCTATTCATCCTAAAATAGATCATTTGATTAAAGAAACACAAGGCGTTATTGTATACCAAGAACAGGTGATGCAAATCGCTCAGGTGCTTGCTGGTTATTCGCTTGGAGAAGCAGATTTATTGCGTCGCGCTATGGGGAAAAAAATCCATACAGAAATGCAAAAACAGCGTACGCGCTTTGTGAATGGAGCTGTTGCTGGTGGTGTTGATAAGGATCAGGCTGATATTATCTTTGACCTTTTAGCAAAATTTGCAGATTACGGTTTTAATAAATCGCACGCTGCTGCTTATGCAATTATTTCTTATCAAACAGCTTATATGAAAGCACATCATCCCGTTGAGTTTTTAGCTGCTTCGATGACATATGATATGATGAATACCGAGAAATTAAATGATTTTCGGCGTGAGGCATTAAGGTTGGGTATTAAAGTTATTGCACCTTGTGTGCAAACATCACATCGTGTTTTTGAGGTTGGTGATAACTGTATTTATTACTCTCTTGCCGCCATTAAAGGTGTAGGTGAAGCGGTTGTTGACCATATTGTTGCTTGCCGTGGAAATAAGGTTTTTAAGGATCTAGAAGATTTTTGTGAGCGTATTGATCCTCGTATTGTTAATAAGCGTGCAATGGAAAGTTTGGTTTGTGCTGGTGCTTTTGATTGTTTTAATATTGCACGTGAAGTTTTATTGGCAAGCCTTGGAACCCTTCATGCGCGTGCACTTCGTATTCTCGATGATAACTCTAGCGGACAGACTGATATATTTGGGATAACAAGTGTTTTAAAAGAGCCTTTGATACTATCGCAAGCCTCTCCTTGGTCACTGGATGAAAAACTTCATCGAGAGTTTCAAGCAATAGGTTTTTACTTTTCTGCTCATCCTCTGGATGAGTATCAAGCTATTCTTGTTAAAAAACGTATTCAGAATTGGGTTAATTTTGCCAATGCTGTTAAAGCTGGCGCAACTGCTGCTCGGCTTGCTGGAACTGTTGTGGCAAAGCAAGTGCGTAAAACAAAATCTGGTAAGAAAATGGGGATTGTTCATTTTTCTGATACGAGTGGACAGTATGAGGCAGTTCTTTTTTCCGAGGCGCTTTCAGATTATGAGGAGATATTGGAACTTGGAAAATCTTTTATCATTACGGTGAGTGCAGAAAATCGCTCTGAGGGGGTTAGTTTGCGACTTGAGACGGCTCAATCCTTAGAAAAGGAAGCAGCACAGCATCATAAAATGATGCGTCTCTTTATCAAAACGGTTGATATGCTTCCACAAATTCAACAAAATTTAAATCCTAGCGGAAATGGAGAAGTAGCGCTTATTTTGATTCAAGAGGATGGATTACGGGAAGTTGAAATTACGCTTCCAAAGCGGTATAAGGTAAATTCGCGTGTGGCAAGTGCTCTAAAATCAATTCAGGGTGTTGTCGATGTAGAGTTGACTTAAATCAAGATTTGTGAAGTAACTGCTTATTTTAATTGGCATTTTTGTTTTATTAGCGACTTAAATTTAGCTTTGAATCAGATTGTAGATTCTAAAAGATTTTGCTTCTGTTTGAGATCAGTGAGGAGCGATTTGTTTCCGATTAACATATTAATTTTCATCATTAATCATCAAAATTTGTACAATATCAAATAGCTTGATTTTACAATGTTTTTCTGTCTTGCGCACTCTTATCTGTCATGAAAAAAATGTACAATCTTAGTTCAACCGATAGGGAGAGTGAATATGAAAATTATGAACTGTTTAAGTGAGAGAGTAGAGGCAACACTGGGTGAGCGTTGGTGTTTGTTTATGACTGTTATAAGTGTATATTTAAGAAATTTGAGCCCATCATCCGTGAGAGCCAAAAGTAATTTAGGGTTTTAAATTTTATAATTTCTTTTACTATATATTTCTTTCATTTTTTGTTAAGTTCATGGCGTCATACGTATAAAGCCAATCAAGACTCGATATGATGCTTTCTGGTGTGCGGATTTTCATGATAAAATTACGTACAACCGCTATTGGACCAGTTGCATGGTAGGCTATTCTGTTAAAATCTCCACGTTTTTTTACTGCTGTAATGCGAGGGGTACGTATTTTTTCATATAGTAAAAGAGCTTTTGTTAATGATAAATCTTTAAGAGAAAGTGCTTCTGCTAATGTAGCGGCATCTTCTATTGCCATAGCTGCTCCTTGTGCTGCAAAAGGGAGTGCTGCGTGTGCACAATCACCAACAAATACTTGTCGTTCTAAACCTAAAAAACGATTGTGTTTCATTTGAAATAGCGGCCAATAGCTCCATTCATCGATATGGTCAAAAATTTGCAAAATTTTTTGATTCCAATTTTGAAAAAGAAATTTAAGCTTTTCTTTTTTTCCTTTGTATGTCCATCCTTCTTTTACATTTTCTCCATACGTAATAGCTACAAAATTAAAAAGTTTTTCTGATGAGTGAATGGGGTAGACAATAAGATGATTTTTGGCTCCCATCCAGGCAGTAATTGTCTTTCTATTTTGCAGTATAGAACGAAAGCTTTTGGGAAGATTTTCAAATTCTGTTGTTGCACGCCAAGCAATAAAGCCACTAAAATTTGCTTTTTCGTGAAAAGGTGCCAATTGTCGTAATGTCGACCAAACTCCATCACATCCGATTAGGAGAGGCGTTGAATAAAATTGGTAGTGTTCTGTTTTCGTTGCTACATTTGTTTTTATTGTTTTTATGTTAATGCCGCTTGTGGTTTGGTTAGATGATACAACAGCTTCACCTGCTTTGTATTTGATAAGGGGATTTCCCATAACAGCGTCGTGTAAAACTTTTTGTAAATCCGCTCGATGAATCATAAGATAGGGGGATTTCCAATTTTTTTCTGATAAATTAAAAAGATCCGCGTGTAGATGTGTTTTTAAAGAGACTCCATCTCTTAACTGAAGAAATTGTGGAATTACACCCATTTTTGTGAGTTTACTAAGAATGCCCCAACGCGCAAAAATACACGTTGCATTTGGAGTAAGCTGAATACCCGCACCTACACTCTCAAGCTGTTTGCGCTTTTCGATGATGGTGCTTGCAATTCCTTTATAAGCAAGTGCCAAAGCAGAGCTTAAACCAGCAATACCACCGCCAACGATAATTGGTGATTGGTTCATGAGTTACTCTCTTGCATTTGAAAAAAAAGAGCAGACATTATTTAGGATTATATAAACATCCCGTTGGATTTGTTTGATTGTACGATAGTGAGGGATCATAACGATAAAGCGTTGAACAATAAGGGCAAATTTTTTCATCAGTTGATCCCATGTCAATAAAGATGTGGGGATGATCGAATGGTTGTGTGGCACCTACACACATAAACTCTTTCACACCAATTTCGATTATTTTATATCCAAGATCATTTTGGAAATGGGGAATATTATAATCAGCCATGGTGTACAAACTCCGGATAAATTGCCTGATAAGGCATGATTTGGATTAGCTATTGTATACGCTATAGTTTGTGATAAAGCTTCTAATAATGCAAGGTGCTTTTTAAAATAATTGGTCTATAAGAATAATTGCGATAATTTTAAAATATAAATGCTATCAGAGAAATTGGGACTTGATGTGTTGTAATTACGGTAACATATCGTAAAGCGTTATATGATATATTTCTTCATAAGAATTTTGGAGAGTATACAAGGAAAAATATCTAAAATATATGGAAAAAACGGTTGCAGATCAGATTTCTCTGTCGGATATAACAATGAAAAATCCGGCGCGGTTTATTAACCGAGAATTTTCATGGCTACAATTTAATAACCGTGTATTGATGGAAGCTGCTAATTCAAAGAATCCTTTATTAGAACGGTTACAGTTTCTTTCAATTTCAGCAACAAATCTTGATGAGTTTTTTATGGTTCGTGTTGCTGGACTTGCTGCTCAAATTCGTGCTGGAGTTACAGCGTGCAGTGCAGATGGTCGTACTCCGCAGGAGCAACTTGATTTTGTATTAGCTGAGATTTCGTGTTTGCAGGATAATCAACTACGAGAATTGAGTATTTTACGTCATGAATTAAAACAAAATAATATTGAAATTATTTGTTCTGCTGGGCTTTCAGAAACTGAAAAGTCATGGATTGAAAAATATTTTTTGGATACGATCTTTCCTGTTTTGACACCTTTATCTGTTGATCCTGTTCGCCCTTTTCCATTTATTCCTAATCTAGGGTTTTCCATTGCTCTTCAATTATCTCGCTGTGCTGATCAACACTCTTTTATAGCTTTGTTGCCACTTCCAACGACCTTGAGACGTTTTATTCCTCTTCCTCAAAAAGATAATCGCTTTCGTTTTATTGCATGTGAAGATGTTATAAACCTTTTTATGCGTCATGTATTTCCTGATTATGAAGTCGAGGGAATTGGTACATTTAGGGTGATTCGTGATAGTGATATTGAAGTAGAAGAAGAAGCTGAAGATCTTGTTCATTTTTTTGAAACTGCACTTAAGAGGCGTCGTCGTGGGCAAGTCATTCGGATTGAATTTGAGGCAAAAATGCCAGATCATTTACGCCAATTTATTACCAATGGTCTTGCGGTTCCTGAGTATTGTATCAATGTTCTTGATGGATTTTTGGCGCTTAATACAGTCTCAGAGATTGTTTCTATTCCACGCAATGACTTAAAGTTTGCTCCTTATGATCCTCGTGTTCCTGAATGTATCTGTCAGCATAAGGGTGATTGTTTTGCAGCTATTCGTCAAAATGATATCGTGATTCATCATCCTTATGAATCCTTTGATGTTGTTGTAGAGTTTTTACGTCAGGCTGCTCGTGATCCTGATGTTATTGAAATCAAACAAACACTTTATCGCACATCAAATGATAGCCCAATTGTTAGCGCTTTGATTGAGGCTGCTGAACAGGGTAAGTCAGTGACAGCTTTAGTAGAACTTAAAGCACGTTTTGATGAGGAAGCCAATATTCGCTGGGCACGTGATCTTGAACGTGCGGGCGTTCAAGTTTTTTTTGGTTTTATTGCATTAAAAACACATGCTAAAATGTCACTCGTTGTGCGGCGTGAAGGAAAACGCCGTTGCTCTTATGTTCATCTTGGAACGGGAAATTACCATCCTATTAATGCTAAAGTTTATACCGATCTTTCTTTTTTTACTACTGATGATGATATTGCTCATGATGTTGCATTATTGTTTAATTATATTGCTGAATATGTACGCCCAAATGAAGCAATGAAGATTGCTTTTTCACCCTTAACATTGCGCAGTCGTATTTTGGAGCATATTGAAGGAGAAATTACCAATGCACGGCAGGGGCAGCTTGCTGCTATTTGGATGAAAGTCAATGCATTGGTTGATCCTGAAATAATTGATGCTTTATATCGTGCCAGTCAAGCGGGAGTGCAGATTGATTTGGTGGTGCGTGGAATATGTTGCTTGCGTCCTGGTATTCCAGGAATTTCCGATAATATTCGTGTCAAATCAATCGTAGGGCGTTTTCTTGAACATAGTCGCATTTTTTGTTTTGGTAATGGTGTAAATCTCCCAAGTGAGAATGCGCTTGTTTATTTCGGATCTGCTGATATGATGCCTCGTAATCTCGATTACCGTATTGAAATATTGGTTCCAGTTTTTAATAAAATGGTCCGTCAGCAGATTCTTTTACAAGTTATGCTAGCGAATATCATTGATAATCAACAGAGCTTTGATATATTAAACGATGGAACATCACAACTTATAACACCGCAAAGAGGTGAAAGCCCATTTAATGCGCAGGAGTATTTTATGGCCAATGCGGGTCTTTCAAGGATGGAAAGGTCTTTTGACTCTTCTGTTTCGCATTTGGTTGCGTTGTATCAGCAGAAGGTCAAACTATATAAAGACTGAAATTCAATGACATATATCAATGCTCAGGGTCGGCTAAAGGGTTGTAAACCTATCGCTGTTATCGATATTGGTTCAAATTCTGTTCGGCTTGTTATTTATGAGGGTCTTGTTCGTTCACCAACAGTTTTATTTAATGAAAAAATTCTCTGTGGTCTTGGTCAAGGCGTTGCAAAGACTGGACTTTTAGAAGAAAATTCGATGAATATGGCCCTACGAACACTCAAGCGGTTTCGTGCGCTTTGTCTGCAGATTGGAGCAGATGAGATCTATATTTTAGCAACAGCAGCAGCGCGAGAAGCAAAAAACGGGTTAGCTTTTATTCAAAATGCTGAAAATATTTTACAAAATAAAATATACCTTCTTTCAGGAAGTGAAGAGGCTGTTTATTCGGCATATGGTGTTATTTCGACTTTTTATCAACCAAAGGGTATTTCTGGTGATCTTGGGGGCGGCAGTCTTGAACTTATTGATATTGATAACTCTGAGGTAGGTGAGGGGATAACTCTACCATTAGGTGGTTTACGTCTACAGTATATGTCGAATAATGATATTGCTGTTGCTGCAAAAATTGCTCAGGAGCAGTTTGGCAAATCTGCTGTTGTTCATAAAAGCATGGCACGTTGTTTTTATGCAGTAGGAGGAACTTGGCGTAATTTGGCAAAACTCCATATGGCAACCAAACATTATCGGCTACCTGTTATGCATGGCTATGAAGTTGATGCAGTTGAAATGGAAGATTTCTTACGTTTTGTCGTGAATGGCAGTATTGAGAATATGAAAGGGATTTCAGCTGTTTCAAAAAATCGCCGTCAACTTTTGTCTTACGGAGCGATCATTCTTATCGAGCTTATTCGGTGTGTGGGCTTTGAAAAAATAATCTTTTCGGGGGCTGGAGTCCGTGAAGGCTTTCTTTATTCAAGATTGCCACAAGAAGTTCGGGTTTCAGATCCTCTCATTGCAGCATGTACCGAAATGGCTATTCTAAGGGCACGTTCACCAAAGCAGGCAGAGGAACTCATTGACTTCACAACAAATGCATTTGAAGTTTTTGGAATTTTGGAAACTGAAAATGAATGTCGTTATCGTAAAGCAGCTTGTCTTCTTGCGGATATTGGTTGGCGCATTCATCCAGATTATCGAGGTAACGAGGCGGCCAATCAGATAGCGTTGGGATCTTATCCAGGAATTTCTCATGAGGGGCGTGCTTATGCTGCTCTCGCTGTTTTTTTTCGCAATACTGGTTCACTCATTGGTGAAGAATCTCTTCCCATTTTCCAATTAGCAAGCAAAGATGTAATTGAGAAAGCACGTATTCTTGGTGAGATTATGCGTATTGCTCATCTTTTTAGCGCTTCTACTACAGGGGTTCTACCACACTTATCGTGGCATAAAAAAATAGATCATGTTGTGTTACACATTCCGGCGCGTTATGCTGATTTATTAGGAGAACGTCCTCTTTCTCGGTTGAAGAAATTGTCAAAAATAATAGAATTGCCTCTCGCTTTTGAAATTTTCTGATTCTTTTCCTATTATATTATGATGTGCTTCTCTTGTACTCTCTTTTTGTTTTTATACTGCATCATATTGGTTTATAAGGCTAATTTAGCATTATTCAACTTGAATAAGCGCCCCGAGTACCGTAAAATTTTCTCATTTCGAATCCGTGTATGCTGAATCAATCAAAATTACTTGTTTGAACGTCACAAGTGGGGCTGGCGTGTGGATAAAAACTATAAAGAAAGGAATAAAATGCTTCGTATGAATCATCTAAACGCAGGAGTTGTAGGCAATATTGGGTTTTTGCAAATTGATAATGGTACCGGCTTGCAGATTCATTTTGTAGTTGTTGAGTAGCGATTTTGATGAGGTGTCCGCTTTTCAGATATAGCAAAATGTGAAATATTATATCTTCGTACTTTGCTCTTATGCCAAGCGGTTTTTCTTTATAATAGGATTATTGATTGTTATAGAGAAGCTTTTTCTCCTTCTCTCTTAAAATGAAAGCTTTTTGTTTTTCTCGATTTCTCTTCTCTACTAAGGTTGGTCTCTGATTGAATTTGACTAAGATTTACTCGTCATTCTTGAATAAGTATTGATCGAATGTAAATTATTCAATTGTGGTTGGTCTTCCTTACTCGATTTTGTGTTAATTTGTTGCGTGCATTCCCAATTGATGTAGAAAAATGAACGGCATATTTTCTAGAATGAGAGTGCTCAAAATTTTTTAAAACTCTTCTGCATCTTTTAAAGAACATTGATTTACCTTCCAGATGAAGGGCAAAGTTTTGCTGTTTTTAGTTGTGAGTAATTTTATACTAAAAAAAGAGTAGCCCTTTTTTATAATATTTTTTTGCATAAATCTCAAAGGGTAAATATTATAATTTCCTTTATAAATTAAAGCTGTTTGGTGTTTATTTTTCCATTGCTCAAATAAAATCCTATCTTACCCTTTAGCATTTGTTCAGCTTTTTGACCAAATATTTCATAGCGCCAACCATTCATAGCGGGAATATTTTTTTTTATACACCCGTTTGCAATTTTTTCTAAGTCATTGGAAGTTGCAATAATTTTCGGTGCGATACCGTTTTCGTTCGCAACAAGTTTTAATAACACTTTAAGAAGATCGATAACGGCAGATGATGTTTCATTAAGTGGATTATGTTTCGGAAGAGCGGGTAAAGTCGCAAGATCAACCTCTAAGCCCTCGTGGACAGCTTTGATTAATGTGTGTGCAATTGAGAATTTATCCCAATTTTTGTTCAGACTGCGCAAACGTTTCAAGTCAGCTTCATCTTTTGGTTGTTGGATGGCAATTTCAATAAGACATTCATCTTTTATGATATGGCGACGTGGAATATTATATTGTCGTGCTTTACGTTCACGCCACGCTGCTATTTTTTGTAATACGGCAAGTTCACGCGGTTTTTTAATTTTTCCTTTCACTTTTTTCCACGCTTCATTTTCCGGCATATCATAGGTTTTAGGTTCTAAAAGGACCGCTATTTCATCATCCATCCAGTGGGTGCGTTTATTTTTTTCGAGCTGTTTTTTCAGTAGGAGATAAACATCTCTTAGATAGGTTACATCAGCAAGTGCATAGAGTAATTGTTTTTCTGAAAGAGGACGGAAGCTCCAGTCTGTAAAGCGGGATGATTTATCAAGTTGATAACCCGTGCAGCGTTGTACAATTTGATCATAAGAGATAGAATCACCAAATCCACAGATTGATCCTGCTATTTGGGTATCGAAAAGAGGAGAGGGAATGACACCTCCAAGATGGTAAATCGTTTCAATATCTTGGCGTGCAGCGTGAAAAACTTTAACAATTTTTTTATTTACCATAAGATCAAAAAAAGGTTTTAGATCAATATCTTGTGATATTGGATCAATCAGAACTGTTGTATCTGGTGATGCAAGCTGGATTAAACACAGTTGAGGCCAAAAAGTTGTTTCGCGGATAAATTCTGTGTCTATTGTTACAAAATCAGAGTTCCGTAAAGTGGCAAGTGCAATTTCAAGATCTGTTGTTTGTGTAATAAGTTTCATCATTCTATTATAACCAGATAAATTTAAATTTGTCTTTTCTTGACTTTTTTTTTGAGTCTTTGTCCTCATATCTTGACAAATGGTTGTTAAAAAGCGTTTGTAGCGCATGTGAGTTATTATAATCAAAGGCAAAAATTATGCACCGTTATCGCAGTCATCATTGCGCTGCTCTTCGTAAATGTGATGTAGGAATAAAAGCGCGTCTTTCGGGATGGGTTCATCGTGTTCGTGATCATGGCGGAATCCTTTTTGTAGATTTGCGTGATCATTTTGGAATCACACAAATTGTTGCTGATCCTGCTTCGCCAGCTTTTAAAATTATTGAAAAAGTGCGTTCTGAATGGGTCATTCGTGTAGATGGGGAAGTGCGCGCGCGTTCTGATGAAGTTATTAATACATCTCTTCCAACAGGTGAGATTGAGATTTTTGCAAAGGAAGTGGAAATTCTTTCAAAATCTGATGAGCTTCCTTTACCGGTTTTTGGCGAACCTGATTATCCAGAAGATATTCGATTGAAGTATCGTTTTCTTGATTTACGTCGCGAAACTATGCACAGGAATATTATGCGTCGTACTGAGATTATTGCTGCTATCAGACGTTCTATGCAAGAAAATGGTTTTACAGAATTTACGACACCGCTTTTGACAGCCTCATCACCAGAAGGGGCACGCGATTTTTTGGTTCCAAGTCGTATTCATCAGGGAAAATTTTATGCATTGCCACAAGCACCTCAGCAATACAAACAGTTGTTGATGATGTCAGGTTTTGATCGTTATTTTCAAATTGCTCCCTGTTTTAGAGATGAAGATCCGCGGGCTGATCGTCTTCCAGGCGAGTTTTATCAATTAGATGTTGAAATGAGTTTTGTTGAACAGGAAGATGTTTTGGTAACAATGGAACCGATTATGCGTTCTCTTTTTGAAGAGTTTGCAGATGGAAAACCTGTAACGCAAAGCTTTCCTCGTCTTTCCTATGAGGAGGCAATGCGAAAATATGGCTCGGATAAGCCTGATTTACGTAATCCTATCATTATGGAAGATGTCTCTCAGCATTTTTATGATTCTGGTTTTAAAGTTTTTGCTCAAATTTTAGCAAATGATGAGAATGCACGGGTGTGGGCTATTCCAGCTAAAACGGGTGGAAGTCGTGCTTTTTGTGATCGTATGAATGGATGGGCACAAAGTGAAGGACAACCAGGACTCGGTTATATTTTCTGGCGTGAAGAACAGGGAAAGTTTGAAGGAGCGGGCCCTATCGCTAAAAATATCGGTGAACAGAGGACTGAAGCACTTCGTATGCAGCTTGGACTTGAAAATGGTGATGCCTGCTTTTTTGTTGCGGGAGATCCAAAGAAATTTTTACCTTTTGCCGGAGCTGCGCGTACTCGGGTAGGGGAAGAATTAGACCTTGTTGATCGAGACTGTTTTTCTTTAGCGTGGATTGTTGATTTTCCGTTTTTTGAATGGAATGAAGAGGAGAAAAAGCTTGATTTTGCACATAATCCTTTTTCAATGCCTCAAGGTGGAAAAGATGCTCTTGAATGTCAAGATCCTCTTACTCTTAAGGCTTTTCAATATGATCTTGTTTGCAATGGTTATGAGATTGCCTCGGGTGGAATCCGTAATCACTCTCCAGAAATGATGCTTAAGGTTTTTAATCTTGCTGGTCTTTCTAAAGAAGTGGTAGAAGATCGTTTTGGCGGTCTCTATCGTGCATTCCATTATGGAGCACCACCGCATGGCGGTATGGCTGCGGGTGTTGATCGTATTATTATGCTTTTGCAAGGCGTCAAAAATTTACGTGAGGTTGCTTTATTTCCTATGAATCAGCAAGCGCTTGATCTTTTGATGAGTGCTCCGTCTGACGTTTCTCCTGTGCAATTGCGTGATTTAGGGATACGAATAGCTCCCGCTGCTAAGAATGATTAGTAAAGTTGCTTGTGTAATTATTATTGTCGTAAATATTTTTATTGTCTCCTGCATTTGGTAAAATTTAATAATTTAAAATTACTTTATTTTCAGTACGATATTGATAACAAATTCATTTATATTATTTTTAAGAGCTTTAATAATATAAAATAGATCTTTTATCTTATTTTTTATAATAGTAATGCATATATTTATAATTTATATGTATTATTAATTGTATTAATATTTGTAATTTACGTGCATTTTTTAGTAAAAATATAAATAAATTTATTATTATAATTTTAAATAATTTATATTTGTTTTTTTAATTTTATCTTGAGTATATTTAATTAATTATTAAATATATTCAATATTATGATTTTTATCAAATACATCAATTATAAATAAATACTTTTTAATTTATTATATTAATTTTTTAAAGACAATATTTTGTTTTTTAAATTATCTATTTTAATTTCAATTATTTCTATCTATTATCTCAGATAAACTGTAAAGCGTGTGTATAAATTTTTCAAATTGCTATAATTTTCTGTTCATGTTTTAATCACAGCGCTTACTTTTGTATAGTCAGTTTTTAATAAAAATAGTTGATTTACAAAAGGTCGCACTGAAAAAAATCTTATAAAATAATTGCTCATTATTTTGGGAATTGTTGTCCTAATACTATGTCTGATAAAATGAATTTACCTTTTGATAAAGAACATATTGAGTCAATAGAATTACGTTCTGCTTTACAAGAGCGTTATTTGGCTTATGCGCTTTCTACTATTACGCACCGTGCGTTGCCTGATGTGCGTGATGGTTTGAAACCTGTGCATAGGCGTATTGTTCACGCTATGCGTTTACTCAAACTTAATCCAGGACATTCTTATGCGAAATGCGCAAGGATTGTTGGGGATGTCATGGGAAAATTTCATCCACATGGTGATGCATCTATTTATGATGCATTAGTGCGCTTGGCTCAGAATTTTGCTGTCCGTTATCCATTGGTTGATGGACAAGGCAATTTTGGGAATATTGATGGTGATAATGCTGCTGCTATGCGTTATACGGAAGCACGCATGACTGAAGTAGCTGCATTGCTGCTTGAAGGAATTAATGAAAACGCTATTGATTTTCGTTTAACCTATAATGAGGAAGATGAAGAACCGATCGTTTTACCTGGAGCTTTTCCTAATCTTTTAGCAAATGGTTCATCAGGTATTGCTGTTGGTATGGCAACATCTATTCCACCCCATAATGTTTCTGAACTTTGTGATGCGGCGCTTCATTTGATTGCGCATCCCAATGCCCGTGATGAGGAATTAAATCACTTTGTGCTTGGACCTGATTTTCCAACAGGTGGCATTTTAGTTGAACCTAAAAAGAGTATTGAGGAATCTTATCGTGTTGGGCGTGGTTTTTTTCGGTTGCGTTCGCGTTGGCATCAGGAAACCGGTAACCGTGGTTCTTATGTGCTTGTTGTGACTGAAATTCCCTATCAAGTTCAAAAGTCACGACTTATTGAAAAAACAGCAGAATTATTGCTTGCACGGCGGTTACCAATGCTTGAAGATATTCGTGATGAGTCAGCAGAAGATATTCGCATTGTACTTATTCCTAAAAATCGTACCGTCGATCCTGAGATTCTTATGGAGTCTCTTTTTAAATTGACTGATTTTGAAATAAGATTTCCTCTCAATCTTAATGTTTTGTCTTTTGGAAAAGTACCGAATGTTCTTTCTTTGCGGGAAAGTTTAAAACAATGGCTTGAACATCGTCAAGAGGTGCTTATTCGCCGTTCTCGTTATCAGCTTGACGAAATTGAACGACGGTTGGAAATCCTCCATGGATATCTTATCACATATTTGAATCTTGATGAGGTGATCCAGATTATTCGGGAAGAGGATGAACCAAAAAAAAAGCTTATCGATCGTTTTGAATTAACAGAAAATCAAGCTGAAGCTATTCTTAATATGCGCTTGCGTTCTTTACGTAAACTTGAGGAATTTGAAATTCGTAAAGAATTTGAAACCTTGAGGGCTGAAAAAGAAAAACTGCAAAATTTGTTAGATTCTCGGACAAAGCAATGGAAAATAATTTCAGAGGAAATCATAAAAGTTCGTAAAGTTTTTGGTCCTCATACTCTCTTAGGGAAAAGGCGTACAACATTTGAAGAAGCACCAAGACATGATTTTGATGATATTTATCAGGCAATGATTGAAAAAGAACCAGTTACTATTGTTATTTCTGAAAAGGGTTGGATGCGTGCTTTGAAGGGGCATTTGAGTGATTACAATGCACTTTCTTTCAAAGAAGGGGATTGTTTGAAATTAGCATTTCCAGCGTTTACTACAGATAAAATTGTGGTGATAAGTACTGGCGGAAAGTTTTTTGCTATTGCTGCAAATAGTTTGCCGGGAGGACGGGGGCATGGGGAACCCATTCGTATTTTAGTTGATATGGATGACGAGCATGATCTCCTGACAGCTTTTGTGCATCATACACAGGAAAAACTTCTCTTAGTTTCATCTCATGGAAATGGTTTTATTGTACCTGCAACTGAAGTGATTGCTAATACACGAAAAGGCAAGCAAGTTATGAATGTGAAATTTCCTGATAAGGTAAAACTTTGTGTTCCAGTAAAAGGTGATCATGTTGCAGTGGTTGGTGAAAACCGTAAAATGCTCATTTTTGCCATTGAACAAATACCAGAAATGAGTCGTGGTAAAGGTGTTCGTTTACAACGTTACAAACAAGGGGGAGTTGTTGATGTCAAAACTTTTAATTTATCAGAAGGTTTAAGTTGGCAAGATACAGCTGAACGTTGCTTTAACCGCCAAGCGAGTGATCTCATTGAGTGGATGGGAGTACGTTCTGGGGTAGGGCGTGTGGTTCCGAAAGGCTTTCCAAAATCAGGGAAATTTACCAATTAAACTGTGTTCCATATTTAATTCTTAAGTTTTGTGTTTTAAGTCAAGATTTGAAAAAAGGTGGAGTGCTGGTAATATTCCATTTGTAAAGAACAGGAATTTTATTATGGGAAAGTATGACATTTAGTACAAATTAGCAAAAGATTGAATGTTTATGGATGGATAGGCTTTTGTTATTCTCGTAAGGATTAAAAACTTTCTCCGTTATTTTAATAAATGTTCATTTTATTTTAAAATGGGGGTTCAAGAATGTGATCTTGCCCTTATTGTCAGGCAAGTTATTTGGCATATTTCAACATTATAAATCCTGCGTGAAAGAACATAAGGACTATGGATAATAATGGTGTTTCTGTAGATCTTGATTTTACCTTTGCTGAGGTCTCTCACTCTTTTGAAGATATAGATTTAGGTGGTAGGCTATAGAGAAAGTCTAGCATGAGATGAAGCATTGGCAATAAAGCAAGCTTGAAGATTTGCCCTCTAAAAATCATGCTATGATTGATGCTATGGGCTCAGTTTGACGGTATCTTCTCACTTTTTGGAACAGCAATGATATGCTTCAAGCACTTTAGCTTATTGAAGAGGATGAAACTAATAAGTTATTGCTGATAAAGGTTATGTTTAGAGGTACAAAGAAAACTGATGAGGCAGCAAAACTCCATCTCTGTTTTTCTTTTTCGCTCAACTAAGAAAATATTGCAGAATAATGATGATCATTTTTATAAAGAACGCCATCTTGTCGAATGTTTTTTGAATGAAATTAAATATTTCAGATTTATTTTCTGATGAGTTGATAAAAAACTTTTTCTTTTATGGGGTTTCTGGTTACTGCCTCAATTATCCTTTAGTTTAGAAAGAATTAAGTACACAGAATTCAGGTCCCATGTCTTTTTTTACAGCACAGTAAACGATATTCAATTTTTTTATAGTTGCGTTTATTGAGTATTATATTGCCTAAAAAGATGCCCACGTTCTGCACATAAGACAAGAAGTATAGCGATAAGGCTCAAAAAGAAAAACCCTACTGAATTGGGAGTGATTGTTTCATTAAATTGTTGTGCAATGAAAAAGCTCAGTCCTGTGCCGATGGATGTCTGAAGAAAGCCAGATACAGAAGATGTTGTTCCAGCGATTTCTCCTACTGATTCTAGAGCGAGTGTGTTAAAATTAGCCATCATACCGCCGAAGGCAAACATCAGTATACAGAATAATAGCATGTATAAAGGAAAAGGGATAATCCCATCTGTTAAGATTGATCCTACAAATAAAATGCATGAAGTAACACAAAAGAGCAAAAGCATAGTATGTGCAATACGTCGCATTCCAAGGCGTCCAACAAATCGAGAATTAAAGAATGATGATAAAGCTTGAAAAGCTGCACCGATGGCAAATACAATGGGAAACCAGAGGCCTAGATTATAAATCCCTTCATATGTTTGTTGCGCCGTATTAACGGCGGTGAAAATACAAGCTAAAATAATAGAGGCTGCTAGTGTATAGCAAAGTGTTGTGCGATTAATTATAACAATCCATAAATTGTGTTTGATCGAAGAAAAGGAAAGAGAACGTTGTGTATAAAGAGTCTCAGGCAAGCGCAGTTGAATCCAAATCATCAGTCCAAAACCAATAATTGCCATGAATATAAAAATAACTTGCCAGTTCCCAAACAATAAAATAAACTGTCCTGTTGAAGGTCCAATTATTGGTGCAATTAGAAAAATCATCATAACGATAGACATAACTTCTGCCATTTTTCGACCATTATAAAGATCACGTACAACGGAAATTGTGAGGACACGCATAGCGGCACCTCCTATACCTTGCAAGATCCGTAAAATAAGCAATAGAGAAAAATTGGATACAAAGGCACAAGCAATTGCTGCAAATGAATAAAATGCAAGACCAATGAGAATAAGCTTACGACGTCCATAACGATCACTTATCGGACCAAAAAATATCTGCGAGATGCCATAACTCATAAGATAACTAGAAATGATATAATGTTGATCATTTTCATTGATAACATGCAAGCTGTTCAAAATATTAGGCATAGCTGGCAGCATAATGTCAACGGCTATAGAATTGATGGCCATGAGCGCACCGATGAGAATAACAAATTCTTTATAGCCAATCTTTTTTTGAAGCGCATTACTATGCGTTTGTTCGTCGATTGAATGTGACATTATGGTATCCTTGAAATAAAAATTTCGACTCAATACAGCTTTCTAAGAGTCTGAATAAAATGAAAGATACCTATGCTTTATTGCAGGGAATATCTTTTTCCTTTAAAAGTTCCTGCAATTCATTATTTTGAAACATTTCTTTAATAATATCACAACCACCAATAAACTCACCTTTGACATAGAGTTGTGGAATTGTAGGCCAATTTGAATAATCTTTAATTCCTTGACGCAATTCATCAGAAGTTAGAATATTAATTCCTTTATAAGGTACCCCTAAATAATTAAGGATGTGAGCAACTTGACCTGAAAATCCGCATTGTGGAGCATCGGGTGTTCCTTTCATGAATAAAATGACATCATTTTCTTTAATTTCGCTGTCAATAAAATCACGAATAGTAGTCATCTTTATTCCTCGATATTGCAGAATTTTTATAAGCTATGAGCGTATATTTATGTTTCCATTCTTTTCTAATCGTATTGAGTGAATGAATGCAAGAAGAAATTTTAAATTATTTTGGAATATTCGTTTGCAACATTAGAGCATGAAGGCCATTTCCCATATTGCCTTTAAGAGCATCATAGACCATTTTATGTTGTTGAACACGGCTTTTACCACGAAAACTTTCAGAAATTACTTCTGCAGCGTAGTGTTCTCCATCGCCGGCTAGGTCGCGAATTATTATCGTTGCGTCGGGAATTCCTTCACGGATAAGTGTTTTGATTTCATTGGCACTCATTGCCATGATTATTCTCCTCTATTTATTTCTTGCAAGAATAGCACCAAGTCAAGAGAGATGAATAACTCTTTATTATTCGCCCATAAATTGCGGAAACCAACTTTCATAGGCTTGTGTGAGTTTGTCTACTGAAAGTGTTAATATCCCTTCTATATTGAGAGAATTACCTTCAACTCTACCAATCTCTGTTAAAGAAACTGCGTTAACTTGTGCAAGTTCTTTAAGGTGATTGAGAACATAAGGTTTGATGCTTAAGAGATAACGTCCTTGATCTTCTCCAAAAAGCTCCGCATGATGTGGTAATCTGTTGCTTAATTTGGCTTTAATTCCTTTCTTTGCTTTAATTACCATTTCTGCAAGTGCAATAGCTAATCCCCCGTCAGAAATATCATGAGCGGCATGAACAAAACCACGATGAATGACATCTCGAACAAATTGTCCATGCTTTTTTTCAAGCTGTAAATCTACATGAGGCGGTGCACCTGTATTAATATTCAAAACGTTACGCGCGTAGATTGATTGCCCTAAATGAGAGCCGCAATCTCCAATCAAAACAATACTGTCTCCATTTTGCATACCACTGATTGTTACCATTTTGGACCAGTCATCAAGAAGGCCTACACCAGCGATTGTTGGCGTAGGAAGAATTGCCTCTCCATTGGTTTCATTATAAAGAGAGACATTGCCTGAAACGATAGGAAAGTCGAGAACTCTACAAGCTTCACCTATACCTTTAATAGCCAATACCAATTGCCCCATAATTTCAGGTTTTTCAGGATTACCAAAGTTAAGATTATCTGTGGCTGCTAGTGGCATTGCACCTGTCGTGCTAATATTTCGCCAGCACTCTGCAACTGCTTGTTTTCCTCCTTCATAAGGGTCTGCTTCGCAATAGCGAGGCGTTACATCAGAAGAAAAAGCAAGAGCACGTTTGTCATTACTGCTTACACGGATGACGCCTGCATCAGCTCCTGGACGAACAAGAGTATTTCCTTGGATAAGTGTATCGTATTGTTCATACACCCATCGCCGTGAACTTTGATGTGCAGAGTTCAATAATGTTAGGAGTACATCACCAAGATTTTCAACTTTTTTAACTTCTTCTACTTTAAGAATAGGTTGTGGGGTAGGCTCACTCCAAGGGCGATCGTAAACAGGTGCTTCATTCCCCAGCTCTTTGATGGGAAGATTGACGACTTCTTCCCCTTGATGTAACACACGGAAACGTAAATCATCAGTTGTTTGTCCAATAATGGAAAAATGAAGTCCCCATTTATGAAAAATCGCTGATGCTTGTTTTTCTAATTCTGGTTTAAGCACCATGAGCATACGTTCTTGACTTTCAGAAAGCATCATTTCATAGGCTGTCATGTTTTCTTCACGAACGGGGACTTTATCAAGATTAAGCTTTATCCCTAAATCTCCTTTTGCTCCCATTTCAACTGCAGAAGATGTTAAACCTGCTGCGCCCATATCTTGAATAGCAACTACAGCTCCTAGCTCCATGAGTTCTAAGCAAGCTTCAAGAAGGCATTTTTCCGTAAAAGGATCCCCCACTTGAACAGTTGGACGTTTTTCACTGATTGAATCATCAAATTCGGCAGAAGCCATCGTTGCTCCACCAACACCATCACGCCCTGTTTTGGCACCAAGATAAACAACAGGAAGTCCAACACCTTGCGCTTTAGAATAAAAAATGGAATCCTTCTTTGCAATACCAGCGACAAAAGCGTTCACAAGGATATTGCCATTATAACGCTCATCAAAATTTATTTCTCCACCAACGGTTGGAACGCCAAAAGCATTACTGTAACCCCCGATTCCAGAAACGACACCAGCAACAAGATATCGTGTTCGGGGATGATCAGGAGATCCAAATCGTAGTGCATTCATTGCTGCAATAGGACGTGCTCCCATTGTAAAGACATCTCGCAAAATACCACCAACACCTGTCGCCGCACCTTGGTAAGGTTCAATGTAAGAAGGATGGTTGTGGCTTTCCATTTTGAAAACTACGCATTGTCCCTCACCAATATCAACAACACCAGCATTTTCACCAGGACCTTGAATAACACAGTTTCCTTTTGTTGGAAGAGTTTTTAGCCATTTTTTAGATGATTTATAGGAACAATGTTCGTTCCACATCGCAGAAAAAATTCCTAGCTCTGTAAATGTTGGTTCTCTTCCAATCAAGGTCAGGATATGTTGATATTCATCATTTTTTAAACCGTGTTGTGCAATTAATTCTGGTGTAATGGCAATGTTATTGCAAGGCTTCATGAGTACTTTATCCATCAAATTAATCGAAATTTAGCATTTTATTGTTTTAAATATAGTAGCCTAGATCATCAGTAATCGTGTTGTTTGATAAACCATCAATGGGGATTTTGATTGTTTTTTTGTAGATCCAAAAAGCAGAAACGGCTTTTGAATAAATCTTTGTGTGTTTAGAAAAATACACTCCAATATTATGTTCATCAAACGTTTGATTCGTAAGTTTATAGCGCAGAAAATGATACAGATTTTTAATTTGGAGTAGTCTAAAATCTTCTTTGTTATCATCCCTTTGCCAATTCTAAAGCACTTTGAAAAAATAAACGGCCATCAGTACCACCATGTGCAGGTTCAATAAAATTTTCAGGATGAGGCATCATACCGAGAATATTACCAGCTTTATTAATAATACCGGCAATATCATTCACCGAACCGTTAGGGTTTGTATTTTCTGCATAGCGAAAAATAATTTGCTCATTCTCTTCCATTTGTTTTAATGTTTCACTATCAACAAAATAATTTCCATCGTGATGTGCAACAGGACAACAAATGATTTGTCCTTTAGAATAATAGCGAGAAAATTTTGTGTTAACATTTACGACTTCAAGCTTTATTTCACGACAAACAAATTTTAATGAAGTGTTACGCATTAAAGTACCGGGTAACAAACCAGCTTCCAACAAAATTTGAAATCCATTACATATGCCAATTACCGTAACACCTTTTTGTGCTTTCTCACGAACGGCTTGCAAAACAGGTGTTCGTGCGCCAATAGCACCACATCTTAAGTAGTCGCCATAAGAAAAACCACCAGGAATAACAATGACATCTACATCTGGAATTGTTGATTCTGTTTGCCAAATTTTTAATGGCTCAACTCCTGTTATGTGATGGAGTGCTGCAACCATATCCCGATCGCGATTTAATCCCGGTAATTGAATGATAGCAGTTTTCATAGGAATTCCACTTAAAGAAGTTCTATTGTATAATTTTCAATGACAGTATTTGCGAGGAGCTCTTCACACATTTGTTCAAGTGTTTGCTTTGCATTTTTAGCAGATTGGTCATCGAGCACAATATCAAAAACTTTTCCCTGGCGAATAGAGTGAATACCTGTGAAAGATAAACTCTTTAAAGCACCGATAATTGCTTCCCCTTGCGGATCAAGAACACTGTTTTTGAGAGTAACTATAACGCGTGCTTTCATTTTTTATTTCCTGTTGTTAGAAGCGCCGCTCTTTGAAGAGTTGTACTTACAATAATAAAGGAAGGTGACATTAATGCTCCCTTGTTTTTTACTACTTCACTAAAACTGGACCGTTTGGTCGTGAAGGTTCATTTTCATTAATAATACCAAGACGCTTTGCCACTTCTTGATAGGCGTTAATAAGCCCT
Organism: Bartonella henselae str. Houston-1; assembly: GCF_000046705.1. Taxonomy (NCBI): domain Bacteria; kingdom Pseudomonadati; phylum Pseudomonadota; class Alphaproteobacteria; order Hyphomicrobiales; family Bartonellaceae; genus Bartonella; species Bartonella henselae. The sequence goes on along the minus strand of NC_005956.1, from coordinate 1,065,228 downwards.
CCCATATCACGCCGAAAACGATCTTTATCCATTTTTTCTTGTGTTTGTATATCCCATAATCGGGCAGAATCAGGCGATATTTCATCGGCAAGAACAATACGCATCGCTTCATCTTCCCACAAGCGGCCAAACTCCATTTTAAAATCAATGAGTTGAATATTAACTCCTGCAAAAAGTCCAGAAAGAAAATCATTAATACGAATTGAAAGCTGCATAATGTCTTCTATTTCTTGTGGAACAGCCCAGCCAAAAGCAGTGATATGTTCTTCGCTTACCATGGGATCATCAAGAGAATCGTTTTTATAATAAAACTCAATGATGGATTGCGAAAGAGGGGTACCTTCTTCCAATCCCAAACGCTTAGAAAGAGAACCAGCAGCAACGTTACGAACAACAACCTCCAAGGGAATAATTTCAACAGCTTTAATGAGTTGTTCGCGCATATTTATACGCTTGATAAAGTGTGTTGGGATGCCTAAACGACCAAGATGGCTAAAGATATGTTCTGAGATACGGTTATTTAAAACTCCTTTTCCATCGATAATTTCATGCTTTTTTGCATTAAAAGCAGTTGCGTCATCTTTAAAAAATTGAATATATGTACCTGGTTCAGGTCCTTCATACAGAATTTTGGCCTTGCCTTCATAAATACGGTGGCGACGATTCATTATAATTCTCTATTATTTGAGAGGTTTTGAATAGCATTGATGAATAATATTATCCTAATTGGCATAAATTCTCAATGATTGCTATAACACTTCGTAAATTTTTTATTATTGAGCTCTTCCTTTAAAGAGGAATAAGATTAAAGAGACATAGTAAAGAAAATTATCTTTATGGGATTAAATTTTCGCAAGAAAATGGGAGAAAACCATCAGTCCTTCAGGCCAAGGTCCATGCCCAGATTCTACATTAATATGCCCAGACAGCCCAGCGTCAACAAAAAGTGCTCCCCAATCACCAGCAAGTTTTTCTGCGACTGAGAACTGGCAAAATTCATCGTTGCGGCTGGCTATGACTACAGAGGGGAAAGATAATTTTTTGCAATGATAAGGACCAAATGTCATTAAATGTTTGGGGCGTATTTTTTCATTGCTTACATCTGGAGGAGCAACAAAAAAGGCGCCACGAACTTTTTCTGCGTTTTTTAGCGTTGCATGAATAGTTGTGGGAACTCCCAATGAATGGGCAATAATGACAATGGGTTTTTGGGATTGTGCAATGGCAATTTTAACCTCATTAACCCATTCTTCACAAATAGGTTTTGACCAATGGGTTTGTTGAACACGGCGGGCTGTAGACAATTTTTTTTCCCATCGTGTTTGCCAATGGTCAGGATCAGATCCTTTGTAGCCAGGAACAATAAGAATATCGAGTTGATTTGCTTTCATGAATTGTTTCCTTCACAATAGATTTTATCTCATAGGGATAAGACAATATGCTTGTTCCTTGTATGCAAACTATACAATTTTTTTATTCCCCAAAAACGCGTTTAAAAATCGTGTTGATATGTTTGGTGTGGTAAGAAAGGTCAAATTTTTCACGAAGTTCTGTTTCACTTAAAGCTTCTGTAACATCTTTGTCGTGAAGCAATTCTTCTAAAAAATCTTTTTCTTGTTCCCAAACTTTCATCGCGTTTCGTTGTACGATCCGATAAGAATCTTCGCGGCTTATTCCAGCTTGTGTGAGGGCTAAAAGCACCCGTTGTGAATGAACAAGTCCTCGAAATTTATTGAGATTTTTTTGCATATTTTCTGGATAGACAATTAAATTTTCAATGACAGATGTGAGTCGAGCGAGAGCAAAGTCAAGTGTAATAGTCGCATCAGGGCCAATATAACGCTCAACAGAGGAATGAGAAATATCACGTTCATGCCAAAGTGCTACATTTTCCATGGCAGGTATTGCAAATGCACGCACCATACGCGCTAATCCCGTTAAATTTTCTGTTAAAACAGGATTACGTTTATGAGGCATAGCCGATGAACCTTTTTGCCCTGGTGAAAAATACTCTTCTGCTTCCAAAACTTCTGTTCTTTGTAGATGGCGTATTTCTATAGCTAATCTTTCAATAGATGAAGCAATAACACCAAGCGTTGCAAAGAACATGGCGTGACGATCGCGTGGTATCACTTGGGTGGAAACAGGTTCAGCACGCAATCCCAATGCTTTTGCTACATGCTCTTCAACGCGTGGATCAATATTTGCAAAAGTTCCTACAGCTCCTGAAATAGCACAAGTAGAAATTTCTTCCTGTGCAGCAAGAAGACGTTTGCGACATCTTGAAAATTCAGCATATGCAAGAGCGAACTTGACTCCAAATGTTATTGGTTCAGCATGAATGCCATGACTCCGCCCAATGGTGATTGTCTCTTTATGTTCAAAAGCACGTTTTTTTAATGCTTCTAGAAGTTGATCTATGTCTTTTAGCAGAATATCGCTGGCACGCATCAACTGAATATTAAGCGTGGTATCTAGAACATCCGATGATGTCATGCCTTGGTGAACAAAACGTGCTTCTGGTCCAATAAATTCAGCTAAGTGGGTCAGAAATGCTATAACATCATGCTTGGTGATTGCCTCAATTTCATTAATGCGATTAATATCAAATTTGGCTGCTTTTCCTTTTTCCCAAATTACCTTTGCTGCTTCTTTGGGAATAATACCCAGTTGAGCTAGGGCATCACAGGCATGTGCTTCGATTTCAAACCAAATACGATATTTCGTTTCGGGTGACCAAATTGTTATCATTTCAGGGCGGGAATAACGTGCTATCATAATTTTTTCCTTATTGTGAGAGGGTTGCAGCTTGGCGCAATGCGTTAATACGTGTTTTGTAAAGCTCTTTGTTTCCATCTTTATAAATTGCAGAGCCTGCGACAAATACATTCGCACCAGCTTTTGCAGTTATTCCGATTGTATCAACAGTGATACCACCATCAACTTCAAGATCAATAGGTCTGTTCGCAATCATGCTTTTGATTCGTTTGATTTTATCTTTTATTTCTGGAATAAAATTTTGTCCGCCAAAACCAGGATTAACTGTCATGACGAGGATTAGATCTAATTGATCAAGCAAATACTCAAGCACATGTTCTGGTGTACTTGGATTGATTGCAATTCCTGCTTTTTTTCCTATTTCTTTAATTTTTTGAAGTGAACGATGAAGATGAAGGCCTGCTTCAGCATGAATGGTTATGATATCTGCACCCGCTTTTGCAAACGCTTCCAAATAAGGATCTGCTGGTGCAATCATGAGATGGACATCAAATATTGCTTTGGTTAATGGGCGCAGTGCCTTGACGACATCGGGACCAAAAGTAATATTGGGAACAAAATGACCGTCCATAATATCAAGATGGATCCAGTCTGCACCAGCATCAATAACATCGAATACTTCTTGCCCAAGTTTGGAAAAATTAGAAGCCAAGAGTGAAGGTGCAATGAGATGAGAACGAGGCATTAAAATCTCCTTGATTGGCTTTTTTGAGCATGGTGTTTTGTAGACTAGAATATTATTTGTGTTATGACGTAAAGGAAAGAGTATTTATAGTAGATCTTTTTGTGGAAGTATTATTTGAAATTTTAAAACTGTGTAAATGAAAGAGATGTCTAGTCATATGACACATTTAATGCCTAAAATTCAAAATATTGTTACTGTCTCTTCACAAGAATATCGAGACGCGATGAGTCATTTTGCAGGAGCTGTGCATATTGTGACAACAAATGGCATTAAAGGAAAGCGTGGGGTGACAATTTCAGCATGTTGTTCTTTATCTGATGATCCTCCAACACTTCTTGTTTGCCTCATGCGCCATAACCTCAAGAATCATTTGTTTATAGAAAATGGGAACTTTTGTGTGAATAGTTTGGCTGGAAAACACCGTTCACTAGCGGATATTTTTTCTAGGCGTTACAATTATACAGAAACTGAGTGTTTTGATAGAGCGCAATGGGGAACTTTACAGACTGGTGCACCTAGTCTTTCAGATGCTTTAGCGTCGTTTGATTGTCGGTTAATTTGTTGGCATGAGCATGCAACCCATTACATTTTGATTGGTGAAGTTATTGCAATTAACCGTAATCAAGAGAAAGATGCTTTGATATATTTGAATCGTGGGTATCATACTCTGCCTTTATAAAGTTAAATATTGGGATGATTTGTTGTTATTAAGTTTAGATTATTAGCTAAAATTATTCGCTTAATTTCCAATGTTTGCATTTTCCTATTTTATAGGTTTTGGAGTATGTGTAGAAATGGGATATACGGAGAATCCTTAAATGGTTATTCTCTCAAGAGAGTATATTTTATGCAAAAAAGTGGCTAAAAACTTAAAAAGTGGCTTTAAACACATTTTTAGGTTGTTATAAAAATAGCATTTTACACTTGTGTTGATCGGTGTTGAACAATATATAGACCGCACATACCATATATGGAGGTTTTTATGGCATGAGCGAAGAGATTGATGATCAATATCGTCCTAGTGAAGATGAACCTTTTATGAATGAACGGCAAAAAGCGTATTTCCGTGCTAAACTAGTTTCTTGGAGGAATGATATATTAAGGGAGGCACGTGAAACTTTGGAGAATTTGCAGGAAGAAAATGCTGGTCAACCTGATTTAACCGATAGAGCATCTTGCGAAACTGATCGTACAATTGAGTTACGTGCTCGTGATCGTCAGAGAAAACTCATTTCAAAAATAGATGCTGCTTTGGAGCGTATCGATAACGGGACTTACGGTTTTTGTGAAGAAACTGGCGAACCTATTAGTATAAAGCGTCTTGAAGCTCGACCAATTGCAGTTTTATCATTGGAGGCGCAAGAACGCCACGAACGACGCGAAAGAGTTTATCGCGACGATTAAAAGCGATTTTGATGATGGAGACATGAAATGCGCGGCGCTAGAATTGGGTATCTTATTTTGGGGGAGCAGGGACAAATAAAGAGGGCTCTAGTCGTCCTTCAATTTCGGCGGTAATTGCTGAATCTTCTACTTGTTGCTTCATAAAGTGAGTGGAGAGAGCGTCTTGTATATGCTCTTTTTCACTGACGGAAAAAGGTTTTTTTTCTGTAATGTTAAAGCTTTGATTGGTTTCTGTTGTTGTTAATGCTTGTTGAATCTTTCTCTTTTGTATGATGGATGTATTGATAATATTGGATTCTATAACAACATCTGTTAACCCACCAATAAGAAGCAAATGCTCTCTGTCATCACAACGTACCAAAATAAGACGACGTGTGCGATCAACAGCAATGGTATCGCATAGGGTTAATCTCGATAGATGCTTTTTTCTGTTTATACTGAATCTTCTTGTATTTAAACGGCGTAAGAACAAAATAATTGCTGCAATAGCAGTGATTGTTATAGTAAAAAATACAAGGCTTGTGATTATGTTCGCTGCGGATGTGCCTATTTGGCTTGATAACCATACATACATAAATTCTCTCCCATTTTGTAATGGAAATATTATTTTTTATTGAGATAAATTTGTAAAGATACACTTAAAAGTATTTATTTATAATGTAAAACAAGATCTTTTTAACGTTGAGTGATTTTTCTTCGGTGGATATTATTCTGGTATATACTTCATAAAGATGATTATAGAAGCAATTTGTGGCATAAGAAACGTCTATAATCAAGGCAAAGTGAGATGGATACAGGTTTTGAGAATAATGAGAGCTTATCATCTTCTTTTGTATATCGAGGAGGTATGATTCTTCGTGTTGTTTTTGTAATAGCTTTTCTCTTCATTTTAGGTCTTCTAGGTTTTTTTTATCCGCAGGGCTTTTTACAAAAAGCTACGTTGATATTTTTTTTGGCTTTAGCAATTATAGGGGGTGCTGCACTTGTTTTGGTTGGAATGGGGATTTTAAGATATAATGCAGCGCAGTTATATGAAGACTTTGATTTCACCATCTTTAATAATACCGATGATGCAATTATTATTTCTGATTTATCCGGTTTTGTTTATTATTCTAATCAAAATTATCAAAAAATCTTTACCTATAAGCCTAATTCTTCTTGTTATGCTGTCATTGCTGATCTTCCGGGAGCTGGTGCGTTGGCGTATCGCTTAAAAGTTGCAGCATATAGTGATCTTGCCGCGCAAGAAGAATTAAGGGTAGAACAGTCGATTTTTGTCCATTCACCGCAAAAAAACTCCGTTTGGTATAATATTTCTGTTCAACCAATGGCAAGGCGAAGAAAAAAGTTTTTATTTTGGCGTATTGCCGATATTTCTCATTTGCAAGAGTGTCGTGAAGTTTTTTTCTCAAACCTTCAAGAAGCTATCAATCACTTAGATCAAGCGCCTGTTGGTTTTTTATCCGTTAATACACAGGGAACGATTCTTTATGCAAATGCGATTTTTGCCGAATGGTTTTCAATTGATTTGGCGAATTTTACTGTTGGGAAATATAGTTTTGATCAATTATTTGATAGCGTTGGAGCTAATAGCTCATGGAGTGATATTTGTTTGCAAAATAACAAATATCAAAGTTCAGGGTACTCTTTGCCTTATAGGTTTTCCTTATCTTTAAATTCAGAGATCGGTTTGAAAATCTTGAATTGTTTTATGTGTGCTTCTTCTCTCTTAGAGGACAAAGTCATTTATCGTATTGTGGTAATCCCACAGAAAATACAAAAAGAAGAAAACGATAATCAATTAAAATTACCCAGTGTCTTAGTAGAGTATTTTGATGCGAGTCCATTTGCAATAGCGGTGGTAAAGCAGGAAGGACAATTGCTTTATATGAATAATGCCTTTTTATCACTCATGGGATGTACGGGCAATATTAATCTTTATGATGTCATATCTCGCCGTGATCGTGTGCAGCTAGAGCGTGCATTTTTGAAAATTACGACAAATAAAAACTATTCTGTTTCGATAGAAACAGTTTTAGAAAATAGTGAAGAACGCCATTTGCGTCTTCATGTTATGTCTATAACGCCATATCATGATGATGCATTACGAGATTTGATCATTATCTCTGTTATAGAAACAACAGAACAAAAAACGCTTGAAGATAAAATGATGCAAAATCAGAAAATGCAAGCTGTTGGGCAGCTGGCTGGAGGTATTGCGCATGATTTTAATAATGTTTTAACAGCAATTTTGATGTCGTGTGATCTTCTGTTAAATACGCATCGTAGTTTTGATCCTGCATATGCCGATCTTATTAATATTAAAAATAATGCTAACCGTGCGGCTGCACTTGTACAGCAGTTATTAGCTTTTTCTAGAAAGCAAACGCTTCAACCGGAAAAAGTTGATTTTACAGAACTTTTGTCAGATATTCGCAATCTTATTTTACCTCTTTTAGGCAATAATATTCAGTTAAAAATTATTCATGGAAGAGATTTGTGGAGTGTTGAAGTTGATCAAGCATCTTTCCAGCGTGTTATTATGAATTTGGTTATTAATGCGCGTGATGCTATGCCCAATGGCGGTATTGTTACGATTGCAACTAACAATATTACAAAACAACAAAGTGCTGAGTTTCATCATGTTGGTTTTGGATTTGGTGAGTATGTACAGTTGACTATTTCAGATACAGGAACTGGTATATCAGCTGCTGTACAAGAAAAAATGTTTGAGCCATTTTTTACAACAAAAGAAGTTGGAAAAGGAACCGGGCTTGGTTTATCGATGGTTTATGGAATTATTAAACAGACAGGTGGTTACATTTACTGTGATAGCCGAGAAGGGGAAGGAACAACGTTTCATATTTTTCTTCCTCGTTATATTCCTGATACTGTCCATGTAGGTTCTCAGCAGATTGAAAAAGTTGAAGAACAAGAGAAAAATACCGACTTAACCGGATCTGCAACTATTTTGCTTGTTGAAGATGAAGATGCTGTCAGAATGGGTGGGGTGAGAGCGCTCCAAATGAGAGGATATACTGTTTTAGAAGCTGCAACTGGGGTTGAAGCACTTGCCGTTCTTGAAGAAAATAAGGGTGCTGTGGATATTGTTATTTCTGATGTGGTGATGCCAGAAATGGATGGACCTACTTTGCTTAAGGAATCGCGTAAAAATTATCCTGACATCAAATTTATTTTTGTTTCTGGGTATGCAAAAGATGCTTTTGCTAAAAATCTTCCACAAGATGCTGTTTTTAGTTTTTTATCTAAGCCATTTACACTCAAACAGTTAGCTTTGAAAGTTAAAGAAACACTTACACAATAAAATAGTGGGTTTTATGTTTTAAGATTTTTTAGATAAAAAGTTCGTGTCTCTGATAAGATATATAATAATGTATAATCGATTTAACTGGGAGGAGATAGACTGTAGCTTTAGAGTAACATCAAGAGGTCTTTGTAAGGCTAGCATGCATCGTAGTGAGTGTGCCTCATTAGGCCATTAACTTTCTTTAATTTCTAATTCAGAAAGGTTTCTAACTATTTTCATTGTTTCTAAGCTTATTGTAATAAGCTGTTGAAATGTTTCTAATAGATAAGCCAAGTTGCTAAAAGTCTTAACAGTATAGCAATTAGTATCATTAACAGCTCCACTTTGTTTTATTACTCTTACACATATTGATGCTCCATAATTCATGCAAAAGCGGATTTACTGTTTAACAATATAATTGATAGGTTTCAGGAAGGGTATCTGTTATGATGATATTGCTGTTGTAGATACAAGGGGGCTTATCTTTTCTTTGCTATTTCCAGTAAATTGCATTTGTGTAACGTATAAAATTTTTCAAGATTGGCGATATCGGTAAGCTTAGGGGGCTTTTTAGAAATATAGTTAGATAAAATCTCTACACTTTTATAGTTCACATACAAATGGTAGAGTTCTTATCCAATAGTAAACAAATATCCCAAAATTTTTAGCGCTTTTTACACAAGGGATATGAGGCAATTCTTGAGAGAAATTATTAGCATAACAAGCATAATATTCTTTGAATGTAAGAGACTGTAAACATAGTGAAAGATATTTTTTTGTTATGATCTCACCGGGATAAGCAGACAGAAATTTCTTTACTCCTACATCTTTAGTTATGCCATCACGAACTTCTTTATCTGTTTTTGTAAGGGCTCTATGACAGCCAATAATTTTTACAGCGGCATCAAAATCAAGTTTGCAGTTTTTATTTGCAATAATATTCTGTATTGCTGGAGTGATAAACTTATCATCAATATCCAAGATAATAATAGTCTTATAAGGCGTTAAGAGTTCATTATCTACGGCTTCTATGAATGTATAGTGATGAAGTCGTTTACCGTAGAACTTTTTTTCATCCATAGAAATCAAAACGGCATTAATTTCACTAGAGCGCTTTTTGGAAATTTTAATAAAAATGCGTGTGGTTGCTGTCATGTATAGATGTTTCTTGTATGGAATAATTCTATTGTCATGAACTTTGATAAAATCAGATTTACTGTTATCTGTTACCAAGATTGCTTTCGTTGTACAAAAGGTTTTAATTACAAATGATCGGATTCAGTTTTGTTAAGCCATGGTTTTTTTGTGCATCACAAATGATTTTTATTGAATGATATGTTGAAAATACCACGGTTATTGCATCGGCTTTTTTTTAAGCTCTTTAGCATTCATTATTGCTTGCAATACAAAATCTGACATTTCCATCCCAATAACATCGTCTTGGTTTTTAAAATGCTTGCTTATTTTCTTATCAGAACAAACGGCAAAAGAATGTAATGGGAATTGTGCATCCGCTAATTTCGTATTGTTTACGATATCAAAGCAAAAGAAGATAGCAGAAATAAAATACTCCCACCTTTTTGTAAGGGTTTCTACTATTTTAAAGGCTGATAAAGGTTTTCTCCGCATCCTACACGCTATAATAAGCTTTCCATAATCTGTTTTTAATTCTCACAAACTTTTTTGATTGTTTTTTCTTGAAAGGGAATAAATCTCTTTTGTAGCTTTAAGAATAACTTCTTTTTTGTTGCAAATATTTTCCATACAAGGAAGGTCAATCCGATAAACTGATATCACTATCTCCTTTAATCATTGCGTTAATGTTGCCACTTAATTCCATTTCAGTTCTATCAACAAGAAGCAATATTTAAAGATATTTTTATCAGATGTCGCGATAAAGCTGTCGGTATATCTTGTGTTAATCTAAGGTTTAATTCGAAAATTTATACTGAATCTGAATACAATGTAGCTATTTTTATCTTGCAGCTTGGAAACAGATTAATGCCTATATCATTTTATTCCAATCTTCACGCTCCCACGTTCAATCGTAATGGCTATAAATTTTATCATATTGTCTATAATGAAGAGAAAATTACGTTAAGTCGGTAATAAAAAACTATTTTAGAAATAGTGTTAAGTGCACTTTAGAAATTATTTTTTCAAAATAGAATTATGATAGAGAGTATAGTTTGAGTATTTTATTATCATATTTATTAAATTAAATAATTTTAAGAATAAAAATTATTTCCGTATAAAAATTTGATTGATTATCATCAAAATAGTATAAATGTTTTTTATTAAATTTATTTAAAATAAATATCTTAAGTAAAGTAAAAATAGAGAAAAATTATAAATCTTTTATAAGTTAAATTTTTATCATATTATAGATATAAATAATATATATTTGATATAAAATTGTTTTAATTTTAATATTCTATTTTATAAACTGGTATGAACTATTTTGATATTTTTTATAAAAAATATTTTTATCATTTGTCTCATTAAATAATATAGTTTTAAATTGACGTTTTAAAAATTATATCACTTTGGTTTTATTTATATAATTTACATTATAAATTATTTAAAAAAAAATACTTTTTATACTTTACATATAATACGTAATGTATTATATTGATTATTTGTAAATTAATTAGCTTTTTATATTGTTTTTTATTAAATAATTGTTTTGTAGTAAAATTAATAATTACGATAGAAAGATCTATATGTGTAAAAAAAGGATAAAATATTGTTTTTATTTATTATTTTTCAATCTACCAATTTTAATACTATGCTTTGAAGAAAAACTTATTAAAATAGTAGATATATTTCTGTTGTATAAAAATGGAATTTTAAATTATTCAAGAAGTAATTTTTATTTCATTTTTGTTTCTAAGTAAATTCTTATAAAGAAATCATATCTTTTTTATCAGAATAAAAATCTAAAAAGTATTTATTATAATATCAAATTGTTGTTTATTTTGTTGGTTGCAGCTCTTAAAAGAATAAGATCTCAAGTAAATAACGCTGTTTACAAGTGAAGAATTTTTTAAATGTTTTTTATATCTCATAGGAGAAATAAATGTAAGAGGGTTTTTCTAAGCTAATTATTTTATTGGAGGAAAGTATGAGTTGATATGAGGAACTCATATTTCTTCATCAGGGAGGAGGAGGTTTTTTATTTTAGATGAAGGAAAAAATGAAAATGAAAAATGTATTTTCTATTCTTATAACGATTATTTTTATTATTTCTCAAGTGGTAAATGTGAATGCTGGACTTTGGAGAGGAGCATCTCAAGATAATAGAGCAGTCTTTTTTGCACAACAACACAACAACGCAATAACACAACAATATAAAGATCATTTTATTCGAGCGGTTAATATTCCTTTCATGTTGTCTCCTGAAGCAAGTATTGGAAAGGAAACAGATCTCTTTTCAGAAGGAAAAGTCGAAAACGTATTTATTATAACCTCAACAATTTTGGCTACTGGGGTATTCGGAGCTTTTTTAGGGTCAATATTTACAACAATGTTGATGTTTTTAGGTGGCACATTCTATAAATGGGCTCAGGAGGAAGATGCGAGAAAGAAAAAAAAATAGATGAAGAAAAAGCTAATTATTTTATTGGAGGAAAGTATGAGTTGATATGAGGAACTCATATTTCTTCATCAGGGAGGAGGAAGTTTTTTATTTTAGATGAAGGAAAAAATGAAAATGAAAAATGTATTTTCTATTCTTATAACGATTATTTTTATTATTTCTCAAGTGGTAAATGTGAACGCTGGACTTTGGAGAGGAGCATCTCAAGATAATAGAGCAGTCTTTTTTGCACAACAACACAACAACGCAATAACACAACAATACAAAGATCATTTTATTCGAGCGGTCAATATTCCTTTCATGTTGTCTCCTGAAGCAAGTATTGGAAAGGAAACAGATCTCTTTTCAGAAGGAAAAGTTGAAAAGGTACTAGTAATAACTTTTACAGGGTTGATGATAATGTTAGGAGTGGGGGGATGGATGTCATTTTTAACGTTTTTAGGATATAAAGCAGCTGAAAATGATTTATTGGGAAAAGTAGGAAAAAAGAAGTAAGAACTGACTATGTTGTTGGAAGAAAGTATGAGTTGATATAAAAAATTCATATTTATTCAGTTTACAATGAAAAATTTTATTGAAGTATCTTAAAAATGCACTAATCATGCCTTGTGCGTTTTCATAATATAGCATTTCCTATCCTAAAATATTTCGTTGTGGAGAGGTTTTTGCTACTTTAAAAATGTTGTTAAATTAGAGAGCCTTGTCTATTCCATATATGACAAGGTTTTTTTATACCACGTTATTCTGAAACTGTGTTTTAGCTTTTTTGATTACATTCATAAGATTGTGATCAACGTGATAAAAATAAACTTTGGTGGCTTTTGTAGTGATTCATTCATTGGTAACTAACGACGGAATATTGAAATATTCATATGAAGCCAATTTGCATTCTCACGGTTTTAGACATAAGAAAATTCTTTTAATGCAAAAAATTGTAAACAATCATATTTATTATTATTAAAAGTAAGTTTATTGATAAAAAAGACAGTATTTTATGCTATAATCATTCGGGTAGTCATTTATGACTCTTTTAGACAATGAATGAGAGAAAAGAGAGAGAAAGTTGTTCACAGACAATGGGATTATTCATCCTTTATCTTCACCTTTTCCTGTGACATCAGATTCCCATTTATCCATAAAAACACAGTACTGTTTTAAAAAGTCTGTGTGACGATGCATCCGGTTACTTTATCCACTTCTACGACATGCTCTAGGATGGTTTCAGAGACCTCATAAAGATATTAGTTTTTTTTCTTTTAGACACTCACGTAAATTAGAGCGAAACCTATGCGGATATGCTTCAAGCTCAATTTCACTGATATATTTTTCCATGACTGAATGTGAAAGTAGCACGAATGGAGAAAGAAAGAGTAAAATCATTTTTGGGAAGGCGATGAATTTGTTGAATGATCTTTATTAATTATGACATAAGAAACTTGTATGAACGCCTGTAAGCATAAGAAAACATAAAGCCAAATGTATAAATGTTGTTGTTTTGCTTAGTGTTTTTATAAAAAACTGGACATTCTTTCTAATTAATAGCTGGTAAGTTTTGCATTTTATGGCGTTTTTATTCCTAATAAAGTTTTTTCTATTGTTTGTAAAACTAGACTTAAGGTAGCATTATTTTTAAAACAGAGATTAAAAAGAGCAAGAGCTTTATAAGTTGTTCGAGCTTTTGTATTCTAAATTGGAGCGAAATATTGCGTATATCTGTTTGGGTAAGCTCTAAAATGGAGAGACAGTCTAATTGGGGCATAATATGGGGGTTGTAAAGGTACAAATCAGTTTTCATCTTTTACCCTTTAATTCGTTTTGCGACTTTCAAAAGTGTCCAAAGCAATATGTTTTAAGTGATGTAAATTACCCATTGCCTCACGCTTTTGTTTCTTTCATTTTTTGATAGGGGAATCTCTTTCACGCAAAAAAAAAACTCCATTTTTTACTATTCACGCAACTGCTTTTAAAAAATATCTCTTATTTCTTCCAACCCCATTTTATGACAGTGTTTGTGAATAGTATAATGCAAAATCCATTAAATATTGTTACTTTTGTACTTATGAAAATAAAATTATTACTATAATTGTATTTTCTAAACTTTAATATTTTGACTACTTTTGTATTTATACAGTTTCATAAGGGGTATATTTTTTCTTTTCTAAAACGGCTTTTATTTACATACCAATCGCACTATAATGTGTAAGAGAATGTTTTTCCTGATTCATTACTAAGAGAATTTAAAACAAAAGAATCTTACTATTATATATTCGAATTTTATATTTAAGTTGTAAAACTTATTAATTATCTTTATAAATCAATAATGTTATTTCATCATGAAAAATTTCTTATAGATCTCAAAATGTAGGAGTTGAAGAATAAATTGAGATTTTGTAATGCAGCAATCTATTTGTTTATGTACTCAAAAGGATAAAAGTTGTTGTTGAGCATCTGTTATTTTGTTGTTTCCTTCAATGAATGCTTTTAAAGCTTCGGGGTAGAGTTTATGTTCAGCCTTAAGAACTCTTTGCGCTAAGCTATCGGCTGTATCATTAGGACATATTGGAACAGCTGCTTGGGCAAGAATCTTACCTGAATCCATATCTTCTGTAACAAGGTGAACAGTGCAACCAGTGATTTTAACACCTGCTTGTAAAACTCGTTCATGTGTTTTTAGACCTTTAAATGAAGGCAAAAGAGAAGGGTGAATGTTTAAAATTTTTCCTTCATAGAGTTTTACGAAACGAGATGAGATGAGGCGCATGTAACCAGCAAAGCAGATAAGATCCGGCTGATATTTGGCTAAAACCTTAAAGATAGATTCTTCATATGCTTCTTTAGTTGGATAATCCTTGCGATCAATAATATGAATGGGCAAATGATTGTCACGTGCTTTTTCAATGCCTTTAGCATGAGGATTATCGCAAATAACTGCGATGATTTCAGCAGGATATTCTTTTTGTTTGCTTGCTTTAACCAGAGCAACCATATTAGAGCCGTTGCCGGAAATAAAAACAACAATTTGTTTTTTCATAAGTGAAGTGCACCTTTAAAAGTAATTCCTTTGTTTTGGCGTTTTGTTAATTTGCCGAGTAAAGTAACTGTTTCTCCTTGCATTTTAAGTTCTTGAGTAACTTTTTCAACCTCATGTTGCGCTACGATTATGATCATGCCAACACCACAATTGAATGTTCGTAGCATCTCTATCTTCTCTATTTTTCCTTGTTTGGCAATCCATGAAAAAATTGATGGAACATGAATGGCAGAAAGATTAATTTCAGCACAGAGAGATGAGGGAAGTACGCGGGGAATATTTTCAAGAAAGCCGCCTCCCGTAATATGAGCAAGAGCTTTAATTCCTTTGTAACTTTTTATAATGGGCAAGAGAGATTTTACATAAATACGTGTTGGTGTGAGAAGTGCTGTGCCAAGATTCATTTGAGGATTAAAAGGGGCATGATCATTCCATTTTAGATCACTTTGTTGAATGATTCGTCTGACGAGAGAGAAACCGTTGGAATGAATTCCAGATGAGCTAAGACCTAAAATAATATCACCTTCTGTAAGGTCTTTTGAAGGTAATAATGCACTACGTTCAGCAGCTCCTACGGCAAAACCTGCTAAATCATAATCTCCTTTCGCATACATATCAGGCATTTCTGCAGTTTCTCCGCCAATAAGAGCTGCACCTGCTTGCTGGCATCCTTTTGCAATACCAGAAACGATAGCCGCACCTTGTTCAGGGTCAAGTTTTCCAGTTGCAAAATAATCGAGAAAAAAGAGCGGCTCAGCACCTTGTACAAGTAAATCATTGACGCACATGGCTACCAGATCAATACCAATGGTATCATGAATACCTACTTCAATAGCAATTTTTAGTTTTGTTCCCACCCCGTCATTGGCCGCTACGAGGATGGGATCGGTGAATCCTGCTGCTTTTAAATCAAAGAGTCCGCCAAAGCCGCCGATTTCTGCATCTGTTCCTGCTCGTTTTGTTGCGCGTATGAAGGGTTTAATTTTTTCTACCATGGCATTACCCATATCGATGTTTACACCGGCTTTTGCGTAGGTAAGACCGTTCTTAGATTTATCATTTATAAGATCTTGATTGTTCATTAGAATTTTCCTTATGGGAAATCAGGTTTTGATATTATGCAATGCCATGATAGGGTCATCTCTGCAAGAGATATTGATAAGAAAATAAACGACTTTGCTTGTGACCCATGTAAAAGAAGTTTATAATTTTTGTGAAGAGTTTTTTTTAGGATATTTTATGAGTAAGATATCAGATAACCATGATCATTCTGCTTTGCAGTTTATGAAAAAGAAAGTTCGTGAGAATGGATCCCGTGATATTCGTCAGATTTATGTGCCAGCTTATACTCAAGTACCGTTACCAAATAATATGAAAAAGCAAATTTTTTTCTGGCTTGGTGCGCTGATTTTTTTCATTCTTTTTATGCTTGTTTTTGGATCAATTTTGCTTCCTTTTGTAGCAGGGATTGTGTTGGCTTACTTTCTTAATCCGATTGTTCAATTGCTTGAAAAATTTCGTATTCGTCGTGTTTTTGGCACTATTCTCATTACTTTGTTTATTGTTGTGGTTTTTGTTGCTGCTTTAATCATTTTGATTCCTATTATCAGTTGGCAAATACAGCAATTTATGAACGATGGGTTGCCCGTTTATATTAATCGTATTCAAACTTTTTTCGTTGAACATGATTTTGATTGGGTTAGACGCTATTTTGGAAGTGATCCAAATGAATTACAGAGTAATATTAAGGGGCTTTTAGGACAAAGTTCTGATTTTATTACATCTCTCTTGAATTCACTTTTGAAATCAGGAAAATCTCTCGTAAATATCGTCAGTCTCTTTGTTGTGGCACCTGTGGTGGCGTTTTACATGTTATTGGATTGGCCACGTATGGTTACAGCAGTTGATTCGTTGATACCACGGGATCATCTTGAAACTGTTCGCAGTATTTTTCATGAAATGGATAGAGCTATCGCTGGTTTTGTTCGTGGTCAAGGAACAGCTTGTTTAATATTGGGGGGATATTATGCTATTGGTTTGACCATTACGGAGCTCAATTTTGGTCTTTTAATTGGTATGTTTATTGGCCTTATTAGTTTTGTTCCTTATATTGGTACAATGAGTGGTTTTTTACTCTCTGTTGGTGTTGCGTGGGTCCAGTTCTACCCAAATAATTGGGGGTGGATCATTGTTGTTATGGTTATATTTTTAATTGGTCAATTCATTGAAGGCTATATTCTTCAACCAAAACTTGTGGGTTCGTCAGTGGGGCTGCATCCGGTATGGTTAATGTTTGCGCTTTTTGCTTTTTCTTCACTCTTTGGTTTCACTGGTATGCTTATTGCTGTTCCTGCGGCTGCTGCTGTTGGTGTTTTGGTTCGTTTTGCTCTTCATACTTATCTTAATTCTCAGATGTATTCGCGAAGTGGAAATTCGGAGAGGCTAGAATGAATAAGCGTGAAACACAATTACCCTTGAATTTTTCTTATAATCCGATTTTCCAATTTGATGACTTGGTGGTAACGGAGAGCAATCGTATGGCTTTTCAGCTTATTGATCATTGGCCGAATTGGATCTTACCTATTGCAGTTTTAGTTGGAAAAGAAGGATCTGGTAAAACCCACTTTTCTAGTGTATGGGCTGAGAAAGCGGATGCTTTAAGATTTCATCGCAATGAGATCGATCAAGCTATTGCTGTGGCTTCTTCAGGTAGATCATTTTTAATCGAGGATATTGATTTGGGTGAAATCAGTGAGACAGGGCTTTTTCACTTAATTAATAGCGTTAAGCAAGCAAATCTTGATATGTGCCAAGCTACTTTGTTGATGACGGCACGTACAGTACCTTCAACATGGAATTTAAAGTTAAATGATCTTAAAAGTCGCCTTAATTCGATTATGTTAGTTGCGATCAATCAGCCTGATGATGCATTGTTAACAGCTGTTGCTTTTAAACTTTTTTCTGATAGACAGATTACTGTTCATCCGGATACTGTTTATTATCTTGTAAACCGTTGTGAGCGTTCTTTGTTTTCGTTGAAGCGTGTTATTGACTCTGTTGATCGGTTGGCATTACAAAGAAAAAGCAAAATAACGCGTGCTGTCATTGGTGAAGTCCTTAATATGCAAGTTCAATGAAAACTATTTTAAGCATGCTGTAAGTTGTTTAATAGAAATCACTTTTCTATTACTATTTCAGTGTGTGGAGAGAAATATCTTTATTTAGGTTTTTTATTTTCGCTACATCTGTTGAAGGTGGATAAAAAGGGTATTTCTTTTGATTATTTTTCTACGTGAGAGCATTTTTACCTTTTTAAATGCGCTCGTTGTCTCAATGTTGTAAGCTTTTTAATTTATGACTCTGTTCTCTTTTTATAGTTTACACAAGCTCGTTAGGTTTGCCAAAGCAATTTAACTGAGGAGGATTCTTTCTTTTTTTCTATAACGAGACTTTATATGACTTAAATGCAAAAACGTTTGTTTTTTAATTTATTCACTGCTGAGAGAGTTAAGAAAGTGCGGGATTTTCAAAAAGTAAGAATAATTGTCAGCATTGGAGGGGCGTTGGTGATTAATAGTTCCTGTGATGCCTGCTAGATTTTATATCTGTGATGTGGAAATGTTGTAGTTTTATGTGCTCTTTAAGATTTTTTTATGATTCTCAGGTCATTTCTGTTGCTGCAATTATATTTGTTAGATGTTGTTGTTAGCATTAAAGTTCTCTCAAAACAATAAGGGTAATTTGCAAGTTTTATGAAGAAGCCGGTTGCTTTGTTTACGGAGATAGGGCTTTTCCTTTTGTGGGTATCGTTTTTGTTGTTTCTGTAAGTTATTCCTTAGCAGAGAAAAGCTTTGAAAAGCTCTTTCTTGTAGAGAAATGCAACAAAATTAAAAAAAATGTGTTTTTCTCTTGCACTTCTGTTGTGAAAATTTTAGGGAATATGCATCAAGTAAATGTAAATGGCGGAGCGTAGCGCAGCCTGGTAGCGCACCTGATTTGGGATCAGGGGGTCGTAGGTTCGAATCCTATCGCTCCGACCATATTTGCTTTGGTGTGAGAGAGTGGACCAATTGGGTGCGTGTGGTGAGAAATTGCCATTTAAGCGTTTTCTAATTTGAGGGAAAAGAACCATGATCGCGCGTATTTATAGTCCTGCTAAGACAGCTATGCAGTCCGGTAGAGGCAATACGGGTTTTTGGATTCTACAGTATGAGCCGATAAAAGCAAAAATGCTTGAGCCTCTTATGGGGTATACAGCTACGTCTGATATGAATAATCAGGTAAAGATCCGCTTTAATAAGAAGGAAGAGGCGGTTGCTTTTGCACGCAAGAATGCTATTCCTTATCGTGTAGAAAAAATGCATAAGCCGATTCGGCGTGTTGTTTCTTATTCTGATAATTTTCGCAGTGATAGGCAACAATCTTGGACGCATTGAGCTAAGGGTGCTGTTCTGTATTGTGAAAATGATCAGCTGGTCCCGTAGCTCAGCTGGATAGAGCAACGGCCTTCTAAGCCGTGGGTCACAGGTTCGAATCCTGTCGGGATCGCCATGTTTAAGAGGAATCAATAGGGTATAAGCAGAGTTTGGGAATTTTGATTGTATTGGTTCTTTTAATTTATTTTCTGTTTATGCCAAACTTTTTTAAAAGCTTATGAGAATACTCTTCTTTCAAAAGTTGAGAGTGTCGGTAAAGCATTTGAAAATACACGCAAGAAAACACTAAAAGAACAAGCAGCGAGAGAGCATTTTAGACCACTTACGCTTGTTCACAAGCAGGAACGTGAAAAGATTTTAAAGGGCATTGGAGAAAGCGTGAAAAAGATTGAAGTGGTAGCAAAATAGTGAAAAGTGCTGATCATTTTGGATTAGATATGCGTTTAAATCGACAAAAAGGCACCGTACAGCGCGATTTAGAACTTTTTTGATCAAACCACATTAGGAACATAAAACGCACCATACGGTCAAATTTGAGACAAATAACGCTATTGGTAAAATATAGGATGAAAACATGCCCATTTTAAAACATTTGCTCTTAAAAAACCGTAAACAGCCCATGCAAAAAAAATTTGTTGCAACCGCTGTTGGATATGTGCCGTGGGGAGATGGAGCCGCTGAGTATTTTTATAATCTCTACGAATATGAAGACGGTACAAGAGAGTGTGAAAAATTTGATGGCGGTCAGTATTACAAAATACCTGAGAATGCGGACTTTAGCACCAAAGCGCAAGTAAAAGCGTGGAGATATGGAGGTAATTTGCCAAGAAGCGTTCTTAATTACGAACCTCTCATAGATGAGATCAATAGAGAAATTAAAAAATTATCAAAAAACATTTGATGTGTTTTAAGCGAAAAAACGGTCAAGCCAAGTCTTAATTGCTAAGGATGGCTTACTTGCTCTAAAGACGAAATATCCGGCATGGGGTTATTATGCCGAGCTTGCCATAAATCATGCTTTTGTTGCAATTTAAGCCAAAATTCTGCGTCGTTTAAACCAGCTATTTCTAAGCGTAAAGCTAAATTAATGCTAATTGCTGCATGACAATTCAAAACACGTGATAAAGTTAAGCGCGCAACGCCGAGACGATTTGCTGCCTCTGTTATTGTCAATCCTCGTTCATCAAGCAACTCTTCTTTCAAAATACCACCAGGGTGTGGGGGATTGTACATCATGATAACACCTCAAAAATTAATGGTAATCTTGGTAATCAACAAGTTCAACATTTGTTCCAATAAAACGAAAAGTAACACGCCAATTTGCATTAACACGCATTGACCAATAGCCTTTTAAATCGCCTGTAAGCTCGTGGAGACGGTATGATTTAATAGTCATTTGTTCAGGAGCGGATATCGTATCTAAAATCACTAAAATATTTGCTAATTTTTTAGCATGTGCAGGTTGTATTCCTTTAACAATTCCTCTTTCGAAAAACAACTTCAACCCTTTATGCTTGAAACTAACGATTGCCATATATGACCCCTTTTGTTACTTGATACGATACACAATGCATTTAGTCAATCGATTATTTATTAATTTCGTCATATAAAACATAATGTTATATGTTAATAATAAATAATATCTATTTGAAATAATGGAAAAAATAAACAAATTGTGCTAAGATTTTTTACATATTTAAATACAATTTAAGGTAAGTGAAAACATGCTCAATAAAGTGATGTTAATTGGCTATTTAGGGGATGATCCTGAGAGCAAAACGATGACTTCTGGTGCTGAGGTAGTCAATTTTCGTATGGCAACCTTTGAAAGCTATATGAATAAAAATACGCACCAAAAAGTAGAAAAAACAGAATGGCATTCCGTAGTGGTTTTTAATCCGCATTTTGCAAAAATAGCACTTCAGTATCTACACAAAGGTTCAAAGGTTTACATAGAAGGCAAATTACAAACCCGTAAATGGCAAGATAAAAATGGACATGACCGTTACACAACAGAAATTGTCCTGCCACAATATAAAGGCGAGTTGCATTTACTTGATGCAAAGAAAGAGCAATCTGCGTCCTCTTCGTCTGTCACTTCTCAAAGTTATGCTATCGCTTCAGGTGCTGATGATTATGGCATATCTGCTCATGACAGCATGCCATTTTGATTAAAAAATAGAGCAAAAATAAGAATGTGGATTTCCACAGATACGGGGGATGTATGAGAAAGAAAGATGCCTACATTTCACAAGTGAAAGTACGTCAAGACCCTGTTAATCAATTGGCAGTTGAAATGCGTGCTAAACGCTTTGGTTTGACCATAGAAGAGGCTAAAAATCCACTTGCGGGGTCTTATGTTGGGCGGCTTTGTTTGCAAGGCGTGCTTACTCAAGACCAGTATGACGCTACGCAAAAATATCTTGAAGTGAGAAATGACTATTCGTGTGCAAAAGGTTTGCCAAGCGCTGTTTATGATGAAATGCCATCATCTTCTGATGACAAAGCAAGAGAGAAGTGGGTTGAACGTGCAACAGAGCAGTTTTGTAGCATGCAAGAGGTAATCAAAGAAACACAATGCCTCTATAAACAGTATAATCTTTATGCAGCTCTACAATATCTTGTTAGTGAAGATCAAATATTACCACATCTTGTAAATTCATTGCAGATTGCTCTGAACGCGCTTCATAAATATTTTGATAAAAAAAATAAATGGTAAATGTTTTATGTTGTTTCTTTCGCTTTGACGTGAAACGTTTTTCTGTACAATGCGTTGTATTTGTATTGCAGTGAATACAAATATGAGGATTCCATCATGACGATATCTATTCGGTTGCCAAGTGATCTCGAAACACGTTTGAATAATTTAGCTGCTAAGACAGGACGTACAAAGTCTTTTTATTTACGCGAGATTATTGAACGTGGCATAGAGGAAGCAGAGGATTATTATTTAGCCTCACAAGTAAGAGAGCGCGTTCGAAAGGGAGAGGGTACTTTTTATAGCTCTGAAGAGGTGAGGAAAGAGCTTGGCTTGGACGATTAGATATGAAAAAAAAGCTCTTAGTTTTTTAAAAAATGCGATAAAAAAGAAGCACGGCGGATTGTTGATTTTTTAGATCAACACGTTGCTCCTCTTGAAGATGTGCGTGTAATAGGTAAGCCCTTAAAAGGACAATTCTCAGGTTTATGGAGATATCGTGTAGGAGATTACAGGATACTTTGTGAACTCTATGATAAGGAGCTTGTCGTATTAGTTTTGGCTGTTGGACATAGAAAAAATATATATAAAGGTTAAGGTAAATCTTTTATAAAATATTTTGATCTTTAATCAAAGATTAAAAGGAGTAATACGGCGCAACTAATTAGAGCGGTTGTTAATAAAAAGAAATAAGCAGGAATTTTCAATTTAAAGCGCCAAAGTAAGTTAATGATGATGGACATTATACTAATAAATACGAGTACTTCTATTACAATTATTAAATCATCGAATGTTATACGTCGTTGAGGTTTTTCATAATCAGAGACAGTGGAAAACGAAATGTTATATTGATTAATTCCACTATCTGATAAAATCTTTTTTGGATGCTGTTCTGCTTTGTACTGCTTTTGTAAAACTTTAATTCTTTCATATAAACTTTGATCAATATTAGCAGATTGATAATGAATAGGGAGTTCACTATTGGTATAATCAGAAAGAAAAAGCCCATTGATCACTATGGCTAATAGAGCTGCTTATTTTGAAAAATAACACTAAAATTTCTCCTTTTTATTAATTATCAGTCATAGTATTGAACCTTTAATTGATTTTTTTCTCAACCAGATTCATTCTGTTTCTCCATTATCATTATCTGTTTTTGTTGTTGCCAAAGCTTTTCGGATAATTCTTCAATTGTTTTGTCTCGCTCCTTAATCGCTTTGTAGTGTCTATCGACCATCCTACTATTTTCCTTAACCGCTTCGTTTCGTTGTATAATCGCTTTATTAATTTTTTCATTCTCATAATCAAATGCCATCTGAGAGTATTCGACTAAGCGATCATGTTCAGAATTTGCTATTATTCCTAGGTAATTTCTCCAAGCAAACAGCAAAATTGCCACTATTAATAAAAAGTTTCTTGAAAATTCAAGATACCAAAGCACACCGAGTACTATGACTAATAAAAGAGTACCTTGAAATTCTGTATTCCGACCATTTTCTGCTTCTTCCCACATGTCAGAGACTATACTCCATAGTATGAGTATACCCACTATTACTATGACAATATCACGCATTGTTTCCCCCCATTTATTAATTATCAGTCATATAATTGATTCTTTTAGAGGATACAATTGTGAGGTGTTGCTTGGTGCTAAAGACACTATATTTAGGCAAGAAAATAAAAAATATACAATATCGTGATTTTTTTGTTGACATGGCGTGAATAATGGTGTTTTATAGAGCTGCTGTAGTGGTCGAATTGCGTCTAAAATTACAGTAGATAATTCCCCCTCAACTTCTTTTATTAAATTGACATGATTACTGAGAGCCCTGTGTTTTGCGGGGCTTTTTGTTATTGGGAGAAAGTATTTTATGACAGCAGAAAATACAGAGATGACTTTGCACCCAAAAAAATTGCCACCCAATGCAGGAAAAGGGCGGGTAAAAGGCGTACCCAATAAAACAACGAGCCTTTTGAAAGAGTCAGTCATTGAAGCTGCTAAACGAGCAGGCAGTAAATATGGTAAAGAAGGATTAATCTCTTATCTGGAAAAACAGGCACTTAAATGCCCCGCCGCTTATTTAGCGTTGCTTGGTAAGGTGTTGCCATTGCAAGTGACAGGGGAGGATGGCGGGGCGATTAAGATGATAGGGCGCGTGGAAATCGCGCCTTTGGGTCATGACAACACGACAGATTAAGATTGTCCCAAAGCTTATAGCGATTTTTACAGGTAAGGCGGCGGTGCGTGCTGCTTGGGGAGGACGAGGGTCTGGAAAGACAAGATCCTTTGCTTTGATGGCGGCTTTAAAAGGCTATCAATTTGGCATGGGAGGAATATCAGGCACTATCCTTTGCGCACGTCAGTTTCAAAATTCTCTCGCAGAGAGTTCTTTAGAGGAGATTAAACGGGCCATTGAAGGTCATGACTTTTTAAAGGACTACTATAAGGTTGGAGAATCTTCGATTAAGTCGATTGATGGTCGTATTGCTTTTCAGTTTTCGGGACTAGATCGTAATATAGCCAGTATCAAATCCATGGGGCGCATTTTGCTCTGTTGGGTTGATGAGGCAGAGCCTGTGACAGAGACAGCTTGGCAAACGCTTATACCGACTTTACGTGAAGAAGGTGAGGGGTGGAGAGCAGAGTTATGGGTAACGTGGAACCCCTTACGAGATAATGCACCGGTTGAAAGGCGGTTTCGCTTTTCAAACAATGAAGCCATTAAGCGTGTAGAGATCAACTGGTCAGACAATCCGAAATTTCCCAAGATCTTGAATGAAGCGCGGCTTGATGATCTGAAGAATCGTCCAGAGACCTATAAACATATATGGGAGGGGGCTTATCTTACCGCTGTTCAAGGCGCTTACTATCAAAAGGAAATGTTAGCAGCCGAGCAGGAGGGACGGATAGGGCGTGTTGCACGTGATCCTTTAATGCAGATGCGTGCCTTTTGGGATATTGGGGGCACGGGTGCCAAGGCAGATGCGACGGCGATATGGATAGCGCAATTTGTTGGCAGAGAGATCCGTGTTTTGGATTATTACGAAGCACAAGGGCAGCCGTTATCCGAGCATATAGGCTGGTTACGTCGCAATGGCTATGAGAAGGCATTGATGGTTCTTCCCCATGATGGCGCAACAAGGGACCGTGTACATAATGTGAGTTTTGAGAGTGCGTTAAATGATGCGGGCTTTGAAACGCAAGTGATCCCTCATCAAGGGGCTGGTGCTGTCAAGATGCGGATCGAGGCGGTGCGGCGTATTTTACCCTCTGTTTGGTTTCATGAAGAGACAACTGTAGCGGGTCGTAAGGCGCTGAATTGGTATCATGAGAAATGGGATGAGAAGCGCGGCATTGGCTTGGGGGCAGAACATGATTGGTCCAGTCATGGTGCGGATGCCTTTGGTTTGATGTGCATTGTTTATGAAGCACCACGCATTAAACCGCAACAAGAACGTTATCGCGCTATAGAAAGAGAAGCGGCATCATGGATGGCATTCTAAGTCATAACTCTAAAAAAACGGCAGATTTTGATGAATATGAACTCTATAGGCGCTTAAAATCTTGGTATAAGGAAGATGTTGAACACGTCAATGAATGGCGTGAACAGGCGCGTGAAGATTTTGATTTTTATAATGGTCGTCAATGGGCTGAGGAAGATCTGGCGGTTTTGAAGGCGCAACGCCGCCCTGTTATGACCTTTAACCGTATTGCACCCCTTGTCAACGCAATTGTTGGGGCAGAGCGTAATAATAAGCGTGAAGTGCAGTTTCAACCAAGGCAAGCAGGAGCCGCAATATCCAATGAATTGCTCACTGGAGCAGCAGAATGGTTTCGTGATGAGGCAGAGGCGGAATATGCCGATTCCGATGCTTTTCAGGATATGGTCATTTGTGGCATGGGCTGGACAGATACACGGCTTGATTATGAGACAGATCCTGAAGGAATTCCTGCTATTCAACGCTTAGATCCACTGAAAATGGTTTGGGATGCCAATGCTGTAAGACCCAATCTCATTGATGCACAGCGTATGTGGTATGTTGATCGTAAACCCGTTGAGGATGCTAAAAGTCTTTTTCCTGATGTAGCAGTTGAAGATCTCCATGCTGATTGGGCAACAGATAATACAACCGCTTGTGAGGAGTATCATGTCTCACTTGATGCTTATAATGATCATGCCAATGCAGATTCTTTATCACAGTCAGCTTCTGAAAAACGCTATGTTACGCTAGTTGAATGCCGTTGGTTTGAATATGAAGTTTATTTCAAGGCACCTGATCTTCAAACAGGACAGATGCGCAGTTATAGCAAACAAGAGTTCGAACAGCTTCAAAGGGTGGCTCCACAACTTCAAGGGGTGCGTTTTAATAAAAAGGTGGTTAAGCGCGCTTTTCTGGGACGGCGTCTTTTAGCAAAGCCTGATAAACCCTTAGCACCAGATGGACAGCTTGGCTGGGAATGTATCACAGGCACGCTGGATAAGCTTAAAAACCAGTTTTACGGGATTGTTCGCCCCGCAAAAGACCCACAAAAATGGTCGAATAAATATTTTAGCCAAGTCATGTATATTTTAAACAGTCAAGCCAAAGGTGGTTTGATGGCAGAACGAGGAGCTTTTGATGATGAGCGCCAAGCACTCGAAAATTGGACACGAACCGATACGATTACGTGGGTTAAAAACGGGGCGCTTACAGGAGGAAAAATCCAACCAAAGCCAAGTGCACAATTCCCTAATGGCTTTTTTCAGTTGTTTAATGAATCGCGTGAAGCGATAACGCACGTAACGGGATTGTCGGCAGAGTTTATAGGCACAAGAGAGGTTAATCAAGCGAATGTATTGGAAAATACACGCCGGCAATCAACGCTTAATTTGCTTGCGGGTTTATTTGATAATCTTAAGCTTTATCGATGTCGACAGGGAAAGATTATCCTTTATTTGATTCAAAACTATCTTTCCGATGGGCGTTTGGTTCGTATTTCTGGACCAGAAAATGCGCAGTATGTGCCCTTAACACGTGAAGCTGTCACAAAGCTTGAATACGACATTATTGTTGATGATTCACCAACAAGTCCCAATGAAAAAGAGAGAACTTTTGCAGCGATTACGCAAATGTTGCCGTTGCTTGGTGGTTTCTTAACACCGGAGATGATTCCAGATCTTTTAAAGCTTTCCCCATTACCGGCAACATTGGTGGCAAATTTAACGGCAAAAGCACAGCAGGCGCAACAAGAACAACAACAGCAGCAAATGATGCAACAAAACCAAGGAACACAATTAAATCCAGAGCAACAAGCAAAGATTGCTGCTCTCCAGCAAGAAGCGCAAGCAAAAGGCACGCTTTATCAACTTGATGCACAACAAAAGCAGTTAGCGTTGCAGCAGAAAAATATTGAGCTTTTTTTGAAGCAAGAACAGGCACGCATGCAGCTTGAACTTCAACGGGCAAAAAATGAGATAGCGCAGCGTGATCTAGAGCGCAAATCCTTACAAGCACAGTTGGAACACTACCGCGTTTTGACAAAAAGATTAATACCACATTGAAGGAACAGAAGATGGAAGAAAAGTTTACTCCTGAAGAACAAGCAATCTATGACGAACATTTTGCCAGTGATCGTCCTGTTGAGTTAGTTGAGCCTGAGCAAGTTAGGGAAGCTTTTAATGCGGAAGAAAGTTCTCAGCAGCCATCTGTAGAACCACTTCAGGAGCAGCCAAATTCTGGTGTGATAGAGCAAGAACGACAAGCACGCCAAAAGGCAGAGCAAAAGGCTATGGAAGCGCGTGAACTTGCCATTGAGTTTGCACAAAAATATGCACAAATGCAAGAAGAGGCGGTAAGACGCCGCGATGAAAATATCCCTACCCTAGAAGATGATCCAAAAGCACATGTTGCATGGCTTAGTCATAAGGTACAGGAACAACAGAAATTGCTTGATGAGTTTTCTCGCATAAGAGAGAGCCAAGAACGTTTGAATCAAGAGGAATATGAACGCCAAAAGTTAGGGGATTATTTTGAAGAAGCCAAAGCGCAGGTACAAGATAAATATCCGGATTTAGACAGTATCACTGATTATCTCTATGAAAGAGCAGATAGTGTCCTACAAGCGCAGGCAGATCTTTATCCACAATGGAAAGATCCCGCAGCACGGCAACAGCAAATTGGTGCTGAATTGCGCCAAATATGCCAGCAGTGTCAGAAAGCAGGTATAAACCCAATAGAGGTGCTGGTGCAAAAAGCAAAGGCTTTTGGCTATAGTGGAGCACCAATAAAGGATGAAGTGGAAACCCTTCAAGAGCGCTCTCAAGCAGCGCGGACACTTACAGCGCGGGGTGGACAAGTTCCAACAGGCGGTATGGATATGAGAACGCTCTTTTCCATGCCAGATGCCGAATTTGCTGTATGGGTTGAGAAAAATCCCGAAAAATTTGAACAAATTATGAGCAGAACGTGAGATGTGCGTGGTGGCGCAACAGAGAGAACCAAGTGATTGTTATCGTTTGGGGTAGCCGCAAGGCGAGTTTTAAAACCAAGAAAGGCATTAATTGAAATGGCAGTAACAGAAGTAAAGCTCAATGCCCCATTAGCCGTTGGCGTTTGGGCTAAGATGCTAAACACAGAAACTTCAAAAGCGTTGCCCATTGCACCGCTGATGGGAAAAAGCAAAAACAGCATTATTCAAGTATTGGATATGCTAGAAAAATCCGCTGGTGACGCTGTGACGAGTGGATTAAGAGTCCAACTGATGGGGGATGGCGTTAGCGAGGGACAAACGCTGGAAGGCAATGAAGAAGCACTCCAATTTATGAATGAAAAGGTGCACATCAACGAGCTTACTCATGCGGTGCGCATTAAATATGAAGGCTCTATTGATCAACAGCGTATTCCCTTTAGTTTGCGTCAGGAAGCAAAGGATGGGCTTGTTGATTGGTATGCAGATCGCTTAAGTTTGATGTTCTTTATTCAGGCAGCAGGCTATACCGCACCATGGATGCAGTTTGAAGGACGCACCATAACGCTTAAACCGGTGCATTATGGTTTTAACGCGCCATCAGAGCCAAGCAAATTGCGTGTTATTCGCCCAGCTAAGAAAAAAACTGATGAAGAGCTTACAAAAGAGGATGTTTTTACATTAGATCTTATCGATCAAGCTGTTGAACGTGCTAAATTGGCAAATCCACGTTTGCGTCCTGTTCGTGTTGATGGGAAATCGGCTTATGTGATGTATCTCCATCCAATACAGGTAACTCAATTGCGTACCAATACCAAGAGTGGTCAATGGTTAGACATTACCAAGGCAGCTTATGATGGCTCTGGAGCGAAGAATCCAATTTTTAATGGTTCTTTGGGGATGTATAATGGTGTCATTTTGCGTGAAGCAGAGCATGTCCCTAATGGTGTTAATTCAAAGACACAAGAGCCTGTGCCATCTGTTCGTCGTGCTGTTTTGCTTGGTGCGCAAAGTATCATCATGGCTTATGGGCGTATTGGTAATGGTGCAACAGGAAGCAATGAGGAAAATAGTGAGACGCGTTATAAACTTGTTGAAGAATTGTTTGATTATCAACGTGAATTTGGTCTGGCTGCAAAAACTATTATCGGCATGAAAAAGTCACGCTATACATTGCCGCATTCTGATCAAGGGGGACAAGACTTTGGCACGATTGTTATCCCTTCTTTTGCTGAAGCAAGCTAATTATTAAAGGATGACAATTATGGCAGAAAAATCGCTAATTACACAGGAAACTGTTGGCATGACAGATGAGGGATTGCCACCTGTTTTGCAAGGACGCAATAACTCTACGCAGCAGGTTAGTTTTTTACGGGCGCGTGTTAAATGTACAGATCAAGGGTTGATAACGAAAATTGGTGTTCTACCCCGAGGGGCTTTTATAAAAAGCATTAAAATTTATGCTATGACGGATTTTGAAGATGTAACAGCGACATTTGGAAAAGAGCCTCATGGTAATGATTATGGAGATGTAGGGCTTACGCAATCTACCGATAGCAATGTGTACATACCCATGGAGGAACGCGATGTTCCGTTAGAGGTTGAAAATACGATTTACATGACACGAGACAAGAAAAGCAGCAAAGGGGATGTTGAGGTGATTGTTGAGTTTTACACAAATCGTTAAAGGCGCAAGGGGGCGTTTGTTTTTTTGCGTCCCCTCTTCTCTCAAAATATTCTAAGACATTTGGAAGAGAGTAATATGACAATAATAGTACAGACAGGTGGTCCGATTGGAGACAAACAGACCATTGTTCCTCATGATAAAAATTTCATTCAGATGGTGAATGATATTCAGGATGAAATAGACGATCAAACAGATGAGTATGTTGATCAAGTTCAAAAGGCAATATTTTCAGCCATTCGATTTTGTGAACGATTGCCCTTTTATTTTAATGAAAGTCGTGAAGTTGTTTTTACCACTTTAAAGGGGAAAAGCCGCTATGGAGCAGAGGAAAATCCAGTTATTCCGGCTGCTGTTCGCATTGTTGATGCTTACATTTATGAAGATAATCACAGCAAATCAAAGCTTTTGCATACAGATCCACTCGTCATTGAAAACCTTGAGAATGATTGTAACCATGGCATGCCCACGCGATACAGTTATTTTGAACAAAAGCTTATTTTGTATCCAATCCCAGATCGTATTTATTCTATCAGGCTTATTCTTGACCCTATGAGAATAAAAGACATTGAGAGCATACAAGAAGCCTCAATATGGTTTTTAGAAGCCTATGAACTGATCAAAACCCGCGCAAAATATGAAATTTATACGAATATTATTAAAGAACCACAGATGGCGGCAGCAGCCTTTGCTATGTTTCAAGAGCAACTTGATGCGCTACAAATTGAAACGTCACGGCGCAAGAATTTGTTGAGAGTTCAACATACGGATTTCTGATGACCTTTATTCCTATTGCTGAGTTTAGACCAGATGTTGCATTTATTAATAATGGTTATTCTCGTGAGATTGTGAATGTTTTGCCAGCACCCAATTCCTATATTCCAGTTCCCAAAGTTGCACCCGTTTCAGAACCTTTTCCGGATGTTATTTTGGGGGTCTATGCGGTAAGGTCATTGAGTGGTGTGCGGATTATTGTAGGGACATCAACAAAGCTTTACGAATATGATAACAGCACGCGCAGGTGGAAAGATGTTAGCAAGCTTGGGGAACAATATCATGCCAATGAAATGGCACCTTGGTCTTTTGCTGTCTTTGGCGATTATATCATTGCTGTTAATAACAATGATGCGCCGCAAATATTTGCCTTGAAGACAGCAGAGAGATTTGATGATTTGGGGGGTAATCCCCCGCGGGCTGGACTTGTTCGTATTTGGGGAGATTTTATCTGTTTGATGAAATTAACAGATAAGCCAAATCGTGTTCACTGGTCAGGTCTCAATGATGCGACACACTGGAAGGTTGGTGAGAAAAGTTGCGATTATCAGGATTTTCCAGATGGTGAATATGTGCAAGGAGCAACACAAGCAACCAACCCACTGATTTTTATGCGTTCTGCCATTTATCATGCAACCTTTGTTCCAGGGTCTAAAATAATATTTAGTTTTGTAAAAATAAAAGACAAAATAGGGGCAAAAAGCAGCACTGCGATTGCAAGCCGTGGAGACTATACTTTCTTTGTTTCTGATGATGGTTTTTATCAAATCAATAGTACAGGGGAAATGTTGCCTATTGGTTTTGGTAAGGTCGATAAAACTATCTTTACGCTTTACAGTAATTTTGCCATTGATGAGATGAAAGCCTGTATTGATCCGGTCTATTCACGCGTTTATTTTTCTATAAACGACGATATGATGGGGATGAATATCTATGTTTATGATTGGCTCTTGCAAATATGGAGCGTCATTAAAGGGCAGAGACTTCTCTTATTCCCCCTCTTTGCGGCAGGTTATACCTTAGAAGGCTTAGACGAAGTACAAGGATGCTTGAGAGATTTACGTGCTTCTCTTGATAGTAAAATGTGGCAAAATGGCGCGCCAATATTGGGAGCATTTACACCGGACAATAGATTTGGTTTTTTTGCTGGTCCTCCTATGGAAGCTGTCATTGCTTCACAAACTGTAGGAGATACAGGCAGACAGATTAATCTTATGAGTGAGGCTTTTGTTCAAGCAGATACGACAAATGGTCTTTTAAGCGTTGGAGCTGCTTTTATCATTGATAATAGAGGTCAATTAAATTGGGCGAAAGAGCGTTACGCGGGCTATAGCAGTGGGATGTACAATATCCGCTCTAGGGCACGCTATCATGCTTTGCGGCTTAGAATACCAGAAAGCACACCATGGACTCATATAACAGGCTTTGATGTGACACTGAAACCCGCAGGTATAAGATGAGTTTTAGAATTTATAACACGCAAAAATGGAGTGCGGAACAAATGGCCCCCTATTTGGATAAGGTTATAAAATCAATAGCTTATTTTCATAAAAAGTTCCCTGATGATTATACTCCGCAGACTATTTTAAACGATATTTTGAAGGGGGATAAGCTTCTCTGGATTATTGTGGATGAGCAGGAAAACTTTATGGCGCATGTCACAACAGAGTTACAGAAACTTGTCACTGGAGCATTAAGGGCGGTTATTGTCACGCTTGGGGGAAAAGGAGGAGCACCCTTAACGAAGCTTATTCCCCAAATTGAAGCCTATTATAAAGAAAAAGGGGCGAAAGAACTTATCATTATCGGTCGGCGTGGGTGGAAAAAATCCCTTAAATCGCATGGCTATTTCGTTAATCTTTTAGAATATAGAAAGCAGCTTTAACATGGGAAAAAGTTCAAAACCAATTCAGACGACGCAAAATACCACGCAAACAAATGCACCACCTGAATGGGCAAAGGGAATCTTTGAACGTGCTGCTAAAGATGCTATGAGTTTTTATAATCAAGGCAGCGGAAAAGCTGTCTATGATGGGCAGCGTGTCGCAGGTTTAAGTGATCAAACAAAAAATGCAATTAATGGGCTTAGCAATAATACGCATAACTATGATAATAATTACTTAAATGGATTAGCCACAGGGCAAAATTCAACCAGCCAAAATTTAAAGAACATGGCTTCTGGTCATGAGATAGGCAATAATCCTTATTTTAAGGAAGCACTGCAAAACACGTTAAATAAAGCTTCAGACACGATTAACAGTTCATTGGCAGGCGCGGGGCGTTATGGTTCTGGTGCACATACGGGTGTTTTGGCAGATGAATTAGGCAGCATAGCAACCCAAGCTCTCTCACAGCAATATAACCAAGACGTCAACAATATGATGCAAGCCAATGGAATGATTGATCAAGCCAATCAAAATCAGTTGGCTAGCGCTAATAACTTTTTTCAAGGTCAAGGTCAGGCAAATCTCAATGCGTTGTCTGGAGGTGGTTTGCTTGATGCCAATCATCAACAACAATTAGACGAAGAGCGACAGAAATGGGAACAGCAGAATAATCTTGATTGGGATCAGTTAAGTAAGCTGCTTGCAGCTGGTACGGCTTCTGCTGGAAATTACGGAATGCAAACGGAACAAAGGACACAGTTTACGCCGCAAACAAAACTTAATCCATGGCAAACTATTGGAAATGTTGGAACGATACTTGGTACTTTTGCTGGGCTTAGCGATAGGAGGGCAAAAGAAAACATCAGGGAGGCTGGACAGAAAAAGGGCTATACACTCTATGAATACAACTATAAGGGTTCTCCAGAGCGCTATCGCGGGGTGATGGCACAAGACGTTTTGAGGTCAAATCCTGAAGCTGTTTTCTACAATAATACCACAGGCCTTTTGCATGTTGATTATGACAAGCTTGGCTTTAACATGGAAAGGGTGCAGTGATGGAACAAAACGGCTTTCATACTTTATCACTATTTCTTAATCCAAAAGTTTTGCGTCCTTTGCTAACACAAGCTGTAACGCAACTTCCCAAGTATTTTCTAGGACAGTCTTCTACACCTCCAAGCACATCGTTTGAAGGCCGATACAAGCCCAGTTTTTTAGAACGTGCTGCTTTTAGCACAAACCCTTTTGATAATACTGGCTCTGATACGCAACAAAAATTAAGTCCTACAGAGCTTATTCGCGGTTCTTATGGGGAAGGAAGAGAAGCTGGGAAAAAAACGCCAGCAGAATTGATTATGTCTACGGATGATTTAAAGCGCCAAATGCCTTCATTACCAGATGCTTTAAAGGATACTATTAGGATACAAGAGGTACCAAAACAAGAAAAATCTGATTTCTCAGAGCAGGGAGGTGTTGCATCAATGATTCCTCAATCTCCATTTGTTTCTA
This sequence comes from Bartonella henselae str. Houston-1, assembly GCF_000046705.1. NCBI lineage: Bacteria > Pseudomonadati > Pseudomonadota > Alphaproteobacteria > Hyphomicrobiales > Bartonellaceae > Bartonella > Bartonella henselae. The sequence goes on along the minus strand of NC_005956.1, from coordinate 1,030,990 downwards.
ACATTGATAAAGTGAGTGGAGATGAAGCTGGGCGACAGCAAAAAGATGTAATGGATTATATTACAGAGTTCAACAACAGATCTATGCCGGAAGAACAGCGGGGAAGCAGCCCTGTCAATGAAGAAACACTTTCTCATACGCCTATTTCAGAAGAAGAACATTTAAAAGCAAATGATATGCCAGAACAAGCAACGGATTATGTAAACGCCGTTGGAAACTTTATCCATAAAGACGCAAATCCAAGCAACTTATGGGAGCGTTTTAGAAAATCAGAATTTTCCGAGCATCTCATGGATTTTTTTGCGGGGTTAGCATCAGGAAAAACACCGCAAGAAAGCTTTTCAAATGCGGCGCTTGTTATGCGGCAGGGCAATAATACACGTCTTCAAAATAGACCAATTTTTGCGTTTTTACGCTCTAAAGGATACGATGATAAAGACGCACAAGCAATCATGCAATATCCAGATCTTGCCATGAAAGTGATTGGCAGCACGTTGAGCCCCCAAGAAGACTATAGAACACTCACAGCGGAAGAAAAAGCAAAGCAGGGATTGCCTGAGGATATGGCTTTCCAAATTTCAACAAGCACAGGGAAAATTATACCTGTCCAAGGGGGACAACGTTCCACTGCTTCTGGATTAGGGGGAAATACTGATAGCATGCTGTCAAAGCCTGAATCGGGTTATATGCTTGTTAAGGATAAAAATGCCCCTCATGGCATACGTGCGATGCCAATTGCAGGCAGTGGTGCAGAACATAAATTAATCCAAGAGCAGAAGGAGGAGGAGCGTAAAGAACAGCAAGCAAAAATGCAAATTTTGGAATCAGCGGACAGATCAAATCGTATAATCTCGACATCTAAAGAATTGCTAAAAATTGTTGATGAGCACCCGCATGTTGCTGGTTTCCTTGGTTATTGGGGGTCGTTCATTCCTGGTTTTAAGGCAAAAGATTTTGGGCATATGCTTGATTCATTGAAGGCGAGTATTGGGCTTGATGCCTTGACAAAAGCAAAAGCATTTTCACCAAATGGTGCATCTGGCTTTGGGAATTTGTCTAATATGGAATTGCAAGCATTGCAAAACTCTGTAGCGGCACTGTATCAAGATCTTACGGCAGAGCAACTGAAGAAATCTTTAACAACCATTATCGATACTTTTAATAAATCCAATGCAGCAACACGGGCAATTCTTTTTGGTGGTGCAGAGGCAACACGCGAACTTGTCCGAGCTGCCTATGGGGAGGATGCTTATAAAAAAAATAATACGCAGTCAGATGTTTCACTAGAAAAACAGATAGAGGCTTTGCCGGAAGGCATACTGTTTATTGATAGTGACGGACGCATTAAGGAGAAACAAACCAATGGCTGAAGTAATTCCTCCTCTCATTCATAGAAAAAATACCAGAGTCATTGGGCATGTAAGTGACTATACACCAGAACAGCTTCAAGAGCTTTTTTCAAAAAATAAGGAAAGGCTGAGTGGTTCTCTTACAGAAAATAAAAGTATAACAGAAGAAGATGGTCCACATCCAAGTGCTGCGGGTGCGTTTGGATGGGGAGCTCTTCACGGGTTAACCATGGGGTATGATGATGAAGCCGCAGGAGCATTAGCAGGTTTCTGGGATCTTTTGACAGGAGATGGAGAGGTAATCAAAAAATATAATGAAGTGACAAAGCGATGGAGAGATTATCAAAGGGCGGCGAACCGAGATCATTCTTATCTATCTTTTCTGGGGAATTTAGCGGGGGCAGCAATTCCTTTTCTAATACCAGGTGTTGGCGCTCCTGCTGCTGCGCGTTCCGCTCTTGGGGCCGATGTGCTTTTGGGAAGCAGAGCAGGTGCCACAGGAGCACAAATAACCAGTAAAGCTCTAGCAGCAGGAGAAAGGGCGGTGCAATCTGCTTTGGCAGAAGGTGCAGAACGGACAGCGGCAAAAGCGGCAGGTGAAGCCGCAATGAAAGCTGCAGCAAGTAAAGAGGCGGCAAAGTTTAGCTTGGGGCGTGCAGCAAAAACTGGAGCCATTTATGGCGGAATAGCAGGCAGTGGTGAAGGGGAGGGGTTAGAGGATACTCTCCTGACTGCTGGGCTTGGTGCTGGGTTAGGTTTTGTAACTCCAGCTGTTGCCAGTGGTGTATCAAAAGTAACATCTTTTGCGACAAGATCACTTAAAAAAACGCCTGCTGTTATGAGAAAAACGCCTGCGGCTCTCAAAAACACAGTTGGAAAATTGTTTGGTAAAACTGAATCAGTAACACAAGGTGTAGAAAAAGAGGCGTTTCAAATAAGCAATAGAGCGCTTAAAGATGTAAGCCATGCCTTAGGGGATGAAGGTGTCGATAAGCTTGAGAAGGCATTAAAACAGCGTGGTCCTGATTCAATGATTATTGATCTTCATGATGAGCTTGCAGCAAGAGCTTTTAGAGCGGCAAAAAAAGATCTTGATACTTATTCACTTGTGAGTAATCGTTTGACTGAAAGGCAAGATGCGAGTGCACTGCGGATAAAGGATGCGTTGACAGATGTGATGGGTCCAAAGGTCGATACGCTTAATTTAAAGCAAGAGATTATCAAACAAGCACAGAAAAGAGCTGAATCATTTTATGAGAGGGCGAAAGCTTCTCCTATTTCCAATGCCGTCAGTAAAGATTTATCGCTCTTGCAAGAAACCCCTGCCTTCCAAAAAGCCTATAAAAAAGCAATTGCGCAAATGCCAAATGAAGCGGATGCAACAGTTATAGGAAGCAATGGATATCCAAAACTGAATATGCGGATTTTACATAAGATGAAAGAGGTTTTGGATGATCAAATTAATTCTGCGCGTCTCAAAGGAAAACGAGGGTATGCGCGAGATTTGACTTTGTTCAAACAACGCATTCTGGACGTTTTGGATACGTCATCTCCAGATTATGCTAAAGCACGGAAAATTTATTATGACGAGCGTACTATTGGTGATGCCCTCGAGCAAGGAGAGAAAGCACTGAAGAAAAGCGTTAATCTCGATACAATTAAAAGTCAACTTTCGGATTTGGGGTTGATGGAAAAAAATGCCTTTCAAAAAGGTGTACGCTCACAAGTAGAACATGCCGCAGGCAATGCACAGAATTTTGACCACAATCTTTTGAGTTTGTTTGACACGCAAAATGGTCAAGAAAAATTACAGCATATTTTTGGTAAGGATAAAGCCAAGCAGCTTATGAAAGTGTTGCGACCAGAAGTAGAAAGAACAAGGCTTTTTGCACGCTTGCCAAACCATATGGGTGAAGTGGAAGAAAAGACAATAGAACAAGCGGTGAGTGGAGGAAAGATTGGTCTCATCAAGACAGCCATGAAAACTTTTGCAAGGGAATGGGGACGCAAACTCTTAAGTGTTCATAAAGAGACTGAAAGGGATATTGCGGCTCTCATAACAGCGCGTGAAAAAGGGGAGTTTGGGTTAGCAAGAGAAAAAGCCGTTGAATTAATTAAGAAGTTTCACGAAGCAGAAAAGAAACGCTTAATAAGCAAAAAAGATCACACAAAATTCCTCAATTTTGTTGGCATTCTTTTGAATAGTAGTGCTTATAGAGTGGTTATAAACTAATGATCAATTTTCATCCCAATGTGAAGCGTGCTATCTCACAGGCAGCACAAAAATATGGTTTGCCAGAAAGCTTTCTTGAACGGGTTGCTATGATAGAAAGTAAGGGTAATCCAAATGCAAGAAATAGCAAAAGTAGTGCAGGAGGGCTGTATCAATTTCTCGATTCAACAGCAAAACAGTATCAACTGAATAATAAGTTTGATCCCTTTCAAGCAACGGATGCTATGGCACGATTAACGAAGGATAACACGCGTTATTTAGCTACAGCATTAGGCAGAGAGCCATCACAAGCAGAACTTTATCTTGCACACCAACAAGGACCAGCAGGGGCTGTAAAACTTATCAAAAATCCTAATGTGCCAGCAAGCCAGCTTTTAGGGCGTCAAGCAGTTGTCCTTAACGGAGGAAATGTGGAGGCAACCGCAGGGGATTTTATGAATCATATTTATGGGCTTTACAATAAAACGGGAGAGGCTTCGAATGGTAGGGCACGACAAAGCTGGGGCAATGGACAGAGTGCAGCAAATGAAGTGGTTCCCTTGCGCGGCGTTGAGAGATTTCAAAAGGCAATTCAAGGTGCTCAAGCGAGAAAACCATTGATGGCATATGATACACCATTGCATGAAAATACACGATTCCAGGGGCAAGGCATTGATGCAGGTGCTCTTAAAAAGAGTGTAATGAGTTTGGTTGATTTGATGAGACGGAATAAAGATGCGCAAAATCAACAAATAGAGATGGCACATCAACAAATGATGCAACAACCAATGATGACGGGGTTTTCACAATCAAGTGCACACCCAGTAGATTTAACGCTCTTAATTGATCCCTCAAGGAGAAATCCTGTTCGCTCATATGGACAGCAAAAAAAGCAACAATTACAAGAAGAGTTATTAAGAAGAACGGGGGCTTATCATGTCTGATATTTATGATTGGTCGTTGACAGCTGATGAAAATGCGCATTCAGATAGCATGATTAATTGGGCAGAGGGACAACCCCCTAGTTCTGTCAATGATAGTGCACGTGTCATGATGCAGCGTGTGCGTGAATATCTTGCCGATAATGGTGGTTCCCTTGATGCAAACTTTATGGTGAACAGACAAGAGAAAACAACATCGATAACGTTAACAACGATTTCACCTATAGCAAAATATAAAAATGATATCATTCTACACTTTAAGGCGCGTGGTGTGAATGTGGGATCTACAACAATAAATGTGAATAATATAGGAGCAACGCCACTCTATAAAGCCACGAACATGGGTATTGTACCATTAGAGGGTGGTGAATTACAAACGGGTGGTATTTATGCAATAGTCTATAATAGCGATGCATCAACAAAAGAACATGATGGTTGGTATCTCTTAAATCCCACACCACTTCCACCACCAAAGGTCGAAACCTTCCCTTGCGGGTTTATTGCAACCTTTGCTATGCAAGAATTGCCAAGTGGGTGGCTTTTATGTGATGGTGCAACCTATCAACGCAAAGAGTATCCGCAGTTATTCAAGGCAATAGGGGATAAATGGGGGAAAGATAGCGATACAACTTTTAAAGTTCCAGACTTTAGAGGAATGTTTTTACGCGGCTTTGATGATGGCCGTGGTTTAGACAGAAGTAGACAATTTGCGGATATGCAGAAGGATTGCATAAAATCGCATCCACATGCTTGCACCCTTGAAGAAGCAGGTGAGCACACGCACAGTTTTCAGTATGCTGGAATTGGATGGAGTGCCAATGATATCGGCAGAAGGAACCCTAGTTATCACTATCAAACTCTTACAGCGACAACACAACCTGCTGGCATGCACACACACAAGGTCACCCTCTCTTCAACAGGTGAGACAGAGACGCGCCCTGTTAATATAACGGTTGTTTATGCCATAAAATCGTGAGTGTTCCAATGATCAATCACCTATCCGCTATTGATGATATTGCGGACGCGGAACAAATCCGCGTCCTTTTTTATGCAAGCAATCGCATGGTTCATGCGCCTTTAAACAAGGTCCTTGATCTTATCAAAAACGACACACAGCGTGATCTTTTAAGCGCTTTGACACAGTATCAAGAAGCAACAGAGCAACGTATCGAGACCCTGCAAAAAAACCTTGATGCATTGCGCTTACAGGTCTCACTCTCCACACACAATCTCAAAAAATGAACTGATTAAGGAATAAACTGCAATGCCATTACCCTATCACACGCATATATTTAAGCTTGAACCAGCAACAAAGGAAGAAGTCAAAGAAGGTGTTTTAGATAGTAAAGCTCTTGCACCCATTTCAGTGGGCAGTGCAGCAGCTTATGAGGTAGAATATTTCGCAACCGCTGCTCAAGGAAAGAAAGCTGATGATGCGGTTGCAAAGAGAGATATTGGTAAACTTGCCTACAAAGATAAGATCACTGTTAACGATATTAAAGCAAGTGGGCAAGCCCATGAGAATACGATTTTATCAGGGGATGGTTGGATACAAATATCACCTTTAGGAATTGGTGATATGAGTGCGGTTACATATGATCCCGATAATGTGAGATCAAATGTGTTTTCCATGGAAAATATGCATGAGGGTCCTACCAAAAAGATTTTGACTGAAGAAGAAAGATCAAAGCTTCGGTGGCTAAGTTCTACCCAGCCAACAATAGAAAAATGGTATAAAGGAAGTGAAGGTGTTTATTATCCTATATCTCCGGTAGATCTCAAAAATACCATCAGTTATTTTGCCATATCAAAGTCTTTTGGTATGTTAAAATCAGTCTATGATCCAGATAAAATAGCAAAAGATGCATTTGATATGGAGAATATGAAAGAGGGGAATGAGCACCTTATTTTAACCCCTCAAGAACGTGCACAGATTGCAAAAATTGATAAAATTGAAAATGATGTGCAACATGCACAGGAAAGTGCACAACAAGGGACACATACAGCAACTAAAGCAAAAGAGGCAGCAGAGAGTGTATTAGATACGGCGAGTGTTGCACAAAAAAATGCTACGGATGCAAAAGCTATTGCTACCACTGCACAAACAGCAGCTAATAAAGCGCAAGATGTAGCGCACAGTGTAGAGAAAAAAGTTGATCTCATTCAACCTCTTGCAAAACAAGACTGGATTGATGGAACAAAAACAATAGACGCACTTATCTCACCAGCCAACCTCATGGCTTCAATCAAAGCCAATAGCCTAAATGATAATGGTAGCAATGATAGTGGATATAGAAAACCTGTTGAAATCCTTATAACAGAAAGTGGAGACATTCCTTGGCCAGAAGGTGTTACTGATGAGACAGAACTTGAGATATGGGCTTGGGGTGGCGGCGATGCTGGGAGGGATAGTCTTTATGGTGGCACTGGCGGCGAAGGTGGTTTTGGTGGTTGTTGTACGTACGTAAGAACAAGGAAAAAATTTCTTGGAAAGAATTCGGTCAAGATTGGAAAAGGCGGAAAGAGTCGTAATAATCCTGGAGGCGACCGCACAGTAGTTGGTCAATTTATTATAGCTTTTGGTGGAAATAACTCAATTAAACCTTATCAAAAAGGCGTGTTTAAAGGTGAGGATGCTACAGGCAAAGATGGCGATTATAATGGTAAAGATGGCTTTCTTGGTGGTGGTGGTGGCCAGGGTGCTGGCGGCACTGGCGGCGAAGGTGGTCGTGGTGGTCGTGGTGGTGATAATTTTTTATCCGATGGTGGTTGGGGTGGTTGGGGCGGTTGGAGCAACACTGGCTGTAAAGGTGGTAGAGGTGGTGATGGTGGGAGTAGTGTTTATGGTTTAGGGGGTAAAGGTGGTGATGGTGGGAGTAGTGTTTATGGCGGTGGTGGTGGTGGCGGCACTGGCGGTGAAGGTCGTGGTAGCACTAGCGGTAAAGGCGGTACAGGTGGGAGTAGTGTTTATGGTGGTGACGGTGGTGGTGACGGTAGTTATTATAATGGTAAAGTTGGTGATGGTGGCCATAGCATGTGGGGCGGTCATGGTGGTAAAGGCGCTTTAGTTCCTAAAGAGAGTAAGGTACTTTATGGCGGTGGTGGTGGCGGTTATTTTCCTGGAAAGGATGCAACGTCTTCCTCCAGTGGCGATGGTGGCGATGGCGCCGTATTAATCAAGGTATATTTATAAAATGGAATTGAACGATGGCACGAAAAATCAATAAAAATTGTCTCAATTATTTAAAGAAATGGGAAGGGCTACGGCTCCATGCTTATAGAGATGCTTCTGGTGTTTGGACGATAGGATATGGTCATACAGAAAAAGCGGGTAAGCCGATAGTTGTTGAAGGCATGGTCATTACGGAAAAAAGAGCGGAAATTCTTCTTTTGGAAGACTTGCGTCAATATGAGCGGGCGGTAGAAAAAGCGGTTTATGTTGACTTAAGTGACGAGCAGTTTGGTGCTCTTGTTTCCTTTTGTTATAATATAGGGATCATAGCTTTCCAAAATTCTACATTACTTAAAAAGCTGAATAAAGGCGATTATGAATCTGTACCCATTGAATTGCAGAAATGGACTAGAGCAGGAGGAAAGCGTTTAAAAGGCTTAGTCCACCGTCGTGCAGCAGAAGCAGGGTTGTGGGCGAAAGGCGCGTTTGTTTCCTCCAACTATCAGACGGTAGAAAAAAAGCATGCAACAGGGCTTTTCAAAGCCGAAGCCCTTGCACCAGTCATTGGATCTTTCTCAGGTCTTAGTGGTTTTTTAGCGGGCAATGGTCCCATCCAATGGGCTTTCGCTGCCGTTATGGTTTTTGCTGCCTGTGCTGGCATTTTCTTCGTGGCTAAGCGTTTTCAGGAGCACTGCCTATGATCTTATGGATGAAAAGAAATCTGCTGTTAACAGGCGCGGCTCTAGCCGCTTTTTTTATAGCCTTAATGAGAGCTTTTCATTTTGGCAAGAAGACTGAACAGCAAAAGCAAACCAAAAAAGCTTTAAAGGCAGCAACAACACGGCTGGAAATAGAAAATGAAGTTAACAAAAAAACTGATGCTGATGTGCGGGCTGCTCTCTCTGACTGGTTGCGGGATCCATAAATATGCTTCTTCTTGTGTTGGTTGGTTGCCCATTTATTTAAATCAGCAAGATCTGAACGTGATCAGTTCAAACTTAGCAAGAGAGATCTTAAAGCATAATAAGCAAGGGGAATACTTGTGTGGGTGGAAACATGGCCAGAAAAAACACTGAAAAACAAATAGAGCTTACAGAAGCGGAAAAAGCAATGCTTCAAGAAATAATCCTAACCTATCAAAGTGTGAAAGTGATGTCGCGTTTCATGAAGTGGAGTGCATTTTTTCTTTTTTTGCTTATCCTCGATTTTGCTCGTCTCATGGATGCCATAGATAATGTCATTGCACATCTAAAACAATGGTTTTCAAAAAATTAGCTCCCTCAAAATCTTTCACAAAAGCTCTCAAAAAACACCTCAAAAGAAGTTCTGATTCGTAATAATTGAGAAAATCTCAAAATATTTGCTAGAATCACAAGAGATATTTCTTCTTTTAACAGGACTTTCTAGATGCTTACATCATTTGGTCAAATTTTACGCAAACTTTTTTGCATTGATTGCTCAGAGCGCCTCTTAGATATGGCTGATAAACTAGGCGTATCTGTAGCCTTTTTATCTTCTGTAAAAATTGGCAAGAAATCTGTACCCGTTGGCATATTTGTTAGAACTTTAGAGAATTTTTCACAACAAGATTTGGCAGAATTTAAAAAATTGTTGGAGAAAGTTGGTAAAAAAAGAGGCACCCTATACAGGCATGTTGGAAAATCCTATTCCCGCACCTTTATTTATACATCCCGCACCTTAAAAAAACATACATAAAATCAATAAGTTATAGCGTGATAAAAGTGCTGTGGCGGAGGGGGTGGGATTCGAACCCACGGTACAGTCTCCTGCACGCCGGTTTTCAAGACCGGTGCCTTAAACCGCTCGGCCACCCCTCCAAACTCAGTAAGTCTTTTTACAAAGTTCTTGCAAAAGGTCAATCATTTAAATGAATTTCTAAACGTTTTTAATAAAATTGCTTGAACATCAATCGAAATAATTTCTAGGATATAGCTTTTTTAAAAATTCTTCTAAATTAATAATTTTATATTGGTATGAGTATAGTTTGACAGTAGGTTTTGGAATAAGTGGGAAGAGGTGGGATTAGATAGGAATACGTGATAATTTATTGTTTTTATGTATAATTTCTATCATTAAATGCGATTTTTTTCAAAAAAGAGCTAAAAATAGCGAAAATCGGAATTTGAGCGTAAAAATGAGAAAAGGCTTTGAAAGGTCTTTAAAAATCCTTTGAAGATTTTTAAAAAGTCTGTGAAATCCCAGAAAACCGCCTTTAAAGACCCTTTGAAAAAAATCAATCCAAAAGTTCAATTGACGCCAAAATCAACCAAAAATGACCCAAAAAGCAAAAAAGATTTCTACTTTCATTTTTTATTTTAGAGTAGCATTAAGTCTAATTTTGTGTAGTTTTGGAATGTTCTTTTTCAGCCTCGATTTGACGCTTTAAATGCAATTTTAAAAGAGGCAAGGTAAGTTCTATAAGTTCTACTTCTTCACTATCGTTGATGTTTCGAACCAGTTCTTACAGTTTTCCATAAAGTTCCGCTGCGAGTTCTGCTATATCTTCGGGGGGAGTTTTATATTGCATTGCGATAGGTTGTATAAGCTATGCGATCACGTATTTTCATCAGTCCAGCAGGAATGGTAGGTTCTTTAAAACCTGTTTCTTTTGCTGTTGCCATATCACTAAACATTTCACCTTCATTCGTAACGAGCCAATGAGAATTAATGTTATAGACTCTATGATAGGCGTTAATTGCTGAGGATATCGGCTCATGTGTTCCGATTTCGTAATTGGTAAGAGTACCTCGTTGTAAATTAAGGCGTTGCGTAAAAATGCCCCGTTCTTCGTTTCTGAACATTCATCATACTTCACGTAACTGTTTTGCCAGTTCTATTTGTGGTTCTTTTTCAGGGCTTGCCAAAAAATCACTCCAATATCAAAACGAATATTTGATATACGCCTCATATTACAGCCCGTTATGTTGGGCAGTTATTACACATTTAATCCCACAAAAGAGGGATGGTTGCAGCATCTGTTTAAGCAGGAGCAAACCTTATGACTATCACACAAACATGGGATCGCCATAGTATTTTAGCCGAGCTACGCTACCGTAATATGACCTTGGCAGAACTCGTGAAAGCCTATCAATACCCTTTCCAGTGTTAAAAACATTTGGACACGGCCCAATGAAAAAGCCGAGGGGGCGATTGCAGACTTTATTGGCTTGCCCGTTGAGCAGGTTTTCTACGAACGTTACCCCAAGAGTCACAGTCGTATTTTCAAAGTGGCAAAACACGCCACCAGGGATTCTGTTGTTTCTTACCTATCGCGCGGTAACGCTGCTTGAAACTTTGTTACATGGCTCTGCGTTTTCGCGCATTTGCCATGACTTTAGATACCATAAGACAAAAAGGTTTATCAATGTCTAAACATCAATACAAAATAGACGAGAAAAATTGCACACAGTTGTCTCATCAGGCAACCGTTTGGATGAGTTGTTTTTTGCGATTGGGTGGTTCACAGATTTTCTTTATCGGGGGTGGTGGTTATGGTTGCAGCTTATAATTTATAGATCCCAGAGGAAAAAAGAGAAATCTTTAATCCTTATTCAGAAGCTGAACGTTTAGAAATAATGCTTGCCTGTTCTTTTAAAGCGGTGAATGGTGGATTTAGGCATCTGCTGATCAGGATGATTATTGATCCACCGCATCATTTGTTTGATACGGCGTTAGCACGACAGATTGCCATTCATATTTTGCATTATCAGTTTGAGGTTACGCGGCCGCGTCTTGTCGCCATGCAAGAGCATGAACGTACAGCTGTTGCTCGCTCTTTGCGTACAATTAATCGGCGTTTGGAAGAACCAGTTTTTGCCAAAGCTTATCGAAGATGGGCGGGGCGTGATGGCACAGTTTCAAGAGATTGCTTTAAATTTGATTGTTGTGCCTAGGCGTATACGCCTTGTAGATGATGAACATGCCAATGCACTTGCGCAATCAATGGCGCGGGAGGAATTGATGAATCCGATTACAGTGCCTCATATGCCCAATGTTAAAGAGGGTAATTACACGCTGATTGCTGGAGCACACCGGTTACGGACCGCCGAACTTTTGGGCTATAGCGAAATTGATGCCGTTGTAGTGAAAGCTGATAAAGGAATGCTGCGCTTATAGAGGTTGCTGAAAACCTTTTTCGCAATGAATTGTCGGTGACTGACCGTGCTTTGTTTGTGCAGACTTACCGCGAATTGTGGGAAAAGAAGTATGGAGAAATTAAGCGTGGTGGGGATAGAAAATCAAAGGGTAAATATTATTCTTTGGTCGGTGATGATGCAGATTTTGTGCAATTGGAACAAGTTATCCCTATTTCTTATACAGACGAAGAAAATGGCAAAGGAGCAACTTTATCTTTTGCCAAACATGTGGTGGACCGCATTGGTTTATCTCAAAAGTCAGTAAGACGTTTCAACTGTATTGCTCGACATTTACAACCTGAATTGCGCTCTGTTTTGCGTGGTACGGCATTGGCGGATATCAGGCACAGTTGTTGAAGCTAGCGAAGATGGAGCTGGTTGCGCAACAGCGGGTGGCGATTGTTTTGTAACAGGTTGAGGGGGATTTACGGCGGGCTTTTGATTTGATCAATGGGGTTAATACGCCACCGCAAATTAATGAACAGGAACGAATTTTTACCCAATTGTTGGGTGTCTGGCAGAGAGTGGATGAGCAAATGCGTGCACGTTTTTGTGCTTATTTGGAAAAGCAATCGATAGAGCTGCAGGCCTGAAGACGATGTATTTCCAACAGCTTGATTTTTTTCAACAGCCGGTTTTCCCCTGCCGCGAAGCAGTTAGGCGTCAACAAATCAAAAATATAGCGTTGGAAAAAATATGGTATTCCTTCAGGAGGTACAGTTGCTTATTTTTTAGAAGCTTTATGGGATAGGAAAACATCTTCAACGTTGTGCTTATTAGAAAGTTCCGGTGTTCATGCGGCGTGTGTGCATACTGAAACTTTACAGCCTTAAGAGAATTAAGAGAAATGATCATTTAAATAGGAAATTACAAGATGGTGCAAAAGAAGCAAGCAAGAATGATGCAGGCGAAGTCCGTGGTGATCTGATCCCGCCATTAGCCTTAATTGAAATTGGTTGTGTTCTAGAGTTTGGTGCAAATAATTCGGGTAAAGGGATGGATTGTAGCTGCTTTGCGCCATTTATTATCAGGCTGGTGGAGAAGATAAAGATGTTGAGAGTGATTTATCATATTTGGCACATACGGCTTGTTGCCTTCTTTTTTTGATAGAGTGCGAAGCTAAAAAGATAGGTTGTGATGATTGTCCTCAGAATAATGAATGGAGATTCAAATTAAATGAGTTGGAATGAAGCTTTATTGGTAGTTTTTGTCGTATTGTTGCTTTTTAGCGGGGTCATGTTGTTTGCTTTGTATTATCGCCATCAGGCTAAAAATCTTAAAGATGAACTCGAAGAGAGAAAACGTGAGGTTTTAATAGAAACTAAGGCGATTATTGATCAATGTGCCGCGGATCTTAAAAGATATGATGCGGAGATTAAAGTGCGTGACGAGGAAATTGAAAAACTACAACAAGATCTTAAGCGTCTCGAGGAAGAGGCAAAAGCAAATTCTCATATCATATGAAGAAAAATTAGTAAGGTAGTGGTGAATAGTAAAGATGGAAATGGTTTCTACAGCTATTTTCAGAGCTAGCAATTTATATTTTCTCTACCAAGTTTGTTACTTTTTTACACTAACACAAGAGCTTAGGGACGAGGTAAGTAGAAAGAACCAGAAGATATGGGATTTAGAAGATGCGCTTAGGAAGAAAAATGACTGATGCAATGTGTTCCAAAAACAGACTTCATCGTTATTGGGGACGATTTGATGACTGACACGATTCTTTGTTTTGATCTAGGCACGAAAACAGGCTGGGTGATATATGGTGTGGATGGTCATATCATGAGTGGTACCGTTAATTTTCAACCCCGCCGCTTTGAAGATGGTGAGATGCGTTATTTACTCTTTAAACAATGACTTTCGATGACAATGAAGCAGATACTTTAGCAATTTTATATTTAAAGAAAGAAGGGGGGAAATATGTCCAGTAAATTACCTTGGACGAAACTTTTTGCAGATAAGTGGATTCTTGATCTTGCTTGTTTATCTCCCATTGAATGCAATGTTTATATCAAATTGCGTTTGCAAATGCTTTATACTGGAGAGCCGCTTTTAAATGATATGAAAGTCTGGGCTAATTACACTGGCTGTTCAGTAAAAATGTTTATGAAAGCGTTAGATGTTTTATTAAAAACAGGTTATATCGAACGTTTAGATGATGGGTATTTGTGGAGTTTACAAGTTGCAGAAGAACTCAATAACTCCAATGAGAGTTTAGAGAAGGTATCGAAAACATCTCGGTCAAAGAGATTATCGGAGAGAGCACAAAAAGCAGCGCAGGCAAGATGGGAAAACATAAAAATGATGCTTGTGATGATGCTAAAGTTATTAAGCATGATGCTAACGGTATGCTTAACGATGCCTATATAACATAAACAATAACGCTAACATTAACAGTTATAATAAAAAAACTAATACTATCGTATTATCAAAAAAAGAAATTTGTTCTGAAAGTTTAGAACCTATCGATTTGGTTGATGATTTGATGGATAAAAAGGCTGCAGGAAAGCTTTATTTGGTTATTTTTCCCTTTGTTGGCACATCACCAGCAATAGCTCCATTCGTTGGGGGGATTTTATTACAAGCTTTTAATTGGCAAGCCACTTTTATCTTTTTAAGCCTTTTTATACTTTTAATCATTCTGCTCTGTTATTTTGTATTAACAGAGACTCTCCCTCCTATAAAACGTCAATCTTTTACTTCTGTGGGAATTATTAAGAGCAGTATAAGAATTCTTAGAAATAAACAATTTATCTTTTATGCTGTAATCCCATGTTTTGCATACGCAACCTATTTTGCTTACATTGTAGAATCACCTTTTTTCCTCACAGCTTTGGGCTTATCAACTTTATATATTGGTTATAGTTACATTGGTGTTTCTTTAACTTATGTTCTAGGTAACCTAGTAGCGCGAATGTTTCTTAAGCAAGAATCCATGGAACGTGCTGTTCGGCGTGGATATGTTATTTTTGTCTTGGGAGGGGTGTTATTTGCCCTACAAATGTATATAAGTCCATGGCCATTTGTAACAAGTTTAATAACCATTTCTATTCTTACTTTTGGCAATGGTTTTTTGTTACCGTTAGGAACAACTTTGGCAACTTCATCTCATCCACAAGCTGCTGGAGCGGCATCTGGTGTTATGGGAGCTTTGCAATTAGGAAGTGCTGCACTGAGCTTTGCGGTTATTGGGAAAATGTCCGAACATAATCCATGGAGTGTCGCCGTTTTATTAGCAACATGCTGTATCGTGGGTTTTATAATTTACATTCGAAAAGCAAATTATTTTATTAATTTAGAAAAACAATCAAGCTAAATAACCAACTTGGGGGGGACTATGCTTAAAAATCTTGATGTTACTTTGTGTGACGGAGGATACAGGAATCAGTTTTCTTTTTCATTAGATTACGTTATTGAGCATATTAAAAATCTGATAGATGCTCGAGTCGAATATATTGAAATCGGTTATCGTAACGGTTCGTTTAAACCTATGAACAATGTGGGTTACCAATAACGGCAGCCAAGGCACATAAAGCAGAGACAGCCACATAATCAAGAGAAGATTGTTGACGGTCAGCAACGTCATAAATATAGCGACTTAAAACAAATGGAACTTGTGTAGGATAAAAAGGCTCGACGGGTAACAAAGCGGCAATAATAGGCTTTAATTCCCCCCCAACCATTTTGTTGCAATGCGACTTCATAAGGAATGGGTTTTAAACAAGTATTTTCGTTTAAAGAGCCATTATCGTTATCATTTAAAGGAATATTATTCTCTAAAGTATTTTTATTATCTTGTGTCATATTACTTACCTTGGAAAATGGAGAAGATCATTAAAGTCGGTTCTTTTTGGAGCTTGCATCATAAAGACCTCAAAGCCTTGGCTATAAGCGCGCTTTGCTAGGTTAAAACCTGCTTTACGACCCGCATCATCGTCATCCATTGCAATGGTGAGACGCGCTTTGTTATGGGAAAAATTCAAACGCATCATGCCATGGGTTGAAAGGGACGTCCATAAATTCACGGGCTCTGATAATAACCCAGACAGCAGAGCCAGAGCGGTTTCAATGCCTTCACAAACGACAAGATGCTGATCATTGCCTTGGCTTAAATGCACAGCACTGCCCGTTACGGATCCCAACATAGCTTTTGCTGGTGACAAATTCGTTTTGCAGCCATTGTCTTTTAAAAAGGTTCTATGGATAGCAAAGGAGCCAGCTCCCTTAACAAGAGCAACCAATGCAGGCAGTGTAATCCCTGATGGGTGTGGACATTTGCTGTGAAAGCGTAAATCAGGAGGAAAATCACATGTGATCCCCCGCATGCGTAAATAGGTCTTAGCTAAAGTCTTATTAATTGGTTGGCTTTGTTGCCAAATTGCTTTTGCTCTCTCTGTTTTCTGTTTTGTTCCTTTGATATCAGTACAACACTGTTTTGAGAAAGAAAGCGTATGATCATAAGCTTTATGACCCAGCAATCCAATTCTTATGAGTGCTTGTATGATCTTTCTAAAAGAGTAGCCAGCATAACAATAGAGCAATAAACGCCCATCATTTCCATTGCGAATGGATAAGCTAGGCAGCCTATCATCATAAGCAGGACAATTGGCAAGTCCATAATACCCACGCCAAACCCCACGCAAGGCACGTGTGATATCCTGCGCATTTCTTATCCTGTAATGTTGCGTCACAGGACGGATTCTACTATCTTGAGGGTGTTAAGTTTGAGAAAGCCTTGTCCGTCTTTACGTGACAAGGTTTTTTTATGCCGCGTCACTTTGACGTTGCTGTTTTGCTTGCTCGATTACATTGATAAGATCCGATTGTAACCAACGCGATAAAAAACCAAATTTTAAAGGTTTTGGTAAAGAGCCATTGGTAACATGACGGCGGAATGTTGAGACACTCATATGAAGCAATTTTGCACTTTCACGGTCAGTTAAAAGAATATCATTTTCTGTCATTCTAAAATCCTTTCATTCTCAAAAAATGGAAACAAGTCATAACTATTTATTAAGCACATTTTGGATGATTTTTGAAGGTATTTTATTTATAGAAAACAATATATTATCATACAATTTGTAATGTAATAATTTATGAGTCTTATTGAGAAAGAATGAGAGATAAGAGAGCTAAAGTTATCCACAGATCATGGGGTAAATTACCCCATATCTTAAGATTGACCCGTGACATAAGCTGCCCATTTATCCATATAGACGCTGCGCTGTTCTAGATAGTCAGTACGACGATAGGCACGTTCTACTTGTCCTCCTACCCTATGACTTAGAATGGTTTCAGCGACCTCATAAGGGGGCATCGGTTGTTTCAGCGAGCCAATTGCATAAACTAGAGCGAAAACCATGGGGGCATGCGTTTAGTCCAGTCTGTTGCATATATTGCGACATACACTTGTCGCCAAGAGCACCACGACCAGTTGCAGAAAAGAAGAAAGCGTTGCGAGAAAGCGAGCGTGCTTGTTTTAAAATGTCTAATGCCTCTAATGATAAGGGTACGCGAAACTCTGTTGTAGCATCACGTCTTCCTTTCATATTTTCAGCAGGGATGATCCATACATCACCTTCAACTTGATCTTTATGCATATGACGCAAAGGATTGCTACGAACACCTGTCAGAATAAGCAAACGCAAAGCCAGTTGTGTCATAGTTGCTTTTTGGCAAAGTGTCTGATAAAAGACAGGAACATCTTTCCAATCCATTGCCGGCATGTTTTGCGTTTTATGACGTTGTTTCCCTAAGAGAGCGCGTGCTTTTGTTGTTGCTTGTAAATCAACATCCAAGCCCAAGGCAGCAGCATGTTTGAGACAAAGATTAAGACGATTAAGAGCTCTATTAGCTGTTCCAGCTTTTGTATGCCAAATGGGGGAAAGAGTATTGCGTATCTCTGTTGAGTAATCTCTGAAACAGGAAGACAGCCTAATTTAGGGAGAATATGAAGGCGTAAAGGCGAAAACCAAAGCCCATTTTTCCCATCATTCTTTAATTCAGCTTTCCGAGTTTCAAAAGCATCCACGGTAATATCTTTTAAATAATGGAGATTGTTTATTGCCTCACGCTTTTGTTTCTCACGTTATTTAATGGGGGCACGACCTTCACGTAAAACAGAACGCCACCCAGTTGCCAATTCACGGGCTTGTTTTAAAGAAACATCTCTTAAGGCACCCAAGCCCATTTCGCGACGGCGCCCATGAAGGGTATACCGTAAAATCCATTGAGCACCTCCATCTTTACGCTTATGAAGTAACAAGCCAGCACCATCATTATATTTGCCAGCTCCCAATGTTGCGACAGCCTTGCATTAAGACGGTTCATAAGAGCCATTTTAAATCCTTTCTTATACAAATTTTATCCACACATTTTTGCGTCAATATGAGCAAGCAGTTGAGAAAGCGGTTTATGTCGACTTAAGTGATGAGCAATTTGGAGCTCTTGTTAATATAGGGATAGCGGCTTTTCAAAACTCTACATTGCTTAAGAAGCTTAATAAAGGCGATTATGAATCTGTGCCAATTGAATTGCAGAAATGGACTAAAGCGGGAGGAAAGCGTTTAAAAGACCTTGTACACCGTCGTGCAGCAGAGGCAGGATTATGGGCTAAGAGTGCTTATGTTTCGTCTAATTATCAGCTCGTTGAAAAACAAGAACCAACAGGGATTTTAAAAGCAGAAATTCTTGCTCCTATTATAGCTTCTTTTTCGGGACTTGGGGAATTTTTAGCAGGGAGTGGTCCTGTGCAATGGGCTTTAGCAACGATTATGGTTTGTGTGTCCTGTCTGGGATTAGTATTTATTGCTAAGCGCTTACGAGAGCAACGTTTATGATCTTGTGGGGAAAAAGATATTTTGTGGTGGTAATGGCGGTTTTAACCGCTTTTTTTGTAGCCTTAGTTAGGGTTTTTCGTTTGGGGAAGAAGACTGAACGGCAAAAACAAACAGAGACCATTGTCAATAGAGCAATAACACGACTGGAAATAGAAAATGAAGTTAATAAGAAAAGTAATGCCGATGTGCGTTCTGATCTTTCTCAGTGGGTGCGCAAGTAGAAGCTTTTCTTGTATCGGTTGGTCTCAACTGTATTTAGATCAGAAAGATCTCACTGTCATCAGTATCAACTTAGCCAAACAAATCTTGAAGCATAACAAATATGGTGAACAGTTGTGTGGATGGAAACAGGTCCAAAAAGTTAAAACACAAAAATAAAGAGACCAAAAAACGAGATTAATTTGTATAGATTTTAGAGAAAAATCTAAAATCCTATTCCCGCACCTTAAAAAAAGATAAATAAAATCAGTAATTTATATAAAAAATAAAAGCATATGGTGGGCGATGAGAGACTCGAACTCCCGACATCCTCGGTGTAAACGAGGCGCTCTACCAGCTGAGCTAATCGCCCAATGTAATGATCAGCAACTGAATGTGCACTCTTTAAGGAAAAAAATTCCTAAACGCAAGAATAAAGATACTGTTTAACGATTTTTTTAAAAAAATGCACAAGCCCGCTTGACATAAACGAATGAACCCCTTACACGAGCCTCTGTACCAAATGATAAATTGGTTCAAAAAAATGCGCGGGTGTAGCTCAGTTGGTTAGAGTGCTGGCCTGTCACGCCGGAGGTCGCGGGTTCGAGCCCCGTCACTCGCGCCATTTCAAATTCTTTCATGAATTTCTTCTTTTTAACTCACGCATCTTATTTGTAGAGCAAAAGATCGTTTAGAGGTATGAGCTTTAGGATTTTTCCTAGATATAACTTCTCTTCCTTTTTACATGGTTTATAAGAATAGGGCTTGCGTCTTTCTTTGCTCTGCGTTACCTATGCCAATAAAAGAAAGATTTCCGGACATGTCCTTCAAGCAGTATGAGCGGGATTAACAAAACGGTTATTATAATTTGTTTGTTTGATATTAAAGATTTTGAATGATTGCGTTATTCAAATATTTCATTAAGGTAGGAGAGGAATATGAATGATTTATTAAGCTCTTATTTACCGGTCTTAATCTTTATTGTTGTTTCAGCAGTTATTGCAGGGGGGCTTTTAGTTATTCCTTACATCGTGGCTTATCGTTCACCTGATCCTGAAAAGTTATCTGCTTATGAATGTGGATTTAATTCGTTTAACGATGCGCGAATGAAGTTTGATATCCGTTTTTATTTGGTCTCGATTTTGTTTATTATTTTTGATCTTGAAGTTGCTTTTCTTTTCCCTTGGGCAGTTTCATTTGGTTCGATAGGTATGTTCGGTTTTTGGTCAATGATTATATTCTTAGCACTTTTAACTGTCGGATTTATATATGAATGGAAAAAAGGAGCTCTTGAATGGGATTAATATCTAGTAATTCAACAATTACTGCTCCAAAATCAAAAGGAATTATTGATCCTAATACGGGTGAGTTGATAGGTTCTGATGATAGATTTTTCTGTGAGGTTAATGCTGAATTATCGGAGAAAGGCTTTTTAGTTACCTCAGCAGATGCTTTGATTACTTGGGCGCGTACTGGTTCTCTCATGTGGATGAGTTTTGGTTTAGCTTGTTGTGCTATCGAAATGATGCAATGTTCAATGCCTCATTATGATAATGAGCGTTTTGGATATGCACCACGCGCTTCACCCCGTCAGTCAGACGTTATGGTAGTGGCAGGTACTCTAACCAATAAAATGGCACCTGCTTTAAGGAAGGTTTATGATCAAATGCCTGAGCCGCGTTATGTGATTTCTATGGGATCATGTGCAAATGGTGGCGGGTATTATCATTATTCTTATTCTGTTGTTCGTGGGTGTGACCGTATTGTGCCTGTGGATATTTATGTTCCAGGATGTCCTCCTACAGCAGAGGCATTACTATATGGTATATTGTTGTTGCAGAAAAAAATCCGTCGTACCGGATCGATAGAGCGATAGGGAGCTTTTGTTGTTGATGAGTGAATCATTAGAAGAGCTTGCTGCCTATTTGAAAAGCAAGCTAGGAGATAAGCTTGAAGAAACTGTTCTTGCATTTGGAGAGTTGACTATTGTATCGCGCCTTGATGCAATTACGGATGTCTTAATATTTGTTCGTGATGATTCTCGTTGTCAGTTTATTAATATTACAGACATTAGTGGTGTTGATTATCCTTGTCGCGATAAACGTTTTGATGTCTCTTATCAACTCTTATCTCCTCGCCATAATTTACGGTTGCGTGTTAAGGTGCGTACTGATGAAAACATTCCCGTTGCTTCTGCTTGCTCGATTTATCCTGGAGCAGAATGGTATGAGCGTGAAACGTACGATATGTATGGGATTTTATTTTCAGGTCATCCAGATTTAAGACGAATCTTAACTGATTATGGATTTGAAGGTCATCCTCTACGTAAAGATTTTCCTGTGACGGGATTTGTCGAATGCCGTTATGATAATGAAGCAAAGAGGGTGATTTATGAGCCTGTTGTTTTGCGGCAAGAAATGCGGAATTTTGATTTTCTTTCTCCTTGGGAGGGAGCGCAATATATTTTGCCATGTGATGAGAAAACAAAGGATAAAAGATAATATTGGAGTTGGCAAAATACAGAGTTATAGTAGTAAGATTCTCAAATAACTAAATATTTTCAATATAATGAGGATTTTTATTAAAGTTTGATATAAAGTTTATTAAAAAAGCAAGGGGTTAATTGTGGCCGAGGTCAATGTTCGAAACTTTAATATCAATTTTGGTCCGCAACATCCGGCAGCGCATGGTGTTTTGCGCATGGTTCTGGAATTGGACGGTGAAGTTGTTGAGCGTGTAGATCCACATATTGGACTCTTACATCGCGGTACTGAAAAATTAATGGAAACAAAAACGTATCTTCAAGCTGGCCCTTATTTAGATCGTTTGGATTATGTAGCTCCTATGAATCAGGAGCATGCTTTTGTACTTGCTATTGAAAAATTATTAGGTGTTGAGGTTCCCAAACGAGGGCAGTTAATACGTGTTTTATTTTCAGAAATTGGGCGTATTCTTAATCATTTGCTTAATGTAACAACGCAGGCAATGGATGTTGGGGCTTTAACACCGCCGCTTTGGGGATTTGAACAACGTGAAAGATTGATGATTTTTTATGAGCGTGCCTGTGGAGCGCGTCTTCATGCAAATTATTTTCGTCCTGGTGGTGTGCATCAAGACTTACCGGAATCTTTAGTTGAGGATATTGGTAATTTTATTGATCCGTTTCTTATTGCTCTTGGTAAACTTGATGCACTTATAACACCAAATCGAATTTTTAAACAGCGTAATGTAGATATTGGTGTGGTCAGTATTGATGAGGCTTGGGCGCGTGGTTTCTCTGGAGTTATGATTCGTGGAGCTGGTGTGCCATGGGATTTGCGTAAAAGCCAACCTTATGAATGTTATGATGAAATGGAATTTGATATTCCTGTAGGGAAAAACAGTGATTGTTATGATCGTTATCTCATTCGTATGGAAGAGATGCGTCAATCAGCGAAAATTATGCGCCAATGCGTGGATCGCTTACTTAGTACTGAGAAAAACGAACCAGTCTCGAGTTTAGATCGTAAGATTGTTCCTCCAAAGCGGTGCGAAATGAAAAGTTCAATGGAAGCACTTATTCATCATTTTAAACTTTATACGGAAGGTTTCCGTACACCTCCTGGTGAGGTATATGTTGCTGTGGAAGCTCCAAAGGGTGAGTTTGGGGTTTATCTTGTTTCTGATGGAACAAATAAGCCTTATCGTGTTAAGTTGCGTGCTCCTGGCTTTGCTCATCTTCAAGCCATGGATTTTTTGACTCGAGGTCATATGTTGGCTGATGCTACAGCTATTTTGGGTTCGATTGATATTGTGTTTGGGGAGGTTGATCGCTAATGTCTGTGCGTCGTCTTGCAGATGATGTCTACCAGCCTGCAGAGTTTTCTTTTACAAAAGAAAATCAGATATGGGTAAAAAATACTATAGAAAAATATCCTGTAGGGCGTGAGCAGTCTGCTGTTATTCCATTATTAATGCGTGCTCAAGAGCAAGATGGCTGGGTGACACGTGCTGCGATTGAGCATATCGCTCAGATTCTTTCCATGGCTTATATTCGTGTTCTAGAAATTGCAACTTTTTATACTCAGTTTCAGCTTCAGCCAGTTGGAACAAAGGCGCATATTCAAGTTTGTGGTACGACTCCTTGTATGTTACGTGGATCTGAGGAACTGATTAAAGTTTGTCAGAAAAAAATTCATCATAAACCTTTTGTGACCAATCAAGATGGAAGCTTATCATGGGAAGAAGTGGAGTGTCTTGGCGCTTGTGTCAATGCTCCCATGGTCATGATTTTTAAAGATACTTATGAAGATCTTACAGCTAAGCGTCTTGAAGAAATTATTGATGCATTTGAAGCGGGGAAAGGTGCTGAGATAGCTGTCGGTCCGCAAAATAGTCGCAAATCATCAGAACCGATTAGTGGTTTAACTTCTCTCATTGATGAAAAAGAACAGAAGTCGCTTAAGTCTTTAAAGAAAAAGGATAAAAAAGAAATGGGAGCATAGTGAATATTTTTTCTTGAAAAGATATTTTATCATTTTATCCATTCTCTTAAGGTTTAACTAAAAGTCAGAATTTTTGAAAAGATGTTTTAAAATTGTATTTGAGGGAAAGCTAAGAATGCTAGGCACAATAGAGAAAAAGGTAAGGTATGCTGGCTGATAAGGATCGCATTTTCACCAATCTTTATGGTTTAAAAGACAAATCATTAAAGGCTGCGATATCACGTGGACATTGGGATGGTACCAGGGCAATTATCGATAAAGGTCGTGATTGGATTATTGATGAGATGAAGGCATCGGGTTTGCGTGGCCGTGGTGGTGCGGGTTTTCCTACTGGAATGAAGTGGTCTTTTATGCCAAAACAGAGCGATGGTCGGCCTCATTATTTGGTTGTAAATGCAGATGAATCAGAGCCTGGTACATGTAAAGATCGCGATATTTTGCGACATGATCCCCATACTTTAATTGAAGGATGTGTACTTGCTACTTTTGCGATGGGAGCAAATGTCGCTTTTATTTATATTCGTGGTGAATATATTCGTGAACGTGAAGCGCTTCAAGCTGCCGTTGATGAATGTTATGATGCTGGTTTGCTTGGCAAAAAAACGAAATATGGGCATGCTTGTGATATTATTATTCATCATGGTGCTGGTGCTTATATCTGTGGGGAAGAAACCGCTCTTCTTGAAAGTCTTGAAGGAAAAAAAGGACAACCTCGGCTTAAACCGCCATTTCCTGCAAATATGGGAATTTATGGCTGTCCAACCACAGTCAATAATGTAGAGTCCATTGCTGTTGTGCCAACAATTTTGCGTCGCGGTGCTTCATGGTTTTCATCAATTGGGCGTGCAAATAATGTTGGAACGAAATTGTTTATGGTTTCTGGGCATGTGAATGCACCTTGTACATTTGAAGAAGCTCTTGGAGTTTCTTTTCGTGAATTAATTGAAAAACATACCGGCGGTATTCGTGGTGGGTGGAATAATCTTTTAGCAGTTATTCCAGGAGGGGCTTCTTGCCCGGTCGTTCGTGGTGAGGATATGGTGGATGCGATTATGGATTTTGATGGAATGCGCGATGTCGGATCTTCTTTTGGTACAGGAGGTATGATTGTTATGGATAAATCGACCGATATTATCAAGGCAATTTGGCGTATAGCAGCTTTTTTTAAGCATGAAAGTTGTGGTCAGTGCACACCATGTCGTGAAGGAACGGGTTGGATGATGCGTCTTTTAGGACGTATGGTTGAGGGAAAGGCGCAAAAACGCGAGATTGATCTTTTATTTGAGGTTTCTAAACAAGTTGAAGGGCACACTATTTGTGCACTTGGTGATGCTGCCGCGTGGCCTATACAGGGGTTAATACGTAATTTTCGTCCAGAAATTGAGCGTAGAATTGATGATTATACGCGTAATGTAGTCCAAAGAAAAAATATTGCTTTAGAAGCAGTAGAATAGAGGGTTTTGCTTTAAGAGCAACAGAATGCAAATTTTAAGTGGGTTATCCGCAGGCTGGATGAGTGATGATAAATATCAAAGTTGATGGTAAAGAGATCGAAGTCCCTGATTACTATACGTTGCTTCAAGCTGCTGAGGCGGCGGGCGCTGAGGTGCCGCGTTTTTGTTTTCATGAATCTTTATCAATTGCTGGAAATTGCCGAATGTGTTTGGTTGAGGTCAAGGGTGGACCTCCAAAACCTCAAGCTTCCTGTGCTATGGGAGTCCGCGATTTACGCTTAGGACCTAACGGTGAAGCTCCGGAAATTTTTACCAATACGGCAATGGTTAAAAAAGCTCGTGAAGGTGTGATGGAGTTTCTTCTCATCAATCACCCTTTAGATTGTCCTGTGTGTGATCAAGGGGGTGAGTGCGATCTTCAAGATCAAGCAATGCTTTATGGGCGTGACTGTTCTCGTTATACAGAAAATAAGCGTGCTGTAGAAGATAAATATATTGGGCCACTTGTAAAAACTGTTATGACTCGCTGTATTCATTGCACGCGTTGTGTTCGTTTTACGACGGAAGTAGCGGGCATTTCAGAGCTTGGTTTAATAGGCCGTGGTGAGGATGCTGAAATTACGACATATCTTGAAAAAGCAATGACATCTGAATTACAGGGAAATGTTATTGATCTTTGTCCAGTGGGAGCTTTAACTTCAAAACCTTATGCATTTCATGCCCGTCCATGGGAATTATTTAAAACGGAATCGATTGATGTCATGGATGCACTTGGCAGTGCTATCCGTATTGATAGCCGGGGTCGTGAGGTTATGCGAATTATGCCGCGTACCAATGAAAATATAAATGAGGAATGGATTTCTGATAAGACGCGTTTTATTTGGGATGGACTACGCACTCAGCGGCTTGATAGGCCTTATGTACGCAAAGATGGTAAGCTTCAACCTGTAAGTTGGACAGAAGCTTTTGAAAAAATTAAAATGGTGGTTTCTAAAACCTTGCCAGAAAAAATAGGTGCGATTGCAGGAGATCTTACGTCCATTGAAGAAATGTATGCACTTAAAAAATTACTGATTTCATTGGGATCAAAGATCTTCGATTGTCGTCAAAGAGGGATGGCTTTGTCTTCTGAGTTAGGCCGTTCGAGTTATATTTTTAATCCAACAATTGCAGGTATTGAACAGGCTGATGCATTGCTTATCGTAGGGTCTAATCCTCGCTATGAAGCCGCTGTTTTAAATGCACGTATTTTAAAGCGTAAACGAATGGGACAATTTCCCATAGCATTAATTGGGGAGAAGGTCGATTTACGTTATCCTTATTCTTATCTTGGAACTGGTACGGATGCATTGAATGCACTTATTCGTGGAGAGGATGCGTTTTTTAATGTCTTAAAAGAAGCGAAGAAGCCACTTATTCTTATCGGGGAGGGAGCTGTTTCAGGTAAAGAGGGCTTGTCTGTTTTAAAAAATCTTGCAAAATTAGCTGATAGTATTGGAGCTCTTAGTGAAGAATGGAATGGATTTGGGGTTCTTCACAATGCCGCATCGACTGTTGGGGGATTGGACATTGGTTTTACTTCTGAGCTTGGGGTTGCAAATATTCTTAAAACCTGTGAAGTTTTGTTTTTGCTTGGTGCTGATGAAGTAGAATTAGCTGATATAAAAGCTTTTACAATTTACATTGGTAGCCACGGTGATAATGGTGCACACTCTGCTGATGTTATTTTACCAGCATCGGCTTATACTGAAAAATCAGGACTTTATGTGAATACAGAAGGACGTGTTCAAATGACAAATCGGGCTGGTTTTGCTCCGGGTGAAGCAAAAGAAGATTGGGCTATTTTACGGGCTTTATCGGATGTTTTAGGACAAAAGCTTCCTTTTAATTCGCTTTTTCAATTAAGACAGAGCTTGTTTAATGATTATCCACATCTTTGTGCTATTGATGATATAGTCCCTTCTGATATAGGTGATCTTAAAGCTCTTGCTTCACAAATGATTGTTTTGGAAACACAAACATTTACTTCCATGGTCAAAGACTTTTATTTGACAAATCCGATAGCACGTGCTTCTGCAGTTATGGCTGAATGTTCTTCTCTTGCAAAGAATCGTGCTATGCAAGCTGTAGAGTAAGGGTAGAGGAAAAGAAATAATGATATATGATTTCTTCATGACCTGGTTATTCCCATTACTTATTATAGTTGGAAAAACGCTTCTTCTTTTGGTTATTCTCCTGCTTCTTGTTGCTTATCTCCTTTACGCAGATAGAAAGATTTGGGCGGCGGTACAGTTACGGCGTGGTCCAAACGTTGTTGGACCATGGGGATTGTTACAGTCTTTCGCGGATTTAATTAAATTTGTTGTTAAGGAGCCTATTATTCCTGCTGGCGCTAATAAAGGTGTTTTTCTTTTGGCACCTTTTGTTTCTGCGACTCTTGCTTTATCAACGTGGGCTGTTATCCCTGTCAATGAAGGTTGGGCAGTTGCAAATATTAATGTTGGTTTGCTCTATATCTTAGCTATTTCATCTCTTGAGGTTTACGGCGTAATTATGGGAGGATGGGCGTCAAATTCAAAATATCCTTTCTTAGGAGCTCTTCGTTCTGCGGCTCAGATGGTTTCTTATGAGGTTTCCATTGGCTTTGTGCTTGTAACCGTCATTTTAGTAAGTGGCTCATTGGATCTTACAACAATTGTTCAGAAGCAAAGTCATGGAATGGGCACAGCTCTTGGCCTTCCTTTTAACAGTTTTCTTGATTGGAATTGGCTCGTTCTTTTCCCAATGTTTATTATATTTTTTATTTCTGCACTCGCAGAGACAAATCGCCCGCCTTTTGATTTAGTTGAAGCAGAATCTGAACTTGTTGCTGGTCACATGGTTGAGTATTCTTCAACACCTTATATGCTTTTTTTTCTTGGTGAGTATGTTGCTATTGTTTTGATGTGTGCATTAACAACTATTTTATTTTTAGGTGGTTGGTTGCCTCCCTTAGATGTTTGGTGGCTGAATTGGGTTCCTGGTATCATTTGGTTTGTTTTAAAAGTTTGTTTTGTATTTTTTTGGTTTGCTATGGTCAAAGCATTTGTTCCGCGTTATCGCTATGATCAACTTATGCGGCTTGGTTGGAAGGTGTTCCTTCCTCTCTCGTTAGCAATGGTTGTAATAACTGCTGCTTTTTTAAAATATACTGGTTTCGCTTAAAAGGAGATTTCACGATGTTAGGTCTTATTCAGGCGGCAAAATCACTCCTTTTATTGGAATTTATGAGTGCTTTTTTCTTGGCAATGCGTCAGTTTTTTTCACCAAAGCCTACGATTAATTACCCTTATGAGAAGGGGGTTGTATCTCAGCGTTTTCGTGGTGAACATGCGCTTCGTCGTTATCCAAATGGTGAAGAACGATGTATTGCCTGTAAATTATGTGAAGCAATTTGCCCTGCGCAAGCGATTACAATTGAAGCAGGACCACGGCGCAATGACGGTACACGTAGAACTGTGCGTTATGATATAGATATGGTTAAATGTATTTATTGCGGTTTTTGTCAAGAAGCTTGTCCAGTTGAAGCTATTGTAGAAGGTCCCAATTTTGAGTTTGCAACAGAAACGCGTGAGGAGCTTTATTATGATAAAGAAAAGCTTTTAATGAATGGAGATCGCTGGGAGAGAGAAATCGCTCGAAATATATTGATGGATGCACCTTATCGTTAAGTGTATCATTAAATGGGTTGTCGGATAATTTTTTCGATAAATTGTAATTTGGTATGAAGTATTATACCGATTGTTTGATTAATTGAGGAGAAGCCTATGCTAACGGATCTAGCGGCGGCATTTTTCTATTTATTTGCTTTTATTATGCTTGCGAGTGCGGTTATTGTTATTACAGCACGCAATCCTGTGCATTCAGTTTTGTTTTTAATATTGGCATTTTTTAATGCGGCGGCTTTGTTTTTGCTTGCAGGAGCAGAGTTTTTGGGGCTTATTCTGTTGGTTGTTTATGTTGGAGCTGTCGCTGTTTTGTTTTTATTTGTGGTTATGATGCTTGATGTTGATTTTGCTGAGTTAAAAAGTGGTACACTTCGGTATGCTCCAATTGGAGCTCTTGTTGGAAGTATTGTTGCTGTAGAATTAATTGTTGTTTTTGTGGGGAGCCGTTTTTCTCCAGTTCTTAGAGCACATGTTATGCAACCAATGCCAGACTTAGCCCAGAAAACCAATACACAGGCATTAGGCGATATTCTTTATACGGATTATGTTTTCTACTTTCAAATTGCTGGGATTATTTTATTAGTTGCAATGATTGGTGCTATTATTTTGACACTTCGTCATAAGTCGGGTGTAAAACGACAATCTATAGCAGTGCAAGTTTCTAGAAAAGTAGAAAATGCCATCGAAATCAAACAAATTGAATCAGGTAAGGGTATTTAGGGGGGGCTATGCACATTGATATTATGCATTATCTGATTGTTTCGGCTCTTATGTTTACGATTGGTATCGCAGGCATTTTTCTTAATAGAAAGAATGTGATTATTATCTTGATGTCCATTGAGCTTATATTGCTTTCAGTTAATCTCAATTTTGTTGCATTTTCAGCATTTCTTCATGATCTTGTTGGTCAGGTATTTGCTTTGTTTATCTTAACAGTAGCAGCTGCTGAAGCTGCAATTGGTTTGGCAATTCTTGTTGTTTTCTTCCGTAATCGTGGTTCTATTGCGGTTGAAGATGTTAATGTGATGAAAGGCTGACCAATGATGTATTATACGATCGTCTTTCTTCCGCTTTTGGGTTTTTTAATTGCTGCTATAGCTGGAAAAACTATAGGAGATCGGGCGAGTGAATTGGTTACATGTAGCTTTATGGTGATTGTTGCCACACTGTCATGGGTAGCATTTTTTAATATTGCATTTGGTCATACTCCAGTGGTTGATGTATTGGTATTGCATTGGCTCGATGTTGGCAGTCTAAGTTTTAGCTGGGCTTTACATATTGATACATTAACATCTGTTATGCTTATTGTTGTTAACAGTGTTTCAGCATTAGTGCATATTTATTCAATTGGTTATATGCACCATGATCCTTCAAGACCTCGTTTTTTTTCTTATCTTTCTCTCTTTACATTTATGATGCTTATGTTGGTGACATCCAATAATTTATTGCAAATGTTTTTTGGCTGGGAAGGTGTAGGGCTTGCTTCTTATTTGCTCATTGGTTTTTGGTTTCAGCGAGATTCTGCAAATAAGGCTGCAATGAAGGCTTTTGTAGTTAATCGTGTTGGAGATTTTGGTTTTCTCTTAGGAATTTTTAGTATTTTTGTTTTATTCCAATCTGTTGATTTTACCTCTATTTTTGCAAAAGCTGCAGACAATAGCTTCGTGCAAAATATGACGTTTTTAGGTTGGCAGCTTAATGGACAAATGGCCATTACTGTTACATGTCTTTTGTTATTTATTGGTGCAATGGGAAAATCAGCACAATTTCTTTTACATACATGGCTCCCTGATGCCATGGAAGGGCCAACACCTGTATCAGCACTTATTCATGCCGCTACAATGGTAACGGCTGGTGTTTTTATGGTTGCGCGTATGTCGCCAATTTTTGAACTTTCTTCAATAGCTTTGACTGTAATTGTTATTATTGGAGCGACGACTGCATTTTTTGCAGCAACTGTGGGATTGGTGCAAAATGACATTAAGCGTGTTATTGCTTATTCTACATGTTCGCAACTTGGTTATATGTTTGTTGCATTAGGTGTTGGAGCTTATGGAGCGGCTGTTTTTCATCTCTTTACCCATGCTTTTTTTAAAGCTTTATTATTTCTTGGCGCAGGTTCTGTGATACATGCTGTATCTGATGAGCAAGATATGCGAAAAATGGGAGGGTTACGCAAGCGTATAAAGATAACTTATTGGATGATGATGATAGGAACTATCGCATTGACCGGTGTTGGAATTCCTGGGACTGCTTTCGGCACAGCAGGTTTTTTCTCAAAAGATGCGATTATAGAGTCTGCTTTTGCATCGCATAATATTGCTTCAGGATATGCTTTCTATCTTCTTGTTTTTTCGGCCTTTTTAACAAGCTTTTACTCATGGCGGCTTATATTTATGACATTTCACGGTAAACCACGAGCTACAGTTGATGTTATGCATCATGTTCATGAATCGCCTCCAGTGATGTTAATTCCACTATTTATTTTATCTATTGGAGCAATATTTGCTGGTGTTGTTTCCCACCCTTATTTCTTTGGTGACTTATATGATGCTTTTTGGAAGGGAGCATTATTTACAAGCAGCTACAATCATATTCTTCATGATGCCCATCATGTATTTAACTGGGTAAAATGGTCGCCATTTATAGCGATGGTTCTTGGGTTTATGTTAGCCTATTTATTTTATATCTCTGTTCCTTCCATTCCCAAGAAAATTGCTAAATTAATGCCTGGATTGTATCGTTTTCTTTACCATAAATGGTATTTTGATGAATTGTATAACGTTCTATTTGTTCGCTCTGCTTTAAGAATTGGTTCTTGTCTTTGGAAAGTGGGGGACGGTAAGATTATTGATGGTTTGGGTCCGAATGGTATCGCCGCAAGTGTTATTAATATTACAAATAGAGTTATTCGGTTGCAGACAGGCTATCTTTATCATTATGCATTTGTAATGCTTATTGGCATTGCATCGCTGATCACATGGATGATGATCGGGGGCGTAAACTGATGACTGATTGGCCTATTCTTTCTACGGTTACATTTTTGCCGCTTGTTGGTGTAATTTTGATTCTCTTTATCAAAGATGATAGCGAGGCAGCACGATATAATATACGCAATGTAGCGTTTTTTACGACTGTGTTTGTTTTTATTATTTCCTTAATTATTTGGGCTGGTTTTGATTATACAAATGCTCATTTTCAAATGGTTGAGAAATTCAATTGGTTAGGAGGGGGCATTAGCTATCATATGGGGGTTGATGGTATTTCCATTCTTTTTGTTGTTCTTTCAGCTTTTCTTTTGCCTTTCTGTATTTTAGCGAGCTGGGAAAATATTAAAGATAGATTAAAAGCTTATATGATTGCTTTTCTTCTTCTTGAAGTTGCAATTATTGGCGTTTTTTGTGCTCTTGATGCAATATTGTTTTATGTTTTTTTTGAAGGTAGCCTTATTCCGATGTTTATTATTATAGGCGTTTGGGGTGGAGCACGTCGTGTTTATGCGAGTATGAAGTTTTTTCTTTATACTTTACTTGGGTCAGTGCTTATGCTGGTTGCCATTATGGTTATGTATTGGGAAACAGGTACTCTCGATATACCAACTTTACTCAATTATCAGTTTCCAGCGCATATGCAAATATGGTTATGGCTTGCATTTTTTGCTTCTTTTGCCGTTAAAATGCCGATGTGGCCAGTTCATACATGGCTCCCTGATGCTCACGTGGAAGCACCAACAGCTGGTTCCGTTATTTTAGCCGGTGTTTTACTCAAATTAGGCGGGTATGGTTTCCTTCGTTTTTCTTTACCAATGTTTCCTCTTGCTTCAGCTGATTTTGCGCCTTTGGTTTTTACTTTATCGGTTAGCGCTATCATTTATACATCGTTGGTTGCGCTTGTTCAAAATGACATAAAAAAACTTATTGCTTATTCCTCAATAGCGCATATGGGGTATGTGACGATGGGCATTTTTGCCGCCAATGAACAGGCTATCCAAGGTGCTATTTATCAAATGCTATCGCATGGAATTGTTTCAGCAGCTTTATTTCTTTGTGTTGGAGTTATCTACGATCGCTTGCATACACGTGAAATTTCAGCTTTTGGCGGTTTAGTGAATAACATGCCTAAATATGCCGTTATTTTCTTGATTTTCACTATGGCAAATGTCGGTTTGCCGGGAAGTTCAGGATTTTTAGGTGAGTTTTTAACCTTAATAGGCGTTTTTCAAGTGAATAAATTGGTCGTTATTTTTGCTACAACTGGCGTTATTTTATCAGCTGCTTATGCACTTTATCTTTATCGGCGTGTGGTTTTTGGTTCTTTGGATAAAGAGAATTTAAAAGTCCTTATTGATCTCTCTTCAAGAGAAAAATTCATTCTTTATCCGATGGTTATTCTTACAATATTTTTTGGTATTTATCCAACGCCTATTCTTAAAGCAACGGCGTTTTCCGTGAAAGCTCTCATCAATAAACTACACTAGATAAGAGAAGAATGCTCATGCAAACTGAAATAATCACTCAATTAGTGTTAATTTTTCCAGAGATTTTAATAGCTTTGGGGGGAATCACGTTACTTTTGTTTGGTGTTTATTCCAAAGCAAGTTCCTCCTTAACCGTGACTGGTTTGGCCATTGCTCTTTTTGTAGCAACCATTGTTATCATCATAATTTTTCCAAAAAGTGGCTTATTTCAGACCAATGCGCTTATTATTGACTCTTTCGGCCGTTATATGAAAATTTTAACGCTTATTGGTGCACTCTTTGCTCTTATTATGTCTGTGAATTTTACTAGTACGCAGAAGTTTGATATATTTGAATTTCCGGTACTCGTTCTTTTAGCAACCCTTGGTATGATGCTGATGATTTCAGCAGGTAATATGTTGTCACTTTATATGGGGTTAGAACTACAATCTTTGGCTTTATATGTTCTCGCTGCGATTAATCGTAATAATATAAAATCTTCTGAAGCGGGTATAAAGTATTTTGCTTTAGGGGCTTTATCTTCGGGCCTTCTGCTTTATGGAATTTCTCTGGTTTATGGTTTTACCGGTCAAATTGGTTTTCGTGAAATTGCTGTTGCGTTAAAGGGTGAAAACTTACCATTAGGCGTTATCTTTGGAATTGTCTTTATTTTAGCTGGTTTGGCTTTTAAAATTTCTGCTGTTCCATTTCATATGTGGACACCTGATGTTTATGAAGGAGCACCAACACCAATTACAGCATTTTTTGCTGGTGCTCCTAAAGTTGCGGCAATGGCCTTAATAGTTCGTATTATTGTTATGACCTTTATTCCACTGGAGAATACTGATGGCTCTATGCCGGCATGGCAGCAAATTTTGGTGTTTATGGCGATTGCTTCAATGATACTTGGTGCATTTGCTGCAATTGGCCAGAGCAACATTAAACGTTTAATGGCTTATTCGTCGATCAGTCATATGGGATATGCACTTGTTGGGTTAGCTTCTGGAGATATGCTGGGGATAAAAAGCGTTATTCTTTATATGACTATTTATCTTAGTATGACGATTGGTTCCTTTGCTTTTATTCTTGGAATGCGCTCTAGTGATGGAAATGTTGAAGATATTTATGATCTTTCAGGATTGGTAAAGACAAATCCATTTATGGCTATTACGATGACAATACAACTTTTCTCTTTAGCAAGTATACCACCTATGGCCGGTTTTTTTGGAAAGTGGTATACATTTTCTGCTGCTGTTCATGCTGGTCTTACTCCACTTGCTATCGTTGGTATGATAGCGTCTGTTGTTGGGGCTTTTTACTATTTACGTCTCATTAAAATTATGTGGTTTGATGATGCAAAAGCGCATTTTATTGTTTTATCGAATGAGTTTCGGTTTTGTCTCAGTTTTTCTGCATTCTTTATTTTATCTTATACGCTTTTTGGGATTTGGTTTGCTGACTTGGCAGAACGAGCAGCTACTGCATTGTTTTAATGAAAATGGATTATATCTTATCAGATTTTGCACAAAAACAAGGATACGCTGTTGAATCGTATGAAATTGTTGATTCAACAAATTACATTGCACAGCAAAAAGCTCACGCTGGTCATCATGGTTATCTTTGGGTTGTTGCAAAAGAGCAATCACAGGGAAGAGCAAGAAGAGGGAGAACATGGTCTAGTCCGAAAGGGAACCTTTATTCTAGTCTTTTGTTAGTTGAGGATATTGTTCATCAAACAGCGGCTCAGCTTGGTTTTGTTGCTGGGGTAAGTGTGGTAGAGACAATAAAACAATTTATAAAAGATGAAAAGCAAACGAGCGATATTGTTAGCTTAAAATGGCCAAATGATATTTTGCTAAGAGGTGCTAAAAGCTCAGGAATTTTGCTTGAGATTTTTAAATTACCGTCACAACAGTATGCATTGGTTATTGGTATTGGAATCAATGTAAAATATCACTATGAAGATGCGCCGTACCCTACTTCAAGTTTAAAAAATATTGGTTTGGATATTGAAACAGAGCAGTTATTTACGGTTTTGACAGAGTATTTTTCTAAAAATTACCTTCTTTGGAAACAACTAGGGGGATGTGATAGAATACGTGAAAAGTGGCTTTTATATTCCGCTCATTCTGGACAATATGTCAAAATAGTCAATGATGAAAAAATCATTGAAGGTATTTTTGATGGTCTTGATAATGATTTTAACTGCGTCATAAAACAAAAAAATGGTCAGCAAGCAGTTATAACAGCTGGAGATGTTCATTTTGGTTCGTCTGCTTCTGTAAATGCAGGTTGTTATTAATTGATAAAACTTTCTTTCATCATCAAATTGTTTTAAGAGGATATGTGTATGGTTGCAGCCAACAAAGATGAGTTTGTTTTTTTACCTTTAGGAGGAGTAGGTGAAATAGGGATGAATCTTGCTGCTTATGGATTTGGTCCTCAAAATCTTCGTGAATGGCTTCTTGTTGATATGGGAGTTAGTTTTGCTGGTCCTGAATTACCAGGAGCAGATCTTATCCTCCCTGATATTCGTTTTCTAGAAAATGAAAAACACAATGTGCGTGGTCTCGTTTTAACACACGCTCATGAAGATCATTATGGTGCTGTTCTTGATTTATGGCCAAAACTTAAAGTTCCACTTTACTGTACACCTTTTACAGCAGGATTATTGGAGAGTAAAAGGCAATCAGATTTTGACTCTCATCAAATTTCACTCAATATTTTTCAAGTTGGTGATTGCTTTCAGGCTGGTCCCTTTGCAGTAGAGGCAATTGCCGTTAATCATTCAATTCCAGAATCTGTATCTTTGGCAATTACAACATCCTTAGGCACTGTGATTCATACTGGCGATTGGAAAATTGATCATACACCTTCATTTGGGGCTGTAACGGATGAAAAACGCTTTCGTGCTTTAGGCAAAAAAGGTATTCTAGCATTACTTTGTGATTCCACAAATGCTTGTCGGGATGGTATATCACCATCAGAGCAGCAAGTTCAGACAAGTCTCTCTGAAATTATTGCGAAAGCTGAAGGGCGCGTTGCACTTGCAACTTTTGCGTCTAATGTTGGTCGGATACGTTCAATTGCTCTTGCAGCTGAATCTGTTGGGCGCCAAGTTCTTGTCGTTGGGCGCTCTCTTAAGCGGAGCATTATGATTGCGCAAGAGCTTGGTTATATGAATGGTTTGGCGCCATTTGTTTCGGAAGATGATTATGGTTACATTCCGCGAAAAGAAATTGTTTTAATTGTAACAGGTAGTCAAGGTGAGTCTCGTGCTGCCTTAGCTAAACTTTCACGAAATGAAATGAGAAACCTTCAACTTTCTGCTGGTGATACAGTTATTTATTCTTCACGAAGTATTCCAGGGAACGAAAAATCTATTATTGAGATACAAAATCGTTTCATCGATATGGGAATTAAAATAATTACGAATGAAGATGCTCTTGTTCACGTTTCAGGTCATCCTCGTCGTTTAGAGCTTTTAAAGATGTATGATTGGGTAAAACCACAGATACTTGTTCCTGTCCATGGTGAGGCAATGCATCTTGCTGCTCAAGCAGATTTAGCACGTCAAGCAGGTATTAAAATGGTCGCCGATATTAGAAATGGTAATATGCTGCGTCTTGCGCCAGAGCCTGTAAAGGTTATTGATCAAGTTCCTGTTGGTCGGCTTTATAAAGATGGTTGCCTTATTGGTGATGAAGATGAGTTAGGGATTCGTGAGCGTCGCAAATTAAGTTATGCAGGTTATGTTGCTATTTCTCTCCAAATGAATAGCAAACATGATTTACAGGGCGATATTGGTTTGACAACATTTGGTTTACCTGAAAGTAATGAAAAGGGGGAAAGTTTAAAAGATATTCTCTTAGATGTCGTAGAAAATACTATCTATAATATTCCACGCATTAAACGAAAAAATAATGAACTTATTCAGGAAGCAACGCGGCGGGCAGTAAGAGCAGCCGTTAATGAGGCTTGGCAAAAAAAACCTGTCTGTACAGTTTTTTTACATCGGTCAAAATAAATCAAATAAAAAATACAGAACATAAACTTTTTAACAAAAAAATTGTTATGTTTGCAAGTATTCAGAATGTAGCTATAGGCGAGTGTAGAGTATATTTAAATTATTCCGATATGATAGGCTTAATGAGGAGTTAATTATTAATGCGTCTTTCTCAATATTTCCTTCCACTTTTAAAAGAGAATCCTAAGGAAGCAGAAATTATTTCTCATCGACTCATGTTGCGTGCAGGTATGATTCGTCAGCAAACATCAGGGATTTATTCTTGGCTTCCTTTGGGTAAAAAAGTGCTTGATAAAATTTGTAAAATTATTCGTGAGGAGCAAGAACGAGCTGGTGCTATAGAAATATTAATGCCTACAATTCAATCTGCGGATCTTTGGCGTGAAAGTGATCGTTATGATGATTATGGTTTAGAAATGCTGCGTATTAAAGATCGTCAAAAACGCGATTTACTTTATGGTCCGACAAACGAAGAGATGGTAACAGATATATTCCGTTCCTATATTCGTTCTTATAAAGATCTTCCGCTTAATTTGTATCATATTCAATGGAAGTTTCGTGATGAAATCCGTCCACGTTTTGGTGTAATGCGCTCACGGGAATTTTTAATGAAAGATGCTTATTCTTTTGATCTTGATTATGAGGGTTCTAAAATATCTTATAATCGTATGTTTGTTGCTTATTTACGCACTTTTTCTTGTCTTGGCTTAAAAGCAATTCCTATGCGTGCTGATACAGGTCCAATAGGTGGTAAACTCAGTCATGAGTTTATTATTTTGGCTGAAACGGGAGAGAGCGCTATCTTCTGTGATAAACACTTTCTTGAACTTACTGTTCCAGACAGTTCGATAGATTTTAGTGATAAAGCTATTTTAGCCAATATTGTTAAACAGTGGACCTCTTTCTATGCAGCAACAGAGGAAATGCACGATGAAGAAGAGTGGGCTAAGATTTCTGATAATAATCGCCTCTCAGCCCGTGGTATTGAAGTAGGACATATTTTCCATTTTGGTACAAAATATTCTGCTCCAATGGGAGCAAAAGTTATGGGACAAGATGGAAAAGAGCATTTGGTTTCTATGGGATCCTATGGTATTGGGCCTTCACGTCTTGTTGCCGCAGTTATTGAAGCTTCTCATGATGAGAATGGTATTATTTGGCCAAAGTCGATAGCTCCGTTTGATTTTGGTATCATCAATATGAAACCAGATGATGAAAAATGTACACATGCGTGTGAAACTCTCTATAAAGGCTTAAGGTATGCTGGTTTTGATCCATTATTAGATGATAGAAATGAACGTCCTGGATCAAAATTTGCAACAATGGATTTGATTGGTCTGCCAACACAAATAATTGTTGGGCCTAAAAGTGTTGCACAAAATGAAGTTGAGATTAAAGATAGAAAAACGGGTATAAAAAAATCTCTAACGGTTGAAAATGTACTCAACCAGTTTTCTGTAATTTGATAGGCAGTGTTATGAAGTGGTTGAGGAGTAAATGGTTTTCATCTTATGAATGGATGATCGCTTTTCGTTATATGATTCCTAATAAAAAACACGTAGTTGCCTCTGTAATTTCAATTATCTCTCTCGTTGGAATTATGTTAGGGGTTTTTGCTCTTGTTGTTGTTATGGCAGTAATGAATGGTTTTCGTACAGAGCTTCTCAATCGTATTCTTGGTATGAATGGGCATCTTATTATTCAAACAATTAATTCTGGTTTTTCCGATTATAATAATCTTATTCCTTCTATAGAATCCGTGAATGGTGTTAAATTTGCTTTGCCTGTTATTGAGGGGCAGGCGCTTGTGCAGGGTGAACTTCAAGGAGGATCTGGTGCTTTAGTTCGTGGTATGCGCAAACAAGATTTAGAGAAACTTAAAACAGTATCGGAAAATATTAAATTAGGATCGCTTGCTCAATTTGATCAAGAGGAAGGTGTTGCAATTGGAATTAGTTTGGCAGAAAAGTTAGGTCTTACAATAGGGAGTGATCTTCGTATTATTACTCCAGATGGTGATGAGACTCCTTTTGGAGTTACGCCACGTGTTAAAGCCTATAAAGTGGTTGCTATTTTTGAAGTTGGTATGTCTGAATATGATTCAATATTCGTTTTTATGCCTCTTCATGAAGCACAAGCATTTTTTAATTTGGGAAATAAAATCCAATCTTTAGAGTTATTTTTGAATGATCCTGATTCTGTTGATCGAATAAAACCAATCTTAGAGAAACTTATTGATCAACAGGTCTATTTAATTGATTGGCGTACGCGCAATCAAGCTTTTTTTTCAGCCTTACAGATTGAACGAAATGTTATGTTTTTCATTCTTTCTCTTATTGTTCTTGTTGCTGCTTTAAATATTATTTCAGGCCTGATTATGCTTGTAAAAGATAAAAGTCATGATATTGCAATTTTACGTACAATGGGGGCACAACAAAGTGCAATTCTGCGCATATTTATCGTCACTGGTATGATGATTGGATTAATTGGAACACTCTTGGGCTTAATTTTTGGTGTCATAGCGACCGCGAATATCAATCATATTCAAGACTTTATATCTTGGTTATTTAATGTTGATGTTTTTAATCCTCAACTTTATTTTTTAACAAAATTGCCTGCCAAAATTGAGTGGGGACAGACAGTCATGGTTGCTGTAATGGCTTTATTTTTGTCATTCCTTGCTGCTCTCATTCCGGCCTGGCGCGCTGCTAAGCTAGATCCTGTACAAGCTTTGAGGTATGAATAATGACAGCTATTTTAGAGCTTGTAGAGATTGAACGCCATTTTTTAGGGGGAAATAAACCTCTTATTATTTTGGATAAAGCAAATTTTATCCTTAATCGTGGGGAGCTTGTAGCACTTGTTGCACCCTCTGGTGCTGGAAAATCAACACTTCTTCATATTGCTGGTTTATTGGAAAAACCAACCGCTGGTGATGTGATGTTACGAGGTGTTTCTTGTGCAAAACGTTCTGATAATGAGCGAACGGCTATAAGACAAAATGACATTGGTTTTGTCTATCAGTTTCACCATTTGCTTCCAGAATTTACAGCTTTAGAAAATGTCATGATACCACAAATGATAGCAGGATTTAAAAAATCCATAGCAGAAGAGCGTGCACTTAAATTATTAACATATCTGCGTGTTTCTCATCGCGCTAATCATCGTCCCTCTGAATTATCTGGTGGTGAACAACAACGTGTTGCTATTGCGCGTGCAGTAGCAAATGGTCCTTCGGTTCTTTTAGCTGATGAACCTACAGGGAATCTTGATCCTGTAACTTCCGCGTATGTCTTTCAAGCTTTATCTGCGCTTGTTCGTCAAGCTGGTCTTTCTGCTCTTATTGCGACACATAATTACGCTTTGGCTAAACAAATGCATCGTCGTATCACACTTAAGGAACAAAAGATTGTTGAACTTCCCTAGAGCTAAGGTAAAAAATTTATTCTACAAATTGCGTATTCTATTCATACTAATTTTTACTTCATTCAAGGAGACTTTTATGACAATTGTTGTCGTTGACGAAAATCAATTGGACTTACGTCGTCGCCGATTGATTTTTCGTGCATGGCATCGAGGTATTCGTGAAATGGATCTTATTTTGGGGCGATATGTGGATGCTCATATCAGTGGAATGAGTGTTAAAAAGATTTCTGAACTTGAGTATATTATGTCTTTTGATGATCGTGATTTACTGACGTGGATTACGGGAGAAATTTCGCCACCATCTGAAGTTGATGGTCCGCTTTTTCGTGACATTATAAATTACCATGTTTGCATAAATTTAAATTGATCCCATGCCTATATTTAAAAAAATTATTATCCCTCAGAATATTTCTGCTCACATGGTTTTTGATGGAATTACTGATGGATTTGAAGCCTTTGCTCTTGCTCAATTGAGTTTAAAAATTGCACAAAACAAACCACTTGTTTATGTTGTTCGTGATGGAACAAAACTTACGCACTTACAGCAGGTTCTAAATTTTATTGAGCCAAATTTGCCTGTTTTTCAATTTCCTGCATGGGATTGTTTACCCTATGATCGTGTATCTCCTGGAATTGCTGTTATGGCACGTCGCCTTTCAACTTTGGCACATATAGCCAATTTACGTCACAATCCACGTGCTGCAATTATATTAACAACAGCAAATGCGATTATGCAAAAATTGCCTCCTCATGAAATGATTGAGACACAGGTGATTTATGCCCGTATTGGTCAGCGTACGAGCATGGGGCATTTAATTCAATTTTTAGAAGCCAATGGTTTTGAGCGTGTTACGGTTGTCCGTGATGTTGGTGAATTTGCTGTGAGAGGAGGAATTCTTGATATCTTTTCTTCCGTTGATGCTGAACCTTTACGACTTGATTTTTTTGGAGATACCCTGGAAACTATTCGTGTATTTGATTCAGAAACACAAAGAACTACACATAAAAGAACTGAATTTTTCTTACACTCAATGAGTGAAGTTATTCTTACACCTGAACTTATTAACAGATTTAAAAGCAATTATATCCGTACATTTGGTGTGTCACAAAAAAAGAACATGCTGTATGAAGCTCTTTCTCAAGGGCGACGCTTTGCTGGTATGGAACATTGGCTCCCATTTTTTTATGAAAAACTTGACACTTTTTTTGACCATTGTGGCAATTTACCATTTGTTTTTGAGCATTTCATAGAAGAAGTGCTCACCGAGCGTTATCGCCTTATTGAAGATTATTATGATGCACGCAAAGAGAAAGAGCATGAAAATGATAAAGAAAATCCTACTTCTTATCATCCAATAGAGCCTAGCCTTCTCTATTTAACACCAGAGCGTGTTTTAGAAATTGCGCAACAATCCGGACAACGTATTGATTTTACGCCTTTTAATGTTCCACAAACTTTTGGAAAAACTGTTGTTCATGCGAATATTAAAGCTGGATATGATTTTGTAAAAGAGCGTAATGCGCAAGAGAAAAATGTTTTTTCAAGTGTCGTTCATCATATTGCTTCATTGCATGTTGCTAAAAAGAAGGTGCTATTAGCCGGTTGGAGTGAAGGGTCTCTGGCACGTTTGCTACAGGTTCTTGATGAGCATGGATTGAAAAAAATAGATATTGTAAAATCATTACAAACG
This sequence comes from Bartonella henselae str. Houston-1, assembly GCF_000046705.1. Taxonomy (NCBI): domain Bacteria; kingdom Pseudomonadati; phylum Pseudomonadota; class Alphaproteobacteria; order Hyphomicrobiales; family Bartonellaceae; genus Bartonella; species Bartonella henselae. The sequence continues at coordinate 988,877 of NC_005956.1, read as the reverse complement.
GTGAGAGCAACACCACGTGATCATATAACAGCAGCTGTTATAAGGATAGAGCACGGTTTTGAAGTGGAAGATTTTGCTATCATAACAGAGCAAGATATCCTCGGTGATCGTTTCATAAGATCACCCAAACGGCGTAAACACAATAAAAATTTTATTTCTGAAATTGCAGCTTTAAATTCTGGCGATATCGTTGTGCATATCGATCATGGTATTGGACAATTTGTTGGTCTTAAAACTATCACTACAGCTGGAATTTTACGAGATTGTCTTGAGATTAAGTATGCTGGAGGCGATCTGCTCTTTTTACCTGTTGAAAATATTGAACTTCTTTCACGTTATGGATCGGAAGGAACAGATGTAACGTTAGATAAGTTAGGTGGTGTTGCTTGGCAAGCAAGAAAAACACGACTTAAAAAACATTTATTGGAAATGGCTAACCAATTAATCCGTATAGCTGCAGAGCGTGCTACGCGTTCTGCACCTGCTTTGCTTCCACCAATTGGACCATTTGATGAGTTTGTTGCATGCTTTCCTTATGAAGAAACGGAAGATCAAATGGATGCAATTGATGCGGTTTTAGACGATTTAGCATCGGGAAAACCAATGGATCGCTTAATATGTGGTGATGTTGGCTTTGGAAAAACAGAAGTTGCCATTCGAAGCGCTTTTGTTGCAGCATTAAATGGATATCAGGTTGCTGTTGTTGTGCCAACAACTTTGCTTTCACGACAACATTACAAAACTTTTGTTTCACGTTTTCAAGGATTACCCGTTAAAATTGGTCATGCTTCAAGGCTTGTCAAAACTAAAGAACTTGCTCAAGTCAAAAAAGGACTTTCAGATGGTACAATTGATATTGTCATTGGAACACATGCACTTTTAAGCGATGCAGTGAATTTTTTACGCTTAGGGCTTCTTATCATTGATGAGGAACAACATTTTGGCGTAAAACACAAAGAGCGGTTAAAAGAGCTTAAAAGTGATATTCATGTTCTTACACTTTCAGCAACACCGATACCGCGCACTTTAGGACTTGCGTTATCAGGGGTTCGTGAACTTTCATTGATAACAACTCCTCCCATTGATAGAATGGCGGTACGTACTTTTATTGCACCGTTTGATTCACTTGTTATACGCGAAACATTGCTTCGAGAATATTACCGTGGTGGACAAAGTTTTTATGTATGCCCTCGTGTTTCTGATCTTGGCTTTGTAGAAGAATATCTCAAAGCATATGTTCCTGAACTTAAATTCGTTGTAGCTCATGGGCAAATGCCAGCTGGACAACTTGATGATATTATGAATGCATTTTATGATGGGCAATATGATGTTCTGTTGTCAACAACCATCATTGAATCAGGTCTTGATATTCCAACAGCTAATACCTTAATCGTGCATCGTGCTGAAATGTTTGGCCTTGCTGCTCTCTATCAACTGCGTGGTAGGGTAGGGCGTTCAAAACAACGTGCTTACGCACTCTTTACATTTCCTTCTGGTAAAGTTTTAACTCCTGCTGCTGATCGTCGTCTTAAAGTTTTACAATCTCTTGATAGCTTGGGGGCTGGTTTTCAATTGGCAAGCCACGATATGGATATTCGCGGTTCGGGAAATTTTTTAGGTGAAGAGCAATCGGGGCATATCAAAGAAGTTGGATTTGAGCTCTATCAAAAAATGCTTGAAGATGCCGTTGTTGAATTAAAAGATGGTAAGCAGAGTGAGGATAAACAATGGTCTCCTCAAATTTCACTTGGTATAACAGTGATGATACCAGAAAGTTTCGTGCCTGACTTATCCTTACGTATGGGGCTTTATCGTCGTTTGACAGAACTTGATGATTTAGAGCAAATTGATGAATTTGCAGCGGAATTAATTGATCGTTTTGGATCTTTGCCGCTTGAAGTTCAACATCTTCTTAAAGTCTTTTATATCAAAATATTATGCCGAAAAGCACATGTGGAAAAATTGGATACTGGACCTAAAGGGGTTGTTATACAGTTTCGTAATAATTATTTCGCAAATAGCATTTCTCTTGTTCAGTGGGTTGGGAAACAAGGTTCGATGGCTAAAATTCGACCAGATCAAACAATTGCTTTTATTCGTGATTGGGCGACAGTGGATGAAAGGCTTATTGGAGTAGCAACTATTATGACACAGCTTGTAGAAATGGCAGAACAGCACTCTGTTTAGAAAAGTTCACTATTTTTACTTCAGTTATTTTTATAAAATAGTCTATAAAAATATACTTTTACTAAGTCTTTATAAAAATAAACTTCAAGGTTACGATAAAGAATTCTTTACATGTTCATTTAGAGTTCTGCATTATAACTATATATTGATATAATAAAAAATAGCTTAGACAGCGCAATCGTAATAAAATAACACTTTTGCATATAATGGCTTTCTACAAATCCTCTAAAGAGCAAAAAACAGGGTAATGGTAATATGTTTTTTTCATTACAAAGACTACTGGTGATAGCCTTTTTAAAATCACTTTAATATGTTGCTTAAAAATTTTTATGTCGAATTCGGCTTAATCAAGTTAGCTTCTAACAAAAAATATCAATATTTTAAAAAGAAAAGAGATAATGTTAATAGTAGGATAAAATTTATTGAAGAAAAAATTCTAATTTAATTCTTTTGGAAAACATATTTTTTTATAGTACAGAACCTTATGAGCTTTTACAGGAACAGAATAAACTCTTGCAAGAATGGAACGATCTAAAGGAGGAATATTATAAGGTTGAAATTAGATGATTTAGCCGAAAAAAATAAAAGTTTATCTATAGGATGTACATAGCAAGAGAATACGCAGTGGGGGAGTACGAAGAGAAGCTAATTAAAGCAAAAAAATATTTGAAAAAACTTACTTATTTAATGAATGAAAAATGAATGAAGATGTTGGGGGGTGATCATTAGATAACGAAAGACTATTTAATTTTGTTATTAGCTGTAAAAATTTTGGATATATATTACAGAGTGATATAATTACTGTTTTGTATAAACGTTTTTATTGGAAAGAGCAAGATTTTATTTGGGCAAGAAATGCAGATAACTCAATAAACCCCAGTTTAATCAGGGATATTGAAGAATTGCTAACGAACAGCTCTTATATAAATATTCAAAAGAAATATTTAACAGTATAAAGACTGCTATTATATAGTGAGGCACATTTTTGAAGAAGCACCTATGTTTTGTAAAACCGTGAGAGAATTACATAATATAATGCTTCCAAATAAGAGAAAGAATATTATAAATCGTATAAAATTCTTGTATTGAAGAGTGGCTTAATCAAAGGTATTTGTTTTATTCTTGTTGCAATGTATTCAAAATAGAAAGAATTTTAAATTTTTATAAAAAATATATTTGGGGAAGAGTATGGTAATATAAAAAAGTTCCCTACAGTGAATACATCCAAATTTCAATTAAGGCTATAGAATAAATAACTAGTCACTATGTGGCCGATAAGGTAATTTTTTCTTTTTCCGCGATAAGAAAAAATAGATATCTCTGATTTCTATAAGAATATTTTTTATTTTAAATTTAAGTATATTTATATATAATAATTAAATATTTGTACTTGTAGAGAGACATTTTTTATAACTTATGGTCATTTTATATAAATATAATACATTAAATGTATTAAAAGAATTTTAAATTTAGATAGTAATTATAAATTGTTTCTTTTGTGTTTTTTAAAATAAAGCTATCTCTTATGAACCTTTATTATTTTAGATAACATTACTCATAAATAAGAAAAATTTAAAATAAGTTTTATTAAATTATTTTTTATTCACGCCACCAAGCTTGAAGACGATATCCGTATAGAGGTGTATAAGTGGGGCGTTTAATATATGACCAACGCGCTACCCATTGTTCAGATAAATGATACAAAGGTATATAATAACTTCCAGAAATAAGAATTCTATCCAAAGCACGAACTGCTGCAATGAAATCAACCTGTGAATGTGCGTCGAGTATCGCTGTTATCATTGCATCTATAGCAGGATCAGAAGCTCCAGAAAAATTAAAACTCCCTTTTAAATTTCGAGAAGCCGAACTCCAACGGTTTATTTGTTCGTTCCCTGGTGATAGAGAATTTTTTAATTTTCCTATAATCATATCATAATTAAACATTCCCAAGCGGTTTTGATATTGGCTATCATCAACGGTTCTTATTTCAGCATGAATACCAAGACGTGACAAATTACTCTGAAATGCAAGTGCAACCTTTTCTTCTTCAAGTGATTGAGTCATAATTTCAAATTGAAAAGGTAAACCATTGGGAGCAATAAGCCTGTTATTTTTTTTGGTAAAGCCTGCTTCTTGTAACAATTTCCAAGCTTTTTGAGCGTTTAATCGGTCCATACCCGATCCATCTGTTTTAGAAATACGCCAGCTTCCATCCATTACTTCAGGAAGAACCGCATCAGGATAAGGTGCTAAAAGTGCTTTTTCTTCTTCACTTGCTGGTTTTCCAATAGATGAAAGGATAGATCCATCCCAATAACCTTCTGTTCTTGTGTATATATTATTGAAAAGGTGATGATTGACCCATTCAAAATCGAAAAGTATCGATAACGCTTGCCTTACTCTTTTATCTTTAAAAAGTGTGCGACGTGTGTTAAAAACAAACCCCATGATATCAGTAGGTGTCCCTTTCAAAAAAATTTCTTTGATAATTTGTCCTTCACGAACAGCTGGAAAATTATAAGAATGTTGCCAACGATTTGAATTTGTTTCAATAAAGACATCAATAATGCCCTTTTTAAAGGCTTCAAAACGTGCTGTATCATTGCGAAAATATTCGATTTGGATAGTATCAAAATTATTTAATCCTTTATTAACAGGGAGATTTTGACCCCAATAATGAGGATTGCGTTTATAGATAATTCGTTCCCCCAGATCCACATGTTCAATGATATAGGGACCACTGCCTGGAATTTTATTTAACCCATTTTTTTCAAAATCATCAACATTAATAGCGTGTTTTGGCAATATTGGCATGACACTTGCTAAGAGAAGTGGAAATTCGCGATCTTTTGAGTGTGGAAAGCGTATTTTAATACCGTGATCTCCGATTTTTTCGACAGATTCTATACGTTTTATATAGCGATCAAATGGAGGTCTTCCTTTATCTTTAAGGAGTTTTATTGTGAATAAAACATCTTCAATTGTTAAAGGATGTCCATCTGAAAAACGCGCCTTTGGATTAAGAAAAAAGGTAATTTCAGTGCGCTCATTATTTAATTCAACTTTTTCTGCCAGAAGGCTATAAACTGTAAATGCCTCATCACGAGAGCGTACCATCATTGTTTCATAAACAAGACTAGAAAATTGTTCATCAGCGAAAAGTCCCCTTGCAGTTGTTCGGAAACTGCGGATTACAAATGGGTTTAATCCATCAAATGTTCCAACAACACCATAGGTCACTTTCCCTTTTCGATTTGCATTGGGAGATGCATAAGGAAAATAATCAAATTGATCCGACAATTTGGGAACCCCATGCATTGCAATACCAGCTGCAAACGTTCCATAATTTAAAAGAAGAATTATAAATGTAAAGAAAAGCCTAAAATAATAAAAATTATAGAATAACATAGAAGTTTACTTTAACCGTATTGCAATATTGATTCGTTTATGCAATCTTAGCCTATTTCATTGCACTAAACTATTTTATGAATAAATTTCATAAAAACCAATGCAATAAAGATGGGGATGGTGCATGAGTACATAAAATATTTAACTGACTATTGGTAGCTTTACTTCTCCAAATTTGACTTTTATCTTTATATTGAAGTAAGAGGCATAAAAAGAGGTATTATTTTATTGATTTAATTTAATACAATTATTGAGATTATTTTAATATTCCTAATGTTGGGATTATTGTGAAAGCGCGTTGAAAGGATTAACTTAATCATGTCGCATAAAAATATTTATTTTGTTGTTTCAATATTAGCTGGAGCTGTTGCTCTTTTTATTACAATTTATGCTCCTGCGAGTGCACAAACTTTATCTCAAGGTTGGTATAAAGTTTGCAGTAAGCAGCATGATGTTGATATTTGTAATACAATGAACACTGTTGTATCAAATACTGGACAACCTTTGACGGCTTTTAATCTCGTTGAAATAAAAGGGAAACAAAATGAAAGACGTATAGGTATTCAAGTGCCTACAGGTCGTTTTTTGCCAGAAGGTGTCCATATTCAAATTGGAGATAATTTCTCTAAAAAAGTTCCTTACATTATTTGTAATGGACCAAGTTGTATTGCCAATGATGTTTTAGATGATAAGCTCATTGCTGCTATGAAAAGTGGTTCTAAAATGGTTGTAACCACAATTAATTTCCGTGGTTCAGCTAATCCTATTGAATTTTCTCTTAAAGGATTTTCAGCCGCATACACAGGTCCTGGTATGGAAGAAAAAGATTTTCAACAAGAACAAATAAAATTACAACAAGCTATTCAATCAAAGCAAAAAGAGATTGAAGATCGTATGCGGGCTGAGCAAGAAAAAGCTAAAAAAAATTAATAAACACATGACATAGAAAAATAAAAAAAGCATTTTTCTTGTTTTTCTTTTAAAACCGCCACAAATATTTGTGGCGGTTTTTTTATACTTAATTCTTGGACAGTGTTTTGCGTTTCCACCAACCAACACGCTTAGTTTTGGGAACATCCTCAGGCATTGATGATACAACAACGGGTTGGTTGTTTATTACTTCAGTTTTGGAGGAAGTTGGCTCAATAACTTCCTCTATTATAGTTTCTTGTTTTGATATTTCCTCTATTTGTATTTGTGGTAAGTCCTTAGGGGATGGTTTTTTTCGTGTTTTTCGTACTGATTTTTTACTATTTGCAGGAGTTTTTTCCGCCACCTCATAAGAAGCTTCATCTACTTTTTTTGTTTTAACTTTATTTCGTAAACTTTCTGCAGATTTTTCTTCTAGAGTTTCTGGTGTTGTCACACTTTGATTATTTTCAATGAGTTTCTGATTTTGCCTTGTTTTTGAAGAACGTGCCTTACGCTTTTGAGGTTTAGCAACTGCATCAACTTTTACAGATTCATCTTGTTGTGTAGTTAAGTGTTGTGTATTGTTTTTTACTTCTTCAAACTCCACAGACTTAGCAGCTTGAACATGACGTTGACGGTAATCTGCTTTAATTTCTGCCAAGGCCTGTTTGGCAAATTCTCCAATTGGTTCTGCATAAGGAATATGAATCTGATAAAGATTATTCTCCTGATTACGACGACCACCACGACGTCCTCGACGACGTCCTCGACGACGGGAATCTTCATTTACTATATCATCTTTTTTATGAACCGTAGACAGAGAACTATCATGAATCTCATCTTGACGATTTTTACGTCGACGTTTTTGGTTTGTTTCAATGGATGTGTTATCTTCGATAAATTCACTCTCTCTGCTTTCTCTTAAAAGAGTATTTTCAATGACTTCTTTATGGTCATTTTCAAAAATTAATGGAGGTTGAGAAATTGTCTCTGCTATTGTCCCTTTAGAAATAATGAGATGTTGTGTTCCGATGCTATCATCTGCTTCAATACTAATATTAAGCTTAAAGCGTGCTTCTAAATTAACAAGAATATTCCGTTTGTGGTTTAAGACATAAAACGCTGTTGCTACAGGAGTGCGCACAGTAATGTTATGTTTCGGATTATGAAGAAGATATTCTTCAATTGAGCGCATCACATGTAAAGCAATTGATGATTCAGAGCGTACATTTCCTGTTCCAGAGCAATGCGGGCAGGGGTGTGTTGTACTTTCTAAAACTGATATGCGAATACGCTGACGACTCATTTCCAGAAGTCCGAAATGTGAAATATGACCAACTTGAATACGGGCACGGTCGTTTTTCAAGCAATCTTTCAACTTTTTTTCGACCATCCTGACATTGCGCTCTTCAAGCATATCGATAAAATCAATTACAATCAGGCCAGCGAGGTCACGCAAGCGTAATTGACGTGCTATTTCTTCTGCAGCTTCAAGATTGGTTTGTAAAGCTGTTTTTTCAACAGAAAGTTCTTTGGTAGAGCGGCCAGAATTTACGTCAATAGCAACAAGTGCTTCTGTTTGATTAATAACAAGATAGCCACCAGATTTTAAAGAAACTTGAGGATGCAACATTTTGTCAAGTTGAATTTCGATATTATTGCGCGCAAAAATAGGGATAGGATCGCGATAAGGTTGCACAACTTTTGCATGACTTGGCATCAGCATACGCATGAAGTCTTTTGCTTCACGATATCCTTGATCACCAGAAACGAGAATTTCATTGATATTTTTATTGTAAAGGTCGCGTATAGAACGCTTTATAAGATTGCTTTCTTCATGGACAAGACATGGAGCAGTTGACTTGAGTGTTAAAGTGCGAACAGTATCCCATAGTCGTGTAAGGTATTCATAATCGCGTTTAATCTCAGCTTTTGTTCTATTAGCTCCAGCAGTTCGCAAGATAACTCCCATACCTTTTGGAACTGCTAATTCTTTTACAATTTCTTTAAGACGCTTGCGATCTTGTGCATTCGTGATTTTTCGTGAAATACCACCACCACGCGCTGTATTGGGCATTAAAACAGAATAACGACCTGCTAGAGATAAATATGTTGTGAGTGCGGCACCTTTATTGCCACGCTCTTCCTTGATAACTTGCACCAATAAAATTTGACGTCGTTTAATCACTTCTTGAATTTTATACTGACGTCCTTGTTTACGTTGATAAGTAGGGAGTTCTTCACGGACATCTTCTGCACCAACCATTTCAATGTCGTCATGAGAAACATTTGCATCAAATGCTTCTTCTGCATCATCAATTGTGATTGCATCGAATGTAATGTTATTTACAACATCCGCTGCCATGGTGCTATTTTTCTTATCTTTTTTTGTTTTTCTGGAGCGTTTTTTATTTTTGTTTGTTTCTTCAATGAGAACATCTATATGACTTTCTCCTACGGCAGCTTTTTCTTCTTCTTCAAGAAGAGCGAGGCGATCAGCAAGAGGTATTTGATAATAATCAGGATGAATTTCAGAAAATGTCAAAAAACCATGGCGGTTACCACCATATTCGACAAAAGCTGCCTGAAGAGATGGCTCTACACGGGTAATACGTGCTAGATAAATATTCCCCTTGAGCTGCTTTTTATGTTCCGATTCAAAATCAAGTTCTTCAATTTTGTTGCCATGAACAACAACAACACGTGTTTCCTCCGGGTGGGAGGCATCTATAAGCATTTTGTTTGACATAAGTTAAAATCCTGAAGGCGACATGCGCAATTTGATTAAAACGAACAGCATGACTATTCGTAAACATAAAGGGCTGTCTGCCATAAAAGGGAGGTGCCAGCAAAACAGGATGGGGAATCAAGTGCAGATGTATGATTGCACTGAAAGCATTTTTCATCATCATTTCCATCTGTTTTGTATGACTCATATTTTTGTAAGTCTCCGGCAAAACAATCTTTAAAAAAGTTCGGATATCCGAACCAGCTAATCTTATAACGCAATCCTAGCTAACATAAAGACTTTTCATCCATAAAAAGTCTAAATTTGTAATTTGTAATATGCAACAGATTTTCTAAAGACAATTTAATATGGACTACAGATAATTTAGATGGTGGCTATTATCAGCTAGAAAGCGTAAATGTTCTTTTATGTTGATATCATACTTTTGGCAAGTAACAATTATTAAGATATGCCATTATAATGTCCTTATTGCCTTAATTTAGTTTTTTAGTGTTTAAATTTAAAGCTATTGGCATCACTGTTGTTATAACTAAGATGAATTGTTTGTTTAATGTAGAGTAGAGTATTTTGCTTATGATAAGAGGTTTTTCTATAAAAAAGCCAAAAGCAGCTTATTGGCGTATTATTTTACACCTCACATACTGTATATTATGTTTTTCAATATTCCAAACAAATATCCAAGCTGCGGACGCCCTGGAACTTGTCAATTTGCGAACCATTGGTGATAGTAAGCGCACGCGTATTATTGCAGTTTTTAATGCTGAACCAAATGTTTTTTTGCAGATTTTTGATAATCCTGCACGTTTGGTTATCAATTTACCTATTGTTGATTTTTCAGTGCAAAACACATCTTTAAAGAAACAGAATAAATTATCGAGTATGCTCTCAGATGTGCGTTATAGTTTTTCTGATGTAAAAACTTCACGTATTATTTTGATAAGCAAAACAGCGTTTGTTGTTGAAAAAAGTACAGTACAAAAATTAGAGAATGGTTCATGGCAACTTTTGATTGATATTACCCAAAGCACACAAAAAAAGTTTGATGAGGTATTGAAAAAACAACAAAAAGCTGATTTCAATACGAAAATACAGAGAGATCTCCCCCGTAGTTTTCGTGTTGTACTTGATCCTGGACATGGTGGTATTGACGGTGGTGCACGGGGAGTTACTGGAATTTTAGAAAAAGATGTAACACTAGCCTTTGCACGTGCATTGCGAGATGAATTACAAAAAGGTTCCCACACCATTGTTGCGTTAACACGGGATTCTGATATCTTTCTAAGATTAAGCGAAAGAGTTAAAAAGGCACAGGAATTTGATGCTGATCTTTTTATATCTATTCATGCCGATACAATTGATGTACATTCTCTACGTGGTGCTACAGTATATACCATATCGGACGAGGCATCTGATGCAATTGCGAAGTCTTTAGCTGAAAGTGAAAATAAGGTTGATCTACTTGACGGTTTACCGAAAGAAGAATCGCTTGAATTAACAGATATTTTGCTCGATCTGACCCGACGTGAAACGCATGCATTTTCGATTAATTTTGCTAATAATGTTGTCTCAAATTTATCAAAGAGTCACATCAATTTGATAAATAATCCTCATCGATATGCTGATTTTCAAGTTTTAAAAGCTCCAGATGTTCCCTCTGTCTTGATAGAGATAGGTTATTTATCAAATAAAGAGGATGAAAAATTATTAAATAATCCCCAATGGAGAAAACAAATGGCTGCTTCTATCGCTTATTCTATTCGTCAATTCGCTGAGTATAGACAGAAAATTATGCAGCCTCTTTAAATGGGGGGGGAAATAGAGTATTAATATAATTTTATAGTATAAATATAGAGATGAAAAACAGTTTTTTCTCGCAGTAGTATTTCATGTCGCCTTTTTGTTGGTGAGGTGATGTGTTTTTTTTTCTCATTCTAAAGAAAGCGATAGCCGTTTTGATGATGATTTTTTTTAGATATCTTCTGAGTTTTGTTGTTATAATTGGGTTTTGGAGAGTAATGACGCAGGGAGCGATAGCAAAAAGTCAGACGAGTCCGCTTCCTGACTATGAAGTTCTTTCGCTCTATGAGCCACCTGTGATGACTCGCGTTCATGCTTCTGATGGAAGCCTTATGGCAGAATTTGCCACAAAACGTCGCCTCTATTTACCAATTCAGTCAATCCCAAAACTTCTTAAAGACGCTTTTATTTCAGCTGAAGACAAAAATTTTTATCATCATTTTGGTTTAGATCCCGAAGGGCTCGCTAGAGCTTTAATCAATAATATCCGCAATATTGGTTCTGGAAAACGTCCGGAGGGGGCATCAACCATTACACAACAAGTCGCTAAAAACTTTCTTTTAAGCTCAGACGCAACGTTGGAGCGTAAATTAAAGGAAGCTATCCTGGCAATGCGTATTGAGAAGACTTACTCGAAAGATCATATTCTCGAACTTTATCTCAATGAAATTTATCTTGGTCGTAGTACTTATGGTATCGCAGCAGCATCTTTGACCTATTTCAATAAATCCGTAAATGATCTTACCTTAGAGCAGTGCGCTTATTTGGCTGCTCTTCCCAAAGGTCCAGCAAATTATGATCCATTTAAGAATACACAACGGGCTATTAATCGGCGCAATTGGGTTATAGATAGGATGGTTGCAAATGGATATGTAACACATGAACAAGGTGAAGAAGCTAAAGCAAAACCGTTAGGGGTCACAATACGGGGAAGCGATAATTACGTTTTTGCTGCTGACTATTTTACTGAAGAAGTGCGACGTCGTCTAATGCACCGCTATGGAGCAAAAACACTTTACGAAGGTGGACTTTCAATTCGTACAACACTTGATCCGCATTTGCAACTTATTGCTAGGCGTGCTTTGCACAATGGATTAATTAAATTTGATCATTCACAAGGATGGCGCGGAGCTTATGGACATATTGATAAGAAAGATGATTGGGGTGTAGAACTTGCAAATATAGCTGGATTAAGTGACGTTCCTGAATGGCGTTTAGCTGTTGTTCTTTCTGCTAACGCTCATAAAGTAGAGATTGGTTTACAGCCACAGCGCGAAGCTTCAGGTTTATTATCAACAAAGCGGGAAATTGCTGTTTTGTCTGAAACCGATTCAAAATGGGCATTACATATTATTAAAGAAAATGGCTATCGAAAAACTGTTCGGGATTTATCTCATGTTCTGCAAGTTGGAGATGTTGTTTTTGTCGAAAAAACCTCAAATACAGACAATATTTATCGTTTACAACAAATCCCAAAGGTTGAGGGTGCAATTGTTGCTATGGAACCTCATACAGGGCGTGTTCTTGCGATGGTAGGAGGGTTTTCTTTTGCAGCATCTGAATTTAATCGTGCAACACAAGCCTATCGTCAGCCTGGTTCTGCTTTCAAGCCTTTTGTATATGCAGCCGCACTTGATAATGGATATACACCAGCATCCGTTGTTTTAGATGGTCCTATTGAAATTCGCCAATATAATGGTGAGGTTTGGCAACCTAAAAACTATGGTGGCACTTTTGCAGGACCTTCGACGTTGCGTTATGGCATTGAATATTCTCGTAATCTTATGACGATACGGCTTGCCAATGATATGGGAATGCCTCTTGTTGCTGAATATGCAGAGCGTTTTGGTATTGTAGATGAATTACAACCTTATCTTCCCATGGCTTTAGGGGCTGCTGAAACAACAGTTCTACGGATGGTTACAGCTTATTCAGTGATAGCCAATGGGGGACGCTCTATTAATCCTTCTTTAATAGACAGAATTCAAGATCGTTATGGGAAAACAATTTACCGTCATGATGATCGTTTTTGTGAAAATTGTAATGCTCAGTCATGGGATAATCAAAGTGAACCCACATTGATTGATGAGCGAGATCAAGTTCTTGATCCTATGACAGCTTATCAGATTACATCAATGATGGAAGGGGTTATTCAGCGCGGTACAGCTGGGCATTTGCGTTATCTCAATCGACATATTGCTGCTAAAACAGGAACAACGAATGACTCCAAAGATGTATGGTTTATGGGATTTACCCCTGATCTTGTTGTTGGTATTTTTGTCGGTTACGATCAACCAGCACCTTTAGGATACAATGGAACGGGAAGTTCATTGGCCGCGCCTATTTTTGGTGAGTTTATGGCAGCGGCTTTGAAAGGAAAGCCAGATGTACCATTTAAAATGCCGGAAGGTATGATTTTAATGCCTATTAATCGTAAGACGGGTATGCTTGCAGAAAGAGGAGAGCAAGATGTTATTATAGAAGCCTTTAAACCAGGAACTGGACCTGCTGATATATATCAGGTCATTGGAAGTACGAACTCTTTTCAAGAAGGTGTTCCTGTAATAACGACTTCTCCACAAGTCAACAAGGCTCTTGAAAGTGGTACAGGTGGGTTGTATTAATCGGTAAGAATCTTTTTTAGGTAACTGGCAGAGAGAAAGAATTTTTCTCTGTTTTTTGCAGTATAGCTACAGTCAAAGAGCTTAAGGAAGCTATGCTGGCTTCTTATTATGACCCTTGAATTTGTAAAAATGCTAAAATGCATAACTCTAAAGAATTTTAAAAAATAAAAATGATGGTGTTAAATTATGCGAGCGGAAATAGAAACATTAGTCGAGGAAATCCAACAAGCAATTAAGTTGCTAAGGGGGCATCTTTGACTGGGATCAATCACTCAAACGTCTCGAATATCTCAATCAAAAAGCAGAAGATCCAACACTTTGGGATAATGCACAACAAGCGCAAGATATGATGCGTGAGCGTCAGCGTCTTGATGATTCCATTAATGGCATTCGATCATTTACAAAAACACTTGAAGAGTGCATTGAGTTAATCGCAATGGGTGAAGAAGAAAGTGATATCGAAATTATCACGGATGCAGAAAATTCAATACGCAATCTTAAGAGTGAAATAGATAAAAGACAAATTGATGCGCTTCTTTCAGGAGAAGCCGACCAGAATGATACTTATCTAGAAGTGCATGCTGGTGCAGGAGGTACGGAAAGCCAAGATTGGGCTTCTATGCTGTTACGCATGTATATGCGCTGGGCTGAACAGCATAAAATGAAGGTTGAAATCTTAGAAATTCACGATGGAGAAGAAGCCGGAATAAAATCAGCGACTCTTCTTGTAAAAGGGCATAATGCGTATGGTATGTTGAAGACGGAATCAGGTGTGCATCGTTTGGTACGCATTTCGCCGTTTGATTCAAATGCAAAACGTCATACTTCTTTTGCAAGCATTTGGGTCTACCCAGTTATTGACGATAATATTGAAGTTGATGTTTCAGAAGCAGATGTGCGTATTGATACATATCGTGCGTCAGGAGCTGGAGGACAACATGTCAATACGACAGATTCTGCAGTGCGCATCACACATATAAAAACAGGTATTGTTGTTCAATGTCAAACAGAGCGTTCTCAGCATAAAAATCGAGCAATTGCCTGGTCTATGTTGCGTGCAAGACTTTATGAAGAAGAGCTCAAAAAGAGAGAAGAAGAAACAAATGCTGTTGAAGCTTCTAAAACAGAAATCGGATGGGGACATCAAATTAGATCATATGTTCTTCAGCCCTATCAACTTGTCAAAGATTTACGCACAGGTGTTGAAAATACGGATCCCCAATCCGTACTTAATGGCAATTTAGATTCCTTTATAGAAGCTGCACTTGCTCGACGCATCTACGGAAAAGACCCAGAAATTGAGGATATTGATTAATCAGATATAATCTTTTCAACTTTTATAGTGTGTTTGCTTAATCGGTTGTTCATTCCGTTCAACCAGTTTTTACCAATTAAAAACCAATTAGAGGAAGAGTGGCTTTCGTTTTTTATAGGAGGCATTGCGTTATTAAATTGATAAGCTTTTACGATATAAAAATGTAGCAGCAGCTAAAACATTTTCGGCGTGTCCAGATACGCTAACTTTGCGCCACTCTTCCACTATTGTTCCAGTTGGATCAATCAAAAAAGTGCTTCGTTCAACGCCCATATATTTGCGTCCATACATGCTTTTTTCAACCCAAACGCCATAAGCCTCAAGCGTTGTTTTTTCTTCATCAGAAACAAGGATGATATCAAGCGCGTGTTTTATTTTAAATTTTTCATGTTTTTTAACATTGTCTGGAGATATCCCAATAATAACAACCCCGATTTCATCAAACTTTGTCTTTAGTCGGGTAAAGTCAAGGGCTTCATTTGTGCAGCCACTGGTATCATCTTTCGGATAAAAATATAAAACAACCATTTTTCCTTGAAGATCAGAAAGACATAATTTATCCCCACCATCGCGCGGCAAATTGAAATCAGGTGCTGGAGTGCCTTTCATTTGTTTTGTCATTGTTGTGCCTTTCTTTTTTGTGTAAGCATTGCCTATGAGAATACATAGGACCATGGAGTATAGAGAATAAATCATAGACATCATTCTTCAACTCTCTCTAGAATATATAATTATTTTGGAGAATTGTTATCTATCGTAAAGAGCGCATTATAGCATAACGATTGAATTAAGAAAATGAGGTTAGCCATTAGAAGCACAAGCCTTGCGCATCAAACCAACGTAAAAAGTTATAAAATAAGATCAGAAAATCATAAAGAAAGAGATTAGAGTGGTTTTATCAAAACATGTTTTTTCTTACCGAAAGAAAGTTTAATGATTCCTTGTGCATTGATATCTTCTTCGCGAATAAGATGTGTTTCATCCTCAATAATGTGATCATTGACACGAACTCCTCCACCTTGAATATGTCGGCGTGCTTCACTGTTCGATTTAGAAAGTCCTGCTTGTACTAAAAGAATCAGCAATCCAGTACCCATTTTTAAATCATTGGCGTTAATTTCAAAAGTTGGAAGATTTTCTCCGAGAGTTCTTTCTTCAAAAGTTTTACGGGCAGTTTCTGCTACTGCATTTGCAAGATCGCGTCCGTGTAACATTGCTGTAATTTCTGTTGCAAGAATTTTCTTTGCTTCATTAATTTCAGTCCCTTGTAATGCAGAAAGTTTAAGAATCTCGTCCATTGGCAATGGTGTATAAAGCTTTAAAAATCGTGTAACATCAGCATCTTCTGTGTTTCGCCAATATTGCCAAAATTGATAAGGTGACAGCATATCAGCATTAAGCCAGACAGCTCCATTTAATGACTTACCCATTTTTGCACCGGAAGACGTTGTCAGTAATGGTGAAGTGAGAGCATATAATTGTGGTGTTCCTAAGCGATGTCCTAGTTCAATTCCGTTAATAATATTGCCCCATTGATCAGAGCCACCCATTTGCATACGGAGCCCATAACGCTTATAAAGTTCAACAAAATCATAAGCTTGTAGGATCATATAATTAAACTCTAAGAATGATAAAGAATGCTCGCGTTCAAGTCTGAGTCTGACAGAATCAAATGACAACATACGATTAACGGAAAAATGCTTTCCTATATCACGCAAAAATTCTAAGTAGTTTAAGGTGCACAGCCATTCAGCATTATTGACTATGCATGAATCGGTTTCTCTCTCACCGAATGTTAAATATCGAGCAAATACCTTTTTAATATCAGCAATGTTTGCAGCAATATCATCTTGTGTCAGAAGACGTCTCGCTTCATCCTTAAAGGAAGGATCACCGATTAATCCTGTTCCTCCTCCCATCAAAACAATGGGTCGATGACCGGTTTTTTGTAACCAATAAAGCATCATAATTTGAAGAAGACTGCCAGCATGGAGACTTGATGCTGTAGGATCAAATCCAATATAAGCGCTCACAACTTCTTTTGAAAAAAGAGCATCTAAGCCTTTTTCATCGGAAATTTGGTGGATAAAACCACGTTCGCTCATAATGTTTAAAAAATCAGATTTAAAGGCAAGCACAGATTTTATTTCCTGATGAATATCGCATTATTTATAGAATAAATCGTTTATGCACCTTTTCTAGCATAGATAATGCATATCTCACAAGAGAATGAAAAATATTACTGATAACACAGAGCCTATCTTGCTTTTATATTTTAGGGAGAAACAGTTTTCATTGAAAAAAAACGCATTCTTTTACCTTTAGAGACAAATAAAATAGGAAGAAAGCTTTGAAAAAACGCAACAAATAAACAGCATATCTGTTATCAGAATGTTTTTTTATTTCCAACATTTCTAAGTAAGTGAAAGTACTTCAGGTGGAGAAGTAAGGAGCTCACTTGCAATATGATTATCCAAATATTGTGCGCATTTTTCAATAAGTTCCTGATTGCACCCGCTAAAAAAGTGGTTAGCACCTTCCAGTATTTCTTGTGTAATAGTGATGCCTTTTTGCGTTTTTAATTTATCGACAAGTGTTTGAACATCTTTTGGGGGTGCGACCTTATCAATGTCACCGTGAATGATAAGCCCAGAGGAGGGACAAGGAGCAAGAAATGAAAAGTCGTAAATATTAGGTTGAGGAGCAACAGATATAAAGCTCTCTATTTCTGGTCTGCGCATTAAAAGTTGCATACCAATCCATGCACCAAATGAATATCCAGCGACCCAACAATTTTTAGAATCAGGATGTTGTGTTTGCACCCAATCAAGTGCAGCAGCGGCATCTGAAAGTTCTCCTATTCCATAATCAAATTCGCCCTGACTGCGACCAATACCACGAAAATTAAAACGCAACGTAGTAAAACCACGTTGTTGAAACATATAGAAGAGATCATAAACAATTTTATGATTCATTGTCCCACCAAATTGAGGATGAGGATGCAAAACAATCGCAATCGGTGCATTTTTTTGTTGTGAAGGTTGATAACGTCCTTCAAGCCGACCTGCGGGACCATTAAAAATAATTTCTGGCATTAAATGCTCCTTAAATGCTATAAAGGCTCTCATTGACCTTGGCTTGTTATTACTCTTCGTCTACTTTATATAATCATTTTATTTTCATGAACCGTTAGATATTCTGTTTTGGGTGTGTTTTTCAAGAAAATTGCGCCACTTTTTAAAAATCAATTCTTAAAGATTAATGATTACGATATAAAATGGTTGTAAAACGTCGATATTTTGATCATAACGCGACAACACCGCTTAAGAAGGCGGCAGAGGTAGCGTTACTGGAATCTTTAGAGATCTTTGGTAATCCCTCATCCGTTCATACGGAAGGACGTGCTGCTAAAGCTTTATTACAAAAGGCACGTCGACAAATTGCTAAAAGTCTTAACGCAAATCCAGATCATGTTGTATTCACGTCTGGTGCAAGTGAAGCAGCCATGACTTTATTAACACCCTTTTATAATATGGGAAGCTCTAAAGTTCAATTTTCCCATCTTTACATTGGGGCAACTGAACATCCATCTGTTGCAGAAGGTGGACGTTTTCCTAAAGAATTCATTAGTACAATTGCTGTTGATCAAGATGGACTTATTCAACAAGATAAATTGCTCTCTCTCTTAAGCTTTCATGATAAAACAAAGGGACTTCCTCTTGTTGCTATTCAAGCCGCAAATGGTGAAACGGGTGTTATGCAACAAATAAAAGAAATAGCCGCTATTGTTAGGAACTGTGGAGGTACTCTTATTGTTGATTTGACACAGTATATAGATAAAAATTTTGTTGATGTTCATCAGATGGAAGGAGATTTTTTTATATTGTCTGCGCATAAAATTGGTGGTCCTAAAGGGATTGGTGCTTTTGTTTCATGCGGAAACCTTTTGATGCCGTATCCTCTTATTGTTGGAGGAGGGCAAGAAAAAGGTTTGCGTGGAGGAACAGAAGCATTGCCACTTATTGCTGCTTTTGGGGCAGCAATGGCTGATTGCTATAACCAAGAAGAAATAAAGCAATTACTCTATTTACGCCATAAATTAGAAGATGGAATACAGAAAATATGTCATGATGTTGAAATCTTTGGCAAAAAAGTTCAGCGTTTACCAAACACAACTTATTTCACTGTGCGCAACATAAAAGCTGAAACTTTACAAATTAGTTTTGATTTGGCAGGATTTTCGGTATCAGCAGGCTCTGCTTGCTCTTCAGGAAAAGTAAAACAAAGCCGTGTTTTGGAGGCAATGGGATATGATGTTCCAAATGGTGCAATTCGTATTTCAACAGGACGGTGCACGACTTCCAAAGATATTGATGATTTTTTATTGTTTTTTTCTCAAATTATAAATAAGAAAAAAGCTGGAACTTTATAAAAACTAGAATTATTTTAAAAAATAAAATAAGCTTGATTGAAAATTTCCCACTTTGCATATAACCTAGTAAATGAATTGCTTTCTTCATTCTTTTAAAAGACAAGACCTTTAATCATCGATTCTTGATGCCCTCAAATGGAGAAGATTTATGCCGGCAGTACAAGAAACAATACGTCAAGTACGTGAAATAGATGTTGATCAATATAAATACGGCTTTGAAACCAAAATTAAAACAGATAAAGCTCCAAAGGGTTTAAATGAAGATATTATCAGATTTATTTCTGCTAAAAAATGTGAACCTGAATGGATGCTAAAATGGCGTTTACAAGCTTTTCGCCGTTGGCTGACAATGCAAGAGCCTGATTGGGCGCGTATTGAATATCCCAAAATTGATTTTCAGGAGCTTCATTATTATGCCGCTCCTAAAAATCATACAGGACCAAAATCTTTGGAAGAAGTGGATCCTGAGTTGTTGGCAACTTATGAAAAACTTGGCATTCCACTTAAGGAGCAAGAAATTTTAGCAGGAGTAAGAAAACAATCTGATCCTTCTACTTTTGATGAGAGTGTTTATGCGTCAGGGCAGGTAGCTGTTGATGCAGTCTTCGATTCTGTTTCTGTTGTGACGACATTTAAAAAAGAATTAGCGCGTGCTGGTGTTATTTTTTGCTCTATTTCAGAAGCAATTATCGAACATCCTGCTCTTATTAATCAATATTTAGGAACAGTTGTACCTGTAGGAGACAATTATTATGCTGCTTTAAATGCAGCTGTTTTTACAGATGGTTCATTTGTTTATATTCCCAAAGGAGTTCGTTGTCCTATGGAACTTTCAACTTATTTCAGGATTAATGAACGCAATACAGGACAATTTGAGAGAACATTGATTATTGCTGATGAAGATTCTTACGTTTCTTATCTTGAAGGATGTACGGCACCCCAACGTGATGAAAATCAACTCCATGCTGCTGTTGTTGAACTCGTTGCGCTCAAAAATGCAGAAATTAAATATTCTACAGTACAAAATTGGTATCCTGGCGATAAAGAGGGCAATGGTGGTATTTATAATTTTGTGACAAAGCGCGGAGACTGTCGGGGTGATAATTCCAAAATCTCATGGACACAAATCGAAACGGGTTCTGCAATTACTTGGAAAT
The DNA here is from genome assembly GCF_000046705.1 of Bartonella henselae str. Houston-1. Taxonomy (NCBI): domain Bacteria; kingdom Pseudomonadati; phylum Pseudomonadota; class Alphaproteobacteria; order Hyphomicrobiales; family Bartonellaceae; genus Bartonella; species Bartonella henselae. The sequence continues at coordinate 968,293 of NC_005956.1, read as the reverse complement.
ATCCCTCTTGCTTACTTCGTGGAGACAATTCACGTGGAGAATTTTATTCTATTGCTGTAGCAAATGGTCATCAACAAATTGATTCCGGTACAAAAATGATTCACTTGGGAAAAAATACATCCAGCCGTATTGTTTCCAAAGGTATTTCTGCTGGTTTTTCAAATAACACTTATCGAGGACAAGTCACCGCACATCGAAAAGCGCACAATGCACGTAATTTTACGCAATGTGATAGTTTGTTAATTGGAAATGATTGTGGTGCTCATACAGTACCTTATATTGAAGCAAAAAATGCGACAGCACAATTTGAACATGAAGCAACAACATCAAAAATTTCTGATGATCAGCTTTTTTATGTTATGCAGCGGGGAATTCCTGAAGAAGAAGCAATCGCATTAATTGTGAATGGTTTTGTAAAAGAAGTTATTCAGAAACTTCCTATGGAATTTGCTGTCGAAGCACAGAAGCTTATTGGTATCAGTCTTGAGGGTAGTGTGGGATAATTGTTTTAAGTAAAGAAGCACACTTTTAACATACAACAGCCAGAACAGGAATTAAATGATGTTAGAGATAAAAGGTTTACGTGCCCGTATTGTTGGGACCAATACAGAAGTTATTCGTGGTTTAAACTTGACTGTTGCAGATGGTGAAGTTGCTGCTATCATGGGACAGAATGGGGCTGGAAAGTCTACCTTGTCTTATTTACTTGCTGGTCGTGATGATTATGAAGTGATAGATGGCGATATTCTTTATAATGGACAATCACTTTTAGAAATGGATCCAGCAGAGCGTGCTGCATACGGTGTTTTTCTTGCATTTCAATATCCAATGGAAATACCTGGAGTAGCAACGATGGAATTTTTAAAAGTTGCGATGAATTCTCAACGCAAAGCGCGTGGTGATCAAGAACTCAAAATTCCTGAATTTATAAAATGTGTTAAGGAAATTTCTTCCAAACTTGAAATAAATATGGATATGCTCAAACGTCCGTTAAATGTAGGTTTTTCAGGTGGAGAAAAAAAACGTGCTGAAATTTTACAAATGGCGCTTCTTGAACCTAAACTTTGTATTTTAGATGAAACGGACTCTGGTTTAGATATTGATGCACTAAAAATTGTTGCAGATGGTGTCAATAAGCTCCGTGATCCAAAGCGTTCATTTTTGGTTATTACTCATTATCAACGCCTGCTTAATTATATTATTCCTGATACGGTACATGTTCTTTATAAAGGACGTATTATTAAAAGCGGAGATAAATCATTAGCGCTTTATCTAGAACAGAACGGATATGCTGATCTTATCAGAGAAGCAGCTTGAGGTCATCAAATATGAATGTAAATTCGCAGCAAGAATTGTTAACGGTTGAAGAAGATATACTCAAGAATTTCAATCAGTATGTGAGCAATTTACCTGGTGATAAGACGGTGCAAGTAATCCGCAAAAGAGCTATTGAATTGTTTAAAACCACAAGACTTCCTTCACGTAAAATTGAAAGTTGGCACTATACTAATTTGCGCACATTATTAAAATCTGTGAGTCATTTTTCACCAGAAAATAATGGACAATTGGTTGGCGGATTACTTTCAGAAAGTCAGGTATTTTCCATTGAAAACGGCAAAACACTTACACACCCAGAAATATCAGATGTTACAATAAAACGTCTTGCAGAGGAACTGGAAAAAGAAAGTGCAAAAATAGACTTCGTCACTTCTGATGAAGATTTTATTGGACAATTAAATATAGCTTTTGTTACGGATGGTTGGCTTTTTCATATTCCTGAAAATACAAAATTAAATGTTCCTATTGAGTTGCAAAATATTCAAATGGGTGGGCAATCTCATACTTTTTCAGATATAAAAATGGATAAAAACAGTCAAGCTGTGTTTGTTGAACATCAGACTGGCGATGATAAAGAGACCTTCATCAGTTCGATATTTTCATTAAATGTTGCAGCTTATGGTGAGGTTACATGGATTCTTATTCGCAATCGCGGTTTTAATTCTACACAGTTTGGTAAATTTCGCGCTGTCCTTGGACAAGGCGCTAAATTATCGCTTTATGTGATTAATATAGGCAGTCAACTTAATCGTCAGGAAATTGATGTTGAATTACAGGGGGAAGAGTCTGATTTTCAATTACGGGTTATAAATTTGCTCTCTGGACAAACACACAGCGATCTTACGATGACTGTTCGTCACATTGAAGAAAAATCAACCTCGACAGAAATTGTACGTAATGTAGTTACGGATAAGGCGGTTGGTGTATTTCAAGGGATAATACGTGTTGCTCAAAAAGCTCAAAAAACAGATGCTCGCATGGCTTGTAATAGTCTCATTCTTTCAGATGATGCAGAATTTAATGCAAAACCTGAACTGGAAATTTTCGCTGATGATGTTGTATGTGGCCATGGTGCGACGGTTGCTAATATTAATTGTGATCATCTTTTTTATCTCATGGCGCGCGGTATTCCTTTTAAAACTGCTCGTGCCCTTTTAATTAAAGGATTCGTTTCCGAACTCATTGATGATATCAAACAAGAGAATATCCAGACTATTTTGGAAAATATCACTGGCAAATGGTTAGAAAAAAATGTTTAAGGTAGAGAAGAAATGGAAAATAACGTACAAACATTAAGTTATAATGTAGAAGAAATTCGACGTGATTTTCCCCTTTTGCACCGTGATGTTTATGGAAAGCGATTAGCTTATCTTGACAGTGGTGCTTCTGCTCAAAAACCACAATCAGTGCTCAATGCAATGCATAATTGTTATCGACACAGTTACGCTAATGTGCATAGAGGAATATATTTTTTAGCGAATGCAGCAACACAATCTTATGAAAATGCCCGTGAAACAGTTCGTATTTTTTTAAATGCTCAAACAGCTAAAGAAATTGTTTTTACAAAAAATGCAACAGAAGCCATTAATACTGTTGCTTATGGTTGGGCTATGTCCAAATTAAAGGAAGGTGATGAGATTGTTTTGACTATCATGGAACATCATTCAAATATTATTCCTTGGCATTTTCTTCGTGAACAAAAAGGTGTTAAGCTTGTTTTTGTCCCTGTTGATGAAAATGGTGTTCTCCATATTGAAGATTTTGAAAAGGCTTTCAGCGAAAGAACGCGGCTTGTTACTCTTACTCATATGTCAAATATATTGGGAACTGTACCTCCTGTTAAAGAGATTATTAAACAAGCGCATCAAAATGGTATTCCTGTTCTTGTTGATGGTTCCCAAGGAGCTATACATTTAACAGTTGATGTGCAAGATCTTGATTGTGATTGGTATGTGTTTACTGGTCATAAGCTTTATGGTCCTACGGGTATTGGTGTTCTTTATGGTAAGGAACATAGGCTAGAAGAAATGCATCCTTTTCAAGGGGGAGGGGAAATGATCGAGGATGTGACAATTGATAAAGTTTCTTATAATGCTCCTCCTTACCGCTTTGAAGCGGGAACTCCTCCTATAGTTGAAGCTATTGGATTGGCCGCTGCTATTGATTATATGCAAAAGAAGGATCGAAAAGCAATTCATGCCCATGAAATGGCACTTTTAACTTATGCGCATGAAAAACTAAAAACGGTTGATTCATTACGTATTTATGGTCATTCTCCTCATAAAGGAGCAATTATATCATTTGCAATTGAAGGTATTCATGCACATGATATTGCGATGTTTTTGGATAGAAAAGGGGTTGCTATACGGGCAGGAACCCATTGTGCACAGCCTTTATTACAACGCTTTGGTTTAACATCTATTTGTCGTGCATCATTAGCTATGTATAATACTTGTGAAGATATTGATCAGTTAGTGGAAGCATTGAAAGAAACAAGGACATTTTTTAATGGCTGAACCAATTGAAGAGCGTCATTCTACAGAACCTGTTGAAACTGTAAGAGAAAATAAAAAATCTTACATATCAGCAATTCCGGCAGATGAAATTGATCGTATGACGAATGATATTATCGCTGCTCTCAAAACAGTTTATGATCCGGAGATTCCTGCTGATATTTATGAGTTAGGGTTGATTTATCGTATTGATATTGAAGATGATCGTTCGGTAAAAATTGAAATGACGCTCACTGCACCCGGATGTCCTGTTGCAGGTGAAATGCCGGGTTGGGTAGAAAATGCTGTAAGTGCAGTTGAGGGGGTCTTGCATGTTGAGGTCACTATGACATTTGATCCGCCATGGACACCTGATTGTATGTCAGAAGAAGCGCAAATTGCTGTCGGATGGTATTAAATGTTGTTTGGAGAGTTTAATTCAATGTATTTATGAATGCGTTTATTGAGTTTTTGTAAGCATTTAAATTTAAGAACATTAAATGGGTTATAATAAACAAAAATTAGAAACTCACTTGGATAGGAAAAGAAAGACGCCCAGACGCCCAAAACTTGAGCCCTGTATTTTATTGGAAGATCTTGAAAAATCTTATCATGCTCCGCATCAATTTTCTGTGAGCGATATTTTTGATAATAAACTCATTTTTTGTGATAATTTGCTTGCATTCAAAGCGCTTGAACAAAAATATACAGGTACGGTAAAGTGTTATCTATATTGATCCACCTTATAAATGGTTAATTTAAGTCTTATGAGAGATAGGCTAGAACTCCTCCATCATTTTCTTGTGGATGATGGAAGTATCTAGCTGATAGTAAATCACATTACGCTAAGGTTATATGCAATGAATTCTCTTCTACGCAGTGTTAAAAGAATTCCGAATGCTTTCAAATTTACATGGAATTGGATTTATAAGACTTGATAGGAAAAACTTTTCCGAGAGTCAGATTATGATTCCTACGAAAGAGCGTAATGAAATTGATTGGAATACCGTTAATAGATTATCAGAGAAAAAAAGACTTTTTTATTATTTAAACTCATCCGTCAATTTTATCAAACTGGCGAATTTCACCAGTTTGATTGGGATTATTTCTCAGAAGAATTTATTGTTTCAGGTTTCTCTCACTCTCAAACTTTTTAATTTATCTCTCACCACTCTTAATCGTACATTTTTCAGAGCAATAAAAATTAACATCTGAAGGGAAGAGCTTTTGGCTTTACTACCAAACATATTTTGTCTACAGTAAAGGATTATTAAAAACTTTGATTGCTTAAATAGAAACAAAATCTCTCATCGTTTAAAAAATATCAATAACTTTAAATAGCTTCTGATAGACTTACTCTTCAATAATACCACATGCTAAACGTGCACCACCCCCGCCAAGCGGTAATGGCTTATCTGACTGATTATCGCCTCCTATATGAATTATTACTGAATGGCCTTTAACTTCGGAAAGCTTTTTGAGTCGTGGAGCGATAACACTCATCGTCGCTCTTCCTTGTTCATCGACATACAGTGCTGGTAAGTCACCAAGATGACCGTTAATATTATAAGGTCCGAGATGTTTGTTGGTTTGGTAAGGATCATAATGACCACCTGCGGCACCACCAATTACACCATCTTTTGTATCACATGAAGGATTTACATGTACATGAAAACCATGAAAACCCTCTGGCAAGCTAGACAAATTCGGTGCAAAAATCAAACCGTATATATTTTCTTCAATTTCAATTGTACCAATAGGATTTTTCAGGTTATTTTCTTTTAGTTCATAAATCTTTACTTGCGTAGAATCTGCTAATACATTAGATATACAATTAAAAAATGCAACTTGAGCTAAAAATAAAAATATAAGTTTATTCATACAGCACCTTTTTTTGTAATTATATTAATAAATTTTATATTTCATAATAAAAAATATTCTTTAGATAATGATTTTCTACTTATTACGAAATTTGTAAGAAAAATAATTATTTATGATGTATATAAGTTTCCAATAAAATACAAAATATACCGACAAAAACACCCATTATTGATCCTATCATTGCACCAATTATCGTTCCGGCGAAAAGTGCTATACCTGTACTCATTGCGATAATTGGACCAAAGCCTGGAAGAGCAATATAACCACATGCTGCTAGGATTGCTGCGATTGCTCCTGATACGCTACCATTTAAACTTCCAATGAAAGCAGACCCTTTAATAGAATGATAAATCTTTTTTAAAAAATTTCTTTTCTCACTGTTATGAGAATCAATGTTGCTATAAGCTCTAAAATCAGTCACATTTCTTTCTTTCATTTTGAATGCTAACTATTCCAGAATAATCGACAGATACAAAAAAATGGCACTTTTTAAATTCTACTAAAGCGCGCCAAATACCTTTGTCATCTAAACGCAATCGTTTAATATTCCTAAAGCCATTTTGCAAGAGGCAATTTTTAATTTGCGAGGCAGTAAATGAATTTTGGCCTGGTTTAGTAATGTCTTTTTGAGAATCATATGCAAAGATTTGACAATAGGGGGCATGGAAAACTTCACTTATTGAAACTGTAACTATAGATGAGATACATATAATCAGCATAAAAAAAATACTTAATCTCAAATTTTTACTTAATCTCATCTTGTCACCATCTATTGAAACAATACTTTAATAACTTTTTTATTGATGACAGGTTCCAGAGAATAGCTTATTTTCAATTTTATATTTTTATATTTAATGACGTAAAATTTTTAAAATTTACGTTGATTAATTAAAAACGTTTTTCTTTTTTATACGACCGTGTATTTCTCTTTTCTTATTCAAACAGGCATTTTTATAGAATTCATATATTTAAGTAACTGATATAACTAAAAGTGTATTATAATAGATTCACGTCTACTTTTTATTGTGTGATTTACGCTTTGCTTCAGCAAACTGTTTTATCACTTTTGATTCCTATATATTCATATATTTGCCGCTTTGTTTTGATTATTGTTTTTTTGATGAAAATAGAATAGAGTAAGAATATAAAAATAAAGTTTGCGATTTTTATCGTCGATAAATCTGACTTTTCTGATTCACATTCATTGATAGGAGATGCCTGATTAACTTTTCATACCCCGAATTTTCCGAAAGCTTTTTTAAATGTAGCTTGTGAAAAAATTTTAGAATAAGCTACTCTTTGATATCATTTCACTGTCCCGATCTTTGACTAATACTGAAAAGAAAATGGAACTTTCCTGTTTATGTGATTTGATTGGAAATGTTTGCATAATTTTTTTAAATCCGTAACCGGGATATATTCCTTCTCTTGTAAATAAATTACGTAAAGGTGAGCAATTACGTAATAATCCAAGCCCAAAGCTTCGTATGATATGAACAGGTAACATATTAGAAAGTAAAGCAGAGTTGAACATATGAACAGATCCACTTCTGATCAATATATCAGGTTTCCGGCATTTGTTATAATGTGCAACGATCTTTTTAGAATTAAAATCAGATATTTTGTTGGGTAAAATATCGATCAAAGTTTGAATATCACGAAAACCTAAATTCAATCCTTGCGCTCCAATAGGAGGGAAAACATGGGCTGCTTCACCTACTAAAATCGTCCGATTAGCAGCAAAACGTTGAGAAATAAGTCCTGAAAGCGGCCATGCTTGAATTGGTGTTTCTAGTGTCAGCTTTCCAAGCATTGACTGCATCTGCTCTTCTATCACTTTTGCAATTACTTTTGATTCTAGACGCAATAACTCTTCAGCACGAGAAGGATTAACAACCCATACAAGACTGGATCTGTGTCCTGGTAGTGGAACCTGTGTAAAGGGACCACTTTCTGTATGAAATTCAGTCGATGTATTTTGGTGAGATAAATCATGAGAAAAATTAAGGACAAGTGCCGTTTGCGGATAATTCCATTTTTTAACACTTATATCTGCTGCCTCTCGTGTTCGAGAGTCCCGTCCATCAGCCGCAACAATAAGTGAGGCTTGAACAACTCCACCATCTGCAAGAGTAACGTGTATATGATTTGGTTGGTGATGAAAAAAATGTGCTGAAGAAAAAAATCGTTTGATATTAGGCGTATGTGCAACAGAAGCAACTAAAGCATTGTTTAACTCTACATTAGGGATGTTATAACCAAAAGCCTCTTCACCAATTTCAGCGGAAGAGAAATTTACAGTAGGAGCACGTATAATCCTAGAGGTTATATCTATGATTCTAATGAAAGATAAAGCTGCTGCATGACTTTTGACAATATTCCAAATATTGAGTTTTTGAAGCATATGAATTGCTGGCATCATAAGAGCTGTCGTGCGTAATTCATCTGTATCAACAGGTGGACCAATAAGACAAACAGAATAACCCTTATGTGCAAGGTTCAGTGCTGCTAACATACCAACCGGGCCTGCACCAATGACAGCAATATCTTTATGCTCGTTTTTTTCAAATGTCACAATTATTTGAGCCTTTCTTCATTTACCAAATATTTTAACCTTTCTAAATGAACAATCTCTTTTTATTTATAAAACATCACTATTATATTATGTAATAAAGAATGAAGTATAAAAAAGTAACCTTTTTATGTTTTTTTTACGATAAATCATAGCATAGAAAAAATACCGTGTTGGTAGATGAATGAAGATTTTAGAAACGAGGATAAGAAAACCTTGAAACGGAAGCTAACAAAAAAAATCAAAACGAATGCAGATCTTTTGCGCCATAAAAAAGTAACAATGCCACAAGCAAAGGCTTTTTCTGTTCATTTATTAACAGCTTCGGGTTCGTTTTTAGCATTTCTTTCTCTTATATCGGCCTCTCAAAAAGAATGGACTGCTATGTTTTGTTGGCTCGGACTTGCACTTCTCGTTGACGGTATCGATGGGCCAATTGCGCGCAAACTTGATGTTAAATATGTACTTCCAACATGGTCTGGAGAACTCCTGGATAATATCATTGATTATGTGACTTATGTCTTAATTCCAGCTTTTGCGCTTTATCAAAGTGGTTTTATGGGATCAGGATTATCATTTTTATTAAGTGCGATTATTGTCATTTCATCAGCGATTTATTACGCAGATACTGGAATGAAAACCAAAGAAAACTTTTTTAAAGGATTTCCTGTCGTTTGGAATATGATGGGTTTTACGCTTTTTGTCGTAAGACCAGGGGAGTGGATCACTTTTACCATTATTGTCTTATCAGCAATCATATCTTTTTTACCCATTTATTTCATCCATCCAGTAAGGGTCATCCGTTTGCGTAAGCTTAATTTTCCAATTTTTCTTTTATGGTGTTCCTTTGGTGTTGCTGCATTTTTTTACCAACTGAATGCCCCATTTTGGGTTAAGATGGGAATTTCAGTAACAGGTATTTATATGTATTCTATTGGTGCTATCATGCAAATATTTCCTCAATTAGGAATAAAAAAACAATTAGATAGATAGTTTTAGGAAGAGTATGAGATGCGAATTGACTTTGGGGCAGGTGATGAGATTTCTTTTATAAAAAAAGGGCATGCTGGTGTTATAAAGCTCGCACGCTCTTCAGCGTTAAACGCTCTTAATGGGCGAATGGTTTCAGCTTTAAAAAAAGCTCTGAGTGTATGGGAAACAGATGATGATGTTTCTTGTGTTTTAATTGAAGGGGAGGGACGTGCTTTTTGTGCTGGTGGGGATGTTGTAGAAATCTACCATATGGAAGAAAAGATTTCTTCTTACCAATATTTTAATGATGAATATCGCTTAAATGCTTATATTAAACATTTCCGAAAACCTTACATTTCTTTTTTAAATGGTATTTGGATGGGGGGAGGGGTAGGTATTTCTATATATGGTTCACACCGAATTGTGACAGAAAATACACTCTTTGCTATGCCAGAAAGTGCCATTGGATTTTTTCCAGATGTTGGTGCAAGCTTTTTCTTACCATCTCTTCCCGATCACTTTGGCATTTATCTTGCATTGACCGGCGCGCGCATAAAATGGGGAGATTGCTTAAACTTAGGGTTAGCAACACATGCTGTTCCTGAAATTGAATTAGAATGCATTAGAAAAGCTATTATTGAGCAGGGAAATCCTCAATTAGCTTTAGAAGAGCACGCCATCACAAAAGATTATGAAACAAGTCATGAGATACGCAGTGTTATAAATGCTTGTTTTGGTACACATACATTAGAAGAATGTATGGAACTCCTTTATAAAAAAAGTAATGAAGGACTTTTTTTTGCTAGAGAATGTTATGATATTTTGCAATCACGTTCTCCGACAAGTTTAAAAGTTATTTGGAAACAAATGAAACAAAATTCATCTCAAACTTTAGAAGAGTGTATGAAAATTGAAAACCGCATTGCACATCATATGATTAATTCACATGATTTTCGTGAAGGTGTACGTGCAATGTTAATTGATAAGGACAAAACACCAAAATGGCAGCCAGATAAACTGTCGAATATAACAGATGAAATGATAGATGCTTACTTCCAACCTGTTGAAAAAGAATTATTATTTTGACCAATAACTCCCAAAAAAAGATTTCAAAAATCAATTTAATTTATAACTGTTATTTAAGATTTTTGGCGCTTATCTGCTTAGGTTTAGGTGTTTTTTACTGGATACGTCTTGTTGGTGTATTTCCAGGAATTCTATGGCGTTTTGATCTTATGCCATGGCAATGGCAGTGTTTATCAGCTACATTAGCTATTGTTTATCCTATCGCATTGATTGGGCTTTGGATGTATTCGCCTTGGGGGATTGTTTTATGGTGCATTGCAGCCTGTAGCGAAACTTTAGCGATGATTTATTATTCTGACCATCAGCTATTTTTACCAATGTTTCATGGAATATTATTCTTAACTTTCATTACACTACAAATTATAAGACAGATACTTGGGCAAGCCAAGTAAAAAGGCATTACTCATTTTTAAGTTCCATAATATATATTATGCGATAAATGGTAATTTACACGCTTCATATGTGTGAGATAACTCAAACCTGTTGCCGCTAAAGCTACGTTTTTCTTCAGGAAATATTTGGTTCCCAGATCTCTTATGCATCTGCTTCAAAAATAAGCCCTTGATAAGCGGGTTTAACGTGCGGTGGGAGATAATTTATAACTTCGTTGTAGTCAAGCGATCTATCCATATGTGTGAGTATGGCTTGTTTTGGCTGTAAATATTTTATCCATTGTAATGCTTGATCAACGGAAAGATGACTTGGGTGAGATTTAAACTGAAGAGCTTCAATAATTAAAACATTCAAATTCATTAACTTTGGTAATGTTTTTTTAGGAAATTGACTAACATCTGTACAATAAGCAACGTTACCAATACGAAAACCTAAAGAATGGATACTGCCATGCAATTGTAAGTGCGTATTGACATGTATTGCTCCACCCTGCCCTTGGATTATAAATTGGCTATCTTCATTGATAAGATGTGCTTTTAAAATAGGTAAATAAGATGAACCTTTTGGTGTTTGAAAACAATATCCGAAAGCATTTTTCAAATGTCTTAGTGTAAAAGAATCAGCATAAATATCTATCAGACTTTTTTGTGCAAGTGCATAACTGCGTAAATCATCAATACCATGAATATGATCTGCGTGAGAATGTGTATAAAGTGCAGCATCAAGATGGTTTACGCATGCATCGATCATTTGTGATCGAAAATCTGGACCAGTATCAATAACGATCGTTGTTTTTTTTCCTGATTTATGAATACGTTCGACTAATAAAGAACTTCTATAGCGTTTATTTTTAGGATTATTGGGATTACACGCTCCCCAATCACCATTAGGACGTGGGACTCCGGGAGAGGAACCACATCCTAATATTGTAAAGCGGTATCGATCAGACATATCTTTTCCCTTATTTCATTTTGCTAAATAAACGAAAAGCATTTTGCGTTGTTATCTGCGTTATTTCTTCAATAGTTAAGCCAATTGTTTCAGCCAAAACAGCTGCTGTATAGCGCACAAAAGATGGCTCATTTGTTTTTCCTCGATGAGGAACAGGTGCTAAAAATGGTGCATCCGTTTCTATCAATAAATATTTATGAGGCACAATTTTTGCTATCTCACGGATTTCAAACGCATTTTTAAAAGTGAGAATACCTGAAAAAGAAATATATCCACCAAGCTCAATGCCAGCACGAGCAAGTTGCATCCCAGACGAATAACAATGCATTACAAATGGAAAAGTATTTTCTTTTATCTGTTTGCGTAATATTTTCTCCATATCTCCATCAGCATTGCGGGAATGTATAACAAGAGGGAGTTGTGTTTCTTGAGAAGCGATAATATGTTCTTGAAAAACTTTCTTTTGCTCTTCTGGTGAGGAATAATCATAATGATAATCAAGACCAACCTCCCCAAATGCAACAATTTTAGGGTGTTTTGAAAGATCAATGAGCTCTTTAGCTGTAATATTCTGTTCTTCATGAGCATGATTGGGATGCGTGCCAACAGAACAAAAAACTTGAGGATAGGCTTGTGTAATTGTTAAAAGTTTATCCAACTTACGAACATGCGTTGAAATCGTTATCATACGTTTAACATTAGCATCTAGCGCTCTTTGGATAACATCATCTAAATCTTGAGAAAAATCCTCAAAATCAAGATGACAATGCGTATCAATCAACATGGTGAATATCGTCTTTCTTAAGAATATAACGGGGAAAGATTGGTTCTGGTGGTGGAAGATCAAGACCTTCTTGAATTTTTGAATTGCTTATATGCTGCAATAATCGATCTTCTTGAGAAATCTTAAGGCTATCAAGAAGTTTTGCTGCTGATTGTGGCATAAAAGGCAACAGCATTATTCCTATTCGCCGTAAGATTTCTAAAGTTATGTAAAGAACTGTAGAAAACCTTTCTGGATTATTTTTCCTTAAACTCCAAGGTTGTTCGTTTGCAAAATAGCGGTTAGCATCTGCAACGACTGAAAAAATAGCTGAAAGTGCTAAATGTATTTCTTGAGAAGACATGGCTTTGCGCATAGTGTCAAGGGTTTGAAGAGATTTTTCCAAAAGTTGTTCATCTTGAACTAAAAATGCAGCTGGTAAAGGGACTTTTGCATCACAGTTTTTGGCAATCATAGATAAAGAGCGTTGCGCTAAATTACCAAGGTCATTGGCAAGATCTGCATTAATGCGATTCACAAAACTATCATGGCTATAACTACCATCTTGTCCAAACGGCACTTCACGAAGAAGAAAATAACGTACCTGATCAAGACCATAGTGATCAATCATTTCAAAAGGATCAACGACATTTCCAATGGACTTTGACATTTTTACACCATTATTGAGTAAAAAACCATGTGCAAAAATACGCTTAGGCAATGCAATGCCAGCAGACATTAAAAATGCTGGCCAATAAATTGCGTGAAAACGAATAATATCTTTACCAATGATATGAACACTTGCAGGCCAAAAAGCACGTTTTTTTGAATTTTCATCAAAAAAGCCAATAGCTGAAAGATAGTTCGTGAGTGCATCAACCCAGACATACATTACATGTTTTGAATCATTTGGAACACAAATTCCCCAATTAAAACTTGCACGTGAAATGGAAATATCTTTTAAACCCGACTTTATAAAACTTATAACTTCATTACGTCGTTCAGGTGGAGCAATAAAATCAGGATGTTTTTCATAATGTTCAAGAAGAGCTTTTTCATAACGGGAAAGTTTAAAAAAATAACTTTCTTCTTCGTTCCATTCAACTGGAGAACCTAATTCCTTTTCGCGACGGATATTATCTTCTCCAACTTCAGTATCCTTCTCTTCATAATAAGCTTCTTGGCGGACTGAATACCAACCCGTATACCGACTAAGATAAATATCACCATTTGCTTTCATTTTTTTCCAAATTTCTTGACAAGCTTGATAATGGCGCTTTTCTGTTGTACGAATAAAATCATTGTTAGAACAATTTAATGCTGCAAGCATTTTTTGAAATACAGCACTGTTGCGGTCTGTAAGTTGCTTAGGTGTAATGCCCAACGCTACGGCTGTTTGTTGCATCTTTAAACCGTGCTCATCCGTACCAGAGAGAAAAAATACATTTTTACCATCTAAGCGTTGAAAACGGGCCAAAACGTCACTTGCAATTGCACTATAGGCGTGTCCAATGTGTGGAGCACCATTAGGATAAAAAATTGGAGTTGTTATATAATATGTGTCAGGCATGTCATACTCGTTGTAAAACACAATAAAAGATACAATGACATAACGCCTGTTAATCAGATTGTCACGGAAAAAGCTCACTCTCACAAATGATCTTATGAACTCTAAAAAGCAAGTTGATAATGAATTGCTTTTTATCAAGATTAAATGATTGGATTTCTCCTATTTCTTGATGAATCTCCTGCCAGGCTTGTGCACATTTTTTTGAAAGAGCCAAATTCCCCCTTTCAGCAAGCATGATAGCTTTTTTTTGAATTTTATCAAGAATTTCATCACAAAATTGTTGAAATTGGATAACTGAAGAAAGAGAGGAAAGTGTTTGTGCAAGATTATGTACGATAGTTGGGTTGCAAACAGATTGCCCTAAAAGAGTATCAATGGTTTTAATAATTTCAAACCCTCCATGAATAAGTAAGGCTGCTTTTCGAGGATTTCCATTGGATTTTTGAATAATCATTCCAATATTTTCTTCATCAATCACATTTTGATTGGAAAACATATGTATAATGATTTTTTTCATCTCATCGTTATGCAATGGACGTAAAGAAATTTGTTGACACCTTGAGCGAATTGTTGGGAGTAATTTTCCTGAAAAGTGTGTGATAATGATGAATAACGTCTTTGCAGGAGGCTCTTCGAGTGTTTTGAGAATTGCATTCGCTGCATTTCTATTCATATCATCAGCAGGATCAATGATAACAATACGCCACCCACTATCTTTTGATGTTCGGTTTAAAAAATGTATAATATCGCGAATATCGTCAAAGAGTATACCTGTTTTAAACTTTTGCGTTTTTACATCAAAGCGACGTGAAATGTGCAAAAGACCAGGATGACTTCCCTGTGTGATTTGACGCCATATAACAGAATTATGCTCTGGTTGCTTGAAGCCATCCTTTTGAGAGCTTAAAATATTCCAAGCAAGGTGAAACGCTAATGTGGCCTTTCCAATCCCGTAGTCCCCTTCAAATAATATGGCATGAGGTAAACGTTCTTCCTTAAGAATTTGTGCTAAAAAATGACGAGCAGCTTCATGACCAAAGATAATATTATTCTGTGAAGGTGATGAAACTATATCGATATCATCATATTGGCGCAAAAAAATTACATCACTCATGGAAGTTGATCCAACATTACTTGATCACAAATATCTCTTATTTGTTGTGCAATAACTTCCACTGTATCTGTTCCATCAATCACACGAAACCGATGAGGTTCCTGTTTTGCCAATTGGAGAAAAGCCTGGCGCCTTTGTTCTTGAATCTTGAGTTCATCTTTTTCAAAATAATCAATTGTTTCTGCTTTTTCTCTTCGCAAATTTGCACGCTTCATACTACACCTTGCTGGTATATCTAACAAAAATGTTATCTGAGGCTTTATTTTATTGAGTGCAAGACATTCTAAAACAGCAAGAGTAGAGGAACTCACTTTATCATTAAGTCCTTGATAAACACGTGTAGAATCAATAAAACGGTCACATAAAACAACTTTACCTTTTTGCAAAGAAGGCATAATAACTTCACTAACATGATCGATACGCGCTGCTGTAAACAAAATCGCTTCAATCAAAGGTCCATAGTGTTGTTGTACCTGACCTGACAATAAAATATGGCGTATGACTTCTGCACCTGCCGTTCCTCCTGGTTCTCTTGTTGTAAGGACATCATAGCCTTTGCCGTAGAGATGCTGAGCAAGCAAAAAAATTTGCGTTGTTTTTCCTACGCCCTCCCCTCCCTCGAATGTAATAAAATAACCAGACACGTATGAACCTTAACTCTTAATTATTAGCATGTACTTATAGATATTTCCGTAACCATCCAATTGTTATTTCATAGAACGCATTTTTTATTTTTGCAAAAAAACTTCCTTCCTGAACATTGTTTCCAGCAAAAACCGGTTTTTCGAGAAGAACCTTTTTATCTTGTAAAATTTGAATGACACCAACTGGTTGCCCTAAAATAATGGGAGCTTTCAAGGGACCACGATATTTAATTTTTGCTTTAACATCCACTTTTTTTTCATTGGAAAGCATAAACCGTATCGGCCCTTTAACAATCAGTGGCACAGAGTTTTGCTCCCCACCATAAACAGAAGCATGACCAACCGTTTCTCCTTTTGTGAAAATTGTTTTAAGATCAAAAGCTGTCATTCCCCATTGAAGAATTCGTTCTATTTCTTTTGTGTGTCCTTTACCATTTTGCAAACCATTTATTGCTAAAAAAAGATGTCGATGATTTTTATAGGCGGCAACAACCATTGAAAAACCTTCTTCTTCACTGTAGCCAAAGCCGAAACCTTCTACACCAATTTCCTTAGAAATAAGAGGATTTTTGTTACGTTGAAAAATCTTATTCCAAGTAAAGTGAGGTTCACGGTAAAGTATATAATAATTGGGATAGGCACGAGCAATATGACGCGTTAATGTCATCATATCGCGTAATGTCACAAACTGTTCCTCTTCAGGAAGCCCGGTTGGATTAACAAAATAGCTATGTTCTAATCCAAGTGCTTTGGCTCGCTGATTCATCAATTTTGCGAAATCAGCCTCACTTCCCGATACTCCTTCAGCAAGGGTAATGGCAGCATCATTTCCATTAACAATAATTAAACCACGCAAAAGATCAGAAACACTGATTTCTGTCTTCACTTTTGCAAACATAGTGGTGGTACCGGAAGGCGCTCCACCCTTGCGCCAAGCATTCTCACTCACCTTAAATGTTTGTGTATTACTTAACAATCCTTCTTTTAATTGATGA
This sequence comes from Bartonella henselae str. Houston-1, assembly GCF_000046705.1. NCBI lineage: Bacteria > Pseudomonadati > Pseudomonadota > Alphaproteobacteria > Hyphomicrobiales > Bartonellaceae > Bartonella > Bartonella henselae. The sequence continues at coordinate 951,522 of NC_005956.1, read as the reverse complement.
AATATAACTTCTGCTGTCATCAGTTTTGCTAATGACGCAGGAAAAAAAGGAATATCACTTTGTTTTTCAAAAAGTACGGTATCTGTGTCATCATCTACTAACAGTAATTGCTGTGCAGAAGTTTGAAAATCTTCCGCTTTTCCCCTCCCATCCAATGTTAACATCCAAAATAAGGTAAAAAAAATCCTTAATACCGTACGCATAACTACCCCTCCCGTATCTCAAGAATCAGTATAGAGAATACTCTTGTACAAGAAAAGCTTTGTTCTTTTCTACAGATGAAAAATCACTTGCAAAAGAAGAAAAGATTTCACTATTTATTTAGCGTTACCAAAGCAAAATAAAAGCAAGATAATAGATTTATTTCTGGCTTAAGGACTTTAAACTTTTAAAGGCATGTGAAGCATAAATTTTTCACAGAATAATATTATTTATCTATGAGAAGAATTCATCACTTTGAAGCACAAATGGGTAAGGAGAAGCGTTTACATCATATATTAATTATTTAAAAGAGATTGTAGGATTGTAAAGACTAGATATTAGCATTTGCCTTTTTATGAACAACACACAATCTCATTTTTAGTGACAATCCTACTATACTCAACTTTTTTGATTATTTGCCGTTTAGAAGTTCTGCACGATCAAATTTTGCTCGACTTATTTTGGACTTATGAGAAAAAGACTATTTTATAGAAGCTATCTGATCGAACATCAGCGGTTTATTAACCAGCACAGGACCAATCTCTGGCAATTTTATTGAAACAGTTTTACTGAGTTGCTTTTGTTCAACAACAGCTTTGGTTAATTGTTTTTTGCTGTCTATATTTCTCTTCTCTAAAATAATGTTTTCTCTTTTTTGAAGAGTATCTGCTAATGCTAAAGAATATGAACCGATATTTCCAGGTATATAAGAAGCCATTAAATAAGCACCATCATAGTGGCCAACCGGTGCTTCAGCGATATACTCCACTTGAACATTTGTTACACCGGCATTTTCATAACCAAGTATTGCTGCGGCTTGTTTTGATAAATCAATGATTCTATCCTTCATAAAAGGACCACGATCATTTACTCTAACAATGAGCGAAGAACCGTTTTTCAAATTCGTAACACGAGCATAACTGGGTAAAGGCATTGTGGGGTGAGCAGCAGTCAAGAGATTCATATCATAGATTTCACCATTTGCTGTTAAACGCCCATGAAAGTCTGAACCATACCATGAGGCTTGTCCAACACGTTTATAGGTTGGATCATGTTGAGGATAATACCACTTTCCTTTTATTTTATAAGGCTTACCGACGATTGCCCGCCCACTTCTCTTTTCTTTCGATTGATTTTGTTTACTTGAAAATTTTTTAGGCAGAATAACAGTCTTTGCATCAGCTTTTTTATTATTACAGAAACTTTTTAATGTAAAATGCGATGTTTCGTTTGCACAGCAAGATACCAATAACTGAGAAACAGCCACTACAGAAACAAATTGAAACGTTGATTTAACAACGAAGGAAAAATTTTTTTTTCTGTTTAAAAGCATCTGAAAACCCGCTTATTTTTCAATATACTTATCGCAAAAAATACGTCACGCCTTTTGTATGCGATGGGAAAATTTATATAGTATAGGATGATTCCCCTCGCGCAGCGCATGATAGACTTAAAGTTTAGTTTTAATCAAGAAATTAATGTATTGTTAATTTTTTGTTATTTACCACAAAAAAAATAAAGGCACTTTTAAAGACATTAGAATGAATAAAAGTAATAAAAATCAATATAGTAAATGAAACATATACTCTCATAATATAAACTGTGAATAAATAGGGTTACTCTGTATAAAGAACAGTCAACCGCTAGAAAATAACCGTAAATACAGAAAAAACTGTAAATTAATAATTCAGTAATAACTTAAGAACGCTAACAGTCATACCTGTAATCAATGTAAATGTAAGAGTTATGATATCATAACTTAAAGCGCTTTTTGGCTGTATTAAAGACATCAGTGTTATCACTTTATACAAATTAGATCTTAATACCTAACAGTTTTCAGTGGGGAAAAGGGCAAGAAAACGACTGATAGAAGGAAAACTTGTAATAGAATCAATAAAAGAGCCTAAAAAGAACTAAAGAAATGATAATTCCCGAACTTTTGTAAATCTATTAACCCTATGCAATATGGTGAGCGCGCAGGGATTCGAACCCTGGACCTACTGATTAAAAGTCAGTTGCTCTACCAGCTGAGCTACGCGCTCCCAAACAAGCCCTCTTACTTGTCGAAAGTGAATGGAACATACGGTTGACTTTTGATTTGGTCAACACCTTTTGAAAAAAAAATTATTCTTTATTTTAGTTATCAATATTTTTCTGCTTTTTCTTCTTTTCTCATCGTTGTATAAAAAACCACTTTTCTCTTTTGAGATAGCTTAAAAAGTAATAATTGAAACATAAAATTCCTTATAGCTTCTAAAATGTAAAAGAGTGAAGATTTCGAAATTATAAGGAAGGGAATATACAGAAATACGATAAACTGGGTTAAATAAATAACCAAAATGAATAAGAAGAAAACCAACGATACACACTGTTGTTCATATCTGATAGAAAACGAAAAAAAACATCTTTATCAAAAATTATAAGTGTTGTTTTTTCTCATAAAGGTTCGCTATCCTATTTTCTTATATCTTTAATAACACATCCATAGGCGTGCGGTAATATTTTCTCTCGCTCCTTAATGTTGAGTAAAACTTCGGGTAATGCACGATATCTGTACACCGAAAGTCCATTAATATGCGGATGTGAATCAGAAACCTAGAATGGGTTGAAAAGATCTTTAAAAATACCGCTTATGAACATAAAAAATGATGTGTTCAAATATATTTCAACTGTAGAGAATTTTATTAAAAATAAAACAGCAAAAATAAAGTGAACTGATTCCAAATGTGCATTGAGTTATCATCCGTGCTAAATTGCAAGATATGCAAATATCTTCTATTTCTTTCTTATATCTTGCCAAAAATGTTTTAAAAAAATTATATTAATATAATTTTCTATTTAAAATAATAAAAATACAATTATATTAAATATATAATTTAATGTTAAATAAATTATATAATAATATCAAATATTAATTTCAATTATAAACTCAAAAATAGATATTATTCTTTTATAAAGATAAAAATTTTAGAATAATTACTTAAAATTATATTTTTTATTCTCTCTTTTTTAATTCTTTTGATTGGAACTTTAATGCTGACTTGTAAACAATATGAGCTACTTTTGTTTATTCATAATCATATGAAAGAAACAGGCGTCCCACCCTCCTTTGATGAAATGAAAACTGCATTGGAGCTTACTTCAAAATCTGGCATCCATAGACTTATTACAGCCTTAGAAGAGCGAGGCTTTATACGCCGTTTGCCAAATCGCGCCCGTGCAGTGGAAGTTATCCGACTTCCCGAAAAAATAACATTTAACCTTTCTTCAGCACGTAAAATTTCCCCTAGTGTAATAGAGAATAATAAAAGAAAAATATCAAAAAACTCTGACAATTTTGATTTGGAAGAAAAAAAAAACATTATTATTCCCATTATGGGCCGCATTGCTGCTGCTGTACCTATTTCCGCTATACAGCAACAAATAAATACGCTTTGTTTGCCACAAGATATGATTAGCTTGGGTGAACATTATGCCCTAGAGGTCAAAGATGATTCTATGATTGAGGCTGGAATTCTTGATAAAGATATTATAATTGTTAGACGTCAAAATACTGCAACATCAGGCGAAATTATTATTGCACTTATCGATAAAGAAGAAGTAACCTTTAAACGTTATCGACGCAAAGGAAACTCTATTACATTGGAAGCTGCAAATCCTCACTATGAAACACGTATATACAGACCAGAGCGTGTGCAGATACAAGGTAAGCTTATCGGACTTATTCGCAAATATTAAAAAACAAAAAAGTTACTGAAAAAAACCCTCTATTCAATGAATAGAGGGTTTAAGTATTTTTTTAGCATGTTATCTGCTACGCAGATCCATAAAATTTTGTAGAAAATCAAATAAGCTTATAATAAACGATGTTGCGTATGTAAAAAAATCAAGAGCATTTTTGTTTTTAATGAAATAAAAGTAGCATAAAATTCGATTGTTATAAATGTTACAAAGTTGCAGGAATTATCATGGCAGCACCTCGTATTAGTTTTGTTTCTCTTGGATGCCCCAAAGCACTTGTAGATTCTGAACGAATTATTACAAGCCTTCGATCCGAAGGGTATGAAATTTCGCGCAAACATCAAGGTGCTGATCTCGTTATTGTGAATACCTGTGGTTTTCTTGATTCTGCCCGAAATGAATCACTCGCCAATATTGATGAAGCCCTTAAAAAAAATGGAAAAGTTATTGTAACTGGGTGTCTTGGTGCTGATCCTGATGTTATTCGCCAAGTATATCCTAATGTATTGGCCATTACAGGACCACAAGCCTATGAAAGTGTTATACAAGCAGTTCATACGGCAATTCCTCCAGTTCATGATCCTTTTATAGATTTAGTTCCCCCTCAAGGGATTCGCTTAACACCTCGCCATTATGCTTATTTAAAGATTTCTGAAGGATGCTCTAATCGGTGTAGCTTTTGTATTATCCCTACTCTGCGCGGTAATCTTATGTCACGTCCTATCAGTGATGTTCTTCGTGAAGCTGAAAAACTTGTACAAGCAGGGGTAAAAGAGCTTTTGGTTATTTCACAAGATACAAGTGCTTACGGCATTGATCTTAAATATCTAGAAACGCCTTGGAAAGATCGCACAGTAAAAACGAAGTTTTTCGATCTTTGTCGCGAATTAGGCAATATGGGCATTTGGATACGCATGCACTATGTCTATCCTTATCCCCATGTCGATGACGTTATTGAATTTATGGCGGAAAAGAAAATTCTCCCTTATCTGGATATCCCTTTTCAGCATGCATCACCAACTGTTTTGCGCAACATGAAACGCCCTGCTCTTGTAAAAAAAATAAATCGTAGAATTGAAAAATGGCGAATAATTTGTCCAGATCTCACTTTGCGATCCACATTTATTGTTGGCTTTCCAGGTGAAACTCATGAAGATTTTAACATACTTCTTGAATGGTTAGACGAAGTAAAAATTGAACGCGCTGGCTGCTTTAAATATGAAGCAGTAAAAGGTGCTGTTGCAAATGATTTGGGATTAGAAAGTATTCCTGAAGAAGTGAAGGAAAACCGCTGGCATCGCTTTATGGCAAAACAACAAAAAATTTCTACTCATCTTTTAAAGAAAAAAGTTGGAAAAAGACTTCAAGTTCTTATCGATGAAAGTCAAGGCAAAATAGCTAAAGGTCGTAGTCAATATGATGCTCCAGAAATAGACGGCGTTGTGCATATATCGTCACGACGCCCTTTACGTGTTGGTGAATTTGTCACTGTTAAAATCGAACGATCAGATGCTTATGATCTCTATGGTATCGCAATTTGAAATTATCAATTTATGAAGATCGCGGTCAATATGATGAAAATAAACATTATTGCGTATATATCGTCACGACTGTCGTTTACATGAATATTTAATCTTTAGAATAAATTTTTAAAATCAAAAAATTTTTTATCAAGCAAATGGCTTGGACGGACATTTGTTAAAGCACGAATCATAGTGTCTTTACGACCCGGCATTTTTCTTTCAATATCTTTTAGCATTTCCTTCATTGCATTACGTTGTAAACCATCCTGGCTACCGCAAAGATTACAAGGAATAATAGGAAATTGCATTGCTTGAGAAAATTTTTCCATATCTTCCTCGGCAGCATAAACAAGAGGGCGCAAAACGAAAAGATCTCCTTCGTCGTTTATAAGCTTTCCTGGCATAGCTGCTAATCGACCACCATGAAACAAATTCATAAAAAATGTTTCTAAAACATCATCACGGTGATGCCCCAGAACTAATGCTGAACACCCCTCTTCACGTGCAATACGATATAAATTGCCACGTCGTAATCGAGAACAAAGAGAACAATATGTTTGCGTATGTACCAATTTATCTGTAACAATTGAGTAAGTATCCTGATATTCAATGCGATGTGGAATTTGATAAGAATTTAAAAAATCTGGAAGAATATGTTTTGGGAATCCTGGTTGTCCTTGATCAAGATTACAGGCCAAAATTTCAACAGGTAAAAGACCACGCCACTTTAAATCTAGAAGAAGTGCTAGTAAACCGTAAGAGTCCTTTCCGCCTGATAAAGCAACAAGCCACTTTTTCCCCGAGGAAAGCATAGAAAAATCATCAAATGCTTGCCTTATATGACGCAAAAGCCGTTTGCGTAATTTATTAAACTCTACAGTTGAAGGAGCAATCCGAAATATTGGATGGCAATCATCAGCTTCCCTAGCCAAAGACTCAGTTCTCTCTAAATTCTCTTCCATTTCCTGATATTCAACTGAAACATTATCGATAATACCATATTTTGCACAATAAGCGGTTTATTACACGAGAGTGACAGAGACAATAACAGATGTAAGGTAGCTTAAACTTATGCGTATTTGAGCTATAAGATGAGATATGCAAAAAAAGAAATGAGACTATACAAGTTTATTGCTATAAGAATAACAATAAACTTGATATAATACTACTCACAAAAACCACTCATCCACTTTAAAGCTTATAAAGCAACATAATATTTTTGAGCATGTAAAAAACAAAGAGAGCAATACTCCAGAGTAAACATTTATCGAGAATAAAACTCAACAACCAAATTGGGTTCCATTTGCACAGCATAAGGAACATCTGCAAAAGCAGGAATACGCGTAAATGTTGCTTTCATCTGATTATGATCAGCTTCAATATATTCAGGCACGTCACGTTCTACCAATTGAACAGATTCCAAAACCAAAACAAGCTGTTTTGATTTTTCACGAATCTCAATAACATCACCTGGTTTACAACGATATGATTGAATATTTGTACGCCGCCCATTCACATTGACATGACCATGATTGATAAATTGGCGAGAAGCAAAAATTGTCGGTACAAATTTTGCACGGTAGATGACGGCATCCAAACGCGATTCCAAAAGGCCGATAAGATTTTCACCCGTATCACCACGTCGACGAGCAGCTTCTTCATAAGTTTTACGGAATTGCTTTTCTGAAATGTCACCATAAAACCCTTTTAATTTCTGCTTAGCGCGTAATTGCACACCATAATCAGAAAGTTTACCTTTACGGCGTTGTCCATGCTGACCTGGACCATAGTCACGACGATTAACAGGAGATTTAGGACGACCCCAAATATTTTCTCCCATACGGCGGTCAATTTTATATTTCGTTGTTTCGCGTTTACTCATCGCATTTCCTTTAAATAAAACACAAGATCTCACGGTGAAATCTCAAGGAAACGCGCCCTCCTCTGCCTTAAAAAATAAAGACTGACAGAATATCTTAACACATAATATGCAAAGTTACCCACGGGACACGTCAATTAATGCCATTTTCTTAAAAGAAAAAGCTGAAATGACTGTATTGATCTCATACCTTAAAGTCAACTCCTTTTGTGATATTTAAGCTAAACTCTTTTAACAAACGCTTCGTTGAGGAAGTTATATTTTGCGATGTAAATAATGCAAAATCTTCATACTTCTTTACAGTTTGGTGATGTATTCTTTGCGGTAATAATGATCTTGTGCGTTTGGCTATAGCCTTTGAAGGGTCAATCCATTGGACGTGCCATAAGGCTTGTTCACGAAAGAAGTGAAGCAAAAAAGGATAATGTGTACATGCTAACACAATAATATCAGTGTGTTTGCCATTTTTCTTAACAAAGCATGGAAGGATTTCATTACGCAATTCTTCCAAATCAACAGATTGTCCACGCAAATAATTTTCAGCAAATCCAGCAAGTTTTTCACTTCCAACAAGCTGAACATGGCACTGACCTGCAAAGGAATTGATTAATTCATGTGTATATGTACGTTTAACAGTTCCAGGAGTAGCTAACACTGAAATAAAACCAGATTTCGTTTGTTCAGCTGCTAATTTAATTGCAGGAACCGTTCCTACAAAAAGAATATGGGGAAATCTCTCTCGTAAATCTGCTATCATCAGTGTAGAAACAGTATTGCAAGCGATTACACATAAAGCGGGATTATAAACTGTTAAAAGATTTGTAAAAATCTTTAAAATACGGTTTTTTAGAACATTTTCTTCCCAATTTCCATAAGGAAACCCAACATCATCAGCAACATAAATAAATTGCTTTTCAGGAATAAGAGAGCGCACTTCCCTCAACACTGTTAAACCACCAATGCCACTATCAAAAAAAAGAACAGGTCTTTCATCCATCAGTTTTCACACTTGTTTTTAATTTTTTACGATCACGATCTGCAGGAGCACCGCTTCCTCGCGGAAATTTAGGCGAAAAATGATCTAGTGAAGATATAATTCCCCGTAGAAAACGCACCTCAGATTCGCTAAAATTAGCACGCGTAAAAACAGAGCGCAGATTCGCAAGCATCACCTCTTTGCGTTCTCGGGGTCTAAAATATCCACGAATATCTAAAGCATCTTCTAACTGAGATAAAAAACCATGAAACGTTGCTTTATTCGCTGGTTCCATTTGTACTGCACGAAAAGCCGTATCGTTTGCATCTTCTAAACCTGATTTCATCCATTCATAAGACATAAGCAAAACCGCTTGTGCAATATTAAGTGAAGCAAAAGCAGGGTTCACTGGAAAAGTGATAATTTCATCAACAAGACTAATCTCATCATTTTCTAATCCCCACCGTTCTCTTCCAAAGACAATGCCTGTCCTCTGCTTAATATTCTCACGCTGACGTAATATAATCGCTGCTTCAACAGCACTTTTTACCGTTTTAAAACCACATCTTTCACGTGCTGTTGTGGCAAAAACGTAGTGCAAATCTGCGATCGCATCACGTAATGTATCAAAAATTACTGCATCGTTAATAACATGATCTGCTTTACTTGCTGCAGCTCTGGCTTTTTCATTTGGAAATTCTTCTCGAGGTTTGACTAACCGAAGCTTAGAGAGTCCAAAATTTGCCATCGCTCTTGCTACCATACCAATATTTTCAGGCAGCTGCGGCTCGACTAAAATAATAATTGGCCCATTTGTTAAATTTTTACGATTCTTATTGGTTCCAGCCATTATAATTATGGTCCTATCGCTGATTTTTTTAAACGCAACCTTCTTAAAATAACATATTCCATGAAATAATCTTTTAAAGAACAAATTATAGTCAATATTATCTTTTCACTCAAAAATTGCGAATTTAAAGAAATTAATAATAAATTGTAAAAGCAAAGAGTAAATTTTGCTTCTTGTAGCAGTTGAAATAAGTGTTTTCGCAACACTTTTGCACCAATATTGCTTTATTTAAACATGTTATAATAGTTACACTGATTATTTGAGTTGAATTATAAAATTATGCCTTTTAAGTTAAGGAATATGTTCTTTATTCATAAACTTTTTCCCGCAAAGCTTATTCGTCGTTATAAACGTTTTCTTGCTGATGTTAAACGTGAAGATCAACACATCTTCACCGTATCGGTTCCCAATACAGGATCGATGCTTGGATTAACAACTCCAAATTCTAATATTTGGCTTTCATATCACAATAATCCCAAACGAAGATACGCATATCAATTAGAGATTGTCGAAGCAAATAATACCTTAGTTGGAATCAATACAACTTTACCCAACAAACTTGCATTAGAAGCAATTCAAAATAATTTACTACCAGAATTAAACGGATACAAAACAATCTTGAAAGAACAACGTTATGGTATTCAATCACGAATTGACTTTCTTTTACGTGATGACATCCTACCTGACTGTTATCTAGAAATTAAAAATGTTCATTTTATTCGCCAAAAAGGACTAGCAGAATTTCCTGATACTGAGACAAAACGTGGCACACGTCATCTTGAAGAGCTTATAAAAATCGTGCAACAAGGAAAACGAGCTGTTATGCTTTATATAATTCAACGGGAAGATTGTTCAGCTTTTACAATCTGCCGTGATCTTGATCCAACCTATGGACGTAAATTTGATTTAGCATTAGAATCAGGGGTAGAATTTTATGCTATAAAATGTCAAGTAAGTGTAGAAGGTATTTTCCCAATTCAGCAAGTGAAAATAGAAAACAGAAAATGACTGATTATATTGAATATTATAAAATACCCTTGAAATTTAACGGACAAATCCGCATTTTTGATGATTACGCTTTTGATAAAATGCGGAAAGTTGGTCGTATTGCTGCGGAATGTCTCGATGCACTTACGGATATTATTAAACCTGGTATTACTACGCAAGAAATTGATGATTTTGTGTTTACTTTTGGTGCTGAGCGAGGAGCACTCCCTGCTGATCTGAATTATCATGGATATGGGCACTCATGCTGTACATCCATCAATCACGTTGTTTGTCATGGTATCCCCAATAAGAGACCCTTGCAAGAAGGCGATATTGTCAATGTTGATGTAACCTTTATTCTGGATGGCTGGCATGGTGATTCAAGCCGCATGTATCCTGTTGGAAAAATCAGACGTGCTGCAGAACGCTTGCTAAAGATAACCTATGAAAGCCTTATGAGAGGAATTGCCGCAGTCAAACCCGGAGCAACCACAGGTGATATTGGTGCAGCAATTCAGCGCTATGCGGAATCTGAACGGTGCTCAATTGTGAGAGACTTTTGTGGACATGGAATCGGTCAGCTTTTTCATGATGCTCCGAATATTCTGCATTATGGAAACCCTGGAGAAGGAATAGAACTCAAACAAGGTATGATGTTTACAATTGAACCGATGATTAATCTTGGTAAACCACAAGTTAAGATTTTATCTGATGGCTGGACTGCCGTTACACGTGATAGATCTCTTACTGCACAGTATGAACATACAATTGGTGTAACAAACGAAGGTTGCGAAATATTTACGCAATCTCCTAAAAATATTTTTTATATTTCAAATTCATATGTCTAAATAAATGTAGAAATGTCATGGCTAAAAAGTTAAGTAAAAAGGGAGATATTCAAAGAGATCATTTTGCATTAATCTCAAGTTTCCCACTTAATCAAACACCAGAAACAAAAAGTGAAAAACTTCAGAAAAATTTACTGCTTCATAAGTATTACCAGGGACATCGTGAACGTCTGCGTAGACGTTATTTAAAGTCAAAAGGAAATGCAATTGAAGATTATGAATATCTTGAATTATTGCTTTTTCGCACGATACCCAGAGCAAATACAAAACCAATAGCTAAGAGCTTAATAGCACATTTTGGCTCATTAGCCGATGTGTTGGGTGCTGATATTCATAGACTTCAAGAAGTCCAAGGGTGTGGTCCGGCAACTGCACTCGATTTAAAAATTATTTCAGATGTTGCAGGACGTCTTGCCCGTGCGCAATTATTTAAACGCGATATTTTTTCATCATGGGATCAAGTATTAGCTTATTGTAAAGCTGTCATGGCACACGAAACACGAGAACAATTTCGTGTGTTGTTTCTTGATAAGAAAAATGGTTTGCTTGCTGATGAAGTGCAACAAACTGGAACAATCGACCATACCCCTGTTTATCCTCGTGAAGTAATTTCTCGAGCTTTGCAATTGTCTGCATCGGGACTTATTTTGGTTCACAACCACCCTTCTGGCGATGCAACACCTTCTAAAGCAGATGTAACAATGACTTATAGATTAAAAGATGCGGCAAATGCATTAGGAATTACTGTTCATGACCACCTTATTATAGCACGAAATAATTACACAAGCTTTAAAGAATTAAAGTTCATATGAACCTCTTTGGATAAAGAAAAATTCATAAAATTAATGGTAACAAATCAATTTTCTAAATCAATATCTAATATGGCCATCGAGAAATTATAGGATAATTCATTCTCCTCTTCATCTCGATAGATAACACCTAAAAATTCATCCCCGATATAAACTTCACAAGAATCACCCTTTTTAGGCCGAGCTCTCACCTGTAATGCTGAATTTTGGAATGTGTTTTTTAAATAATTATCAAGTTTTTTTATTTCATCAGCATTCACTATGCTCTCCTGTCTTTCTAAATGATTCATTTAATTCTTTATAAGCAAATAAGATACTCCTAAGATTCTATAAAGATGGTAAAAAATCCTAGTCTTGATCTTTGGTTTGACCTATATTCAAAACACCATTATTTTTAACTTTTGCTTAATATCCTTTATTAAAAGGGTTTATCATTGTTAAATATACTCGTATAGATTACAAAAGTAAAAAAATAGGTAGAGAAAAGCGTAAATTTTTAATAGTTTTTACTTTATCCTCAATTTCAGTATCTGCGTTTACAAACATATTGGGGCAAAACATCGATCAACTAGTGTAATTTTTTCCCTTTTTACACAAAACAGAGCTTCATTAAACAAAAGCATTCTCTTTTTTTACAACTATTTTGTTTACCACAAAATCTTGTTGTATAATTAAAGAATAATTTTCTTTAACTACTTTCAGTAACGTACTCAATTTAATATATAAAAAAGAAATCATTCTTATAATAAATGATTTTTCAGAATTTTTATTGCTATTCTCTTTACCATTGCATAAAAACCTTCCCCCACAATAGCTAGATATTCTAAAATCTGTTGTTACCTTAAAGAGAGCATGCGAATAAATGATGTTGTAGGCTTTTAAACAGTGAATGATTCTCATACGATAGGATAACGAGAAAGAAAATCGATAACGCCTCTTTTATAGATCTTATCTCCCACAGCAAGCATATGATCTCGTCCAGGAATTTGCAATACTTCCCCAAGTGGCAACAAGGCTGCTAATGGCTCTGCTTCACCGCCAATTTCGTCTAATGAACCAACAGCGACAAGTGCAGGTTGCTTAATTTTGTAAACTTCAGCTGCTGTTAACTCTTGTTTTGATGTGATAATACAAGCAGCAAGAGCACGTCTATCACTTTTCGTTTGGTCTGCAAATTTACGAAACATTAAACCGCGTGGATTGGTAATAGTAGAAATGTCTTCTGCTAAAAGGGCCTCAGCAACAGGTTCCCAATTCCCTGCTCCTGTTACCATACCAATGCCTAAACCACCAAAAATGACACTGTGTACATATGTTGGATACAAAAGAGCCATAAATGCGCTAATTCTAGCCCCCATAGAATATCCCATGACATGCGCTTTAGATAATTCTAAATGCTGCAACAATCGCATCGCATCGCTAGCCATAGCTTGAGGTGTATAAAAAGAAGGATCGTAACTTTTAACAGAATCTCCATGTCCGCGGTTATCAAGAGCAATAACACGATATCCTGCTTCAGTAAGGGTACGAAACCAACCCGTTGCATACCAATTCACACGTGCAGAAGACCCAAAACCATGAACCAACAAAATAGGTGTACCCTGCCCTTCTTCTCTATAAGAAAAGCGCAAACCATCATATTCAAAAAAACGAATATTCTCCGCTATCATTTTTATCACCGTCACATTTGCCACAAATAGCGGGATGAATAACACGTTGTCCCTTTTTTATTTGTTTTTCAGAAACTTCACCAGCATTAACTTCAAGTGCAAAAGTTGCAGGCACTCCCGATGAAATAATATCTGTTGAAAATGGAGAAGTTCTTTCGACAATTGATACGATAATCCCTTCAGCGTTTAAGAAAATCATATCTAAGGGTAAAGGTGTATTTGCCATCCACATAAAAAGCTGTTGCTTATCCTTTAACTCCCTACTTCCATGTTGTCTAAAGAGCATTGCACGATCACGTGGAAAATCAGTGCGATACATTAAACCAGCTACCCCCTGGGACTGCGTAAAAGCAATCTCTACCTTGTAAGAAATTGTCCCTTGCTTTGTTTGTATCTCTAAAGGAATCGGATCAACTGGGAGTTCCAACGGCTTCTTAGCTATAGCTGAACTTATTGCTAATATAAAAGATACTGCCAACAGAACAGTACGTCCTCTTTTAAAAAAAATTAACATTTTTATCTTTTCACTCAAACAAATCTCTCGCTTTTTCATATAAAATAAAAAGCATCAGAATTAAAAAAATAAAAGAAAAATAAGACATTTACCTTCTTATCGCTCTCAATAAGCTATGAACAACCAGCTTCTTTTGATTGACAGTTTCATGAATATGTCTTCTCTCACACATATTCGTTTTAGAGCTATTTGCACTCACATACTACTGTCCTCTTAAAAAAGAGAGTATGTGGCTTCACTAGTGAAACTCAATGTGTAGCAAACGGAATATTTATATCTGGATAAATTTCTGCTGTCATCAAGCCTTTTTCCCCTTTACCAAAACGTACAAGAACAACTTGACCAGAACGAAGCTCTGCTAAACCGAAACGACGCAATGTTTCCATATGAACAAAAATATCTTCTGTTCCCTGTCCACGACTCAGAAAACCAAACCCCTTATCACGATTAAACCACTTAACAATTGCGCGCTCTAAACCACTTTCTGGAGTAACAACGACATGCGTTCGGGCTGGAGATTCTGCTGGGTGAATCGCTGATGAACAATCTATAGATTTTATCTGAACGCACTTCAATCCTCGTTCAGTTTTTTCTACCGCACAAACAACTTTAGCACCCTCCAAAACTGTTTGAAAGCCATCCCTGCGCATCACTGTAACGTGCAGTAATATATCGGGACAATTAGGTAAATCAGGCACAATAAATCCATACCCTTTACTCCCATCAAACCACTTAATGACACCACTGATCTCAATAATCTCACCACAAGCACCTATACTGTCTTTAGATAGGGAATAATCCTTTAATGCATCCTTACTCGCCATAATAAAACGTGATCCTGTAGGTATAAATTGCATGACATTGATTCTTTATGTTAAGTAAACATTGCGATTGTATCAACACGCAAGCCCCAAGATAAGATTTCCCCATATTGTCGTATTTTCTATGTTAACATCAACCCATAAATCCAAAAAATGTTTGATCATATGCTTAACGTATCTTAAGAGACATCTTTCACGAAAGAGAGATCATACAAAAGATTTTTCAAACAATGGTATTTTCATTAATGTGTAACTTGCATGATGAAAAAGTTCACGATAAAGTGTAAAAACTACAACTAATTAAGGAAGTTGCCCAATGCAATTGAGGAAAATTCTTGCTATAGTCACCGCTGTCATGACACTTACAGTAAATGTTTATGCGAATGAGCCCATTAAAATTGGTGTTTACCTTCCGTTAAGTGGTCAAAATGCATTTGGAGGCCAGCTTGAAATTAGAGGTATAGAATTGGCACATAAAAAAATCCCAGAAATATTGGGACGTAAGGTAGAACTTATTGTTGTTGATAATAAATCTGATAAAGTAGAAGCTGCCAATGCTGTTATGCGCTTAACCGCAAGTGATAAAGTAAATGGAATCATCGGGAGTTATGGCTCTTCACTCTCATTGGCTGGTGGAGAAATATCTGAAAAAGCGAAAACGCCAACTATTGCAACTTCCTCAACAAGTCCGCTTGTTACACAAGGCAAGAAATATTACTTTCGCGCTTGCTTCGTTGATTCTTACCAAGGTATAGGAGTTGCAACTTACGCAATTCAAACTTTACATGCAAAAAAAGCTGCTATACTCAAAGATATATCAAATGATTACGCCATTGGTCTTGCCAGTTATTTTGCGCGCTCTTTTAAAAAACTAGGTGGTGAGATTATCTCAAATTTAAACTATAATTCTGGAGATCAGGACTTTTCAGCTGTTCTCACACAGATTATAGCACAAAATCCCGATATCTTATTTATTCCGTCCTATTTTTCTGAAGGTGCCATCATCATGAAACAAGCGCGTGAATTAGGTGCAAAGTTCCGAATTATGGGCGGAGATGCCATGGATAATCCAGAAACCATTACAATTGCAGGAAAGGCTGCAGAAGGCTTTTTACATACAACACTCCCTTACAGCGAGGATATGCCAAATATGTCAGAAGCTGCAAAAGAATTCACAAAAGAATGGAAAGCAGCTTATCCTGACAAAGAACCCAATATCAATTCTGTTTTGGGATACACAAGTTATATGATGTTTATGAAAGCTATTGAAAATGCTGGCAGTGCCGATCGTGAAAAAATTACTATAGAACTTAGCAAATTAAAAGACTTTCAAACACCCTTTGGGGATATGTCTATGGATGAAAACCATAATCCTACGATTCCTATCGGTGTTATTGAAATAAAGGATGGAAAACGTATCTATTTAGATGAAGTCAAACCTGCTTTTTAAAAAAATAGAAAGTCTTACTAATCAAAATACGGGAATCGGTTGAGGATTGAGGTTCAATCAAATCGTCTTGTGGTTACTTCTTTCATTCTATATGAATTAATAAATGCGGAAGGATAAGAGATGAGCACTGAAATGTTCATCCAGTATTTTTTTAATGCACTTGCATTGGGGGCTCTTTATGGGCTTATCGCAATTGGTTACACCATGGTCTATGGTATTCTAAGACTCATTAATTTCGCTCATGGTGATATCTTTATGCTAGGGGCGTATTTTGTTTTCTTTTCCACAATCAGCTTTATGCCTGCTTGGGCTGCTGTTCTTCTTATATTATTGGCTCTTTTCATTTATTATTCAGTATTTATAGGGTTTAAAAAACGCCCTAAAATTTATTGGGTTGCTGTTTTTTTTGCTTTTATTTTAACGTTCATTTATTATTTTAAAATTGCTCCACAAGATTTTACACCGATTTGGATTTTAGCTCTCTGTTTTTCAATTTTTATCACAAGTGCAGTGGGTATTACTATTGACCAGTTTGCCTATAAACCACTGCGTCATGCTCCACGTATTTCAGCGCTTATTGGTGCAATAGGAGTTTCCTTTTTTATTGAAAATCTTGCTACTGTAATCTTTAGTGGTGTCCCAAAGGGTGTAAAACAGCCAGATTTTCTTGTCACACCATTCCTATGGCATTTAGGATCAGGGGAAAATGGAATTATTAGAATTGCTCCCATGTCTCTGATCGTTCCCATTGTTTCATTTATTCTTATCGTGTTATTGCTATGGATTATCCATAAGACAAAACCTGGTCTTGCTATGCGTGCAATTTCCCACGATATTGAAACGACTCGTTTGATGGGTGTTTCTGTCAATAAAGTCATCGCACTTACCTTTGGGATAGGCTCAGCACTTGCTGCTATTGCAGGCATCATGTGGGCTTTACGCTATCCTCAAGTTCAACCTTATATGGGTATTCTTCCTGGACTCAAAGCATTTATAGCAGCCGTTATCGGAGGCATTGGTTCAATTCCAGGAGCAATGTTGGGGGGGCTGTTACTAGGATTTATTGAAATTATGATTGTCGCATTCTTTCCTGCTCTATCCGGATATAGAGATGCTTTTGCCTTTATTTTATTAATTCTGATTTTATTAGTAATGCCCACTGGTTTAATGGGCAAAAAAAATCAGGAGAAAATCTAATGGCAAAATCAGCTTCAACTTTTTTATCATGTATCAGTATTCTTTTTTTTATCGGTTTTTTATTTTATGCTGATAACCATTTTAATGAGTACACACTTCGTGTCATCAACCTTATTGCTATCAATGCGATATTGGCAATTTCGCTTAATTTGATTTACGGTTTCACCGGGATGTTTTCTCTTGGACATGCTGGATTCATGGCTATTGGTGCTTATGTATGCGCGATTTTACTTCTTTCTCCTGAACAAAAAGAAATGATGTGGATTCTTGAACCTATAGCTGAGCCATTGCATGATCTACAGTTACCTTTTTTTGTAACTGTTGTTGTAAGTGGTCTGTGTGCTGCAGTTGTAGGTTTATTAATTGCTCTTCCTATCTTACGTCTTGGCGGAGATTATCTTGGAATTGCAACGTTGGGTTTTGCAGAAATTATTCGCATTGTTATTACAAACGCGACATCCGTAACAAATGGTTCTTTAGGAATCAAAGGAATACCTCAAAATGCGACATTATGGTGGAACTATAGTTGGTTAGTATTTACGGTTACCTTCATTATTCTCTTACTGCGAAGCAATACTGGTAATGTACTGCGCGCTATTCGTGATGATGAAATCGCTGCGAAAACAATGGGGATTAACGCTTTTTTCTACCGTAGCTTTTCCTTTACTGCAGGTGCATTCTTTGCAGGTGTCGGAGGAGCATTAATGGCCGCTCTTATTTCAACAATCGATCCAAAAATGTTCAACTTCCTTCTAACTTTTAATATTTTGATGATTGTTGTTGCTGGTGGTCTTGGTTCGATTACAGGTAGCATTATTGGCAGCATTATTATTACGGTCATGCTTGAATGGCTTCGCATTATCGAGAGTCCATTTGACTTAGGTTTTATACATATTCCAGAGACACCAGGGCTTAGGATGGTTATTTTTTCTCTTTTATTGCTCGTCATTATCTTATTTTGGAGAAGAGGTTTATTGGGACAACGTGAATTCTCATGGAGCGGGATTTATAGCTTTTTTACACGCAAAAAGTTCTCTAATACTGAGGAAAAGCTATGAACGACACTATTCTTTTACTCAATGATATCGTGATGCGTTTTGGCGGATTGGTTGCTGTCAATAATATTAATATGGCAATCAAGCGAGGAAAAATTACTGGATTAATTGGTCCTAATGGTGCTGGAAAAACAACCATTTTTAATATGATCTCCGGGTTTTATGCCCCCACAAGTGGAACCATTCTTTTTGATGGGAAAAAAGTTTCTGGAGCTCCTCCTTATATTATCTGTAGATACCATATTGCACGAACATTCCAAAATATTCGTCTTTTTTCAGGGTTAACAGTCTTGCAAAATGTTATGGTGGGGGCTCATGTTCGACAAAAGCATCCATGGTTTTCTTCAGCTTTGTTTTTTCCAAAAGCAATGAAAGAGAAAAGAGAAATTCATAAAAATGCGATGAAACTTCTTGAACAGCTACAACTTGATCACCTTGCCAATCAATCTGCAACGACTCTGCCCTATGGTGTACAAAGACGTTTAGAAATTGCGCGCGCTTTAGCAACAAAGCCAAAATTACTTCTTCTTGATGAACCTGTTGCCGGTATGGATCCACAGGAAAGTGAAGATCTTAGAAAATTCATAGCAAAAGTGCAAAAAGACTTTGATCTTACAATTCTGCTTATCGAACACGATATGAAAGTTGTTATGGGGCTTTGCCAATATATTTTGGTAATGGAGCATGGCTGCTGCATTGCCAATGGCACACCAGATGAAATTCGTAATAACCCTAAAGTTATTGAAGCTTATCTTGGCGGAGATGTTTATGGATATTCTTAAAATCAAAAATCTTCACGTTCATTATGGCGCCATTAAAGCTATCCAAAATCTTTCTATGTCTATAAAAAAAGGGAGTATAGTTACTTTAATAGGTGCCAATGGAGCAGGAAAAAGCAGCATTGTACGCTCTATTACAGGACTTAATAGATCTGTTTATGGAGAGATTAACTATAAAGGCGAATCAATTATTAAAAAATCACCAGAAAAAATTTTGCGATTAGGTATTGCTCTCAGTCCTGAAGGACGGCGCATTATGCCTCATCTCACTGTTTTAGAAAATCTTCATTTAGGTGCTTATATCCGCCATGATAAGTCAGGAATTTCTCGTGATATCGAATGGATATTTGATCTCTTTCCGCGTCTACGTGAAAGAGCAAAGCAGTTAGGAGGAACAATGTCAGGTGGTGAACAACAAATGCTCGCTGTGGGTCGTGCACTCATGAGTAATCCTGACATGGTAATATTAGATGAACCCTCGCTAGGGTTAGCACCGCTTCTTATTCGGGAAATTTTTTCGATTATCCGAAAAATTAATGATATGGGAAAAACTGTTCTTCTTATTGAACAAAACGCATTTGCAGCGCTTTCCATTGCGGACTATGCTTATATTCTGGAAGTTGGGCATGTTTTGTTTCATGGTGAAGGCAAAGCTATGCTTTCTGATCCCCGTGTTAAAGAAGCTTATCTTGGCGGATAGAAAATTACACGCAGTGATTAAGAAGAGAGAGTTTATTTTCTCGCGTATCTACTATGTTAAGAGAGATATCTTGTGGTTTTCAATTTTCACACACTCTTCTAAAGTTCGAAAGATTTTGTTTCATTTTTTTCTAAATAACTTTTAAACCTGTCGGAAAACGTGATTACAAAATACCACAACATTCTCTTTAGAAAACAAAAGTTATTCATAAATTCTTTATAAAGGAGATCTATACATTCCTCTAATGTATGTTTACCAATACAATCATTTATAACACATTGTATTTCATGGCTTATTTCATAATCTTTTATGATTGTTCGTTCTTTTAAAGCTAACCGATTGGTTTTCTTGCTCAATAATAGATTTTCTAGTGAAATCTTCATTCAACTTTAAAAATAGCATGGGTTGCTAATTCTAAATATAACTAAGTTGAAAGAAAATCTTTTTTCATAAAAAATTGAACTTTTTTATTATTATGTCCACCATTTTTCAGCACTAAACATTCCAGCTGCTTGTTCTATAATGTGAGCTATCTGAAAAATGACTTCTTCAGCAAAAGGTTTACCAATCAATTGCAATCCTAACGGTAAACCATTCGATGAGAGACCAGAAGGAACAGAAATTCCTGGTAAACCAGCCATATTAACCGGTACAGTAAAAATATCATTGAGATACATTGCCACAGTATCGTTTTTTATTTTTTCATCAGCGATACCAAAAGCTGGTGTTGGTGTTGCTGGCGTGAGAATAGCATCAACCCCAGAAGAAAAACATTGATCAAAATCACGCTTTACTAATGTTCGTACTTTCTGAGCTTTAAGATAATAGGCATCATAATAGCCCGATGAAAGAACATAAGTGCCAATCAAAATACGTCGTTTCACTTCATTACCAAAACCAACTGAGCGAGTATTTTCATACATTTCAATAACGTCTTTTCCCGGTATACGAAGACCAAAACGAACACCATCATAACGAGCCAAATTAGAAGATGCTTCTGCAGGAGCCACAATGTAGTAAGCAGGCAAAGCGTATTTTGTATGGGGTAATGAAATATTTTTTATTTCAGCCCCTGCTTCTTTTAGCCAATTTATTCCTTTTTGCCAAAGTTCAACGATTTCAGGAGACATTCCCTCAAGGTAATATTCTTTTGGAATACCAATTTTCATTCCTTTGATGGATTGACCAATATAACTTTCATAATCAGGCACTGGTAAATTAACTGAAGTAGAATCTTTTTCATCAAAGGAAGCCATTGATTTAAGTAAAATAGCACAATCTCGAACATTTCGCCCTATAGGTCCTGCTTGATCAAGTGATGAGGCAAAAGCGATGGTTCCCCACCGTGAACAACGTCCATAAGTTGGTTTTATCCCTACAGTACCAGTAAATGCTGCTGGCTGACGTATTGAGCCACCTGTATCTGTTGCGGTTGCACCCACACAAAGCCCTGCTGCAACAGCGGCCGCAGAACCACCTGAAGAACCACCTGGTACGAGTTTTTCATTAGAGTCTTTTTTTCGCCATGGACTAATAACTGGACCATAATATGACGTTTCATTAGAGGACCCCATAGCAAACTCATCCATATTAAGCTTCCCTAACATGACGGCTCCATCTCGCCATAAATTAGCAGTCACTGTTGATTCATAGTGCGGTTTAAAACCATCAAGAATATAGGAACAGGCTTGTGTATGAACATCTTGTGTCGCAAAAAGATCCTTAATTCCCAATGGAATTCCCTCTAAAATTCCTCCATGCCCTTTAGCCAAGCGGCTGTCTGATTTAGCAGCCATTTTCATTGCTTGTTCTGCTGTTATTGCAACATAAGTATTCAAGATTGGATTGGCCAATTCAATTGCCTTTAAATAAGCTTCTGTTAGTTCAGTTGCTTTAAGCTCTCTTTTTTTTAAAGCATCACGGGCTTGTGCAATTGTGAGGGTTGTTAAATCAGTCATATTGGTTCTCAAATTTTAAAAATATAAAAAGTTATTCGACGACTTTTGAGACAAGAAAAAAATTTTCTTCTGTAACAGGTGCATTTGCTACAATATCTGCTACTTTATCACCATCTGTGACACTATCTTCACGCATTCTTAAAGTCATTGGCATCACTGATGTTAATGGCTCAACTCCACTGACATCAACTTCACTCAATTGTTCCACAAAACCTAAAATGACATTAAGTTCTTTTGTCATAAGTTCTACTTCATCGTTATGAAGAGCAATGCGCGCTAAATGTGATACCCGCTTGACTGTTTCCTGATCAACAGACATATTACGCCTTTCTGCTTTTTTATTTTGATATTCATTTATTCATATTCTGGCTATACAAGTCTGCGTTTGCAAGCGCAAGAATATTGATAATCCAAATAAAGAATATAAGTATAAATCTAAAACAATAAAGAACTTAAATTATAAAGCATATGGCCATTATTAACATAAATGAAGTTATGATACATCTTTTGCCCGGGCAAATAATAGCAGGGTTGGATTTGGGTACGAAAACTATCGGAATTGCGGTTTCTGATAGAGGGCTAATTTTTTCAAATCCGCGTTCTGTACTCCAACGACAAAAATTTACGGTAGATGCTCAAACACTTATAAAAATTTTTGACCATGAAAATGTGGGCGTTATTATTATTGGGTTACCTCTTAACATGAATGGAAGCAGTGGCCCTCGTGCTCAAGCAACTAGAACTTTTGTCAGAAATATGGAAGCATATACAGAAATTCCATTTGTTTTTTGGGACGAACGCTTATCGACGATTGCTGCAGAACGCTCTCTTCTCGAAATGGATGTATCACGCGCTAAAAGAGCAACTCGGATTGATTCTGCTGCCGCCGCATTCATATTACAAGGTGCTCTCAATAGAATCCACAACCTTCATCATATAGAAGGATAAAGAACATTTAACAAAAGTCCTGCATTATATCGTGCAATCAGCATACCATAGGAAGATCTCCATTGTCCCCCAAGACGGCTTTCCATATAAGCACTTGCAACATGCTCTATATCTGTAGATCGTAACGATGCCGCTGCAACTGCATATGCCACTTGTTCAACAAAAAATCTCCCAGCTCCTTCATTTGCCGATGCCATTTCTGCAGCAGATTTAATAATCTCAATTGCTCTTGGCCCTGCTGGACCAATATCAAGAGCAGTTTTTTCTAACAATTTCTGAAATAATCCCGGTGCTTTTTCAGCTATGAGAATTGCATCTTTTACCAATTGATTAGCAGAAGTATTTCTCACAATCCGTGCAGGTCCATTACACAACATTTGCGATAGTGGATTGTCCTCTATAAAGCTTTCGATGCCAAGCTGGGCAATAATTTCACCAATAATAGGAACAACTAATTGGCTCACATGATAAGCAATAATAGGTGTCATAATTCGTGCAAAAGCTGCTTCAGAGCGATCATTTGCAGCATTGTCAAATGCTCGCGCTAGACGCAAAACCAATGCTTGTGCGGCAGCAATATCAAGTGCAATATCTGCAAAAATACGTTCTGTCAGTGGAGACAAAGGTTGATTTGGCATCTTTTGCCGAAAGAAATCTATAGCAAATTGAAGAGCAGCCCGCAGAACACCTGCTGATACGACAGATTGATCGAAACGCATCATCGTTTCGATATCCTTAATAACCTTAATGCCTTCTCCAGCATTTCCCAAAAGCCAACCACAACTGCCTTGAAACTCAACAATACCCTCTGGCGTTGAGGTTTCTCCGGAACGGAGTATCAAATGACGAATCGATATAGACCCATTTAATGCACCATTTTCCTGCATGCGTGGAACTAAAAAGCAACTTAAATGACCATCTAATTCTGCACTAACAAGATATCCATCAACTATAGGATTAATAACATTGGTTTTTACAACATTTAAACGATAGAGATCACGTCCCATTTTTTCATCAAAAGAAATTTTTTTAACACTTGGAAAATTGAAAGAGTGTTTTTCGTGTTTCTCAAAATCGTCAAAAGCACAAGTTAATGAAGCTGCTTTTTTACTATTAACAGGCTTGGATGACAAATCATATTGACGCGATAAGAGTGCATTTTGCCATTTTTTAAAAAGCTCAACATCACTAATTAAAACTGCAATAGCGGCACTTGTAATAATAACTTCATTCAAATGCCCCGTTTCTAGGCTGGCAGATAAGGCCAAGCGAATAGCACGTGCTTGATAGCGTATCCCATTTTCTGAACTGGTGTTTTCCCAAAGTGAAGTGACCAAACCAGCTTGTCTGGAATATTGTTGAAGAGCTTTGTAAGAAGAGTGTATCTCTAATTTTTCTGTTGGTTTCCCCCATTCGTCGTTATAACGTAACATTGGCCGATAACGATTCGCCAAAGAGGCAAGCTCCCATGCTTTACGGCTGGCTACAAAATCTCCTATTTCTTCAAAACTTGCTAACAAAAATGTAGGCAAAGTGGACGCAATGCGAAACATCAGCGTATCACTGAGAAATGCATTTTTTCGGCGGGAGTTTTGCGCAAGTACACCACTCATAGGCATATTCCTATTATTCAAATCATTCATATCATAGACTATTTGTTTTTTTGCAGTTAAAAAATATTTATCATATCCAAACAAATGCTTGTTTAATCTCTTTAGAGAGAGATAGAAAAGAATGCTATGACTCAAAATACTTTTTTTTCCCTTTTCCCCCACCAACATCTGTTAGGTATTAAAGATCTAAGTGTGCAAGACCTTACCATATTGCTTGATCGAGCAAATGCGAATGTTCCTTTCTTAAAAAAAAGTGATAAAAAACAATCCATATTGCATGGGCGTACGCAAATTAATCTCTTCTTTGAAGCTTCTACACGAACACAATCTTCATTTGAATTGGCCGGCAAACGGTTAGGAGCAGACGTGATGAGTATGGCTATTGGCAATTCATCTGTAAAAAAGGGGGAAACATTGGTTGATACAGCCACAACCCTCAATGCGATGAAGCCAGATATATTGGTCATTCGTCATAGTTGTGCCGGAGCAGCTGCTTTGTTAGCGCAAAAAGTTGACTGTTGTGTCATTAATGCAGGTGATGGTGCACATGAACATCCAACGCAGGCTTTATTAGATGCTCTGACCATTCAAAGAACAAAAGGCCGTATTGAAGGATTAACTGTTGCAATTTGTGGTGATATCTTGCATTCACGTGTCGCACGTTCCAACATCCTCAGTCTCAACGCTTTAGGAGCATGTGTTCGTGTTATCGCTCCTTCAACACTTTTACCAGCAAGCATCGCAGATATGAGCGTTGAAGTTTATAACACCATGAAAGAAGGTCTTAAAGGTGCTGATGTCATCATGATGCTGCGCTTACAACAAGAACGTATGACAGGTTCCTTTATTCCCTCCATTCGTGAATATTTTCATTATTTCGGCTTACATAAAGAGAATTTAGCTTATGCTAAAAGTGATTGTATTATTCTACATCCTGGCCCAATAAACCGTGGTGTAGAAATCGCATCTGATATCGCAGATGGACCACAAAGCATGATTCATACACAAGTCGAAATGGGCATTGCTGTGCGTATGGCTGTCATGGAAGCTTTATTAGATTCACGCCTTAAGGCAAGTGGAGAAAAAAAATGACAAAGCCAATTGTTTTTCAAAACGCTCGTATTATTGATCCTTCCCGTACAATCGATGAAATTGGTACCGTTATTGTTGAAAATGGACTGATTATAGCCGCTGGAAAAGAAGCCCTTAATCAAGGAATCCCCGAAGGGGCAGAAATTATTAATGCGCAAAATAAAGCAATTCTCCCTGGACTTGTTGATGCCCGCGTTTTTGTTGGAGAACCAGGAAATGAAAGCCGGGAAACGCTAGCTTCAGCAAGCCAATCTGCAGCAGCAGGAGGCATTACTTCCTTTCTTATGATGCCAAATACGAATCCAGTCATCGATAATATAGCGCTTGTTAAATTTATTACGCATACAGCACAGGAAATTTCATCAGTTAATATTTATCCCGTTGCTGCCATTACTCAAGGTTTCAACGGACAGGAAATAGCCGAATTTGGCTTGCTAAAGGATGCAGGAGCAGTTGCTTTTAGTGAAGGAAAAAAAACACTTCAAAATTCATCTGTTATGCGGCGTGCAATGACTTATGCACGCGACTTCGATGTCCCATTGATGCACGAAACACAAGACAAGGATCTCATAGGACAAGGCGTTATGAACGAAGGTCTTCTAGCCAGTTGGCTTGGACTTTCTGGAATACCGCGCGAAGCAGAAGTTATTCCACTCGAAAGAGATTTGCGCTTAGCAGCATTAACACAAACACGCTATCATGCCGCACAAATATCAACAGCACTGTCTGCTGACGCACTTCGTTTAAGCAAGCAACGGAGTGAGAAAATTTCAGCCGGTGTATCTATTAATCACTTATCTTTCAATGAAAATGATATTGGTGAATATCGCACCTCTTTTCGCCTCATACCTCCATTGCGTACAGAAGAAGATCGTATAGCAATGATTGAAGCAATAAAAGATGGAACAGTGGATATTATCGTTTCTTCTCATGATCCTCAAAGTCTTGATAAAAAAAATCTACCATTTAGTGAGGCAGCCATAGGTGCCATTGGCATGGAAACTTTATTGAGTGCAGCTTTACGCCTTTATCATAACGGAACCATTTCTCTTCTCCGATTAACTGAACTTTTGTCAACAACACCTGCAAAACTCTTTGATCTCAATGCGGGAACACTTAGAAAAGGCACTCATGCAGACCTTATTTTAGTTGACCTTGATGAACCATGGATAGTTTCTCCAGAGAAGCTGTATTCACGTTCAAAAAATACACCTTTTGAGAAGGCACACTTCCAAGGACGTGTTCTCCAAACCTTTGTTAAAGGACAATCAATTTTTAAACTTGATCAATAAACTTCATGGGGGTTTTTAATGAATGAAGGTGAAATACTTTTTCAATTTACTACATGGCTTATCTTTCTGATATCTTATCTCATTGGGTCTATCCCATTTGGCTTGCTTCTTACAAAATTAGCAAAACTTGGCGATGTAAGAACAATTGGTTCAGGAAATATTGGAGCTACAAATGTTTTACGAACAGGAAATAAAAAAGTTGCTGCTCTGACACTTCTTTGTGACATATTAAAAGGGACTCTTGTTATTCTTGTTATAAAATTTTTAACTGATCCGATAGAAAATAATATCTTTATTTCTCTTGCTGGTTTTTTTGCTTTTTTAGGACATCTTTTCCCTGTATGGCTTAAATTTAAAGGTGGTAAGGGTGTTGCTACCTATCTAGGTGTTTGCTTAGGATTATATTGGCCAGCAGCAATTGTTTTTATCACTGCGTGGATAGTGCTTTTTCTCATTACACGTTACTCTTCATTATCCGCACTCATTGCTGTTATTATCACTCCAATATTTGTTCATTTTTCCTATCCTTATCTCTATGCTCATTGTATACTAGTAATTATGAGCCTATTGGTGATGATAAAACATCATGCAAATATTGGTAGATTGTTAGTTGGGAAAGAAAGCAAAATTGGGACACAAAACGGGGGTAAATAAAGGAATCCTGCTCACTGATCGTCAACGTCTAAACTGGTTACGATTGTTGCGTAGCGAAAATATTGGAGCAGTGAGTTTTCGCAATCTCATTGATCATTATAAAACAGCAGAAAATGCTTTGGCAGCACTTCCTGAGCTTAGTAGAAAAGGTGGTCTTGCTACATCCATCCGAATAGCAACATTAGAAGACGCTGAAAAAGAAATGCAAGAAGCCGAAAAATTAGGTATTCGGTTTGTTGGTATAGGAGAACCGGATTATCCAACCTTTCTTAAAGTTACAGAAGCATCACCGCCGCTTATTGCTATCAAAGGCAATGTTTCAGTTTTTGAGAAAGCTTCTGTTGGAATTGTGGGATCTCGAAATGCTTCGGCGGCAGGCAAAAAACTGGCTGCTCAATTTGCTCATTTTCTTGGAAACGCCGATTTTACAATTATTTCCGGATTAGCACGTGGAATTGATAGCATTGCACATCAAGCGAGTCTACAAACGGGGACAGTTGCAGTAATGGCTGGTGGAATTGATCACATCTATCCCCCTGAAAACAAAAAGCTGCACGAAGATATTATCGCAAATGGTGGAGCAATTATCAGTGAAATGCCCATTGGATGGAAACCACGCGCTATCGATTTTCCAAGAAGAAACCGTATTATTGCAGGTCTCTCACTTGGATTATTGGTTGTAGAGGCTGCACTACAGTCAGGATCCCTTATTACTGCGCGTCAAGCTGCCGAAATGGGACGACTGACTTTTGCCATTCCCGGTTCTCCACTTGATCCAAGATCCGTTGGTACAAACAACCTCCTAAAGGATGGAGCCTTGCTAACCACACACCCTTCTGACATTATAGAAACACTGACACCATTAATTCCAACGCCTACAAATCACCAACTTAACTTCTTTGAAGAATTACCTTCTCTGCAACTTGAAAAGGACTGTTTTAATTCATCTGATAAAAAAACAAAGATTACCTCTTTTGTTGGAGATGAGAGAGAACGTCGTGCTGTTCTCTCTGCTCTCTCAACAACACCCATTGACTTAGACACACTGAGCACCAATTCAGGTGTCTCCCTCTCAAACCTCTACCTTTTATTGGTTGAACTCGAACTTGCTGGAAAGCTTATTCGACACTCTGGTGGTTATGTGTCATTGTCGAATTTTGATCTTCTCCAAGAGCCTCCGCACTATTAATAATACTCTGCCCTTCTTTAGCTGCCATATCCAAAAGTAATGCTAAAAGAGGACTTCGCGCTTGACGCGCCATCTGGTTCATTTGTTTTGACATATCTGTAATATATTGGATAATTTTTAAATGATTTATAAACATAATCTTCTATCCTTGAGTATTCTCCCCACCTCTCAATAGACGTTATCTTAGTATTTCGTCTTATGTTTTTATATTAACCGTGGAAATAAATCGTGTAATTCCATATAGGGTGTATTTTAACAATAACAATCACAAGCTGTATAATATTAATGTTTTTTTATGTGTTCTTAACCAATTGCCATTGGCTATTCCTGGAAAAGAAGTTTATAAAAAAATTTTTTATTTCAACATTCGGGTAAAATTATGAATATCGTTATCGTTGAATCTCCAGCAAAAGCAAAAACAATTAATAAATATCTTGGATCTCAATATAAAGTAGTAGCATCATTTGGACATGTTCGTGATTTGCCCGCAAAAGACGGCTCCGTTCTACCTGATCAAGATTTTTCTATGAAATGGGATGTAGATTCTGCTGCCGCTAAACGTTTAAATGAAATAGCAAAAGCAGTTAAAGAAGCCGATAGTCTTATCTTAGCGACAGACCCTGATCGTGAAGGGGAAGCTATTTCATGGCATATTCTAGATGTTCTTCGTCAAAAAAAAGTTTTAAAAGATAAACCTGTTAAGCGGGTTGTATTCAATGCCATTACCAAAAAGTCTGTACTTGATGCAATGAATAATCCACGTGATATTGATACATCACTTGTAAATGCTTATCTTGCACGTCGTGCTCTCGATTATCTTGTTGGTTTTACACTCTCACCTGTTTTATGGCGTAAACTCCCCGGAGCACGTTCGGCTGGTCGGGTTCAATCTGTTGCTCTGCGTATTATTTGTGATCGTGAATCAGAAATAGAACATTTTATCAAAGAGGATTATTGGTCTATTACAACAGACTTAAAAACCATCCGCAATGACGGCTTTCAAGCAAGATTAACAATGTTTAATCAAAAAAAGATTGGCAAGCTTGACATTCAATCTCAAGAACAAGCAGATCAAATTCGCCTTATGTTAGAGAAGGCAAAATATCATGCACTCAGTGTTGAAGCAAAGCCTACAAAGAGAAATCCTTTTCCTCCGTTTACAACATCTACTTTACAACAAGCGGCTTCTTCAAAACTGGGCTTTTCAGCTTCTCGTACCATGCAAATTGCTCAAAAGCTCTATGAAGGGATTGAAATTAATGGTGAAATGGCTGGGCTTATTACCTATATGCGTACTGATGGTGTACAAATAGCACCAGAAGCCATAGATTCAGCACGAAAAGTAA
The DNA here is from genome assembly GCF_000046705.1 of Bartonella henselae str. Houston-1. Taxonomy (NCBI): domain Bacteria; kingdom Pseudomonadati; phylum Pseudomonadota; class Alphaproteobacteria; order Hyphomicrobiales; family Bartonellaceae; genus Bartonella; species Bartonella henselae. The sequence goes on along the minus strand of NC_005956.1, from coordinate 921,430 downwards.
TTCATGAATCTTTTGGTAGTGATTATATTCCTGAAAAACCACGTTTTTATTCAACAAAAGCAAAAAATGCACAGGAAGCACATGAAGCCATCCGTCCAACCGATTTTCAACGTATTCCTAATCAAGTACGGAATTTCCTCGATAGCGATCAGGCAAAACTCTATGAACTGATATGGAAACGCGCTGTTGCTAGCCAAATGCGTTCTGCTGAAATTGAACGCACAACTGTTGAAATTGAAGCACAGCAAGGGGAAAATTACGCAAATTTACGCGCAACAGGTTCTGTTATTCGTTTTGATGGCTTTCTTTCTCTCTACACTGATCAACGAGATGAAGAAAACAATGAAGAAAACGAAACAACACGTTTGCCACAAATTAATACTGGTGAAGAACTTACTAAAGAAAAGGTTGACGCCATACAACATACCACTGAACCCCCTCCTCGTTATTCTGAAGCTTCCCTAATTAAAAAGCTTGAAGAGCTAGGAATAGGTCGTCCTTCAACCTATGCATCCACATTGGCTACACTATCTGATCGTGGATATATCATAATTGATAAACGAAAGCTTATTCCCGATGTTAAAGGACGTATTGTTACAGCCTTTCTTGAAAATTTCTTTAATCGCTATGTAGAATACGGTTTCACGGCAGATCTTGAGGAAAAACTGGATCTTATATCGGATGGAAAGCTTTCTTGGAAAGATGTATTGCGCGATTTTTGGGATGGATTTAATGCTTCTATTACCAATATCCAAGAATTACGTATAACAAATGTTCTTGATGTTTTAAATGTAACATTAGCACCCCTTGCTTTTCCTGTGCGTGAAGATGGAAGTGATGTTCGTTCCTGTCCCTTATGTACAAACGGCCAGTTATCATTAAAACTCGGTCGTTATGGTGCATTTGTTGGCTGTTCTAATTATCCCGAATGCAAATATACACGCCAACTTGGCACAGATCCAGGAGAAGAGAATGAAGCCATACGGAATGATGAACCCGTTATACTTGGAGTTGACCCTAAAACAGGAAAAGATGTCACTCTTCGCAATGGTCGTTTTGGGCCCTATATTCAACTTGGTGAAAGCAAAGAAGCTAAGCGTGCAGGGTTACCAAAAGAATGGCAAGCAGAAAAAATCACTCTTGAAAAAGCTTTGTCTTTAATATCCTTGCCCCGTGAAATTGGTATTCATCCTGAAACCGGCAAAACAATCACTGCAACAATTGGCCGGTATGGCCCATACCTTACGCATGATGGAAAATATGCTCCCCTTCTCAATGTAGATGAAGTTTTTGATATTGGCATCAATCGCGCTGTTACAGTACTTGCCGAAAAACAAGAAAATAAAACAAAGCGAAGTAGAACAACAACTGCAGCGTTGGCAACATTAGGGAACCACCCAGATGGGGGAGTTGTCACCGTGCGCAACGGGCGTTATGGTCCCTATGTTAATTGGGGTAAAGTTAATGCAACATTGCCAAAAGATAAAGATCCAATTAATGTGACACTTTCAGAAGCATTAGAACTTATATCGGTTAAAGCATCCGGTAAAAAAACAACCTTAAAAAGAGCTTCTACTAAAACAAAAGAGACATAAATTTTGGCTAAAGGTGAAAAAAAAACACAATATTTTCAACCGCTGAACTTGGGACGGCTGCCTAATAAAGCAGAAATTCTCTCCTTTATTAATGAGAATCCTGGTCGATCAAGTAAACGTGAAATAGCAAAAGCTTTTAATTTAAAAAATGATTCTCGTATTTGGTTACGAGATATATTGCGTGATCTGAAAAATCAGAGCTTAGGAGCAAAGGAGCGTAAAAAGGCAAGAAATAAAGGACAATTACCAGCGGTTGCTATTTTAAAAATTACTGCACGTGATGAAGACGGTAGTTTTATTGCACAACCTCTTGAGTGGGAAGATGGTCCAAAACCAAAGATTGAAATACTCCCTTTTCATCGTACAAAAGGAATAAATGTTGGTGTTGGAGACCATATTCTTGTAAAAATTTTTCGAAATAAAGTGCCTCAAAGCCTCCCTTATACAGGGAAAATTATTCGTAAAATTGATGTATCACCAAAGAGCACATTTGGCATTGTACGAAAATTAGAAAATGGTCAATGGCGTCTTGATTCTGTTGAGCGCAAAACAAGCGAATTGATTATTGATACATCTTCAGAAATTCATGTACAATCCGGCGATTTTGTTGAAGTCGAAATTAAAAAAAATACTGGTTATGGGCTAAAGAGTGCACAAATAAAAAATGTTTTAGGACATATTGAGAGTGAAAAAACACTTTCAATGATTGCTCTTCTGTCAAAAGGAATTCCTTATATTTTTCCTGAAGATGTTCTTAAACAAGTCAAAAATGTAAAACCTGCCAGCATAGAAAATCGTGAAGATTGGCGGCAATTGCCACTCATTACGATTGATCCACCAGATGCAAAAGATCGTGATGATGCAGTTTATGCAACAAAAGACAAAGATCCTACAAATAGTGGCGGTTGGATTATTGTTGTCGCAATCGCAGATGTTTCTTACTATGTCAAAACCGGAAGTGCTATAGATAAAGAAGCATTGAAGCGAGGAAATTCTGTTTATTTTCCTGATACCGTTGTGCCTATGCTTCCAGAACGTATTTCTAATAATTTATGTTCTCTGCATGAAGGAAAAGAGAAACCCGCTTTAGCAGTTCGTATGATTTTTGATGCAAACGGTAATAAACGAAAACATAGTTTTCATCGTGTTATGGTACGTATAAGAGCTAACCTCTCTTATCAAGAAGTTCAGTCAGCAATTGAGGGAAATATAAATGAAAAAATAGCTCCTCTTTTCGAAAATGTCTTACAACCATTGTGGAAAGCTTATGAATGCCTTAAAATTACACGGGATCGTCGACAACCACTAGAATTAGAAATAGCAGAAAAAAAAATTATTCTTGATCAAAATGGATGCATTAAAGATGTTGAAATACAAACATACCTAGAAGCACATCGTTTGATTGAAGAACTCATGATACAAGCTAATATTGCAGCATCTGAAACATTAAAAGAACATCACCAGCCCCTCATCTATCGAATTCATGATAAACCCTCTCTTGCAAAACAAGAAATACTGCGGAGTTTTCTTCAAAGTTTGGGTTTATCACTCTCTCGAGGCGCAGAACTGACATCAGCCCGTCTTAATAGAATTTTAGAAAAGGTTATGAATACCCAGCAACAAGAATTAGTGAATCAGGTTATTTTGCGCACACAATCTCAAGCAGAATATAACCCCCAAAATATCGGCCATTTTGGTTTAAACTTACATAACTATACACATTTTACATCACCAATTCGTCGTTATGCTGATCTGGTTATTCATCGAGCACTCATTAAAGCTCTAAAGTTAGGGAATGACCAATTAACAGAGACACAAGAAAAAAATCTTGCAGAAATCGCCACACAAATTTCTCTCTATGAACGCCGAGCAATGATGGCTGAAAGAGAAACGATTGATAGGCTTGTCGCACATTATTTAACCAATAAAATCGGCTGCACTTTTACAGGTCGTGTTTCTGGAGTTACAAAAGCAGGTCTTTTTATTTCACTTGACACACTCAATATAGATGGTTTTGTGCATATTTCTACACTTAAAAATGATTATTATTATTTCGATGAAGTGCAACATACCCTTGTAGGAAAGCGTAGTCATAAAGGCTATCAACTCACTGATATAGTAAAAGTGAAGCTTATAAAAGTACAGCCCTTTGCTGGTGCTTTATGTTTTGAACTTTTAACAGATCCTCGCCCAATAGCTTTTTCATCTGCGTCCTACCATAAAAACAAATTTATAGCGAAAAAACAAAAGCGATATGCAAGAAACAATATCAGATAAAAACCAAGAAAATAGGTAAAAACGAAAATCATCACGATAATTTTATTATACTCTCAAAAGATAAAAAATCTTATGAGAGATAATTAGAGTGTTATTAATTTAAATAAAATATTATTATAAAATAATAAGATAGACATATTTTTAAAACTGAAATGTTATGTAAGATTCGTTGCATTGTATGATTTTCATTATGCTAATATCTCTCTTCCTTATGTGTGACCGTATATTTATTTCTGCTCAATAACAATCCTGTAAGAAATTGAAATAATTTCGAATATTAAGGGGTTAAAAAAATCTGCAATGGAGAAATTCACTTTCTCTTAACTTTAAAGTCAGCTTTTCTTAAGCTTCATGAAAAAAGTAAAATAAGCCATTCTCATAATAAAAAACTTTAGAAATCAAAACATTCTTTACGGAAATCATTGCGTTATTGGCTTTTTAAGTTTTCTAGGATCTATTTTTTCAAGCAATATGGGTTTGGTTTATTGTAAAATTTATATTGCATTTTACAATGATAATCTTGTTTATTCTGTCAAAATTTTAAATCAACAGTTGCGCATCACTTTAAAAATGTAGTCTGTTAATTGGTATTTGTGTTCTTATAGGAGCGCTTATGATTTGCGATAGATGCAATACTATACTGCTCGCAAAAATAAGAACCAAGAATTTAGAGATTTTTTCTCCTATACGTCTTTATTATGTTTGCTATCATGCCAATTTTGATGACTTGAAAATTAATCCTCAAATTAAAAAACAGCTCATATGTGCTATTTATCTTTATGTTTTCATTCCTATCTCAACCGATGGCAATATTTTTTTGTATCTGTCAATGGGAGCATTCACTGTTAATAATTCATTTTAATCCATTGCATATAATAAAAACAAGCCAGCCTTATTTTTGTGGCAACATCTGTGCTTGGTAATATTTATTCTTAATCTCTAACAGCAATGAATGATTACACAAAGGATCAGCACTCTTCCCATATGAGGTGCGTATTTTAAGCTTTACAAGAATGCAGAAAAAGGAATTTAAAACTTTTATAATACCATGACATTCAAACAGCAATGGATTTTGATTCTTCCTCTTTTTCTCCTCGCTCGCGTTTTTACTGACCGTTGTAGAATCAAGCTTGCAGCATGAGAAACGTAACCTTAAGAGTAAGAACTTTTTCCTGCTAATTCTGCTTTTATTTTTTTCTAGCAAATCAATGTGCTTGTTAGGAGAAGTACTATCAGCCAAACATGGATATCTTGAAACCAATTTTTTAACTGCAATAGCTTGTTTTTTTAGTTTATATATCATTTTGATACTTATTCAACACATGAGAAAATTAATCAAGCTCTTGACTTTTTGGACAACATCCGTAGTGTTGCCAAAAGTCTGATTGTATCAGAAATAGACTTTAATAGAGAAATGATATAATTTTCAATAAATAGGACTCTTAATTATGGCCAAGGCAGCAACCATTAAGATCAAGCTTTTATCAACTGCAGATACTGGCTTTTTCTATGTAACGAAGAAAAATAGCCGTACAATGACAGATAAAATGAGCAAGCGTAAATATGATCCAGTTGTAAAAAAGCACGTTGAATTTAAAGAAACGAAAATTAAATAACTAATTTACACTATTTCTCTTGTGAGTGCTGCAATCGAAAGCAGCGCAGTTTTAAATGCTGCTTATCGGGGGAAAAATAGAGTGAAGTGTGCCTGTTTGTTTCTATGTTTTTAGCTTAGAGCGCCATATATCCTTAAATGAGGTTGATTTATTTTTTTAATTCCTCTTCTGTATTTTGAGTAGTATCTTTGTGGTATTGGATCTGATTTTCTACGTAACCCAAGATGGGAAGTATGTTTAATAGAGCATTGAGTAATATACTTAATTTTATCGAAATAATTGGATTTTGTTGAAGACGTATAAGTCAATCCTTTCTAAATTAAGCTTGTTGTAATCATAGTTTTTTGATTTCATGAAAAAAAAAGTTCTCATTTTGGCCTAAACAGTTTCAATCTAAAGATTATGAGTTCCAGCATTTTTATTGCTGTTAGCATTTTTATCATTGTGATAGTTTACATTGAATATACTAAAAAATACCCTCAGAAGGCATCTTTAATTTCCAAACTCCCTATCGAGGGAAATGCATTAATTATTGATGGCGATTCACTTATGGTTTCCTCTATTATGATCCGGCTTGCAGGAATTGATGCTCCTGAGATGAAACAATTTTGTGGTACAAAGAAAGTACTCTATGCATGCGGACTTGAAGCAAAAAAATACTTAGAAAAACTCATAGCAAATCAGCCTGTTATATGTCATTGGTATAAAAAGGATAAATATGGCCGCATTCTTGCGACATGTAAAACAAAGCAAGTCAGGAACATCAATGCAACGATGGTACAGAATGGTTGGGCTGTAAGTTATTATGACTACCCTCAAGAGGAACAAGAAGCCAGAAAGAAAAGAAAAGGAATATGGCAATCAAATTTTCAATATCCGAGAAAATGGCGAAAAACGCATCCTCGAACAGAATAAAGAAAATATTTTTCTTTCCGTATAGTATTCTTTAATTTCTTATTTTCCAATGAAAAAACAACCAGATAATCAAATTACCAAACTTGAAAAAAAAATTTACTCCTGTCGTGTTTGTATCAAATATCCTCGTTATCTTCCTCCCCTTCCTCATGAACCAAAACCCGTAGTTTATTTATCTAATAGGGCTTTAATTGCAATTGCAGGGCAAGCACCAGGGCTACGTGTCCATGAAAGTTCTATTCCTTTTAATGATCGCTCTGGCGAAAGACTACGCAATTGGCTCGATGTCACAAGAGATGAATTTTATAATAGATCTCTCTTTGCTATTGTTCCTATGGGATTTTGTTTTCCAGGGTATGATCAAAACAAATCTGATTTACCGCCAAGGCGTGAATGTCAAGAAATATGGCATGAAAAGGTATTTCAAGCTATGCCACAAATAAAACTTGTCCTTGCTATTGGAAGTTATGCGCAAAAATGGCATATTGCAAAACTAAAACATAAAACTGTCTCAGCAACCGTTAGTGATTGGAAAAACATTCTTTCCATACGTCAACCTCGAGGCTATAATGTCATGCCTTTACCACATCCATCATGGCGAAATACTTCTTGGTTACAAAAAAATCCATGGTTTAATGATGAGCTTATTGTATCCTTACGCAGTTTAGTGCGTAAATTTTTATAAACTGAATACTGAGAAAAATATGGATCGTCTTGATCGAAAAATTTTATATCTTTTGCAAGAAAATGCGACACTCTCTGTCGCTGATATCGCTAAAAAAGTAGGACTTTCTACCACTCCTTGTTGGCGTAGAATTCAAAAACTTGAAGAAGATGGTGTTATTCAACGTCGTGTTGCTGTCCTCTCTCCAGAAAAAGTAAATGCACACGTCACTGTTTTTGTTTCTATTCGTACGAACACACACAGCCAAGAATGGCTTAAGCGCTTTTCAAAAATTGTGCAAGAATTTCGTGAAGTGATTGAATTTTATCGAATGAGTGGAGATATTGACTATTTATTGCGTGTCGTCGTTCCCAATATTGAAGCTTATGATCTTTTTTACAAAAAATTAATTGCTAAAATTGACATCCGTGATGTTTCATCTTCTTTCGCAATGGAACAAATTAAATACACCACGGAATTGCCACTCAATTATATAAAACTACACGACAAAACAAGTGAACAAAATTCTTAAAGATTTTTTGATCTTGATAAGATCACTATTATTCTTAAATGGTAAAATGCTCTTGTTCGCACACTACCATTTGGGCATGGGTTAAAACAGCAGCCTTAACAATACCAGCTGCCATAGCCGCACCTGTTCCTTCGCCAAGACGCATCCCTAGATCTAAGAGCGGCTCTTTGTCAATTTTTTGTAAAAGCCTGCGATGTGCTGGCTCAGAGGAAGCGTGCCCAACAAGGGTATGATCAAGAGCTCTTGGATTCATTTTATAAAGCACTGCTGCTGCTGCCGTTACCACAAAACCATCCAAAATAACCGGTATCTTTTCCATTCTAGCAGCTAAAATGGCACCTACGATCGCGGCAATTTCACGTCCTCCTAGACAACGCATTATTTCAAAAGGATCACTAAAACGATGCTTGTGTAAAGAAACAGCGGTTTCCACTGCGGCTATTTTTCGTTGATAAAATCTCTCATCAATTCCTGTGCTGTTCCCTGTCCATTCCTCCACTTCTCCACCAAACAATGCTAAACATAAAGCTGAAGCTATTGTTGTATTGCCAACTCCCATTTCACCGATACACAAGAGATCTGTTCCACCAGCGATGGATTCCATTCCAAATGCCATTGTAGCAGCAGCACTGCGCTCATCCATTGCTGCATCTTTGGTAATATTCATTGTTGGATATTCCAATGCTAGATCAAATATCTTCAATCCAAGATCATAAGCTATGCAAATTTGATTAATAGCACCACCACCAGCCGCAAAGTTTTGTACCATCTTTTGTGTCATAGATTGCGGAAATGGTGTAACGTTCTCCTCTATAACGCCATGATTCCCAGAAAAAATAGCCACTAAAGGTTGCGTTACGATAGGTTTCTCTGCCCCTCTCCATCCGGCATACCAAACCGCTATTTCTCCTAATTTTCCTAGCGCCTCTTGCTTCTTTATTAAACTTTTTTGCCGTTTTTTTGCCAAAATTATAGAAAACTCATCAGCAACTGGTAAACTTGTGAGTAAAGCACGAAAATTATCAAACGGACTAACAGTCATGAAGAAAGACACCTTTTCAAATTTATAATGTGTAATTTAAAATCTTGTCATATAAACAGGATGTGAATAATTTATTGTTTTTTTAAAGCTTTTTAAACATGTTAAATATTATGAACGAAACTTTTTGCACTAACTAACTGTTTTTGTTGATCTACAGATGTATAATCTTATTTTTATATGAGGACTTTAGCCTGTTTTTATATTGAGTGAACATTTTGGTCAGCATATAGTTTTTTCTAAAAAAGATCATAAGCTTCAAGCTTGGTAACAAAAACAGGAAATAGCCAAGATCTTCCCTCATCGGATAAAGTTCGATCACCTTACAAAATTTTTGCATAATGTTGAAAAGAGCTTAAATTATTGGTAGCTATGCGTATTCGTACGAATAGAAACAAAAACAACGAAGGGTAAACAGCTTTCTCTTTCAGTTGAGAATGGCATTAAAGTTCTCTCCACAATAAAGAAGATTAGCTTTCTGAAATCACAAGTTTGGAAGGAAAACTTTAGCAAATTTAAGCTTTGATATCTGTTTATCTGATAAAACTGTTGTTAAATAAGAGCAGAAAAAGCTTCTTTCAAAACATGGATGCCTGCATCTCTTCCTCTTGCATTATTTGATAATATTTGCCTCCATCGACGTGCGCCATTCCGACCATGAAATAAACCAATCATATGACGTGTTACATGAGAAAGTAGCCCCCCTGATGCGATATGTTGAGCAGCATAATCACACATGGCCTCAATGAGATCACTATCGCTAAGATTATTCTGCTGTTCACCATATATTTCAGAATCAATATACTTTAGTAAAGTTGGATCATGATAGACTTGTCGACCAACCATAGCAGCATCACACAGAATCAAATGCTCTTTTATCTCATAAATTGATTTAATTCCACCATTTATTCCAATGAATTTATTATGATATTTTCTTTTTAATTTATAAACTCTGTTATAATTAAGTGGAGGAATATCACGGTTTTCCTTTGGACTTAGTCCTTTTAACCATGCTTTACGTGCATGCACCCAGAGTGCATCACATCCAGCATTCCAAACTTTATCAGCTAAAAGATCTAAAGCTAATTCTTCATCCTGGTCATCTACCCCAACTCGACATTTGACAGTTACAGAGAGTGTAACCACTTTTTTTATTGCTTCTACAGCACTTGCCACAATGTCAGGATATAACATCAAACAAGCACCAAATGCACCAGATTGAACGCGATTTGATGGACAACCAACATTGAGATTTATCTCATCATAACCAAAATCTTCTGCAATTCGCGCAGCTTCTGCTAACTTTTGAGGATCTGATCCCCCTAATTGCAACGCAATTGGATGTTCTTTATGATTCAAAGCCAAAAGTTGTTCACGAACACCATGGATTACAGCATCAGCTACGATCATTTCTGTATAAAGGAGTGCCTTTTTGGTTAAAAGACGGTAAAAAAATCTGCAATGTCGATCTGTCCATCCCAACATTGGTGCTATTGCAAATTTTATTGATGAGGGAAAACTGTAAAATATCACAGCAGCACCCCTTTTCTCTTTTTTAAGAGTTCGCATTTGTACATATCAATATCTGCTTTTTTCTATTTTACAGAAAATTTTATTATCTTTTTGCCATCAATTGAAGGTAAAAAATGCTTTCTCCAATTGTTCTTTTCAATTGATCTAAAATCTTCTCAAAAACAATAAAAAAATTCTCTGAATGGTATTCCTCTCCACTCATCCTGTCTTTTTATTATTCAGCCCATTATCTAAGATATTTTTAATTTAAAGTGCCTCACAATTGATATCATCATAGTTTATAATGCGTAAGCGTTTTTGAATTTAATGCGCAAACAAATGCCACAATAAAACTCAATAAACTTTCTAAAGGCTACGTAATCATGAATTTTGTTCATTGTCTTGTATTTTTTGCATATAAGCAGTAAGAGCATTAATCTCTTTTTTATTAAATAAAAGACCAAGTTTTGAGCGGCGCCATAAAACATCTTCGCACGTTTTAGCCCATTCCTTTTCCATGAGCCATTTTACTTCTACTTCATAAAGTCCATGTCCAAAATTCTTTCCCTTGTCGGCTTTACCATTTGCAAATATCATCAACGCCTCGCAACCATAAGACCTTGCAAGTCTGCGATATGTAAAAGCATCTAAATCTGGAACTAAAAGAGCAATCTTATTTTCTATTGTATCCAGCTTATTATGTGGAAAATCGCCTCCAGGAAGCGTTGAGTTGATTGTCCATGGTTTTCCCTTTTTACCAAGCGCTTTTTCAACAAATTTCATCGCATCTTCAGCTAATTTGCGATAAGTTGTAATCTTACCACCATAAAGATTAAGGATTCTTGGTGTACTTTCTGTACCCATTTCCTTCAAAACATAATCACGCGTGATCTCTTGTGCTTTTGAAGCACCATCGTCATAGAGAGGACGGACACCAGAGTAAGTCCAGACAATGCTTTCACGCAATACCGGTTGCACAAAATATTCACTCGCTGCTGTGCAGATATAGTCAATCTCTGTATCGGTAATATGAACATCAGCTGGATCACCCTGATAACCACAATCTGTTGTTCCAAGCAATGTAAACTCTTCCTGATATGGAATGGAAAACAGAATACGCCCATCTCCGTTTTGGAAAATATAAGCACGATCATGAGCATAAAGCTTTGGAACTAGAATATGAGAACCTCTGACAAGTCGTACCGGTGGATTCTCTTTACAGTCTAATACATTTGACAAAATATGATTAATCCAAGGACCCGTCATATTTGCAACATAAGAAGCCGTAACGCAGGATTCTTTACCGCTTAATTTATCTCGAAGAATCACAACCCATTTTTTTTCTTCACTTTTTAAAGACAGAACTTCCGTTCGTACTTTTATTACAGCCCCCCACTTTTCTGCATCACGAGCATTTGCAATCACTAAACGAGCATCATCTACTCTTGCATCAGAATATTCAAAACCTTTATGATATTCTTCCTTAAGTATAGAGCAAAAACTCTTTGAAAAATTAACCGTTTTACTACGCCACAATTTTTGATTCCAGTTACCAAGATAATCATAAATGAAGAGCCCAAAACGCAACATCCAAGCAGGACGTAATTTTTTATGATAAGGGAGAAGAAAACGCAAAGGACGCACAATATGCGGAGCCATACGCCAAATGATCTCGCGTTCTTTCAGTGCTTCACGAACAAGTCTGAATTCATAATATTCAAGATAACGAAGACCGCCATGAATGAGCTTTGTTGATGCACTTGATGTACCGGATGCAAGATCATTCATTTCAGCCAATCCCACTTTAAATCCACGTCCTGCTGCGTCTCTTGCTAAGCCACATCCATTTATCCCTCCACCAATAATAAAAAGGTCATAATGCGTTGCAGTTTCCATAATTTCACTTTTCATCATTTAATTTAGTTTGTTCCACTGTGCTCAATAAAAGAATAGAAAAAAGTTAACACGAATGCTCTCAATTGAATTATTAAGGTACTTTTTTACAGTCAATATGCAAAAGATATCTCTGATAGCATCAAAGATGAAAACAACATTTAATAACAAAGAAGAAATTCAACTCTTCAAAAACATAATCATCGCAAAATATGCGTTACATAAAATCTTCTTACAGAAAAAACTGCTGTTTTATCAATAACCGATTAGATTTCCACTGTAGTTAAATGCTTTGTTGCACATAGGGAATATTTTTCATATAGTTCAAATAATGTCACAAGAGAAATATGAAGCCATATAGATGATCACTCAACCTCAATACCTAAAAACAAAGCGCATTACAAAATTTTTAATAACAGTTACATTGAGTATTTTGCTTTGTTCACCTTCTCTCTCGAACGAAAGATCAAGCGAAAAAACACTCCAAAACCTTAAAACACAACTTCTGGAAGATTCTAGCTTTTTATCTAAACTTAGAGAAAAAATTACACCACATATTGATGATCACGATATTCAAAAGATTATAAGAGATTATCTCCTTACTAATCCAGAAATTATAATTGAGATGCAGCTTATTCTTCAAGACAAGCTAGAAAAACAAAGTGCGCAAAATACCCAAAAACAAGCTTCAATTATCAACTCATTGAAAAAGCAAATTTTTCAGTCCCCTTATGATGCTGTTTTGGGAAATCCAAATGGTAAAAGAGTGCTAGTTGATTTTTTTGATTATAATTGTGGATATTGTAAAATTTCTTATCCATACATAGAAAACTTAATAAAAGAATACCCAGACCTACGGGTTATTATCAAAGATTTACCAATTTTGGGATCTGATTCCATGGCAGCACATATTGTTGCTTATGCTTTTCGAAAACAATTTCCAGAAAAATATCCTCAGTTTTATAAAGAGCTTTTAACGCATCAGAGTCGCGCAAACGAAATCAAAGCTATAAAAATAGCAGTTTCATTAGGAGCAGATGAAAAGAAACTGCGCAATGCAATCAAAGATTCTAGCTTGCAAAACGCCTTTAAAAAAAATATTCAAATTGCCTCTAGACTGAATATTACGGGAACACCTTCTTATATAATTGGTGATAAATTACTCATCGGAGCTGTGAGTGAAGAAATCCTCAAAGAAGCCATAGAAAATATGCAATGAATATTCTTTCTTTACTTCGTTATCTTTTAAAATACCCTAAATTAGATGATTTTATGCTTTCTCTTTTTTAACAACAGGCTTATAAGTGCAATTTTGCATAGCACACACAGGTATTAAATTACATAGAATGCTCAAAAAGGTCATCCGTAGTCTAGAGATATTCAGTCATAATTAAATAATGACGATCTTCATTGATCAAGGAGTTAGAAAAAAAATGGCAACAAAAAAAATGGACGCTGTAAAACAGACCGCAATTGATACAAAAATTATCCGTGACCTTGCTGAAATTTTGAATGATACCAATTTAACCAATATTGAGCTTGAACAGGGCGGACTGCGTATTTGTGTATCACGTCAAAACATCACAGCCGTTCCCGAACAAACGATTTATGCTCCTGTTTCTACTCCTACTGTTTCTGTAGCTTCTCCTCCAACACCAACAATTGAAACTCCTAAGCCAGAAGATAGATCAAAGAATGCAATAACATCTCCAATGGTTGGTACAGCCTATCTTGCACCTTCACCGGGTGCACAACCTTTTGTAGAGATAGGGCAAAATGTTTCTGAAGGACAAACTCTACTTATCATTGAAGCGATGAAAACAATGAATCAAATTCCGTCCCCACGTTCAGGCAAAGTGACTACTATTTTTGTTAAAGATGGCCAACCCGTTGAGTTTGGTGAACCGCTTATTGTTGTTGAATAAAGTGAGAAGTAGCTATGATTCGAAAAATCCTCATTGCTAATCGGGGAGAAATTGCTCTTCGCGTTTTGCGAGCCTGCAAAGAACTTGGAATAAAAACCGTAGCCGTTCACTCAACTGCTGACGCTGATGCAATGCACGTTCGTCTTGCTGACGAAAGTGTCTGTATTGGACCTCCCCCAGTTCGCGATTCTTATTTAAGTATTCAACAAATTATTGCTGCCTGTGAGATCACAGGTGCTGATGCGGTTCATCCGGGCTATGGTTTTCTTTCTGAGAATGCAAAATTTGCAGATGTTCTAGAAGCCCATAAGATTACATTCATTGGCCCAACGGCTGCGCATATTCGCATCATGGGTGATAAAATTGAAGCAAAAAAAACCGCTAAAAAACTTGGAATTCCTGTAGTCCCTGGTTCAGATGGGGCAATTACTGAAGAAGCAGAGGCTCTGCGTATTGCCCATGAAATTGGTTATCCCGTTATTATTAAAGCTTCTGCCGGCGGTGGCGGACGCGGTATGAAAGTGGTTCGTTCTGAACAAGAGTTTGCTATAGCTCTTGAAACAACACGTTCAGAAGCAGCAGCAGCTTTTGGTGATGATGCAGTTTATATCGAAAAATATTTAGAAAAGCCACGTCATATTGAAATTCAAGTTATAGGTGATGGAGCTGGGAATGCTATTCACTTAGGGGAACGCGATTGTTCACTTCAACGGCGTCATCAAAAAATATGGGAAGAAGCAACTTCACCTGCACTTAATGAAATTGAACGGAAAAAAATTGGCGATATTGTCGCAAATGCTTGTGCACAACTAGGATATCGTGGAGCGGGTACTATTGAATTTCTTTATGAAAATGGCAAATTCTATTTTATTGAAATGAATACGCGTTTACAAGTTGAACACCCTGTAACTGAAGCGATTACGGGCATAGATTTAGTCCATGAGCAAATTCATATTGCATCAGGTTGTAGGCTTTCAGTTGTACAAGAGGATATCTGCTTCTCTGGTCATGCTATTGAATGTCGTATTAATGCGGAAGATCCTATTAACTTTACACCATCACCGGGAACTATTACACATTTTCATACACCTGGAGGTTTAGGAATACGTGTCGATTCAGGTGCTTATTCAGGTTACTGTATTCCTCCTTATTACGATAGTATGATTGGAAAGCTTATTGTTCATGGACGTACCCGTTTAGAATGCATGATGCGTTTACGGCGTGCTTTAGATGAGTTTGTAGTTGATGGGATAAAAACTACATTACCTCTCTTTCGCGATCTCATTAACAATCAAGATATTGCAGATGGTAATTATAATATTCATTGGCTAGAAAAATATCTTTCTAGCCAATCAACTTCTTCAGACTCGTGATTCAGTAACAAAATGATGTGCTTTCATCAGCGGCTTCTATGAAGTGGTAATGTGGAAATAATATAAAACGTTGCTGTAAAAAATAGTAAGAAAGATGATTTTATAATTTGTGGTATAAGTTTTTTAAAAATATGTACAAAAACTAATAATTTTCTATTTTCCTTTTTATGAGTTTGTGCTAGTTCCTGTGTGGTTGTGCCCTTATAGCTCAGTTGGTAGAGCACCTGATTTGTAATCAGGGGGTCGGGAGTTCGAGTCTCTCTGGGGGCACCATATGTGCTTTTATTTCTCATGTGTCCTATTGATTTTATATACTTTTTTCAAGATAAGGGATGCATAAATAAAAAGTGAGGGAATAGGATTTCCCAACACAGATTTAAAAAGTGTATCCTTTTTTGCAAACTTTTTCTAACAATTCTTTGGATTTTGCTAAGTTCTGTTGTAAAAATTCTCTAAACTTCTAACGAACATGCCAACAATTTCATGGCTAAAGGAATCACAAGGCTTTACTGTAAAAACTATACGGCCGACATCAGCATTCCTTCTTAAATGATCTGCTGCTTCTCAGTTTAAAGCTTAGAGTTCAATGATCTTTTCTTCCATGCCAACGGGTACAGATTTTTTGCCAATTTCTACAGAAGATAAAAATGCTATAGAGATATCTAATTGCCATATCTAAGAGGTGTTCTGAGTGATCAATGCGAAGCTTGCGTAAGATTTTACCAAATGATGTAAGCATCTAAAAAGCCCTGTTAGAAGAAGAAATATTCTTGTGATTCTAACACAACTTTTCAGTTTCTCCTCTGCAATGATTACGAATAGCGCTATAATACTCTTCACTTATCTAAATAAGTCTGAATGTGCATCTGTCCTATCAAAATGGACACGCTCTTGGTCAAATATATAAACTAATAACCAATCTGGTTCTATATGAAGATCTCTACGAGGCTTCCAGTTTCCTTATAATGCATGATTATTTAATACAGCAGGCAATTGCTTTTTGTTAAGCAGAAAAAGTGTGTCTTTCTATCTCTCCTGTTTCTCTGAATTACGTTTATAATCGAACACTGTTTCTTCTCTTAACTCTTTGTGAACCACTTTTTTAGATGTGAGAAGATATTGTCGAGTGCGTCCATAAGGCGGGCAAAATCGATAACAAACATAAAGATGATGAATGCTACCCACTTCATACAACGAGACATCATCCTCACACCTTGGTAGGGTTTAATCATCTCGTGAAGCAGCTATTGTTCTGTTTTGGTGAGAGCTTTCTCTTGATACCTTCGCTTTCTTGTCATTTCTCCAACCACACAAGCGTTCACCCTGTTTGTTATGCTTCAAAATATCTCTTGCTAGATTCTGGCTAATCACACTAACATCTTGCCTATCCAAATAAATGGGTAACCAACCAATACAAGAAACAGGTTCATTTGTTGCGCAACCAGTTAAAGAGATCAGTACGCACATCAACATCACTTTTCTGATTAATCTCATTTTCTACCTCAAGCCGTGTTGTGGCTGTCTTTAAAGCATACTCTGTTTTCTTGTACTGTTCAGATTTCTTGCCAAGCTGAAAGGCTCTTGCTAAAACCATAAAAAAAACGGCTAAAGCCATCATCACAAGAAACAGATGTCATTATTTTATCTCTGATTTTCAAGACCGTTCACAACTGAAAGAATTAAATAGAAAAAACAATCCTACACAAGCATGGGAACACATGAATGTGGGGATTGTAGTTTCCACAAACAGCAATATTTAAGGTTGGCATTCATATTGTTCTGGATGCTTTTTACAAAAAGGGCTGTTTAAGCGCTTCTTGACACTGCGCTGTGGAATGACAGCGCCAGGACGACAAATCGGAAGGTTTTCGGCTTTATGGTTTCCACACCATCCCCCCCCCACATCATATTTATAGCGGAACCCTGCTTGAAGCATGCAAGCATCAATGGTTGCCATTTGATTGAAACTGCGATTATCGTTTTCTGGATCGCGATCATAAGGGGTTGGCATGCCACATTCTAACAAGGCTTTTCCTATCTCAGTAAAATCTGCTCCTGGCTTCTCCCATGCTCCTATAGATGATACGGGAGGTTGATTAAACTGACATCCGGTTATACCTAATAAAGTTACCGCACCTAATAGTCTTAGAGTTTGTTTCATTTTTTACTCCATGATTTAATTCAAGGTTTTTGTTTTAAATGAGATGAGCCATAAAGTGTGTTGCAAATAGCATTCGCATCTCCAAGGCAAGTATGGGGATTGTCAGGATCTGTAAACATTCTCCACCATTCTTTCCAAGCATTACTGTCTGAAGGAATTGTCTTGTAAGTATAGCTATTACCGCCAATCCATCGGCTGACAAAATCATATCTATGCCCATCAAAACCAACAGTGGTTTGTTTGCCGTCACTCACATAGCCTAACAGATCGGATGCAACTAAAACATTAAAGGCTGGTCCATAGAGATTGATAGTCGTGTTTTCGTTAGCTATCCCGTGCACACCTTGTTGTTGAAAAGAATACAGCATATTCCCCAATGTCATGCTACCGCGACTATGGGCATAAAGTTCTAACCCTGTATTACCATAGCGAGACATCAGATCTTTTGCTTCTTGTGTTGAATTGGTCAAACCCCAAAAGTTATTTTCCAGTAACTTCTGATACCCCGCTACCAGAAGTTCTGAGAGAGCCGTATCGGCTTGTGGAAACACCACAAAATAAAGCGGTTCATTTTTATTAACAGCATGTTGCTCGGCATAAACAGCAGCTTCCTCTGGGGGTGTAAACAGGCTCAAATTCCCAAGTAAATGCCTTATAGACTGATCCATCTTTTAAAGTTGCCGTACCATACGTTCCTTCTTTGCTATTCCAAAGTGGAGTATCTAAGAAAATTTTTACGTGCCCTTTAAAAGGTCCCGTATGACTTTGATGTTCGTGCCCCTTTCCCCAAAGATTGGGCCCATCTTGATATAACATCCCATCACTGAGTTGATCAGCCCCCTCTGGTCTTTGAAATGAAAGATCGCTATATTCCTTTTTTTCCTTCATTTCCGGTATGCTATCGGCTTCATTTTGCAATGTTTTGGTTTGGATGTTTAAGTTTTCACCTGCCTGAATCAAACCTGCTTTGTTGACAAGAGAAAGGCTCTTTCCTGTGCCCCCCAAATTGGTGAAAGATAAATCACCCTCTGCCACAATGGCACCCAAATCATTCAACAAAGCCCCATCAACTTTGAGCGCACCATTGCCCTTCACATAGATTAAACCCGTTTTGCTGTTGGTCGCATCACCTGTCACACTGAAGGCTAAATTCTGCCCCGCTGCCAATTGACCACTATTGTGAAGCTTCCCTGTTTTGATGGTAAAATCTCGTGCCGCTAAAACCGATGTTTCCTTATCCGTCATAATCCCTGGAGCTCTAAAAATAATATCTCCACTCCCCCCCTTATCTGTCACAGATTGCAACCGTGCATGCTGAATATCAAGGGCATTGGTGCTTTGAAAGTCTAAACCGCCATAAGTCAATTCGCTCCCCGAAACATCAATATGATCCCCCTTTAAATACAGCGTTTGAGGCGTGTAAATATGAGAACAATTCTTGCTTAAATCGAGAGTGTTTGCTGTCAACCTCACATCCCCCATGGCAGACAGCACATTCTCAACACTAATCCCTCCAGATCCCGATGTCAGTGTTGTGCTGCCATAGCCAATAACCTGATCATAATAAATGTCGTTGCCAGCAAAAAGGGCAATATTTTCACCACTGATAATATGTCCAACCTTTATCCCCCTTTGTGCCGTAATCGAAAGCGAGCCCTTCTCATGCAAAATAAGTTTGCCAAAAACACTCGATTGGACAAAATCTCCCCCTGTCATCAGTGTGCCAGCCTCAAGGTTCCTGACCTTTAAAACAGCATCTCCACCCGTCATCAGAGAAGAAAAATCAACCGCTCCACCATCAATATCTGCCCTTCCATAAGCAATCAGTTGTCCAAAATGAACTCCAGCATCCGGTTGGGTATGAATAGCAACATTATCATGAGATTGAAGAAATTGAGAAACCGAAATCCCCTGAGGAGAAACCAGAGTGATCTCTCCCGCTCCATAAATGCTTTCCGCAGCTATCACACCTCCCACACTTTGGAGATCAACACCCCCATGGCTGCCCAAAACAAGCTTCCCAGCAGCCCCCGTTGCTGCCATATCAACCCCACCGGCTAAAAGATGCGCCCTGATATCACCACCAGCATGTGCTTTTAAATTGCCCCCAGACAAAATAGTGCCACCAATGGTCAGATCACCGCCCGTTGCAAACGCTATATCAGCCCCTGCCCCTAGCCCAGAGACTTTGATGGCTTCGCGCGAAGACAGCTGCATGTTGCCTCCAGAGGTCGCTTGCCCGGCAATGGTTAAAAGCCCTTCTTGTGCCTCTGCTATAAAATGACCATCTGCCCCAATGGTTTCTAACGTCACATCTTTTTTTGCCGCAATCTCAATATGCTTTTTGGATGCAATGTGTTTTGCCAACACACTCTGGCTTTTTGATTTCAGAACAACACCCCTATGACCAAAGGCATTCTGTAGTGAGATTTTTCCATCCGCAGAAAGATGTAACTGCCCCGCATTGGCCGCCATATCATGGCGCATGCGAACCCCAACACCTTTTTCTGTCGCAACAAGTTTAATCTGATCCGCCTGGAGAGCCCCCAAAGCAGAACCATCTATCGCATATTCCGGCTTACCAGTAATATCGGTAAGTGCCTTCATTTGGCGAGAAGCATAATCAAAATTTCCCGTACCAGCCGCAACTCCAATTTCCCTGCCCGCAACAGGACCTTCAAAATGCACAGTGCGTGAAACAATATCGACAACATCAACCACCCCTTTGCCTGAAAAAAATTCCCAAAATGCACAGTGCGTGAAACAATATCGACAACATCAACCACCCCTTTGCCTGAAAAAAAATTCGCACCCCTTGCACCAAAAGTGATCTCCCCACCTTTCACCACAAAACCTTTCAAAAAACCAGAAACATCAATTTCTGGAACACCGGTGGTTAATGTCGCATGGGGCGTATTGATAAACCCACAACCATCACAGCTTATGCCATTGGGGTTGGCTATAATCACATCGGCTTGTTTTCCAAAAACTTCTCCTGGGCCATTCAACGCACTGCGTTTTCCGCTTGTTACTTCATTTAAAATAACCTTCGCTGAACCAGAAAAACGCAAATGTGGATTGCCAGGCATAATGCCCCCCAATTGCGATTGTCCCACTTCTTGCGCATGATTGTTCCAAATCACACCTACATGGCCAATATTAAAATCATCATATTTATTGTGCGATAAACCGCTGCTGTTGGGGGTAACAATATCAATGGAAGGAACCCCATTGGGGGCTGCCACAATATCTGGACGATGGGCAGAATTCGCCTTCGCATCAACAGAAATTTGCGCCTGTAACGCTGAAGGTGCTAACAAACAAGAAAAACCAAGCCCCCAAAATAAAACCTTCTTGAGCATCGTACTAGAGACTAAAACACCTAATAAAGTCGCTCTTTGTTCTCTCTTCTCATATCTCATGCTTGTATTCGCCATCACTATCCTTAAAGATCCATTGTTAATGTCATTAAAAACGTGCCTGACTTCTTGTGCTTAATCGTGCTCCAGAAAATACTGGAATAACTAGCATCAAGAGAAACCATCCCCCCTGAAAGCTTGACACCTGCTGTCCAACCAGCAAGCTGTTCATGCGTAAAACCATACAAAGCTTGCGGAAAAACACGACCATAGTCCAAACCAACAAAGGGGCGAAGTTCACCAAAAACCTTTTTGAGCGTCGCGTTATTGCTCCACCAAATGGTGCGCAGAAACAGCTCATTACGGATAAAAAAACCGTTATTGCCAAAAATCAAACTCTCGCGCATGCCTCGAACATTGGAAGCACCTCCCAACGAAATCTGCTCTGCACCCAATAAATTATGCGGTGAATATTGACCACTCAAAAGATTGCTCAATAGAAAATTCCACTCACCAACCTTAAAGGGTGTCATAACGCTGAGTGTGCCGGTAAATTTTGCAAATTGAGGCTCCGCATCCCCCGCTCCTGGAACATGTTTCTTTACAGATTGAAATAAAGGAAGTCCTTGCAAATAACTCACATCAAAGCTCCATGTGCCCCCAAACATCTGGCGAGTATGCAAAATGCCAAAATTAGCTACACTATATTGACGGCTCCCAACCTCTATCTTATTGCCAAGAAGGTAGTTGTTGCTCCTTTTATAGGAAAGACCCACATTCAAAATTGTCAGGGAAACACTATCACGATGAAAAACCCTGCTTGTACTGGCATGTAATTCACTCGAATCCCCCGTCGTCTCAATATCGGTAAAATTGCCAGGAAGAATACTTTGATAATTATAAGCATAGCCATTTAAACCAAAGCTCCAATAACCATAGGGAATGCTCACACTCGCTGAAATGTTATTGCTATGGCCCTCTTGTGTGCTCCCACCCCAATAATCTGATTGACTGCGTTGATAGCTAAAATTCCACGCATCATTGAAACCTAAAATATTTTCTAACGTTAAGCCCGCTTTATAACGCGCATAACCCGTGGAGGATTGTCCCATATTGTCATGAGAAATACCAACCTTGAAAGCTTTACTAGGCCGATTGTTAATATTCACAATGGTGCTACCATCTTCACGACCCGGGAGAAGTTCGCTTTGAGCGTGCCCCGAAAAAAGCCTGTTGATTTGATCAAGCCCCTGTTCAATATCGCGCATATTCAGAATATGCCCTTTCAAACCCGGAAAAGCACTCCAGACAACATAATTATGAGAAGAAGCTGGTAAACCATTGTAATAAATATCCGAAAGCTTGCCCTCAACCACAACAAGTTTGAGCGCCTTGCTGCTTTTGATATCCTGATCTGGGATATAAAAACGCGCCGTGATATAGCCTTGATCCAAATAAATCTTGGTTAACTGCTTGATTAAAAACTGGATATCAGAAAGACCTATACATCTTCCAACATAAGGACCTGTTACAGCTGCTATAGAACTCTTCTTGAGATGATAAACCCCATCAACAATAATATCATGAATTGGAAAGCAGTACCCACTCCCCCAAAGTGCTCTCGGCTTTCCTTCAAAAGGCCTTGTCATGCCTTTAGGCGTTAAAGCACGTAAATTCTCAATGCTTTCTAATTGCTGCTTCTCTGAATATCCGCGAGAAAAATTCTCCGTTGGAGAATGTGGGGATAAAACAGAAAAAGACCGACCATAAACCATTACGCCATGAAACAAGTCATATAACACTAAAATGGCAAGAAAAATTCTCAAAAGAGAACTTTGGCGTAAAAAGATGAATAACAATACAAATTGCCCCCGCTTTGCACCATTCATGAAGCATTGTTTAAAAGAACTTCATGAACCTCTAACAATACCACTCAAAACAGCCACGACCCTATGACGCTTTTAACAAAAGCACATGCCGTAACCAAAGAAAAGTGATACCCAAAAACTGCTTTATTTAAATTGCTGAAAGTTTCTCCCCCACATTCATATAAAAAGACCCCTAACCAAAACTGTTTAGCTCGTCAATGCTTAATACCTCAATATTCCCATAAATATAAAGGATAAATTTGCTAAATCATGTCCCCTTATTCATAGAGTGAACCTTCAAAGTACGCCTCATCTATGAGTTTTGAGGATTCCCTTTACCCCCCTTTATATATTTTTTTTCAATCAAAAAATAAAAGTCATTATATTTCAATAAGTTAATTTTTAAATAAACAACCTATATTAAAATGCAATCTGCAAATACAACTCATAGTATATTTTTGAAGGTATTTTGGAGGTTTGAGAAACCTTCAAAACCTAGCTGTAAAATGCTTCAAAATACTCATTCTGATATTAAAAAATACACACCGCATTTGTCTTGATTAACCCGTCAAACGAATAGCAAATTTCACTACTTTGCTGATTTGGAGCTCGATCATGGGCTGTCGATAAATAGCCTAAAAACCTTTTGAAAAAATTCTATCGGCTTTATTTGCTTTTTTCTGCATTTTTCACACTATTTATTCAAAATGGATTTAATAAGCTTCATTTGGATTCTTTTGAAGAGAATTAATCAGTAGAATATATTGTCATGGAGTTTATTTTATGCTTCGCCCTCATCATTCTGATAATGAACAAATCACTTTACGCTCTCTCTTACAATCCTA
Organism: Bartonella henselae str. Houston-1; assembly: GCF_000046705.1. Lineage (NCBI taxonomy): Bacteria > Pseudomonadati > Pseudomonadota > Alphaproteobacteria > Hyphomicrobiales > Bartonellaceae > Bartonella > Bartonella henselae. Next base: position 897,856 of record NC_005956.1, on the reverse strand, counting down.
TCGTGATCAAACAACCTCAAATGTTGTATGGGGAAAAATTTTTGAAGATTTTGTTACCAAATATCTTATGCATGACCCTCTGCATTATGGACGTTATGAAAAGGTTGAGAGCTATTATGAATGGGCAAAAGAGCGTAAGGATTGGAATAAAAATGATATCGGCATTGATCTGGTTGCCAAGCTTCGTCATCAAGAGAGCTATGTGGCTATTCAATGTAAGTTTTATAAAGCAGATCATCAGATCAGTAAAAAGGATATTGATAGCTTTATCGCAGAATCTGGAAAAAAGATCTTTAAATATCGCCTTCTCGTTGATAGCACTGAAGTGGAATTAAGTGATAATGTGAATGCAATGATTAAAGGACAAGCGATACCCATTTATCGTATTGACCTTCGTCATATGGAAAACAGTCGTATAGACTGGCAAACCTATGCAACAAAAAAAGAAGTTGTTCTTAAATCGATAAAAAAACCTCTTCCCCATCAAGAGCCCACCATGCGCCCACGCGCATGGATAAAAGCATTTTCTGCATTGGCTGTTGCTTCCTTCAAGTGATCAGGGGCAAACCACCCTTTAAAATGCTTTCGTGTTTGTTGTTGGAAATGCGCAACATCGCTACTGAAAACTTTTAAGTCTCGCTTGGCAGAAGCGATCCCCTCTTGCAGATGATTCACAAAACGCACAACAAGGGAAACATCCATGATCACATCTTATCCTAATTGGCTTTCATATTCTTGTTGTTTGAGGCGCGCTAATTCTTCCCGATAGGCAATCACATCAAGCCAATCCATCTGATTGATCTCTAAAGGAGACCAGTGGTAATAAAGGGCTAGCTCTGCTCCAAGTTGTCCAGTTGAGAGGATTGGCGTTGCGTAAAAAAGCAAAAAAAGCCTTAAACACTGCAACCATATCGATAACATCAAGACGATTAATCAATTCAACAGATTCACGAGACATATTGGCTAAAAGCACGGCTATTCCCTCCATAGCCTCATGGGTGAGCAATACCTCACAAAGCTTAAGAAAAAGAACATCATTGCACAGTGTTGTTGTATCCTCTCCTAAGGTAGGCAAAACAAAACGAGCTTTGCCAGCTGCAGTCTAATCAACACGGCTAATTGGTGTGCCTGCTTGAAGTTTGGACGATAAAAGGTCAATTTTTGCCGTGTCAACTCTTTGCCATCACTCTCCTTATAAACAGGGGAACTTGGAGCTCTACATCAAGGCTGGTTTGTAAACTTGTCATGATCAATTCCTATAAATTGAGAATAGAGCGGCGCCGTTCACCGATCTCTTGTCCATTGCGCACGAGCCAACCGCCTCGTTTAAAGAAAAAGCGGTGTAAAACAGAACCATCCGAAAATTCCGTATAGTCCCAAATATTTTTGATCTCGCAATCATAGCCTGTGGCCTTTCCAGCCGTTAAGCCTTCGCTATCGACTTTGACTAAGCACCCTGTGACATCAATGGAATGCTCAGCTCGCGCCCATCTTCTTCAGACACCACATGCTTTTTGCCGGTAAATTTATGACGAAGACCAGGAGGACCACCAAAAATACCGATGACCTCAGAGGTGTGACTGCGGATTTTCATTTGCAAATTTAATGCTTTGACACCAAGACCACTCACATCAATTTGCATATCAGAGCCCCCTGGTTGATAGGTTTCTGTGATTTCTTCTAACGTAGGCAATTTGAGGGTTTCAAGATCAAGATGGAGATTGACATCATCATCAACAATCAGGGTAAAACCACGAACAATTCTTAAAGTCATACATCACTCCTTGTTGCTTTGCGATAACCCTCAAGCGTATCGCCAAAAGTATGCGTCATTTTCTTTTAGATATCTTGCACCAGCCGATTAAAGTAAGCTCCATTGCGCCGGCTGCCAAAGCTTAAGTCTTCTAGAGGGAGCACTTCTTCTGCATCAAATTCCACCCGCAACTTGCCCAGTTGTAAATTACCGTTGGAATTCAAATCACGGTCAAACCAAATGCGTCCTCCCCAAACACAACTGAATTTAGTGGACCTAAATATCCTTCATTATAAGAGTAGATTGAAATAAAGAGAGTAGAAAATTATTTTCCTCTCATTGCATACACACTTATCAACAAAACTTTGTTTTTGTGTGACGAAAATTACTTAAGCTAATATATTGTTTTCTCAAAGAAAATCATTTATTTTTTTAGAATGTTGTTCTTATTTATATTTTAAAAATGTTAGAATAAAATTTTCAAATGCTTATCTCCAAGGTCATCTAAAACTTTCTCTCTCTCCATTGTTACCTCCAAAAAACAAGAGATTTCTAACTCAAAAGGCAGAAAGAGCTTACTCTGTTGCAATAATAATCAATATTTATATTACACAGTATAATTTATTATTTTATAAATGGGTATTTACAGAGGTATTTTTATTTAAATAGCAAGCAATCATTTAAGAATGATAAAAACTTATAAAGGTATAAATTTCTTCATGAAATATCTTTTACAAAATTCAAAATACTTTTTATAAAAAAGATACATCCTATATAATATATTGAAATAGTCGCGGAGATAGCTTTATGTTAAATGTACGAAATGCTTCAATTATATTTACTTATCCTATGCTTAAAATGTTAAGACGATTCTCAATCCCTATCCTCTTAGCGTTTTTAATACCATTTTTAAGTGGCTGTGGATTTAATACGATCCCAACCAATGAAGAAAAAGCACATGCAGCATGGAGTGAAGTGCTTAACCAATATCAACGCCGTGCAGACCTCATTCCTAATCTCGTGGAAACTGTCAAAGCCTATGCTACCCATGAACAAGCTGTTTTTACTAATGTTGTTGAAGCACGTGCAAAAGCAACACAAATAAACATTAATGCCGATATGTTGAATAACCCAGAAATTATGCAACAATATCTCAACGATCAAGCAAATTTATCAAGTGCACTTTCACGTCTTATGGCTGTTGTTGAAAATTATCCTGATCTTAAAGCAAATCAGAATTTCCTTGCTCTTCAATCACAATTAGAAGGAACTGAAAACAGGATTTCTGTTGCACGCCGTGATTATATTGAAACAGTACGTATCTACAATACTGCACTAAAAACAATGCCAACAATGCTTTGGGCAAAATTATGGTTTCGTGATGCTAAACCTATGCCAACATTCACGATTGATGACAATAGCCAACAAACACCGAAGGTTAATTTTAATTAATGAAATTCTTTCAATATTTTATGCAACGTAGTGTTTTTCAATATTTATTGGCTTTTATTGGATTTCTGTATTTGCTTACGGTATTGGGAGGGGGAGCTTGTTCGCAAATCAAGTTTCCTCCCTTAACTGGCTATGTTAACGATGTAGCTCATTTGCTCGATAATGCAACAAAGCAGAATTTAACAGAAAAATTGGCTGAACTCGAAGAGAAAACTGGAGATCAAATTGCTATTGTAACTCTTCCTACCCTTTCAGGGAACGATATAGAAACATATAGCAATTCTCTTTTCCGTAAATGGGGATTAGGTCAAAAACAGATCAATAATGGTGTATTACTTGTCATTGCACCGAATGAACGTGAAATGCGTATTGAAGTTGGCTACGGTTTGGAAGGAGTGCTAACAGACGCTCTTTCCGCAGTTATTATTAATAGCTTTGTTCTTCCTAATTTTCGTGAAGGCAATTATCAAAAAGGAATCGTTGAAGCAGTTCATGCAATTATCAACGTTATTACAGAAAGTGATTCTGATTTTTCTTTTCGAATCAAGGAAAAAGCTAAAATTGTTGAAGAACAACGTAAACAAGTTGAAAAAGAAGAAATGATAGCAAATACAATCGTATTTTTAATCTTTTTTATCATGTTTGTCCTGCCCATTCTTGCAATGATTTTTGGAAAAAAAGTAGGTCCCAAAAAATATCTCTGGATGGGGATCATTTTTACACCTTGGTTTTTAAATTTAAATGCCGGCAATAGACATTCTGGTGGAATCTATGGTAGTCATTCAGGAAGAGGAGAATTTAGAGGTGGTGGAGGATCATCTGGTGGTGGTGGTGCCACAGGACGATGGTAAAATGGGTATAAATTTTACAAGATAGCGAATTTTCTTAATAAAATTTATTACCGTATTACCCAATTTTAATGAAGAATTTCATATCTTACTCTATAATTCTTTTACTGATTACAAACACAAACTTGAACACCAATATAAATATTACTTATGACATTTGAATTGAAATATACTGACCGTAGTTATTTACCAGATCAGTTTAAAGCAATATCTGGAAATCCACCCGTTGAATGGAAAGTAACTAATAACTTGGTCGAATATCCCGAAGCGTTGCGTTATATGCAAGAGCGTGTAGAGAATATTTTGGCACAAAATGCACATGAACAAGTTTGGCTTCTTGAGCATCCTTCCCTTTATACAGCTGGTACAAGTGCGAAGAAAAAAGATCTTTTAACACCTCATTTATTTCCTGTTTATGAGGCAGGACGTGGTGGTGAATTTACATATCATGGTCCAGGACAACGTATTGCTTATATCATGCTTGATCTAAAACGCCGAAGACAAGACATTCGTGCTTTTATTAGTGCATTAGAAGAATGGATCATACAAATGCTTGCAAAATTTAATATTAAAGGTGAACGCCGCGAAGATCGCGTTGGGGTCTGGGTTCAAAGGCACAGTTGCCAATCAACACAAAACAGCCTTTATTCAGAAGATAAAATTGCAGCTATTGGTATTCGAGTGCGCAAATGGGTGAGTTTTCATGGCGTTTCTATCAATGTTGATCCTAATTTAGCCCATTATTCAGGAATTGTTCCCTGTGGTATCACAAATCACGGTGTAACAAGCTTTCTTGATCTAGGTTTACCTACAAAAATGCACGATATTGATATTGCTCTAAAACAATCCTTTGAACAAATTTTTGGACCAATAATTGATATTTCCTAAATGCATTGATTTTTAAATAAAAAACAGGCATAAAATTCACTTTTATTGAGATTTTATTTTCATGAGGTATATAATCAAACGCCATGAGCGATAAAAACAAAGATCTTTTTAGTATTTTAAATAATGCTCAGTTTAGCATAAATATAAAAGAAAAAAATCTTTCCCCCTCGCTGAGTTCAGAAGCAGCGAATTCGAGAAAAGATACGCAAGAAAACGACTATAACGCGCTATCTATTCGTGTGCTTGAGGGGCTAGAGCCCGTGCGTTTACGTCCTGGAATGTATATTGGTGGGACAGACAGCAAAGCACTTCATCATTTATTTGCCGAAATCATTGACAATGCAATGGATGAAGCAGTTGCTGGTTATGCGGACTTCATTGATGTGTCCTTAGAGAAAAACGGCTATTTAACAGTTACAGATAATGGACGCGGTATTCCTGTCGAAAATCATCCTCAAATGCCGGGAAAATCAACTCTTGAAGTCATTATGACACAACTCCATTCAGGTGGTAAATTTGATGGCAAAGCTTATCAAACAGCTGGTGGACTTCATGGTGTAGGAATTTCTGTTGTCAATGCTCTCTCTGACTATATGGAAGTTGAAGTAGCACGAGAACGCAAACTTTACCGACAACGCTTCTCGCGCGGTATTCCTCAATCTGGATTGGAAGATTTGGGTGATGTCTATAATCGTCGCGGCACGCGTGTTCGTTTTCACCCTGATAGTAAAATTTTTGGTGAAAAAGCAGCTTTCGATCCAGAAAAAATTTATAAAATGGCACGCTCCAAGGCTTATCTTTTTGGTGGTGTAAAAATTCGTTGGAATTGTGATCCTGTCTTACTTGAAAATACAAAAAATATTCCCGAAAAAGCTGTTTTTCATTTCCCAGATGGACTTAAAGATTATTTACTCTCATCATTGAAAGATGAATATCGGGTAACATCAGAAATTTTTTCTGGCAAAACAAAACACTCTAATGGTCATGGCTCTGTTGAATGGGCTATCGCCTGGCATGGTGGCGATTCCCATGTACAGTCTTACTGCAATACTATTCCCACCGGAGAAGGTGGAACACACGAAATGGGACTGCGTCAAGCTCTTTTGCGCGGATTGAAATCTTACGCTGAATTAATAGGAAATAAGCGCGCTGCTATCATTACGTCTGATGACGTTATGATTTCAACTTCTGCAATACTTTCAGTGTTTATTAAAGATCCCGAATTTGTCGGACAAACCAAAGATCGATTAGCGACAATCGAAGCTCAGCGTATCGTTGAGAATGCAATACGCGATCCTTTCGATCATTGGCTGACAAATTCTCCACAAGAATCAACAAAACTTCTTGATTGGGTTGTTGAACGTGCTGAGGAACGCGTTAGACGGCGCCAAGACAGAGAAATAAATCGAAAAACAGCTGTACGTAAATTACGTCTCCCCGGTAAACTAGCAGATTGTAGCCAAAACTGTGCTGCTGGTGCTGAATTATTCATTGTTGAAGGTGACTCTGCTGGTGGTTCGGCTAAACAAGCGCGCAATAGAGCAAACCAAGCAATTTTACCTCTTCGTGGAAAAATTTTAAATGTAGCCAGTGCTGCACACGAAAAAATGAACTCAAGCCAAACAATTGGTGATCTTATACTTGCTCTTGGATGTGGAACGCGCTCCAAATATCGCGAAAAAGATCTCAGATATGAACGTATTATCATTATGACAGATGCAGATGTTGATGGCGCTCATATTGCCTCACTGCTCATCACCTTCTTCTTTCAAGAGATGCCCGATCTTATTCGTCAGGGACATTTATACCTTGCTGTGCCTCCCCTTTACAGAATATCGCAAGGAGGGAAAGTCGCTTACGCACGTGATGACACTCATAAAGATGAATTATTAAAAACTGAATTCACTGGAAAAGCTAAAATTGAAATTGGACGTTTCAAAGGACTTGGTGAAATGCGTGCTGAACAGCTTAAAGAAACCACCATGCATCCTCAAAAACGTACACTGCTACGCGTCTCTATTAATGCAGAAGAAGTGCAAGAAACCAAAAACACTGTAGAAAGCTTAATGGGAACAAAACCAGAAGCACGGTTTCGATTCATACAGGAAAACTCTACTTTTGCTTCAAATCTAGATATCTGATAATTTCAGAAAATATTCTTCTCATATCACTGCAGCTGCATCAATAACGCGAAGTTGTGGACTGATATTTCCATTCCAATAATTTAAACTAATATTACCGGCCACATGGATCATTTCACCAACATTTCCAGAAAGAAAATAACCAAGCGATGTCCCTACAGCACGGAAAGCTATTCCTTGCAGCTTTTTTCCTTCCATATTAGACATAATAAAGCGGAGATGCCCTTTACCAACCTCACACAGATTCATTAATCGGTGAGAAGGCAGAACAAAAACAGGTGTCGTATTCCCCGAACCAAATGGTCCTGCTTTTTCAATCATATCAAAAAGCGCTTTATTGGCCCCAGAAGCAGAAAGGCAACCATCTATATTAAGAGACTTTTCAGCATGCAACTGTGAAACATTTAAAGAGACTCTCTCTTCCAGCCATTTTCGAAAAATTTCAATTTTTGTCGATTGGATTGTGATCCCTGCTGCCATACTATGCCCCCCCCCTTTTTCTAATAAATTTAACGTAACAGCTTCACGAACAAGTGCTCCTAAATCTATGCCACTAATTGAGCGTCCTGATCCTATGCCGCTTCCATTTTCTTTCAAAGCAATGGCAAAAACAGGACAAAAAAAACGCTCTTTTAAACGGGATGCAAGAAGACCAATGATTCCTGGATGCCATTCTTGATGGGCAATTACAAGCGATAGCGGTTTTTCTCGATCTTGATAAAGAGAATCAATATAAGATTCTGCTTGTGCTAATTGAATGGCCTCCATTTCCTGACGTTCTTGATTCAGTTGATTCAATTGTTCTGCTATTCTGTCAGCTTCCCCTTTATCCTCACAGCTCAACAAACGTGCTCCCAAAGCCTGATCGCCAATACGCCCTCCCGCATTAATTCTAGGACCTAACAAAAAACCTAAATGAAAACTATTAAGTGGCTCACCTATACGTGCAACCTTTGTTAAAGCCGCTATTCCAGGATTATGCATAGAATGCGCAACTTGGAGCCCTTTTACCACAAAAGCACGATTAACTCCTTGTAATGGAACGACATCACATATGGTCGCCAATGCAACAAGATCAAGCATACTGAGAAGATCAGGAAGTTCTTCTACAAATTTCTTCTTTCGCAATAAATGATGAACCCATGCTAACGTGACAAAGACAACGCCAGCAGCACACAAATGCCCCTGTCCAGAAAAATCATCTGGGCGATTAGGATTAACAAGAGCAACAGCTTCTTGATGAACCTCTGACATTTGATGATGATCTAAAACGACAACATCAGCACCTGCAAGCCTCGCTGCTTTTACTGCATCTGGACTGTTCGCACCACAATCAACTGTAATAATCAAATGAGCGCCTTGTTGTACCAACATCCTCATTGCTTGCTCATTCGGGCCATATCCTTCAACAATACGATCAGGAATATAAATTTTTACTTCGACACCAAAATAACGCAAAAAGCGCGCTATGAGTGCCGATGAACAAGCACCATCAACATCATAATCACCAAAAACTGCAACTTTCTCTTGCTTCAGAATAGCTTTCACGATGCGCTCTGCTGCGTATTGCATATCCGTAAAACTTTTTGGATCAGGCATAAGTGTGCGCAATGTTGGATTGATAAAAGCAACAGCTTCAGATTCATCCACATCTCTTGCCGAGAGAACACGGGCTAATTGATCTGGAAAACCAAATTTTTGAGAAATGGCGCGCGCATTATTTATCCCTTGAATATCAAGGGCATCTAACCAAGCCTGACCACACGCAGAAGACTGAACGTTGAGAAAATAACGAGACCGATGCATTAGTGCTCATTTTATAATGAAGGCAAATAAAATACAATCACGCATTCAAGATAAAATCGTCTTTTGCAGTATTCATTCTAACTTAAAATATACATAAGCACCTCCTAATATATGGTATCAAAATACCTCATTCATAAAGTGCTGTTTTATAAGTTTTTATTTTTCCTTGACGTAAATCAAAAGACATTATATCAGAACAGACAATATGCGTTAAATATTTCGCTATGATAACAATTTTCAACGCAAAACAACAAAAATGCCCTCGTTTAAAGGGCCCAATAAAGGATACTTCTATGGCAACTTTTTCACAAAAGCCAACTGAAGTGGTGAAAAAATGGGTTATTATTGACGCAGAGAACCTCGTTTTAGGTCGTCTTGCCGCATTTGTTGCTAACCGCTTACGTGGCAAACATAAAGCTACATTTACTCCACATGTTGATGATGGTGACAATGTTATTGTGATCAATGCAGACAAAATATCTCTCACCGGAAAGAAATATACAGATAAAAAATATTATTGGCATACAGGTTATATTGGTGGAATTAAGAAGCGTACAGCGCGGCAAATTCTTGAAGGACGTTTTCCTGAACGTGTTGTTGAAAAGGCTGTGGAACGTATGATTCCTCGTGGGCCTCTCGGTCGTCGCCAATTGAAGAATCTCCGTGTTTACGCTGGAAGCCAGCACCCGCATGCGGCACAACAACCCGAAGCTCTTGACGTTGGTGCTTTAAATCGCAAAAACAAAAGGATTGCTTGATTATGGCTGAAATTAATTCCCTTACTGAGCTTAGTGTCGTAACAAATACTGCAGAAACTCATGAAAATATCGCTCCTGTCCATGTGCAAAAGCTTGATTCACAAGGGCGTGCCTATGCAACAGGAAAACGTAAAGATGCTGTTGCGCGCGTATGGATCAAACCTGGCTCTGGAAAAATCACCATTAACAATAAAGAATTTGACAAATATTTTGCGCGTCCTGTTCTTAGGATGATTCTTCGTCAGCCAATTGTTGCAACAAACAGAGATACTCAATTTGATATTATTGCAACCGTTGCAGGCGGTGGTCTTTCTGGACAAGCCGGTGCAGTGCGCCATGGCATTTCCAAAGCTTTAACCTATTACGAACCAGAACTTCGCACAATCTTGAAAAAGGGGGGCTTTCTTACTCGTGATAGCCGTGTTGTTGAACGTAAAAAATACGGTAAAGCAAAAGCGCGTCGTTCTTTCCAATTCTCAAAGCGCTGATTTTAATTTTTGTGCAATTCATAAAGCCTCATTTCAACGGGGCTTTTTTTATCTGTTAAAACAGTTTTTTCGGAAACATAGTGATCAGTTTGTATCCATCAGGAGAAAATAAGAATGTTAAACGATTAATTTCTTTTTAGATAAAAAATAAGAATAAATCGACCAGAAAAACCCTAAAATCTCGACTTCAATTTTAGAATTTGCACTCTGGTAATTCAGACATATCTTCGTATTCGTTCACCAAAACATTTGTAATATAGCTTCAGTTATCTCACGAGATTCTCAGTATCTTTTCCATCATCATTTAACAAAATTTCATTCCAAAAAATTCTTTACCATTGTAATAAAATGAGGAACGGAAATAGGCTTTGACATATATTCCTCACATCCACTGGCACGAATTCTCTCTTCATCCCCTTTCATAGCAAAGGCTGTTACAGCAACAACGGGGATAGCTCTCAGTTCCTCATCTTTTTTTAATTGTTTAATAACGTCTATCCCTGATACCTCTGGTAACTGTATATCTACAAGGATAAGAGATGGCATTGATGAACGAGCCAAATCTAATGCCATAAGACCGTTACGTGTCTCAACGGTTTCATAGCCACTCGCTTCTACAAGATCACGGAATAACTTCATATTAAGTTCGTTATCTTCAACGATCATGACTTTTTTTGACATTAATATAACTCCACCCTTTTGAAATAAAATAGATAAAGAGAAGTTCATAAACACTCCCTTTTGGTCAAGATAAAATGATAAAAAAAATTGTAAACCACAAAGAAACGAAATGATGCCTGATAAAAGTATTTTTTCCCAAATATCTGTAATATTCATCAGTATGCTTCTTCAGTTCATAAAAATGAAATCACAATAACTATAAAATTATCGTGTATTTTTTGAATTGATATGCAAAGTTTATGAATACCAAATATGCTCGTACATCTTTTCATCGTAGAAAAAATACCAACTACAAAACTTAACTCAAATGCGTGTGTTAGATAGGAAAAATTTAAGTAACGTTGATATGAATAAATTGCGCGCTCAATAAGCAGTTATATTTTCTCTATTAAATCAGAGCATTCACTTATGATATTTATTATCTTAGGCACTCTTATGATCCATCAATACAAGGATTCAATAACAGCTTAAATATAGTTTCATTATAAGTTTTAAATGGAAATTTTAGAATTGATCATATATACGATAACTGAACTGTGAAATACAAAAGTAATTATAACACTAGAAAATGAAAAAATTATCACAAATGTTCACTATTCCTTCCACACTCATTTTTTCTCTGTATTATTTGTAAAGTCTTGTAAAAAGATACAATTTGCAGACAAAAATTCTTTCAGTCTTTTATAATCTATATATTATCAATCTCATTTTTTATCGCACATAACCGATAAGATCTGTATAATTCTAAGCTTATTGTGCAACGTCAAATTAAAATATCATTTTTGTTTATTGAAAGAAAAGCTGTGTGGTTTCTTTTAATTTTTGCTTTTGGGATGAAAAAAGCCTCGTCCAAGGCAATTTAATTGACATGCCTAATCTCCTTCCCTTTCATTACGTGTAAAGTTGCCAAAGCATCGGCTTCATTGTCATCACAAGACGCATGCCCTTTTGCACACACCACTTTAATTATTTCTTCTTTCGAGGCATTCCCCTTCCCTGTCATCTTTTTCTTAATCGTACCAACTGGAATGCCTTCATAAGGAATTTGGTGATATTCATACAAAGCTGTTAAGGTTGCTAACAAGCCGCCATACACATGCGCTGCATCGATCCTAATATGACGTCTCACCTCCTCAAAATACACCACGTCAATTGAGCCTGCTGTTATCTGTATTTCTGAAAGTCATTGTTTAAAGAGTAAATAATGCATCTCACCATCTTCAAAGCGGCGAGGTTGAAAATTAACGGTACCACTCATGATATGACCATCCACACCATATATCACCCAGCCTGTTTTCGTGCCTAGATCAAAACAAAGAATCGTGTCAGTCATCAAATCGTCCCCAATAACGATGAAGTCTGTTTTTGGAACACATTGCATCAGTCATTTTTCTTCCTAAGCGCATCTTCTAAATCCCATATCTTCTGGTTCTTTCTACTTACCTCGTCCCTAAGCTATTGTGTTAGTGTAAAAAAGTAACAAACTTGGTAGAGAAAATATAAATTGCTAGCTCTGAAAATAGCTGTAGAAACCATTTCCATCTTTACTATTCACCACTACCTTACTAATTTTTCTTCATATGATATGAGAATTTGCTTTTGCCTCTTCCTCGAGACGCTTAAGATCTTGTTGTAGTTTTTCAATTTCCTCGTCACGCACTTTAATCTCCGCATCATATCTTTTAAGATCCGCGGCACATTGATCAATAATCGCCTTAGTTTCTATTAAAACCTCACGTTTTCTCTCTTCGAGTTCATCTTTAAGATTTTTAGCCTGATGGCGATAATACAAAGCAAACAACATGACCCCGCTAAAAAGCAACAATACGACAAAAACTACCAATAAAGCTTCATTCCAACTCATTTAATTTGAATCTCCATTCATTATTCTGAGGACAATCATCACAACCTATCTTTTTAGCTTCGCACTCTATCAAAAAAAGAAGGCAACAAGCCGTATGTGCCAAATATGATAAATCACTCTCAACATCTTTATCTTCTCCACCAGCCTGATAATAAATGGCGCAAAGCAGCTACAATCCATCCCTTTACCCGAATTATTTGCACCAAACTCTAGAACACAACCAATTTCAATTAAGGCTAATGGCGGGATCAGATCACCACGGACTTCGCCTGCATCATTCTTGCTTGCTTCTTTTGCACCATCTTGTAATTTCCTATTTAAATGATCATTTCTCTTAATTCTCTTAAGGCTGTAAAGTTTCAGTATGCACACACGCCGCATGAACACCGGAACTTTCTAATAAGCACAACGTTGGAGGTGTTTGTTTCTCTTGCATCAATAATTGTAAGCGATCAGGATAAAAGAAATCATCAGGACGTAAATCTATGCCGTGTTCACGTGCATAGTTTAATATGCTAGCTTGGTGCTTTGCCGGTATACGATCATGCCACCTATAAATAGACGACACATCCCTTTCAACTATGGTTGCTACCATTTTGAAACCACCTAAATATTTTATAATCAATCTCGAAGGCATATCTATCTCCATAATGTTGTATAATTAATTGCACTTTTAGCATTTTTGCATTTTACGTATTTTTAGGGATAATGCTTAGATTATGAGTAACGATATTGAAAAAAGCATCCAACAATGGTTAGAGAAAAAACTGGAAGAACGTGGGCACGGTGCTCAAATAGAATTAGCCGCTTACTTAGGAATTCATCCATCTACTATAAGCAGAATGCTTAATCCTTACAAAAATGGGAAATCAAGAAGTATAAGTATTGGAGAATTAGTTAAAATAGCAGAGTTTTTTAAAGTTTCCCCCCCCCAAATTTCTTCACTGATGTTGATCAAGAATTCATGAGTTTTTATCGTGATCTCTCTGAAGAAAACAAGAGATCTGTGGTTTCATATATTGAGTTTTTAAAACAATCAAAAGATAAGTAATAATTTCTTTTTCTTCCTGGGAAAATCCTTCTAAAATACCGCAACACGATCGTAGTTTTTATTACGATAAGCTGTCCAGTCCATCATTTTAAATTTTCAGAAACTGTATAAAGAGAGCCAAATCTTGCAAACCAATACGGTGCTATCTCTCACTCCTTTAAAATCGTCAGATTTTTTTCAGCAAATTGAACGGTATGGTTAATATATTTTCTATCTTTGAAATCATACTTGAAATGCCCTATTATATTGTTAAGAATCCTAAAAAAGAAAAATAACTGCAATCTAAGTGCACTGTTTGCTATTAAACGGAAAATATTTTTATCAATGTGCCTGATTCAGAAAATCTTTTGTTTTTCGCTTTAGCATTCTTTTTCAAAGAGATGCGGACTTTCAACAATAAGCTTCTCTCTTGCCTTTTGTAACTGTTTAATAACTTCATCAATTTTTGACGGAGAATAAGAAGATTCTTGCTCACTTAATAAATATTGCCTCTCCTTACCTTCGTAAAAACACTGCATTTGAGATTGAAGCATTCTAATCTCTTGAAAGAAAAGGCGTCCAGTTTCTTTGAAACCATTATTAAGTGAGAAAAGTTGATCGGAAATTGATAGCAAAATTTGTTTTAAAAAACGCTCATTTTCTTGGCGTTTGCGGTATTCTAAAATAAGAGCATGACTTATCTCATCCAGCTGTTTTTTTGTGGAATCAATTTGACGTAATAAATTTGGTTCTCCCCCCATAGCCTCTTCTCTCACCTTTAATAGTATTGAATGAATATCTAACAACTTAATTGCGGAACGAGATAAATAATCAATTAATGTAGGCGTACTAACATAGGCCTTTTGTGCAACCATCATAAGCTCACCTAAGCAATGTTTTTTACATCATCCCACTATTTATTTTTGATTCTACAAAGCCATTCTAAAGAAAGTGCTAAAAAATATTATTCCCAATTTATTTATATTTTAGGGAAAACCTCCCTCTTTTTACACTTACTGTCGAGTTAGTGGAGATAAAAGACGTAAAGGTGTATAAAGAATAAGGTGCGTTGTTTTCTCCAATACACTGCTGCTATCAGCAAGAAGCGCCTGACTAGGCGATAGTTCTGTACCCTGCATAATTGTTGAAGCCAAAGACCCTTCTCGAGCAAGAGCCATCAACGTTGGTGAAGAAGCAAATACATTGTGTGCTCCTCCATCAACATTAGAGAAATCAAGAACAGCTATTCCATTTTTACGCAACATTTCAATATCTGAACCATCTCCCACACGATGATGTCCACCCGTAAGACGTCCCGAAACAGCGAGAGCTTTATCTGCACGAGATACCAAAATAGCCGTTGGTTGAGGTAATTTCTTAATATCATTGAGTTGACGTTCAAACACATCAATATCAATGTCTGGCGCTGCCATTAAAAAACTTGTAATACGTTGGATAGGTTTATATTTTCCTTGCAATGCTAGAGTTCTAAATGCTTCCATTATGACAAAATTGCCCATAGAATGTGCAATAACGGAAATCTGATCAGCTTTTGTTTCACTGATAAGTGTCAAGAGCTCTATCAATCCATCACGTGCAAAATTGGCACTATCACGGTCATAAATATAAAGAGGGACTGATCCTGCCGATGGCCACGAATAGTGCACAGTAACCACATTTAAGGAATAATCGTATGTAAACTGAGCTGTACGAAATGTGCCATCTGCAAAATTATTATTATAACCATGAATAAAAAGAAAAATTTCTCTTTTTCCTGGTGTTTTTTTTTCTAAATCCGCATTTAATTGCTGTTTAAACTGTTCCTTATTATCGTATTTTTGCAACGCTACTGCTGCAAAATACTTATCATGTGTGGGTTTATACGCGTTTGTTTCGACAACACCCTTTACGTGTTTTTGAGGAATTCCTACGTCTACGCGATTATAGTGCACTTTATTTGATCGTTCTGCCCCATAAGGTTGAGAATAGTTGTTTTGTATCATACGACTTGTTGCAACATACACTGGAACAATAGCTTTTGGAGGTATCGATCTACTTTCCACCGCCCTTTGCACTGCAATCATAGATGGTGTTGCGTGAATCCCATGCCAAAGTACAGCCCGCGATGTACTACATGCTGTTAATAAAGAAACGCAAATAAAGAGTTTTAAATACTTGAAAAATATTTTGATTCTCACTTCAACTCCAACCCGTCCTCTTTTAAAAGATCAATATTTCAAATTTATAGCTAAAAGGACAACACCTCCACGGACTTGAAATGAAATTATTATTAAAAATGTAATAAATAATACGCTAAAGAATCCCTCTCTAATACGTACTATTTTCTCCTTTATTCATCTGTAGCAACAACTGAAAACACAAAATGGTGCGGTCGAGAAGACTCGAACTTCCACGGGGTGCCCCACAGCGACCTCAACGCTGCGCGTCTACCAATTCCGCCACGACCGCACGTGGTGAGCCAAAATATCCACTTCGCTGGATTTAACAAATCACAAAGCAAGGTACAAGCCCATTTTTACTTTCTGATGATTTATTTTATCCGAACTAGTTATAAGCAGATCTAAATTATGAGAACAACAGGTTTTAAGATGATCTACGCACTATCATCATAAAATGAGCCTGTGCAACTTGATCCTTTTCATAAGAGCCATGAAAACTTGTCGTAATCGTTTTAGCTCCTTGTTTTTGTACTCCTCTCATAGTCATACACATGTGTTCAGCCTCAATTAACACTGCAACACCACGAGGTTTTAGATGTGTTTCCAAAGCATTAGCTATTTGAGCTGTCATAGCTTCTTGTGTCTGTAACCGACGCGAAAAAACGTTTACCACCCGTGCAATTTTTGAAAGACCAACAATCTTTTCATCAGGAAAATAAGCGATATGAGCTTTACCAACAATTGGGATCATATGATGTTCACAATGTGAATAAAAAGAGAGATCTTTCATGATTACTGGTTCATTGTAGCCTGAAACCTCTTCAAAAACCGTTCCCAAGATTTCTTCAACCGACTCGTCATACCCGGTAAAAAGATCACGATATGCCTTAGCGACCCGCCCTGGAGTGTCTAAAAGCCCTTCTCGGTTTGGATTTTCCCCTATCCATAACAAAAATGTACGAATCGCCGCTTCCACTTCTTCAAAAGGAGGGCGCTTCCTCCCAGATAAAAAAGGGTTTTTAGTACCTACTTTAATATTATGCATTTAAAAACTCCAAGCCTACCATTTACAAAGCGTTTGCTCTATATCCATTTCATCCTGTATAATCTCTATATAATCGAATTAAAAGCTTAAACAATCACGGCTTTCGAAATTTCAGGCAATAGGTCATGATTGATAATATCTACAGTGATAAAATACTTGAATATGCTGCCAATATAAGCAAAATTGGACGTCTTAATAAACCGGATGCAACATCAAAAAAACATGCACGACTTTGCGGCTCAACAATCACTGTAGATCTAAAAATAGAAAATGATATTGTTACAGATTTTGCTCATGAAGTACGTGCATGTGTACTAGGACAAGCTGCTGCTTCACTTTTAGCATATCATATCATCGGCCAAACAACACAAAATCTTAAAATGTTACGTGAAATTATCTATCATATGCTGACAGAAGATGGACCTCCTCCTCCAGCTCCATTTGAAGCATTTTCCTGTTTGCAGCCCATTAAAAACTATAAAGCACGCCACACATCAACGTTGCTCATTTTTGATGCCGTTATAGATTGTATTCAACAAATTGAAGAAAAATAAATGTTTAATCCATATCCTCAGAAAAAAAAGAGACAAACTCGCAATTATACAGGCCCTTGGCGAAAAACACCAGGACGATTACTTGGTCTTCTATTGATACGTTTTTATCAAATAACACTTTCCGGTTTTATAGGAAATCAGTGTCGTCACCTACCAACCTGTTCAGAATATACTTATGAGGCAATCGCACGCCATGGATTGTGGGCTGGAGCATGGATGGGATTTTTTCGTATCATACGCTGCGGTCCATTTGGAACACATGGATTTGAACCAGTACCCACATCTCTTGGAAACTCTTACTGTTTTTATAAACCTTGGTGCTACTGGAAAATTTCTACCAAACACAATAAATAATTCTTTCCTTTTTTCATACGTATTGCTAAAAAATGAGCCTAATTGGCCTTAATTGCTTATTACTAAGTTTTCACGAAGCCATCCGCAATCGTTCGCGGAATTGGATTAAAGGGGTGTGTTTTATGTCTTGCTCTGTTTCTCTTTCTTTTCCCGATGGTTCGAAGCGTGATTACCACTCCGAAATGACTGGTTTAGAATTGGCTGAATCTATTTCTAAATCACTTGCAAAAAAAGCACTCGCCTATAGCCTTAACGGAATCATCCGCGATCTATCCGATCCAATAAAACAATCTGGTCAGATAGAAATCATTACCCGCGAAGATACACGTGCTCTTGAGCTCATACGCCATGATTGTGCGCATGTCCTAGCCGAAGCAGTACAGGAGCTCTTTCCTGGAACGCAAGTGACAATTGGCCCTGTTATTGAAAATGGTTTTTATTATGATTTTGCACGTCAACAACCTTTTACATTGGATGATCTTACTATCATTGAAAAGAAAATGCGTGAAATTATCCAACGCAATAAACCTTTTAGAAAAGAAGTTTGGTCTCGTAAAAAAGCCAGAGAAATTTTTTCTGAAAAAGGTGAACTTTATAAGGTTGAGCTTATCGATAGCATCCCCGATAATCAAGATTTGAAAGTCTATTATCAAGGTGATTGGTTTGATCTTTGCCGTGGTCCACATATGCAATCTACTGGACAAATTGGGAATGCTTTCAAACTGATGAAAGTTGCAGGAGCTTATTGGCGTGGAGATGCCAATAATCCAATGCTAACGAGAATTTATGGTACAGCATTTGCAAACGAAAATGATTTAAAAGCCTATCTACACATGCTAGAAGAAGCTGAAAAACGTGATCATCGGCGCTTGGGACGTGAAATGAACTTATTTCATTTTCAAGAAGAAGGACCAGGCATGATTTTTTGGCACAAAAAAGGCTGGAAAATGTTTCAAAATTTGATCAACTATATGCGAAGACGTCTCGATGATCATCAATATGCCGAAGTTAATGCACCGCAAGTTCTCGATAGATCACTATGGGAAATATCTGGTCATTGGGAATGGTACAAGGAAAATATGTTCAAAGCAATTCCCGCAGCTGAAGATTGGGATAATGAAAATGTTTACGCTCTTAAACCAATGAATTGTCCTGGTCATGTGCAGATTTTTAAACATGGTTTAAAATCTTACCGCGATTTGCCAACAAGAATCGCTGAATTTGGTGTTGTTCATCGTTATGAACCCTCAGGTTCTCTTCATGGTCTTATGCGTGTACGGTGCTTTACACAAGATGATGCGCATATTTTTTGTACTGATGAACAATTAGCTGATGAATGTCTTAATATTAATGATCTGATCTTATCAACTTATGCTGATTTTGGTTTTAAAGAAATCAGTCTTAAACTTTCAACACGCCCAGAAAAGCGTGTCGGATCTGACGCATTATGGGATCATGCAGAAAATATTATGGAATCTGTTCTTAAAACTATTGAGACAAAATCCGCAGGGCAAATCAAAACAAGTATTCTTCCAGGTGAAGGTGCATTTTATGGACCAAAGTTCGAATATACATTGAAAGATGCTATCGGTCGTGAATGGCAATGTGGAACAACGCAACTAGATTTTAATCTTCCCGAACGCTTCAATGCATTTTATATTGATAAAGACTCAGAAAAGCGTCAGCCAGTTATGATTCATCGTGCCATTTTTGGATCAATGGAGCGTTTTCTTGGTATATTAATCGAAAATTTTTCTGGACATATGCCGCTTTGGTTTGCACCTGAACAAATTGTTGTAGCAACAATTACATCCGAAGCAAATGAATATGCAAAAAAATTAACAGCAAAGCTTAAATCCGTTGGATTATCTACAACATTAGATCTTCGCAATGAAAAAATTAACTATAAAATACGTGAGCACTCTTTACAAAAAGTTCCTGTAATTTTGGTATGTGGTAAACGTGAATCTGAAACCAATAGCGTGAATATGCGCCGTTTAGGAAGTACAGAGCAAATCTTCTTGTCTGTAGAAGAAGTGATTGAGCAACTTAAGAATGAGGCAACCCCTCCGGATTTGCGCCGCGTAATAAATGCCTAAATGTTCTAAAAAATGAAAAAAACGATAAAGAGAGAAGAGAGACGTCGTTATCGTGCTCTGTCAAGTACGCGCTTGCATTCAATTAACTCAAATAGTATTTCTTGCAACAATGCTTTATCGGTTTTATCTTTATAAACATTAACAGAACCGATAGATGTTTCCACCTCATTCCTCATAAAACTCAAAAGTCCAAAAGAAGACTTTTTAGGCTTACTGCTGGTGACTTCAGAAGTTTGTTCTCCATGTTTTTTTTCTATTACAACATTCATGGCATCAAGATCACCATTACCAAATGCAGTAACAAAAGCAACACCGTTCTCTTTCAAAAGACGTTGTACACCTTTTATTGTATAACCCTGATCATACAGTAATTGTTTAATACCATTAAGCAAATCAATATCAACCGGGCGGTAATAGCGCCTTCCACCACCACGCTTCATAGGTTTAATTTGCTTAAAACGCGTTTCCCAGAACCTTAAGACATGTTGTGGAAGCTCCAATAACTCGGCTACTTCGCTAATTGTGCGAAAAGCATCAGAGCTTTTATCCATTTTGCAACACCTTATCTCAAACTCTACAAATGATTCTATAACAACTCAATAATCTTTAGTTTTTCAACCAGATTGGTCAAAAATAGGATCATACTTGATTATATTTAGACTAATAAAGCTTTTTCCTTAAAACAGAAAGAAAAATTCTATTTTATAAAATTTAAAAAAAATACCAACCATTGTAACAGCGTTTATTCATGTGATATTATTTTTTGTCTTGCACGATGCGAATCTAGAATTCTTTGTTTAAGTACATTTGCAGCCTTAAATGTTACTACACGTCGCGGTAGGATAGGCGCTTCAACACCAGTTTTTGGATTACGTCCAACCCGTTCATTTTTCTTGCGAACTTGAAAAGTCGCAAAAGAGGATAACTTAACAGCTTCACCTCTTACAAGTGAATTACAAATTTCATTCAAAACCAATTCAACCAAAGCTGCCGATTCCGTATGTGACAAGCCCACTTTTCTACAAACTACGCTTGCTAAATCTGCGCGCGTTACTGTCTTACTTGTCATTCTAACCACCTATTCAAATATTAAAAATTACAAAATGATTTATACGTTTTATTCAAATATGGTCAAGCGACTATAATCTACCAACGAATAAGAATTGCACCCCATGTAAACCCTCCTCCCATAGCTTCTAACATGACAAGATCTCCTTTTTTAATTTTTCCATCGCAAATAGCCATTGTTAAAGCCAATGGCACAGATGCTGCAGACGTATTACCGTGTCGATCAACGGTGATTACCACTTTATCTATAGAAATTCCTAGTTTTTTAGCTGACGCTTCAATAATACGTTTATTGGCCTGATGAGGTACAAACCAATCTAATTGTGAAGAATCCATACCTGCAGCTGCAAAACACTCATCAACTACATCGGTTATCATACCAACTGCATATTTAAAAACTTCTCGTCCTTCCATACGTAAATAGCCAGTTTTTTGCGTTGTTGAAGGACCACCATCAACATAAAGTTTATCCATATACGCACCATTAGAGCGCAATTTTGTAGATAAAATGCCATGATCAGAAGCAACGCCTCTCTCAATTTCTTGTGCTTCTAAAACAGCAGCACCCGCACCATCACCGAACAAAACACATGTCGTACGATCTTGCCAATCTAAAATTCGAGAAAATGTGTCAGATCCGATAACCAAAATCCTTTTGGCTGTTCCACAGCGTAAATAAGCATCTCCTGTTGTTAAAGCAAAAATAAAACCCGAGCAAACAGCCTGAATATCAAACGCAAATCCATGGCTCATTCCCAAAGCATGTTGAATTTCGACAGCAGAAGCGGGAAAAGTGTGATTTGGTGTTGATGTCGCCAAAATAATACAATCAATATCTTTAATTGTTAAACCAGCATTTATAAGTGCAGCTTGTGCAGCTTCTACTCCCAAAGAAACTGTTGTTTCCTTTTCATTGGCAATGTAGCGTTGGCGTATTCCCGTACGCTGAACAATCCAAGAATCTGATGTTTCAACAAACTTCGCAATATCATCATTCGATAAGCTTTTTTTGGGTAAGGCACCTCCTATACCACGCACAACAGATCGAATCATTCGCCGCTAACCTTTTCCTGAAACTTTTCATTTATATTAGCAATTTTTATCATATAATCTTCTCATTCTCCGTAGCTTTATCTTCTTTATAAAAAAGTGTTTGCTTATTCTGATGAAAACGGCGCAAATCAGCAGTTATTTTTTTCAAAAGTCCATTATGAACCATTGTATAACCAATGCGGATAGCAGAAGCAAAACCATCAGCATTAGCGCTCCCATGACTTTTTATAACAATACCATTCAAACCTAAAAGCACTCCACCATTCACCCTATCTGGATCCATTTTGTGCTTCAATGTACGAAAAGCACCTCGTGACAAAAAATAACCAAGGGATGAGAAAAAAGAGCTGCGCATAGCGCTGTTTAAGATCTCGCCTATCTGCCGTGCAGTCCCTTCTGCGGTTTTTAAAGCAATATTACCAGAAAATCCTTCCGTTACAACAACATCTACTGTTCCCTTTCCAATATCATTGCCTTCAACAAATCCTTTATACTCTAGCCCCTCTAATTGCACTTCACGTAATATCATTCCAGCTTTTTTGATTGCATAGAGACCTTTAACCTCTTCAACACCCACATTTAAAAGCCCAACACTTGGTTTTTCAGTGTGATAGAGGGCGCGAAACATCCCCGCTCCCATAACGGCAAAATCAACCAATTGGTTAGCAGATGCACCAATTGTTGCACCAATGTCTAAAACAATACTCTCGCTACGAAGTGTTGGCCAAATACCCGCAATTCCAGGACGTTCAGCTTCTGCCATCATTTTTAAACAAAAATAAGACATTGCCATGAGTGCACCAGTATTACCAGCAGAAATGCAAACATCAGCTTCACCATTTTTTACTGCTTCAATTGCGTGCCACATTGATGATTTGCCGCGCCCATTGCGAAGTGCTTGGCTTGGCTTTTCATCCATACGTGTATAACTTTCTGTGGGACAAAAGCACGATATAGAAGCTAAACAAGGGTATTTTTTTAAAACTGGCTTAACAGTTTCCTCTAGCCCATAAAACAAAAAATAAATATTTGGCAAATATTCTGTTACCCTTGCTGCTCCTGCAATAGTTGCTTCCGGACCATAATCACCACCCATGACATCTATAGAAATTCTAATCACGCCTGCCTATCCCACATTTTTTCATTCACGCTTTTAAACTTATATTGCAATTTTTTGCTACTACCCCGCCCCGAAGCATATTGGGCAAAATAGCTTCGCAGAAAATACCGTTTTTATAATAGTATACAATAGATATTTTTTTTACGTTTTTACAATCACTTCTAACTTTTCAAAACAGAAAATGGCGATAATTTTTGCTCATCTTCTTCTAAATTTTCAATCACACTCATGTGTGCTCCTTCTTTGCGCGGATAATGATTAATGGACAACTCAAAAAATTCTTCCATAACTGCACCAATATCAATTTTATCGCCATAAAACACTTCTGGTGTATCTAGTCCCTCTGCATCTAAAAACAATTCACCTGTATCCTCTGATGTTTTTGGCTTCATCAAATTTGAATCTTCAGGAACAAAAACAATCTCAATATTTTCATGGAGAGTATTTTCTAGTGGTTCTAATGTAATAACGCATAATTGAACTATACGCGCCTGCAATAAACCTTTTACGCGTACCCCGCGCTTTTTCCACGGTAAAACATGGAATTCTCCCTCACAAAATTTTACTTCAATTAAATCATGATTCTTAGCTAAATGTGCGCACTCTTGCTGATCTGCACAGATATGAATTCTTATACCTTTATTAGGTAATGACCGTACTGAAATTGGATAAGCCAAAGCAAATGTCATTCGAAAATTATTTTGAACATTCATTGGCAACTCTCAAATATGAAGGGATATAAATATTGTGTTTTCATTTAACCAAAATACACTTCATTCATTTTTTTCTTTTCTAAAGAAATTCTATATGGCATAATTTACTTTATAACAGGCAAACTCAATGTAAGCTATGGTAGATTAAGCTAAAATAAGAAAAAACTTGAGGTTGCCTTCTTGTTATACGTCTAACTATAAACTTATACCTAAGTATAAAAGGGAGATATCGTTGTTGCAAGTGTCCCACAGAATACCTTTAATCAAACATAAGTTATTGATTGGTCTGTTAATAGCAAGCATAGTAGCAATTGGCGGTTGTAGTCTTGTTGATTCCTCAGGCTCAAGCCAAATATATAAAGAAGGTTATATTCTTGATAAAAATGCTCTTGATTCCATTTCTATTGGATCAAGTCAGGAGCAAGTTATTTTAGCTTTAGGAACCCCATCTCTAAAAACAAAATATGATAATGAGGTCTTTTATTATATCTCACAAACTCGTTACCGTGGGATGCAGTTTATGAAAACAAAAATTATTGATCGTAAAGTTTTAGCCATTTATTTCAATAAAAATGATCAGGTTACTAAAATAGCTAACTATGGACTACAAGATGGTCAAGTGTTTGATTTTATCGCGCAAACAACTCCAACTGCGACTAAGGAACAACCTCTCTTGATCCAGATTATTAAAGGTCCTGCAAATCTACCGGCCCATGACTAAGTTTATAACAGTCTACATGAAGTAGTGATAATGTCAGGCCTGCTAATGTTGGGCCTAAGAATTTCGCAATTTTAACGCTATTTTAAAAGGCGAATTTTTTTTGCCATACTATCAAGAATCGCATTGACAAGTTTTGGCTCATCACCTTCAAAAAATGCCTTTGCTATATCAACATATTCACTCATCACAACAGCAATAGGAACATCTTGACGGTTAATTAACTCCCATAAACCTGCACGTAAAATTGCACGCAGTATAGAATCAAGACGTGAAAGTGACCACTCTGCAGAAAGCTGTTGATTCAGCATAGGATCAAGCTGTTTTTGATCTTTTACAACACCAGTTATAATAGCCAAAAACCATTGAAAATCAGCATCAAGATACTGATCTCCATCAATATCTTTTCCTAAACGATAAGCCTCATATTCAGCTGCCGTTTCCATCACTCCAGAACCAACTATATCCATTTGATAAAGCGCTTGAACTGCAGCGAGTCTTGCTGCTCCGCGTTTATTGGCTAAACGGGGAGAATATTTGCCTTCTACATCAACCATATTTAATGATTTCCCCAAATCTCTTTTTTAGAGCGATCATACATAAAGCAGCCTGAGCAGCAAAACCACCTTTATTTTTTTCATCCTGTTTTGCACGTGCCCATGCTTGTTTTTCATTTTCAACGGTCAAAATGCCATTTCCAATAGCCAAATGCTTATGGATTGTTA
This sequence comes from Bartonella henselae str. Houston-1, assembly GCF_000046705.1. Classification (NCBI taxonomy): domain Bacteria; kingdom Pseudomonadati; phylum Pseudomonadota; class Alphaproteobacteria; order Hyphomicrobiales; family Bartonellaceae; genus Bartonella; species Bartonella henselae. Next base: position 872,518 of record NC_005956.1, on the reverse strand, counting down.
AATCCATCAAGGCACGACAAGAATCATTTGCAACAATTTCAAAATGATAAGTTTCACCCCGAATAACACAACCAAGTGCTACATAACCATCATAATATATCTTACTATTTTTTTCGGCAAAAGCTATTGCACCTGGTATTTCTAATGCTCCTGGAACTGTCACAATATCGTAGGTTGCTTCAGCTTTTTGCAAAGTACTTACTGCACCTGTAAGAAGCGCATCGGAAATCCCATCATAAAAACGCGCTTCAACAATCAATACATGCAGTTTTTTACATATTTCTATTGTCATAATGGGAATCCCATAAAAAATTAATGAAAGAATTTAAAATTATAAAATACAAAATTTAAAAAAATATAAGTAACTTTTAGCTTATTCATCTTTTATTCTAAAGCCAGAAAGTTTTGCAACATAACGGGCAAGTTGATCAATTTCTAAATTGACCAGATCTCCAATTTTAGCTTGTCTCCAGGTTGTCATTTCAAGTGTATGGCGAATAATAAGAACATCGAAAATATGCTCTTCAACACAATTAACGGTCAAAGATGTTCCATTAAGTGCGATAGAACCTTTATTTACAATAAAAGGTATAAAACGCTTTGGTACTTGTAGGAAAAAACGAACTGCATCACCTTCGCTTTTCTGATCAATAATCTCAGCCAAACCATCAATATGACCAGAAACCAAATGCCCACCCATTTCATCACCCAATCGTAGCGAACGTTCTAAATTAATAAATGTTCCTTTCGTCCATTGTGTAAGATTAGTCAAACGCAACGCTTCTTCCCACGCTTCTACAGCAAACCAATTGATCTTCGCTTGTTGTTTTGATCCTCGCTCAACAATTGTTAGACAAACTCCTGAACACGCAATTGATGCACCAATTTCTAAGTTTTCGATACTATAACGTGTAGAAATATTAAATCGCATCCCCTGCTTTAAGGATTGAATATCTTCAACACAACCGATATCCGTTACAATTCCTGTGAACATAATGTCTTACGCCTCCATTTATAAAAACGGTCTTTCCCAAACATTCTTGTCTCCACTTCATGAAATTGCGAGAGATAATTCCCAAAATGAGGGGCTTTAATACGGTCTTTTCCTAAAATAACGGGTGCATAAAAGCATATCAAATGATCTACACAACCAGCATTTAAAAAAATTTCTCCCGTCTTTACGCCTCCCTCAAGTAAAACGCTATTGATTCCGCGTTGATAAAGCAGCTGTAAAATAGTAAGGGGCGGCATGTAACCATTGCTCACTTCTACCGAATAAACAGACACTCCATACTGTTCCAGAGCGATTTTTTTGCTTTTCTTTGAAAAGTTTACATCACAAATAACCCATGTAGGAATTATTTTTGCTGTTTGAACAACTTTTGCATTGAGTGGAATGCATAAATTTGCATCCAAAATAATACGTATAGGCGAATGCATTTCCATTCCTGGCAAACGGCAATTTAATTGTGGATCATCCGCTAATATAGTACCAATACCAACAAGAATAGCATTGTTTTGAGCACGGAGAATATGAGTCTGGGCATGAGAAGTCGTTCCACTAATTTTTATTCCGCCTTGCCCCTTTTTCCCAACACCATTATCAGCAGAAATTGCCATTTTTAAAGTGACTGCACAACGTTGCTGCTTCCTTATACACCAGTAGTTACACAAGGATTCAAAAGCTTCTTTAGCCAAAACCCCCTCAATAACCTCAATCCCAGCCGCACGCAAAAGGGCAATACCGCGACCATTAACCCTCTTGTCTAAATCAGTAAGAGCAATAACAACCCGCGAAATACCGGATTTGAGGAGAGTATTTACACACGGCGAAGTTTTGCCATAATGCGAACAAGGTTCTAAAGTAACATAAGCAGTGGCACCGTGGGCCAAAGAGCCAGCCATTTGTAGAGCTTGCACCTCAGCATGAGGCCTTCCCTGAATGGCTGTTACACCATAACCAACAATATATACTCCAACATTTTCGTCGTTTCGTGCGATTATTGTACCAACAGATGGGTTTTCACCAGTAAGTCCGACATGACGTTCTGCCAAACGGATAGCTGCAGCCATAAACCTCTCATCTTGCGCCTTTTTATTCATCAAAACAAGATTCTGTATCCGTTATACCCTTTGACAACTCTTCTATAACATCGTGAAAATCACTTGCGTTACGAAAATCTCGATAGACGGAAGCAAAACGAATATAGGCAATATCATCAATGCTTTTCAACGCTTTCATCACAAGAAGCCCAATTTTTTCAGAACTAATCTCTGGTTCTCCTAAGCTCTCGAGTTGACGTACAATACCAGAAATAACGCGTTCAATATAGTCAGGATCAATACCGCGTTTACGCACAGCTATCTCAACTGATCGCATCAACTTATCACGGTCAAATGGCTCATATCGACCACTTTTTTTTAAAACCAAAAGCTCACGCAACTGAACACGTTCAAAAGTTGTAAAACGACCACCGCACACGGAACATATACGCCGACGACGAATGACTGTTCCTTCTTCTGAAGGACGCGAATCCTTAACCTGTGTATCTTCGTATTGGCAATAAGGACAGCGCATCTTTTTATATCCCTAACAAGTGTGAAGGTAAGAGTAAAGAGGAAATTTATTTGTCATATCTTCCACCTTTTTCCTAACAACCATTTCAACGGCACTATTGTCTTCATCACTTTTTGCCATACCGAGATTATCAAGAATCTCCGAAATCATATGAGCAATTTCAATAAATTCATTTTCTGCAAAACCACGTGTCGTCGCAGCAGGTGAACCAAGACGAATTCCAGATGTTATAAATGGTGTTTCAAGATCAAAAGGAATACTATTTTTATTGCAGGTAATATGAGCACGCCCTAAAGCCAATTCGGCACATTTTCCTGTCACTTTTTTTGAACGCAAATCAACCAACAATAAATGATTGTCCGTACCGCCAGAAACAATATCAAAACCGTTGCTCTGTAGTGTTTTTGCTAAGGTTTTTGCATTAGCAACAACATTGGCACTATAATCTTTGAAAACAGGTTGCAAAGCTTCCTCAAATGCAACAGCTTTAGCTGCAATCACGTGCATTAAAGGACCACCCTGAAGACCAGGGAAAATCGCTGAGTTAATTTTTTTGGCTAAAATTTCATCATTTGTTAAAATTAAACCACCACGAGGACCTCTCAGTGATTTATGCGTTGTCGTTGTCACAATGTGCGCATGTGGAACAGGTGAAGGATGAACACCACCAGCAACTAAACCAGCAATATGAGACATATCAACGAGGAGATAAGCACCAATCTCATCTGCAATTTCACGAAATTTTTTCCAATCCCATAAGCGAGAATAAGCCGATCCACCTGCTATAATAAGTTTGGGTTTATGTTCCTTTGCAAGGCGTTCAACAGCCTCCATATCAAGAAGCTGATCTTCTTTACGTACACCATAGGAAATAGATTTAAACCATTTTCCTGACATATTAACGGATGAACCATGTGTAAGATGACCCCCGGAATTTAAATCCAACCCCATAAATGTATCACCCGGCTTTAGTAAAGCTAAAAACACAGCCTGATTCATTTGGCTACCAGAATTAGCCTGAACGTTTGCAAAATCAGCACCAAAAAGCTTTTTAGCTCGTTCAATTGCTAAATTTTCAATCACATCAACAAATTGACAACCTCCATAATAGCGCTTTCCTGGATAACCTTCTGCATATTTATTGGTCAAAACTGATCCTTGAGCTTCAAGGACTGCCCTTGAAACAATATTCTCTGACGCAATCAACTCAATTTCATGTTGTTGACGCTCAAACTCTCCCCTGATCGCATCAAAGATTGCAACATCAACTGTTTGTAAATTATCATTAAAAAAACGCTTTTGTGTATCATTTCCTTGCTTGGTCATAAAATACGTTCCTAAAATTAAAAAATAAAGTAACGAACGATAACATAGCAAGCCATGCAGACCAAATATTTTAAATTTTTTTTATTTAAAATATAGCAAATATTAGCCTTATTTTTTTGCAATCTGCTCGTTTTTTCGCCGTTTAAAAATAAAATTCTAGTTTTGAAAAAATAAATAATGCAAGATAGATTCGACGTTTATCTTAACATATTCTTATTACAGAATTTTTTACAAGAAAGAAACCGCCACCTTAAGAAATTCAATCGTCTATGCTGATTTATAACGCAACAAGCTATATAAGACAGAAAAATTAATTCAAGGCAAAAAGAATGGCAACGAAAGTTTTTATTGATGGTGAACATGGAACAACTGGTTTACAGATACAAAAGCGACTAGCGAAGCGTTCAGATGTAGAATTACTCTCTCTTCCTCATAGAGATCGGTATAATATTGATATTCGAAAAGATTATTTTAATCAAACTGATATTGCTATTTTGTGTCTTCCAGATGAAGCCGCGCGCGAAACAGTTCACTGGCTTAAAAAAAATAAAAAAATTAGAATTATTGATAGCTCAACAGCCCACCGTGTTGCACCAAACTGGGTCTATGGTTTTCCTGAAATGACAGCTGGCCAAAAAGAACGTATCCAAGCAGCACACTACGTAACCAATCCCGGATGTTACCCTACCGGTGCAATTAGCTTGATTCGCCCCCTACGTGAAGCAGGCCTGCTAGACGCTTATTATCCAATATCAATTAACGCAATATCTGGTTATACTGGTGGCGGTAGAAAATTAATTGCACAAATGGAAAATCAATCTCGACAAGATGACGTTCGAGAAAATTATTTCATCTATGGCCTCAACCTTAAACACAAACATGTGCCAGAAATTAAAATCCATGGGCAAATCAGCCACACACCCATTTTTGTACCAAGTGTTGGTCGTTTTCCTCAAGGAATGATTGTAAATATTCCACTGCATCGCCATTTATTTACAAAATCAGCAAATTCTTCTGATATACACGAAATTCTTGCAAATCATTACGATGGACAAAACATGATTTCAATTGCGTCACAAAAAGAAACTGATTCGCTTAATAAACTCAATCCAGAATGCTTAGCGCATAAAGATGGTATGAAACTGTTTGTTTTTGGCAATGACAGCGAAGGAATTTTCAATCTCTGTGCCATATTCGACAATTTAGGGAAAGGTGCCTCAGCAGCTGCAATCCAAAATCTCGATTTAATGCTGTCACAGAGCTAAACTTCTCTAAGTTTAGACTTTTATTCAATAGCACGATACGCCCCTTTTGTTGCTCGCCAGTGTGCAACCGAAAAACACAATATCGCTAACGCAACACTTTGATGAATGAGCCCCAAACTTATTGGGACTTCCTGTAAAAGCGTAATAATACCTAAAAGTGCCTGAACAGCTATCATAACACATATAAAAAATGCACGGCGAGCATGGATCGAGTGTGGAATATTCTTTTGTACATAGAAAGCGTGAATGATCGCTACAAAAAACAAAATATAAGCAAAAAAACGGTGAACAAATTGAACCGTCAAAGGATTTTCAAATAAGTTGAGCCAAATAGGATCATGCTGTAACAATCCATCTGGTATGAACTGACCATCCATAAGTGGCCATGTATTATAAACTTTCCCGGCATGCAGCCCTGCAACCAAAGCACCAAAATAAACCTCAATCAAAATTAAAACAACAAGCCAACCCGCAAAATACTGAACCCTGTGACTTGCTGGTTTTTCAGAATATTCTGCAAGCCCTTGAGATAAATAAGTAACAAAAATAATAACAAAACATGCTGTTATAAGATGAAATGCCAAACGATATTGGCTCACGCTTGTCAAATTACTTTGGCCAATACCTGAAGCCACCATCCACCAACCAACAACCCCTTGAAATGCGATAAGAATGGGTACAATGATAAGTTGGAGCAAAACATTTTTTTCAATATGTTTGATTGCCCAAAACCAAATTAAACCTAATAAAGCAACAAGCCCAACAAGACGTCCGAGAACACGATGCGCCCATTCCCACCAGAAGATGACCTTAAATGCGCTTAACGTCATATCACGATTAAGCATCTTGTATTGTGCTATCTGTTGATATTTTAAAAATTCCTCTTGCCATTGTTCCACACCAATCGGTGGAATGACACCGTGAATTGGCTTCCATTCGGTTATCGATAAACCTGATCCCGTCAAGCGAGTAGCTCCTCCTACTAAAACAATTGCTAAACAAAGCAATAAAATAGAATAAAGCCATACTTGAATTTGTTTTCGATTTTTCTTTTGTAATGGTGTTAAAATGCTATTACTCAAACTCTTTACCGCCATATCTCTGATTGCCCCACGTCTCTCTCCAATCACAACTCATTTGAAAATTTAAACGCTAAATCTTAGCTCTTTATAAGATGTACTGCAACTTTAATACAAAGCAAACATACAGCTATAACATGCAATAAACATTCCTATTTTATGACATTTATGATGCAACCACACGGTAAACAATCTTGGGAAACTTGTTCACCATCTGCAGCATCCAATCCTGTTTGTTAAGAACAATACTACAAATGTAATAATCTGTTAGCTCTGCAAATTGCTCAAATCCATATTTAGGTTCATTCGCCATTTCTAAAATGATAAAATCATACTCTTTTTTTAATTCTTGTAATAAATGAGAGATATTATTTGAAAAATCTTGTGCATAAACGGCATTTGTTAACCCCTGCGGAAGAATATCAACGCCCGTGTCATAATCATGATAAATAACATCATGTAACTGAGCACTCCCTATCAAAATATCACTCAAGCCCCGATGTGGACCAATGACTTTCTCTATTTGTTCACCAGAAATATCCACTAACAAAATTGTTTTGCGCTCTTTTATGAGATGAAGAGAGAGTTTTGCTGCCGTCCGCGCAGCCTCTGGACCAATGATTGAAATAATTGTTGAAGCGCGGCCTTTTAAAAAATCAGATAATCCCTCTATTGTAATACAAGCCTCAAGATTTCTTATTTTCTTAGATAATAAAAAGCTCTCATCCTTTTTTAAACCCTCTTCTTCCAGTTTGTCTTTTTTGCTTCCAAAGCAGTGATAAAACAAAAAGACCCCTCCCAAAAGAGTCATCAAGCTTGCAAATACACTAACAAGAACATTTTTTCCGTAAAGAGTCATAAAAGAAATTGGCGCTAACGTTGTTGGTACGACCACATGAACTTTTGTATTTTGTAAGAGAGAAGTATCCTTTCTCATCTCTTTGTTTTGCGCATCTACCTCTGCTCTTATTTTATTTTCTAGCTCGTCAAACATTTGATTCAAAGATCGGGATTGATCTTTTGCAAAGGAGCTAATCTTTTTTTTGAGCTGTCCTTCAAAGTCCCTTGCAATAACCTCATCTGAATGAATTTGATGAGCAATCTGCAGAATTTTATTTTCTAATTGATGAGAAAGCGCCTCTAATTCTGCGGTCATTGCCTTAATTTGAGGATGCGTCCAGCCTAATTGTGTAACCATATGCGCTCTTTGCGTTTCCAAAAGATTACGCTTGGATTCTAATGCAGCAATCACTGGATTGTTTGCAATAAATGATAAAGATAGTAAAGACCGTCCATTTTCGCGCATCATTTTAATGGTTGCATTCAAACTCGTTAAATGAATACGCTTTAAAGTTGCTTGCGTTAATTGAACAGAAAGATCATTAAGCTCTGTTTGTTTTGCATTGTGGTGAAGAAAAGAATTAATAGATGAACGAAATCGCTGCACTATATTGAGTACCGCATGAGCATCATATTGTTGCTCAAATTGCTGCTCCGTTAATAATAATTTTTGTTTCTGTTTTACAATCGCTTCTGAAAATACCGAAAACCAGGTTTCCAATCCTTGTTGAGCAGCTTCAAGTGTTGCAGCTTCAAAAGTAAGTTTGATGAGATCACCATCGCGGGATAAACGAATATTTTCATGAAACTCTTTCTTGAAAAAAGGATTAGAAGAAAAATTTTGCAAGCTTGAATCATTTAAAAAGGCGGTCTGTGAAAATAAAAAAGTGATAACATTCTTTTGTTTATCGACTGGTAGAGATTTTCCTACAGAATCAGATAAAGAAAATGTTAAAGTTGCCTGATAGCCGCGCGGCTGAAAAAAATAATATAACCAAATAAAAAATGCACAGAACACTGCTAACAAAAAAACAAGCAAAACGTTTTGCATTACTGTGCATACCAACAGTTTTTTATTGCATTTAAGATTCATCTTGATTTAAACCGGCAAAATACTTCATACTTTTTTATTAAGAGAAAGTAGTAACTATCCTCTTAACTTGGATTCATATTATTTTGAGATAAGAAAAAACTAAAATTTAAGTAAAAATATTTAAAAATAGATTTTTAAAACTTTAATTCATAGTTTGTTTGATATGATCTAGTCGTTTTTTTGCTTCAGAAGTAAGCATAGCTCGAATGGTAACAGAACCATCATTATGCCCTTCTTGCATTATTTCACCAGAATTTTCATAAAACCAACTAATAAGTGACATTTCATGAGGCCTTAAAAGACATTCAATGCTTTGCATTTCTCCAAAAACTCGCTTTTCAATTGCTGTTAATAATTGATCTAGTCCATCGCTCATGAGTGCTGATACCATTACTGCGGGATTTAACCTTGTTCTGGCGCTTGTTTGCAAAACATTCAATGCATGTTCATCCAATATATCGATTTTATTCCAAACTTCTATGATATGCTCTGTATCATCAATATCGATACCAAGATCTGCAAGCACTTCTAAAACGTCTTGCCCATGCGCACGATGATCAAGATCTGACATATCTCTCACATGAAGAATCAAATCAGCTTCAACCACTTCTTCAAGAGTTGCTCTAAAAGCTGCAATCAAATGCGTTGGTAAGTGAGAGATAAAACCGACAGTATCAGATAAAAGGATAGTCTTTCCATGGGGAAGAACCACTTTGCGCAAAGTTGGATCAAGTGTAGCAAACAACATATCCTTTGCTAATACATTTGCACCGCTTAAACGGTTAAAAAGAGTTGACTTTCCTGTATTAGTATATCCTACCAAAGCAACAATAGGATGGGATGTTTTTTTTCTTTTGGCTCTATGAAGAGCCCGTGTTTTAATGACCTTTTCTAATTCGCGGCGAATACGTATAATTTTCTCTTGCAAAAGGCGCCTATCCGCTTCAATCTGGGTTTCACCAGGTCCACCTAAAAAACCATGACCACCACGTTGTCTTTCCAAATGTGTCCAGCTACGTACAAGCCTACTTTTTTGATAAGATAAATGCGCCAATTCGACTTGTAAAACTCCTTCTTTCGTTCGTGCACGATCTCCAAAAATTTCAAGAATCAAAGCTGTTCTATCGATAACTTTGCAATTCCATAATTTTTCTAAATTACGCTGCTGTACTGGTGTCAAAAAATGATCTACAATTACAAGCTCGATATCATATTCACTTATATAATGAGTAAGTGCTTTTACTTTACCCGTTCCAAATAAAGTCGCAGGACGTGGTATATTGATATTAACCGTTTCATAATAAACGACTTCTAATCTTATAGCCTGAGCCAGCCCCAATACCTCCTGGACCCGAGAAGAGACTGAACATACAGGTGAAGCATTTTCACTTTTATTTTCTTGGCAAATTGGCACCAAAACAAGTGTACGCACCTGCTCTACAACACGTGAAAAAAATCCCTCAAATCTCTCATTCTCATTGTTCATAGTAATTAAAGCATTTTAAAACGGGATAAGAGATCTATAATATAAAGTAGCTTGTTTATTCAGAGCTTTCACCTTCAAACATTTGTACAGGTTGTCCCGGCATAATTGTAGAAATAGCATGTTTATAAACCAATTGCGCATGTCCATCACGACGCAAAAGGACACAAAAATTATCAAATGAAGTTACAATACCTGTTAGTTTAACGCCATTTACAAGAAAAATTGTAAGAGAAATTTTTTGCTTGCGCACTGTATTTAAAAATACATCTTGCAGGTGTTGTGATCTTTCTACCATTATTCTTACACCTTCGTCTCAAATTGTATAAAATATTTGTGGACGCATATCGACTGAAAAATACTAAATTGTCAACGCAGAAGCTTTAAAATTTAGAAAAAGTTAATTTGAATCTCTATACCGTTAGTGAAGAGTGAAAAAACACTCTTTGTAAGGCAATGAACATCATAAACCATAAGAACCAATCACCCAAATGTTTATTTTTTATAAATTACTTTATAAAGAGAGCTTTTTATTTTACTAAAAAACATTGCACAATAAGATAAATGCTGCAATGGCATAATTCATCAATTTGTCATCGATAAAAGCACTCTAACAAACTGCATAGATACAAACTTAAACTCAAAACACAGATATCTTTAACACACTGTGCATAACTATTATTAAATTACCCTTAATTGAAATAAAGCAATCTCATAATTTTGCTTATAATCTAACATTGTAAATATTATAAGCTAAAGTTTTAAACAGTATTTTTATTCTGTTTGTAATTAAATAATAATTTGTTTTTATTAAATTTTTTATCATTTTCAAATAGGATAAAAGAGCTACGTTAACTTTATCTTGATAAGTTTTCAAAATTTTGCCCTGAACATATTCCTTTCTAAATAATTAACGGCTAGTATGCTGAAATATTATGAGGAGGACATATCCCTTTTCCATCTGTAAGAGTACGAGGCGAGTATGGCACGCAGAACAAAATTACAAACATTTGAAGTTGAAGTTGAAGAAGCTCTCACAAAAGCTATGAACTTTAACTTTGATGACACTGCAATTGAAATGATATCCTCCAATAATTCTGAAAATGTTGTTAATGTAGATGATTTGATTCAAAAGATTGCAATAGCAGAAGAAGAAACTCTCGCTGAAAATGGTACTTCGATTCTTGCTTCGAATATTCACGATAATGCTGTTGTTGATGAATCCGTTGTTGAACAACTTTTTGCCCCAAAACCAACGCGTGAACTTTCAGGTGGAACTGTTCATAACACAGTATTGTCTACAAAACTTCTTCCTGCTAATGATGATATAACAACCCCTTTAAATTTTGAATTATTAAAGCAGAATTCTGTCTCTCGAATCTATTGGTGTACGACGGCGCTCAGTGCACTATGGGCAGCAGGAGGTGCTTTTATTGCTCATAGGTTAGCTCCTTTTGAACTAAGTTCCTTATCAAATATTACGACTTTTTTTACATCGCCAACTGGATTAGCTGTAGCAGCGGGAACAACAATTCCTATTCTTATGTCTTGGGGATTTGCTCAATTAACAAAACGCTCAAATGAATTGCACAATATTGCCGTTCTTATGACAAATGCTGCACAGCGCCTCAGTGAACCACAACATATCTCTGAAAAACAAGCTGTCGCTATAGGACAAACCATTCGTGAAGAAGTAGCAGCAATGAACGAGGGAATTGAACGTACCCTTGAACGCGCTGTTGAGCTTGAAGCTATTATCCAAGGTGAAGTTTATCATCTAGAACAAGCCTATGCTGAAAATGAATCGCGCATTCATACATTAATTAAAGAATTGAGTAATGAACGCATAGCCATTTTGAATCATGCGGACCGTGTACAATCAACAATTAAAGGAACACAGGAACAACTCAGTGATGAATTTGGCTTGGCTACCTCCAACATTGTCAGGAATGTTGAAAAGCTTGCACAAACTCTTTCGCAGACTTTACAAAAACAGGGTGAAGATCTTGTTGCAAAACTTTCCCATACAGGTGATGGTGTAACAAATCAGCTTATTGAAAAATTTAGTGAAACGACAAAACAGATTCAGCAAAAAAACACGGAATTTTTCCACGAATTGGGAGAAAACTTTGATGATTTCTCAAAACGTTTTGATAATAATGAAAAACAAATAGAGAAAACCTTTAATGAAGCAGCTTCTAAAGCTGAAATGCATATTGCTAAAATTACAACACATATACAAGCAGCAACAGATCAGACTCTATACAATATTGATGAAAAATTTAAAACACTGGATGAAACAATTACTAATCGCAATAAGCAATCTCTCCAGAATTTTGATGAAAAAATCATGCAATTCGATGAGCAAGCAGACAAACTCTCTTCTAAATTTGATAACGTAACTTCAGAAGCAATTGAAACTTTTGAAAACCGTTTAGCAACTGTTGATCTGTCTCTAAAAGAATATAGTGATTCCATTATTGAATCCTTTATTTCTCGCAGTCAAACTCTAGAAGATAATGCAAAAAAGCTTGGTGAATTCTTAGAAACGCATGTCTTAAAAATTAATGAAGGTCTCCAAGAAAGAACAGCTGATATCACCAACGCATTCACAAATGGACATGAAATTATTCTTTCAGCAATCGACAAAAGCAAAGAAAGTCTAAGAGAAGAAATTCAACATGTCGATAGTGCAATTTTTGATATTATACAAGAACGTTCGCAGGATTTTAAATTACAACTTTCTGATCAAAGAGCTTTAATGGCAGATATGCTGGATAACGAAAAGAATAAAATCGCTGATACCTTAAAAAATCAGACTGATATCTTAGCTCAAAATGCTTCAAATATTGAAAAGGTTTTGATTGATAATATTCAAATCGTTGATCAACATGCTGAAAATCATGTTGCCAATATGGTTCAATGCACAGAGAAATTACAAGAAGTCATCGCGCAGAGCTGCAATACAACGAAAGATGCTTTAGAAGCGCAGGCTAGAAATATTGATATACGCGCTGATGCTCTGCGCGACTCTTTGGCTATTAATAGTTTTTCTCTTAATGAAGTTCTTGCAGATCAGGCACGCACGCTTGAACAACGGATGGAAACAATCTATAATCTCATCGCAAAAAGTGATATACACGTTGATGTTGCTTTAAAGAAACAGATAGATCTAGTTGAGAACGCAATTATTGCTAATAATAAGAGCATAACTGAAACTGTGCAAGGCCATATCAAAAATCTTGAAGGCCATACCGAAATTCTAAAGAATACTCTCTCTCAATCCAACGGTAAATTTTTTGAAAACCTTGAAACACAAATGGGTTCGTTCGACGCAAATTTAGAAGTTCGTGCACGTAAGATTTTTGAATGTGCAGCTACACTAGAGGAAAAATTATCCGAAAAAATTGGAGAAGTATGTGAAACTATCCAAACACAAACCTCTGCTTTTGCAGAACGTTCTGATACATTACAAACATCTATCATCCTGAATAATCAACAAAGCCAAGCAATGCAACAGGCATTGGAAACAAGCGTAGATAATATACGCGCCACATTAGAGGATTCTGTTAACACAGTTACAAATAACCTACACGATAAAATTATAAAAGCTTCTGATGTTCTTTCTTCTACGGGTGAACAGATATTTTCGTCTGTTTCCAACGTTGCTGTACAAGCAGAAAATATTCTCTTGGAGTCTGGTAATCGTATTGTATCAAACGTTAAACAAACAGTTTATGATACCAGTGAAAAAGTTCTTTCTGCTCTGTCTGAGCAAACAGCTCATACTATGGAAGCCTTCACAACGGCGAGTTATAATGCACAAACATTGTTAAATGAAACAATCCATACTTCAGCAACAGCGATTGAAGAAGTCCTCAATAAACGCTGCAATATTCTTCATGACTCTATGCAAAACCTTAAAACTAAGCTAGGAGATCAACTTTCTAACGTAAGTAATCATTTGGAAGAAGCAAGCAATCAAACAGCCACTCAAATTTCAGGTCATGTTGGAAAACTCACAGAGTTGACAAATCATTTAAACCAAGCTGCGCAGAATACAACTGATTCAATTAATCATTTAACACAGCATATCAGTGAGCAACTCTCTCTCTCAACACAAGATGCTGAACAAAGAATTTATGCGCAAAATGAATCTTTGGTGAATAGCTTAACACAAACTAACTCTGAAACTCTTCAAACTGTAACTGTTATGAAAGAAGATCTTGTCAAAAATATCTCCTCCATCGTTGCACAATTAAATCAATCAATTTATAATTTCTCTGAAAACAATAATATTTTACTCTCAGCAGTTCAAAATATTGATGGTAAGTTTAGTGAGACTGCGAATAATTTTTTCCGCAAGACTCATCAAGCAGCAGAGCATTTATCAGCTTCTCATCAAGCGCTTAATAGCAGTGTGGAAGTTTTAGAAGGACTTTCACAAAACACATTTGAAAAAATTAGTCATATAACAAGCAGTTTTAGTGAACATGCTAAAACTCTTTCTGAAACAATTCACGTTCTCGAACAGTCTGAAAACTCATTCAATACAACACTTGAAGAAAAACACAACACGCTCTCTGCATTAAGCAATGCTCTTATTTTAAAATCTAATGAAATCAATCAACTAATTGAACATTATGAAAACACTCTCAGTTTGGCATTTAAACGTGCTGACGAAAATACGCGTAATTCCACATATTCATTCCAACAATCACTTAATCATCTTATTAATGAAGCCTCAACACGTTTTTTAGGAGCAACAGAAGATATACGTCGTTCGGCTGATGAAATTCGTTCAGAACTTTCAAAAATTAATAATGATCTTAATGAGAGTGTTCAAAAATTGCCAGAAAAGACAAAAGAAACAACGCAAACAATCCGCCATGCTTTGAATGAACAGATTACAGCATTAAAGGATTTAGTAAGCGTTATACAAAAAAATGATCAAAAGAATGTAAAGGAACAGTTAATACCGACAATTTCGTCATCATCAACGCTTAATAAACCTGATATTGCCTCTCCTGAAGTCATCAAGAAGATAGTGCCACCTAAACCTATTTTGCAACAAGACCAAAGCAAAAAAAGGCAAAATAAATGGGTATCGAATCTTTTAGAAAGAGCTTCGCGTGAAGAGGCCTTGTATGATGAAATGCATAATGATGCTGTTTTTACATCAGTACAAACAAAATCGCGTCCTGTAAGCAGCTCTCTTAACTCATTAGCAGCTGGTATAGTACAGGCCATTAAACACAATGCTATCGTTGAGCTTTGGGATCATTATCGGCATGGACAAGAAAATATTGTGATAGACCACCTTTATACTATGAATGGGAGAGCAATATTTGAAACAATTAAGAAAAAATATATAAGCGATGTGAATTTTAAAAATTCCGTTAATCAGTATATTGTGGATTTTGAAAAACTCTTACGTGATGTATCCCGCAATTCTGGTTCCTCCAATTCAGTTCGAAAATATCTGATATCAGACACTGGAAAAGTCTATACTATGCTTGCTCATGCAAGTGGTCGCATCCAATAGACAACAAAAAAGTGGAAAAGAATTTTTTCCACTTTTTCTTTTTCCGATTATATTCATCGCTCATCTTTATGATAAAATGCGCTGATTAAAAATATATTTACATCAAAGGTTGAATAGAGGGTTGAATTCGGTTTTAAATAGTGTGATCAATTGCCAAACAGCATAGCATTTCATAGGATAAGCACTACTCTCGCCATATTTCTCACGTCAGCTCCCTTTTTTATCTCACATCTCGTATAAAGATTCTGTAAAAATTAACTTCATTTATAAAATGCTCACTCGCAGTTTTTTTCACTAAATCTTTGTTCATTGAAACACACACATATTGCTGACATACCTACAATACAACTCATTTCAACCGTATCAAATTTCGTTTTATGAGCATATTTTATAACATTGAATACAAGCTTCAATCCTAAAGAAATTCCTTTTCCCTCTATTCAATAATAAAAAATAAAACTTCCACTCTTCAGTTTGCAAAGCCTCTTTAAAAAAGATACGAACAGTTTAAGATATTGCAAGTGTTGGTTTCAATTCTTAAAATCACTTATAAAAGTATAAATAAAGCATATATTTAAAGAAAACAGGTTAAATTAATAGAAAACTCTTCTGTTTTTCCTTTTTGCGAGCATTGCAAAAAAAATAACCGCTTGGTAATGTGATTATCAGTAATATTTTACTTGTTTTTTTAATGACTAACTTCTGTGATTTTTTAAGGGGAGAAGACTGATTATGCTGATGTCAATAAAATTGTTAACGAGTGCAAACGAAAAGAATCAGCAAACTAATTTAATGTTCTAGAAGAGTTTGCTCATACCTGTAGATTTTTGTATTCAGAGAAATTAGAATCTATCAGTGTACAAGGCCTTATGGTAGATGGATCCCCATATATAAACATATACTAACCTGGATATCATAAAAATGTCTACAGAACGAAATAATGATTTCAGTTCACAAAAAACTGAACTTGACAGTGCCGCACTTTTTTATCATCAACATCCAAAGCCTGGAAAATTAGAAATCCAAGCTACAACACCTCTTGATAATCAACGTGATTTAGCTCTTGCTTATTCTCCAGGTGTTGCTGCACCATGTCTTGCAATTCATAAAGATCCAAATCTTGCTGCACAATATACTTCTCGTTCTAATTTAGTTGCCGTTATATCAAATGGAACTGCTGTTCTTGGATTAGGAAATATTGGTCCCCTCGCCTCAAAACCGGTTATGGAAGGAAAAGCCGTTTTATTCAAAAAATTTGCGAATATCGATGTTTTTGATATTGAAATTGATGCATCTGATATTGAACAAATGGTAAAAACCGTATCTGCCTTAGAACCTACATTTGGTGGTATAAATCTTGAAGATATTAAGGCTCCTGAATGTTTCGAAATCGAAGAAAAACTTCGCACTAAGATGAATATTCCAGTTTTCCATGATGACCAACATGGAACTGCTATTATTGTTTCTGCAGCGGTATTAAATGCATTAAGTCTTGCAGGAAAAAAAATTGAAAATGTAAAAATAGTTTCTTCAGGCGCGGGGGCAGCAGCTCTCGCTTGTATCAACCTTTTGGTCCGTCTTGGAGCAAAAGTTGAAAATATTTGGCTTAGTGACTTAGAGGGGGTTGTTTATGAAGGTCGCAAGACACTTATGGATCGTTGGAAAATCAGTTATGCACAAAAAACTGATGCACGCACTTTATCTGAAATTATTGATGATGCAGATATCTTTTTAGGTGTTTCAGCAGGTGGCGTTTTAAAACCTGAATATCTGAAAAAAATGGCTCAAAATCCCTTAATTTTGGCCCTTGCTAATCCAACACCAGAAATTATGCCAGAAGAAGCACGTTCTGTGCGACCAGATGCAATGATCTGCACAGGACGCTCTGATTATCCCAATCAAGTAAACAATGTCCTTTGTTTTCCTTATATCTTCCGTGGTGCATTAGATGTTGGTGCAACCGCAATCAATGAAGAAATGAAAATAGCCGCAGTTCATGCAATTGCTGCCCTCGCCCGCGAAGAAACTTCAGATATTGCAGCACGTGCATATTCAAAGAAACCACCTAGTTTTGGTCCAGATTATCTTATTCCCTCTCCCTTCGATCCACGCTTAATACTACGCATTGCTCCTGCCGTGGCTAAAGCAGCAATGGAAACAGAGGTAGCGATTCGGCCAATTGAAGATATGGAAGCTTATCATGATATCCTTAACCGATTCGTATTTCGTTCTGGATTAACAATGAAGCCCGTTTTTGCAGCAGCAAAAACAGCAAAACGTAAACGCGTCATTTATGCCAATGGTGAAGATGAACGCGTTCTTCGAGCAGCGCAAATTGTGCTTGAAGAACAAACAGCAATTCCACTCCTCATCGGCCGTCCTCATGTAGTGGAGACGAGACTAAAACGCTTTGGTTTAAAAATTCGCCCTGGCATAGATTTTGAACTTACAAATCCAGAAGATGATCCACGTTTTCGTGATTATGTTAGCTTATTTCTCCGTTATACAGGAAGACGTGGTGTTTCACCCGAAGTTGCAAAAACAATCGTGAGAACCTCAACAACAGCGATTGCTGCCCTCGCAGTTATGCGTGAAGAAGCTGATGCAATGATTTGCGGTTTAGAAGGACGTTTTGAACGTCACCTTGAATTAATTGAACAAGTTATTGGACTTGATTCAAATACTCGTCATTTTTCTGCTGTGAGTTTGCTTATTTCTCCACGCCGCACCCTTTTTTTAACAGATACTTATGTTAATGAAGATCCTTCTGCAGAAGAAATAGCAGAAATGACAGTACTGGCTGCAAAAGAAATTGAAGCATTTGGTATAACACCCAAAGCAGCATTATTATCACACTCAAACTTTGGCTCCAAAAATACAGAAAGTGCGCGTAAAATGCGCCGTGCAACTGAAATTCTTGCTCAATTATACCCAAATTTAGAAGCCGATGGAGAAATGCACGGAGATGCTGCTCTTTCTAAAGTTTTTCGTGATCGTGTTTTTCCTGATTCACGTCTTAAAGGTGAAGCAAATTTGCTTGTCTTCCCAACACTTGATGCCGCTAATATAACACTCAATCTCGTAAAAAATCTCACCAATGCACTTCATGTAGGACCTATTTTAATCGGAGCCTCACGTCCTGCACACATCTTAACACCTTCAGTAACTTCACGAGGAGTGGTTAATATGACAGCTCTTGCTGTGCTTGCTGCAAATAGAAAAAAATTGCATAATGAAAATAAATAAAGTCACAATAAAACATCAATTTTTTTCAAAACCTTGATGTATGATATTTCATGTCCTATAAACTTATTTTCCATAGTTAAGTCTTTTGTTAAAAACTAAAAGAATTTATACTAAATAATACTTAAATTATCTTCTGAAGCCATCAAACATAATAAGGAATTATACATTGTCCTCTACATTTGATAAAGTTGCTGATATTATCGCAGAAATCAGTGAAGTTGATCGCAATATGATTACATATGAAAGTCATACAATCGATGATTTAGGGATTGATAGTCTTGACTTTCTTGATATTGTTTTTGCCATTGACAAGACTTTTGGAATTAAAATTCCGCTAGAACAATGGACACAAGAAGTTAATGAAGGTACAGTTGCAACTGAAGAATACTTTGTTCTTAAAAATCTTTGCGCAAAAATTGATGAACTCGTTGCTTTAAAACAAGAGAATTAATTTCTTTTATCATGCATGATCAAACAGTATTCATCACTGGTATAGGATTGATAACCTCTTTGGGTGAAGGGGTTGAGCATCATTGGGATATATTGAATAACACAACCCTTACACCAAATCTTGATTGTACAACTTTCTCCCCCTACACTATCCATAAATTGCCCGAAATCAACTGGGGTTTGCAAATTCCAAAACGAAGCGATCAACGGCAAATGGGAACGTGGCAACGTCTTGGGACTTATGCAGCGGGCCTTGCTCTTGATGATGCAGGTATAAAGAATA
This sequence comes from Bartonella henselae str. Houston-1, assembly GCF_000046705.1. Lineage (NCBI taxonomy): Bacteria > Pseudomonadati > Pseudomonadota > Alphaproteobacteria > Hyphomicrobiales > Bartonellaceae > Bartonella > Bartonella henselae. The sequence continues at coordinate 853,330 of NC_005956.1, read as the reverse complement.
ATGAACAATTAACGTCAACAATGGATATGATTGTTGCAGCAGGTGGAGGAGAACGTGACATTGATGTTGACACACAAATTCTTTCCAAAGCACGTATAGGAGCTGATCATGCTTCTATGTTAAATTCAATCCTTTCAACTGAACTTCGTCCAACTCTGTTTTTAGCACAACTTTCAAATCTTTTAGCTGGAAATATTTCAATTGTTCATAAAGTAACCGGATCTTCTCGTACCTTCATGGGAGAAGAAGGGTGTGGGCTTTCTGCATTTCAAATTGCTGTAGCTCGTATTCGATCAGGACAAAGTACACATGTATTGGTAGGAAGCTCTTATAATGCACAAGGCTATGATATGCTGTTAGCGCATGAACTTGGAGGTCTCTTATCACGCAGTGGATGGTCGCCAGTATGGGATCGTAAAAATTGCCTTGGTGGTGGTATTATAACGGGTTCTGGTGGTATCTTTCTAGTCCTTGAAAATGGGAAACATGCGAAAAAACGTAATGCACGTGCTTATGCTGAAATTAGCCAGATCATCACGGATCAAACAGACAGAACAAATATTCCACTTGAAAAATCCATTGCAACACTGTTGAAAACAGTAGGAGCTAAAAATTCTTTAGTCATTTCAGCGGCTTCAGGATTTCATGAAGTGACCAAAGCAGAACAAAATGCTCTTGAGGCTAATGATATGTTTTACCGCGGTATCACAACATTATTTGGTTATATGCGGGAAGCACAATTTCCTTTAGCTCTCGCACTTGCTGCACTTTCTATTGAAAAAAAACGCTGTTTTCCAGCATTCAGTGCTCATGAAAAACCTTTTCCTAAAGAAATACGTGAAGCATTTGTTACAACCATTGGTATCAAAAGAGCTGAAGGTATAGCACAGCTAACTGCTGTATAAGGGGATTTCTACAATGCAATATAACGATCATTTTGGACGTCCAATTGTAGCAATAACTGGAGCAGGAATTGTAACATCACTGGGGAAAGGTAAACACGAAAATTGGCAAAAATTAACAAGTGGTGTTAGCGGTATCCATAAAATAACGCGCTTTCCTGTTGATGAATTAAAAACACGTATTGCTGGAACAGTCGATTTTCTTAAAGAAAGCACGTATGGTGCTTCTGCTCTTTCTGAAAAACTTGCTAATCTTGCAGCAGAGGAAGCTTTAGAGCAAGCAGATCTTGGTAAAACGAATTTTAATGGACCACTCTTTTTAGCAGCTCCTCCTGTTGAGCTTGAATGGAAAGCGCGTCTTACTCTTGATCAAGAAGGAGAATTAAATAGTGCGCCTTCCTATGTGCATCTTCTTGAAATCTGCAGCCATAAACTCCACGAGACGCTGTTTGAAACCACACAATTTGGTGCAATTGCAGAAAATCTTCAGAAAAAATTTGGCACAAAAGGACTTCCTATTACACTTTCCACTGCTTGTGCATCTGGTGCAACAGCCATTCAATTAGGTGTTGAAGCTATTCGACGGGGAGAAACAAATCGTGCACTCACAATTGCTACAGATGGTTCAGTTTCAGCAGAATCCCTTATACGCTTTTCATTATTATCTGCTCTTTCAACCCAAAATGATCCTGCAGAAAAAGCAGCAAAACCCTTTAGCCGTGACCGAGATGGTTTTGTTATGGCAGAAGGATCAGGTGCTCTTGTTCTTGAATCCCTCAAAAGCGCACTAGATCGTAATGCGATAATTTTAGGAATTTTAGCTGGCTGTGGAGAAACAGCAGATGATTTTCACCGTACGCGTTCAAAACCTGATGCATCTCCAGCAATTGAAGCCGTTCGCAAAGCTTTAGAGGATGCGAATATAACCATCAATGAAATTGATTATATTAATGCACATGGCACCTCAACACCCGAAAATGAAAAGATGGAGTATCTCGCATTATCAACAGTCTTCGGTGATAGACTAGAACATATTCCTGTTTCTTCTAATAAATCAATGATTGGCCACACATTAACTGCTGCCGGTGCAATAGAGGCTGTTTTTTCGCTTTTAACGATTCAATCGGGAATACTTCCTCCTACAATCAATTATGATGATCCTGATCCTGCTATCCCTTTAGATGTTGTTCCTAACCATAGCCGTAAGGCCTGTGTCAATGCGGTTTTGTCCAACTCATTTGGATTCGGCGGTCAAAATATGAGTCTTGTTATCACAGCCTATAAAGGATAATCCTTTTAATACTGATCAAATTTTGTCATACTTAATCTAAAAGTCATATATTTGAGGGGGAATAATAATGCGTGCACTGCAACTATTCAATGAACGCCAACTTGAAATCACCACTATTGCCCCACCACCACCACCTAACCCCGATGAAGTAACAGTACGTATAAAAGCTGTTGCTCTTAATCATCTTGATGTATGGGGCTGGCGTGGTATGGCCTTTGCTAAAAGAAAAATGCCCCTTGTCATTGGCGCAGAAGCTTCCGGTGAAGTTACTCAGCTGGGAAGTAACGTTAAAAATTTACAACTTGGACAAATTGTCTCAATTTATGGTGCACAAACCTGCGGAATATGCCAAGCTTGCCGTGAAGGACGTGATAATCTTTGCAATGATGTAAAGGGCGTCTACGGTTTTCATCTTGACGGTTTTGCCCGCGAACTTGTTAATTTGCCAGTACGTCTATTGGTCTCCGCCCCTGCAAAATGTGATGAACTGCAAGCAGCTGTTGCTCCAATCACTTTTGGTACTGTAGAACATATGCTTTTCGATAATGCAAAACTACAAACAGGCGAAACAATCCTGATACAGGCAGGTGGTTCCGGTATTGGCTCAGCAGCCATTCAACTCGCAAAACAAAAAGGGTGTACAGTTATCACGACTGTCGGTTCAGATGAAAAAATTGCAAAAGCACAATCTCTTGGTGCGGATCATGTTATTAATTACCGTAAAGATCGTTTTGAAGGTGTTGTGCGCAAATTAACCAAAAAAAAAGGTGTCGATGTTGTTTTTGAACACGTAGGTGCAGAGACATGGAGCGGTTCTCTGTTGTGTATGAAACCAGGAGCACGCTTGGTAACTTGTGGTTCTACCTCTGGTATTTCAACATCATTCAATCTCATGCAATTGTTTCAGCAACAACTTAAGATATTCGGTTCATTTGGCTGCCGTATAGAAAATATGCAAAACGCCATGCAGAAAATGGCACAAGGCGTTGTACACCCTGTCATTGATACAATTGTTCAATTTAATGAAATTGATACAGCTTTAAAGCGAATGGAAAGTCGTGACGTTTTTGGTAAAATTATTCTTAAAATCGATTAAATTATGATGAAATTCTATATTAAAAATTTTGTATATCATATTAAAATTATAGCAAAAAAATCATTTCACTTTTTATGGGGATATCTGCTCATTAGTTCTTTACTTATTTTAAAATATTTTCCTGCCAACATTGGATTTGTTTTTTTTTCCTGGTTAGCAAAAACATTTGGTCCCCTTGTAAACCGTCATCAAATAGCTCTTGCAAATCTTAGAGCAGCCTATCCAGAAAAAACAGAAGAAGAGCTCCGTGCAATTGCAGTAGAAATGTGGGAGAATATAGGACAGTTTTTGGCTGAATATATTTTTCTTGATAAAATTTTTGATTTTGATCCTCATGCGGATCAGCCAGGTCTTATTGAAGTTAAAGGTGCAGAAATATTTGAGCGATTAAAAAATGAAAAAAAACCGCATATTTTTTTCACAGCGCATACCGGAAATTTCGAACTTCTTCCTATATGCGCACAAAGTTTTGGTCTGAATGTTACAGTGTTATTTAGACCACCAAATAATCCCTATATTGCAAAACGAGTCCTTAAAGCCAGACAAACTTCCATGGGACACCTTGTTCCCTCCAAGGCTGGTGCTGCTTGGGCATTAGCAGCCAAATTAGCAGAGGGAGAGAATGTTGGCATGCTTGTTGATCAAAAATTTCGCCGAGGTGTTTGGGGAACATTTTTCAACAGACCACTTAAAACGAACCCCTTAATTATAAAACTTGCTCGCCAATATGATTGTGATATCTATCCAGCACGCTGTATCCGTCTAGCTGGAAGGCGACATCGTTTAGAGTTGTATGAACGTGTAAAACTTCCACTTGATGAAAAAAATGAAATTGATATAGCTGCTTCCACGCAGAAATTAAACGATATTGTTGAAAGTTGGGTACGTGAATATCCAGGGCAATGGACTTGGTTACACAGACGTTGGGATAGTTGACTATATCCATAACATTTATAGGAGAGATATAAGTGTTTGCGTCAAAAGATATCAATGATCTTATCGCAATTGTTGCAGGATTACGAAATCGTGAGAGCGGCTGTATCTGGAATATAAAACAAACATTTGAATCCCTCATACCTTATATGCTTGAAGAAGTTTACGAAGTTATTGATGCTATTGAACGGAAAAACCGAACAGATCTTTGTGACGAACTCGGTGATCTTCTTTTACAGGTCGTCTATCATGCTACAATTGCTCAAGAAGAAGGTAGCTTTACTTTTGAAGATGTTGTTTACGCGATTACCTCAAAAATGATTCGTCGCCATCCTCACGTTTTTGGCAATGCAGAACAGAAAAAACGCGGTTTTATAGAAGATGAATGGGAGCGAATCAAAAAAACAGAACGGGCTGAACAAAATAAGTGCTACGAGGCAGTAAATTTACCAACTAATTCCACAACAAGTATTCTTGAAAAAATAAAAAAGCTTCAACCAGCACACCAAGAAGCACTTGCTTTACAAAAAGCAGCGGCTACAGTGGGATTTAATTGGCATGAAAGCCATAAATTTTTTGCAAAAATTGAAGAAGAAATTAATGAACTCAAAGATGCAATAAAAAATGACAAAACATCAGATATAGAAGCAGAATTCGGTGATCTTTATTTTTCTCTGCTGAATCTCGCGCTTCACTTGAATATTGATTCACAAAAAGCATTAAAAAAAACAAATACAAAATTTCGAAATCGTTTTACCTATATTGAAGAAAGCCTATACACACAATCTAAAACACTAGCTAATACATCCTTGAAAGAAATGGAATCTCTTTGGAATAAGGCTAAGAATAAAAAGTAAGAAAAATATTAGATTTTATCAATCTAAAAAAGCTCCCCACCTCACTCAGTTCAACTAGCTTGGTACGTTTCATTTAGTTGAGTTTGCGAAGCGGGACGAAGTTCTACCGATTCACCACATCCACATGCTGAAACTTGATTAGGATTTTTAAATACAAAACCGGAACGAAGTGTTGTCACTTCATAATCTACCTGCGTTCCTAATAAAAATAAGACTGCATCATGTGCTATAAAAACACGGGCACCATTAAATTCAACAACATCTGCATCCAAAATTTCTTCTTTGACAAGAGTAATGGTATATTCCATCCCTGCGCAGCCGCCTTTTTTGATACCAATAAGAATACCCCGCGCATCTTTTGTATTCATAATCTCTTTAACACGATCCACTGCGGCTTCTGTCAAATTTACTACCGAAAAACGACTCATCGTTTACTCTTTTCTTGTTAAATAAAGACTTTAATATTTTATCTATGACATTTTATTTATCTGGTATATACTAAACAATAAGACATAAATTGAAATGTTTTGATCTTTTCTCATCGCGATAAAAATCTCATATCCAACAATTTCCTATTTTTGATTTTGCAATCTAGAGTTTCTATTTTTGCTGTTTCTGCTGTTTATATGAAATATCCCTTCTCCAAAAGTAAAAAACAGAGCAAAAGCCCTTCAACACCATGCATCCTTTATGATATTTGTATAAACATTCACCCTTTTGTCAAATTCTCGATGAGTAAATAGAAATATGAAACGAATATTATTTTTCTCTCGTATTTATCAGGTTTACCCCCCCAAATACATGGCATTTAGAAACACAAAAATCTTATCTCACTTTAAATATGTACTTATAATCAACAACAATCAAGAGTTTGACAATTTAATTATTTCTCCTAGAATAGTAAGGGAACCTCAAAGTTCAGAATTTCACTTTTATTGGAATAAGCTCTTTTTAAAATGGGAAAGATACTTTAGGTTTTGTTCTTCTTATTTTTCTCTTGCCTTTAAAGAAACAGTCGTTTAGTCGTTTTTCACGGTTCGGAGCGTAGCGCAGCCTGGTAGCGCACTTGACTGGGGGTCAAGGGGTCGTGGGTTCGAATCCCGCCGCTCCGACCATTTTCTTCCCCCAAATATATTAAGTTTAGCTGTAGTGTAGCTTGTCAGCAGATTTTGTATATTTTGACACCAGGTTTATTTTTTTTTAATGATTTTTAAGGGGTTCTCAAAGGGTCTTCAAAGCTAGTTTTCTGGGCTTTCACAAACTTTTTAAAAATCTTTAAAGGATTTTTAAAGACCTTTCAAAGTTTTCTGTCATCTTTATCATTGAGCCGCACTTTTTTCCGATTTTCGCTCTTTTTTGCAATTTCAGGTGTCAAAATCCAATTTGAAAAAATTCGCATTTAATGATAGAAATTATACATAAAAACAATAAATTATCACGTATTCCTATCTAACCCCACCTCTTCCCACTTATTACAAAACCTATTGTACAACTACACTCAAAGGGTCTTCACAAACCTTTCAAAGGTCATTTAAAGTTCCTTTAATAAATCTTTTTATCTTCTCTTAAAAGTCGCAATTGGTAATGATCAGTTCCTTTGCCGGAATCACGTTATTTGATGAATTATAAGAAGAAGTTGTTCTCACCTCTTTTCGGGTAAACTGGCTGAAAATTTTTCGTATCTCTGGCACATCATTGAAAGAAAGAAGAAACTTCCCCTTTAATTGCGCAAGCAGCGCAAATATCGTCTGGTAATCTTCCTGCTTAAACAAGTCCTTTCCATAGTAATCCTCAACACCAAAATAAGGGGGATCAAGATAAAACAAAGTATTTGGACGGACTTTTCTTTATTTGCAAAAACCGCAACCCTGTAAATTTTATGCTGTATATGACTAAAAGTTTTTTTAATATATCAATTAGTTTTCAATAATTTTTGAGCTTTCTACTGATTTTATCTATGAGAAATTTATAGTTGATAACAATCTTGGGGGCCGCACCACCAGAAATCCACGCTTTCACGTGTAGTTTGATATTGAAGTCGACATTCTCAGGTATGTCATGGTATTGACCTCCATTGAACGTTTCATATTCTCTCTTAACATCCTGATATTCATAAAGGTTATGAAAATACTAAACTATCCCTACCCCCATGAAGCAGCCTCACCGCCGTTGCAACAAAATTTTTTGCACTAGTTGTTTACGGTTTATTAAGAATAGATATTTTAGTATCGCTACATTAATCCATAATTTTACCTATGGGATTTTTCCCTAGATTTAACCGTACAGAGCACTTTTTAACTAACGTGTGGAAGATTTCATCAAAAACACCAAAGCGCTCTGTACGGTGCTTTTTTTATGGATTTAAATGTATATCTTATCCACAAATTCACTATCTTTCTACCTTTTAATGTTTTTCATTACTCCTTGTGTGAACTGAAATATGTGAGTTTGAAAAACCACTGGCTAACTTTGACATTAAGTTTTATTTCTTTAATTCTTTAAATGAAGACGATTTTCCTGACAAAATTCTAAAAGAGATTGATGCCCTATTAAGCTGGCATGCAAAAGTAACAGAGAAAACAGCCCACAAATTGCGTAATTATAAAATAGCAGTACAATTTTTGTATCGATTATGAACAGGTAGACCATGAAGCGCTTAGAAAGCATGGTGCCAAATTTTCTCATAACTCTTCTTATTGTAAAGTGGCTGATACTGCATTAACCATAATTTTGGAGGTTTGCAAGCAAGGATCCAGACAGAATGATTTAACAAAAAAATATGATGAAACATAGTAAGAAAATAATCCTAAAACATTCCATCCAAAACATAAAAACATTGAATTGATAGACCTAGGTAAAATAGAAAAAGCAACGCTAGAAAGATTAAGACCTTTTGGATTCAAACTACTTGTCTATGATCCATATATTAATAAAAATCTAGCAAAATCACTCAAATTCAAACTTCTAGAAAGACATGAATTATCTTCTAGAAGAGTCTGATGTGCTATCACTGCACTAGCCATCTTACAAAAAAACATAGAAATAATTAATTCAGAATTCTTCAAAAAGATGAAGAAAAACGGTATCTTAGTGAACACAGCAAGAAGTAAACTTGAGTGATTCTGGTTGTTTAGAAAAGCATCTAAGAAAAAATCGTGAGTTTTACGTGCTCCTTATGTTTTACCTGTGGAGGCCACCACATCGCCCCCTCTCATGAGAGCTTGGAAAGGTAATGCTAACTGACTGGCTATTATCAAGATTAAGTTATTAATCCATGCAATGCATATTTTTTAGAAAGCTCACATATTGAAATGTTGTTTCCACAGTTATATCTTGCTTGTACAAAAAGAAAATGAAAAACTTAGTGGCCCCCTATGATGAATGATATTTATTGTATTGGACGCAATTATGTGGAGCACGCACATGAACTTGGCAATGTTGTTGAAGATAAATCCTTTATATTCAGCAAGCCGAACAATTCACTCATGTTAGGAAATCAAATTTTTCTTCCTGACTTTTCTTAAGAAATACATTTTAAAACTGAAATTGTGCTGAGAGTCTCAAAGGACACTTTTATAGTCTATGAAGTAGAAGCTGAAGAATATTACGATGCAGTGGTAGTGGGGCTTGATCTAATAGCTAGAGATTTACAAACAAAACTGAAAGAAAAAAAGCTTCCTTGGCTTTTGTCTAAAGGACTTAAAGAATCCGCATACGTCTCTGACTTCATAAGCAAGGAAAAAATAAACCACTCAATAACTTTTTAAATGAAGCTAAATGGTGAAACGAAGCAACTTGGTAATACCAGAGATATGATTTTTAGCTTTGAAAAATAATATCATTCTTAAGTCGCTACATTCAGTTAAAAAAGTGATGATATATATACAGGTACTCCACAAGGAGTAGGTAAAATTTCCTCATTTGATGAAATAGACTTATATCTTGAAGATAAATTAATTTCAGAGATAAAGGTCAAATGAATCATCAAATATAGTCTCATTTTTTTAGTGATATCTCCTGATCCAAACATGGCTCTTATCATCGGTAATGCTAAGAGACTGGGAAAAAAGAATGCGCTCGCTAATGTTGTTGGCGTGTGTACAGCAACATATGCACATGGAGCGTTTTCCATATTAGGGTGTATCAGCGATTATTCTCAACAATAAAACGCTCTTTTTTAGTAAAACTCATGGGTGGATGCTATTTATTATATATGAGAGTTAAATCACTTAAATCTGGCATCGATAGCTTAAATTCAAAAGCCCCCATATCAAAGAATGAAAATAATACTAAGGGTCAAGTAAAGATTTTTACCAGCTAAATGGATGATTTTATGACACAAATACTAAACCCCAAAGCATCAATATTCTATATATCGCAGCCTTTCCAAAATTCTTGTCTTCTGGGGGTGGCATTAAAAAAGGATTTGAACGTGTAACCATACATTCTTTTAACATATTTGCATAGTTTACTCTGATGGCTATTTTTATATCGTTTGCTAATGCGACTTAAAAAAAACAAAAAATAAGAAGCTCTATTAATATAGCAACAGGAACGGTTTTATCTCTTGCTACTAATATCGATATTTAGATCCCCACTAAAGCTTATAGTATTATCAATTTTCCCTCGTTTTTTCTGTAGAGTAAAACTATAAGTTAACCGATAAAGTGCACTTCGAATTTTAATAAATTAAAATTAAGGATGGTCTCTTTAGCAAAAGTTTTAGCTATTCCCTTGACCTCACTATCAGAGATACCACAAATCACAAGTTATAGAATCTGAAAAGCTCATTGCAGACTTGCAGTGCTGCTATATTAAGCCATCCTTGGCGAATAACCTGTAAACACCCATTTGCGGATTTTTTGAACAGAGTGTATTTACGGCTTAAGCTATAGTCAGTCGACACAAATTTCTTTGTTTTCTCAGTGTTCAGATTGACAGAATCTGCTAATCAGTCCAACGTTTAGACTTTTAGCTACCAGCCAACAATTTTCCAATGACTATGATTTTATTTTTGCAGATTAGACCTAAAAAACCTAAAATCGAATTAGCAAAACGCTAAAAAGAAATAAAAATTTCTCTTAGCTTCAAGGAATGTAAACAATTTGCAAAACATTTTGATATTCCTGAAACAACTATTTGCAATTACAAAAGAGGTTTGCAAAAATCCCCCTGCATCTATGCTACGGACATATATCGTTTCGAAATATCTATAGATTGGTTTTTCACTAGTAAAGATAAAATATTTACAAACGCAGCAAAAGCGAAAGCAGAAAATTTTAAGGTGCCTATTATTCCTGCTAAACTGATAAAAAGCTTGGACGGATAGCCTACACGACCTATCGTGATGCAAAAATAAAATTCCTCTCTGAACATATAGTAGCGGAAGCAGCTGCAAAGCTTTATGAAAAACTGCAAGAACTTATTTAAAATACCAACGATAGCGAAGAAGTTGCAGCGACTTTACTCTTTTTTAAACTTCACTTAAGGCGTCAAATCAAAACTAAAAAACCCACTTAAAAACGATACAAAATGCAACTTAACATTTATCTAAAATGAATTGTCACCTATTCCTAGCTTTTCCTATTTAGTACAAAATCTAGTATTAAACTACAATACCTGTTTTTTTTAATCAAATAATTGTTCTACAATATATACAAAACATTTTTAAAATTCACTCCATTTCCCTCAATGTAGAGCCATATACGAAACTTCACCACCTGAGTTTGGAACAAATAGTTTTTATTCAAACAGCCTATTATTTAATAAAACATAAAAACGCGAGACTTTTGTCTCGCGTTTTTCTATTTTTTAAAAAAGTTTTAATTATTCAGTTCTCTCATTTTCTAAACTTACTTTACGCACAGCATGATCGTTACCATTTTTTACAGCAGATGATGATGCTTGCACAACTATCTTTTTTGGCTTTAGTTCAGCCGGCATTTCTCTTTTAAGCTGAATATGAAGAAGACCATCGCCAAGTTCTGCTCCAATAACCTTAACATGATCAGCTAAATGAAAACGCCGTTCAAAAGCACGCGAAGCAATACCTCGGTAAAGAAACTCTCGTTCTTCATCGTCATTTTCAGGTTTTCTCTCACCCCTAACGATCAGCTGATTGCAATGTGTTTCAATATCAATCTCATCCTGAGAAAAACCAGCAACAGCCATAGAAATTCTATAAGAATCCTCACTTAAACGCTCAATATTGTATGGTGGATAAGAAGAAACATCGTCAGGTTGTGTTCTGGAATCAAACCAATTAAAAAGGTGATCAAAACCTACAGTTGAACGATAAAATGGTGAAAAATCTACTTGACGCATAATATTGCCCTCCTTTAGAGCGACTATAATTGATTCACAAAGTTCCCAAATGGCAAACCTGCCCGCGAACCAACGGTCCCAGAGTGGCGACCGCACTATTTATCTGGTAATTGTTCCATTCTATTTCAACTCTTTTGTGCTTCAATTCGTAAAAATATACAAAAACAATATAACCGTTTCTTAACCCTTCATCATCATTATATTAAAAATATAAGAATATGCGTTCTCTTCTCATCTAACTTTGCAGTAAATTGCAACAATACACCACAAAGGATGTCAATTGGAAAGATCTCTTTATTCCCCAGACTTGAGAATTCCTCCTGCCAATATCCATAATAACCACCTTAAAATAGACACTGATCGCAAAATTCGTTTTGCGATAACACATCCCGAAATAAAAAAAGCCAAAGGAACAATTGTTATTCTTGAAAGCTATGCAAATGCTTTAGAAGAATATTTTTTACCAATGAATGAAATTTCCAACCGCGGTTTTTACACAGCAATATTTGATTGGTTTGGTCGAGAAGAATCGCAACCCGATAAACAAAAACAGAGTCGATATAATTATTTTAATATTAACAATGATATTAATGACTTAAATGAGTTTCTTAAAAATATTGTTTATTGTAATTGTCCACCACCTTACTACATGCTAACTTATGGCATGGGGGGACTGATAGCACTTAGCGGATTGGATCTCATTAACCATAAGTTTAATAAAATGCTCTGCATTTCTCCCCTTTTTGCTCCATTTGGCAATAAAACAAATAGCTTTCAACATAAATTAACACAACTTCTTTCTGATATCGGTCTTGGATTTTTACCAGCGAAAGGTGGGGAAAAATTAAAACAAAAAAGTACGCAATTTATGCGCATCAATGAAGCAGCTTTATCCTCTGATTTTCTTATAAAACGTCCGACATCTCGATGGATGGCATCAGTACTCAATGCAATTGATAGCGTGAAAAAAAATATCCTTAATGGGCATTTAGAAATTCCAACATTGTTTATTCTTGCCAACCAAAACAATATAGCCAATAACATTGAAATACGACAATTATGCCAATATACGCATCTGACAGACAGTATTACAATTACAGGTGCCGAACTTGATACCATCATGCATGAAGAAAGTTACCAAAAACAATTTTGGATTGCATTTGATGCATTTATTCGTGGATGAAATGCCCATAAGATCACACCTTTTAACAAGACCGTAATTTAGGACCATAAAGGGAAATAGAAAAATACATGAAAAAAATCTTAAAATAATTAAGCGTTATAAGCCTATTAATTATAAAAAGATGTTATTTAGAGACATGCTCCCTGAACGGCTAAACGAAAAAGTTAGGCATAAAATATAATTTTGATAAGAAAAGATCTCTTAGAATCTGGAATACCAATTCCTTATGATATTGCCTCAAAATCAAACATCTAAGCTTAACTAAATATTTCCTATTGAATCTTGTAGAACTCAGGTGATTTCCTATGATAAAAAGGGCGAATTGATAAAATCAAAAAATTTCCTTTTTATCAGCCTAATGCTTTCATTCCCAGATGGAAGTACCAAAAAGCGCTTAATAAGCTTTTATAAGAAAGAAAGTAACCTAAATGCTGATTTTAGGATTTTATGCTGATCATCAAACAACAATCTTCATATTCTGTTTTCTTTTGCATAATCGTGCGAGATTATTTTATAGTGTAAAATAAAGGACTTACCTCAATTTAAAGTAAAAATACACATACAATCTTTTATTTGATAGCAGCTGTACAACTCTTATATTCATGGAAAATCTTTTCACGAAACGTCAATCACGTTTTCAAAAACTCAAGAATAGCTCACTTCAATTTTAAAAAATCAACCGATTACCTATTTCAAAACGCAAATGTAATAGTTCGATAAAGTTAATCTCCATTTGCAAAAATAACAATGATCGATAGAGCAATCTTAATACAACATAATACAGCTATCCAAATCAAAAGAGAAAAAACTCTATTCCTGATCTATTACAAAAAAATTATGTTATCTCATAGAAAAACTATAGTTTAACAGACGGACCTGTAAACTAAACTCATTATGTTTACAATATAGATTGACAAAAATATATAAAAAATGAACAGCTATAAAAACTCCGTCTTGCTTATTAACTTCTCAAAAACAGCAAATCAATATAGCACCATCCTAATTTTCCATAGAGACAATCTCTAAAACGAAGATTTCTAAAAGGTGTTTCGTGGAATGCTGGTCAGAATGAAAGAAACCTAAAAGAAACAGAGCGGAGATTAAGATGCTTATACATTAGCCTTTGATTTCAACATCAAATACATTTCGAATTTAACTAATAAACAACTAATATTGTGTATTACTAGACAAATAGATAAGAATTAACCATTTTGCCATTCATTCCAATTATGAGCATTTTATCACTTTTTTTATAAATACTCTATATTGTATAATCAATGAGGCAAAAACTCTGACGAATGGAGTAATTGGAACATAATCATGAAAAGAATCCTGCTCGCAGAAGATGATAACGATATGCGCCGTTTTCTAGCAAAAGCTCTAGAACGTGCCGGCTACGAAGTGGCCGATTTCGATAATGGTGCTAGCGCCTATGAACGTTTACAAGAAGAAGCATTTTCTCTTCTCCTTACTGATATTGTGATGCCAGAAATGGATGGAATCGAACTAGCACGACGCGCTACTGAAATTGATCCTGATTTACGAGTAATGTTCATTACAGGCTTTGCAGCAGTTGCACTCAATTCAAATAGCGATGCCCCTCCAGATGCAAAAGTGCTTTCTAAACCCTTTCACTTACGTGATCTTGTGAATGAGGTTGAAAAAATACTTATAGCTGCTTAGAGGCGATATTTTTCTAAATTATTCGTGACTGATTAAAGAAAAAATTAAATTAGGCATTGACGTTTGTAATTCTATGTGGTGTATGCAACTTCATTGAGTGGGCGTGTAGCTCAGCGGGAGAGCACTACGTTGACATCGTAGGGGTCACAGGTTCAATCCCTGTCACGCCCACCATATGCTTTTATTTCTCTTGTAACTTTTTGATTTTATGTATGTTTTTTTAAGGTGCGGGATGTATAAATAAAGGTGCGGGAATAGGATTTTCCAACATGCCTGTAGCTTGTCATCGGGTTTTGCACAATTTGACAGCAGGTTTTGCAGCAATTTATTTTTTTTCAAAGGGTTTTTAAGGGGTTCTCAAAAGGTCTTCAAAGACCTTTCAAAGGCTGTTTTAAGATTCGTAATTTTGAATGTGAATCTATTGGATTTTGCTCCTCTACATCTTTTATCCTACAAAGCATGATAATCACTCCTATTCTCTGAGACGTTCCCATTGTCTGCTAGATCGCTAAAGCGTGTAAAATCGGATTGAAAGGCAAGAAAAACTATTCCTGTTGGACCATGGCGTTGTTTGGCTATAATAACCACAGCTTTGCCCTTGGCTTTCTCCATTGTCTCTTGCCATTTTCTATACTTGGCGCTACTTCCTTTTTGAGATAATATTCTTCGCGATAAACAAACAGCACAATATCGGCATCTTGTTCAATGGAACCTGATTCTCGTAGATCTGCAAGCTGTGGACGTTTATCTGTTTGGTTTTCAACTTGGTGTGAGAATTGTGAAAGAGCAATGATGGGAATATTAAGTTCTTTTGCCAAAGCTTTAAGACCTATGGTAATCGCTGTCATTTCTTGAATGTGGTTTTCTGAAGAACGTTTTGAATGGGTTGTCATGAGTTGGATATAATCAATCATCAAGACATCCAAACCATGTTGACGTTTGAAGCGCCTTGCACGGGCGGCTAATAGTGACGCGGCATAAAAAAACTTGTCACGTAAGGACGGACAAGGCTTTCTCAAACTCATCACCCTAAAGATAGCAAAATCCATCCTATGACGCAAATTAACAGGATTACGAAGTGTATTCCCTACGTTAACTGCTTCACATACAGTGTTGAGACGATTGGTTGAGGGAACAATCCACCATTCCAAGCGCAAGCAAGGATGGTGTAGTGTTGATTATCAGAAACAGCAATATTTAAAATATTTAAGGTTGGCATTTACGGCTATTTTTATATTTTTTACAAAAAGGGCTGTTCAAGCGCTTCTTGACACTGCGCTGTGGGATGACAGCGCCAGGACGACAAATCGGAAGGTTTTCGGCTCTAAAAGTGTAACACCACCCACCCTCATGTTCATTTTCATAATGAAAACCTGATTGAACCATACAAGCATAAACTGTTGCCATTTGATTGAAACTGCGATTATCGTTTTCTGGATCGCGATCATAAGGGGTTGGCATGCCACATTCTAACAAGGCTTTTCCTATCTCAGTAAAATCTGCTCCTGGCTTCTCCCACATCCCTATAGATGATGTAGGAGGTCCTCCTAAATGACATCCGGCTATACCGAACAAAGTTACCGCACCTAATAGTCTTAGAGTTTGTTTCATTTTTTACTCCATGATTTAATTCAAGGTTTTTGTTTTAAATGAGATGAACCATACATACTAATACAATTAAGATTTGCATCTCCAAGACAAGTATGAGGATTGTCAGGATCTGTAAACATTCTCCACCATTCTTTCCAAGCATTACTGTCTGAAGGAATTGTCTTGTAAGTATAGCTATTACCGCCAATCCATCGGCTGACAAAATCATATCTATGCCCATCAAAACCAACAGTGGTTTGTTTGCCGTCACTCACATAGCCTAACAGATCGGATGCAACTAAAACATTAAAGGCTGGTCCATAGAGATTGATAGTCGTGTTTTTGTTAGCTATCCCGTGCACACCTTGTTGTTGAAAAGAATACAGCATATTCCCCAATGTCATGCTACCGCGACTATGGGCATAAAGTTCTAACCCTGTATTACCATAGCGAGACATCAGATCTTTTGCTTCTTGTGTTGAATTGGTCAAACCCCAAAAGTTATTTTCCAGTAACTTCTGATACCCCGCTACCAGAAGTTCTGAGAGAGCCGTATCGGCTTGTGGAAACACCACAAAATAAAGCGGTTCATTTTTATTAACAGCATGTTGCTCGGCATAAACAGCAGCTTCCTCTGGGGGTGTAAAGATGCCATTGAACGACACATGCACCTTGCCATCAGAACCGGCTTGCAAATGTTCCTTCTCCTCAGCCGTTAAAGAATGAGATTTCGGAATATTTTGTCCACGAGCGTTTTCTATAGGCTCCCCATTTGCATCTGTTTCATAGATGATATGTCCCTGTTCATCACGGTCGACCACGGCGATGGGATGTTCTTTGATAAACATGGTTTTGTAAGCTTCATTGCTAACTTTAAACCCTTCTTCCAGCAATTGTGTCGCCATTTCACGGTTTTCATGGACAATTTGTTCCAGCTTGGCAACATCAAGCTGTTGTACCCCCTTATGGGCGTTGGCAGTATCGCGGTTAAGGGAGGCGATTGCTTGTTCCACATCTTGCCCTGTCAATGCCTTTTGCTCAACCTCATCTGTCAGGATGATGGTGCCATTGCTGATAGCAGCTTTGGTTTGCCCTTCCTGTGAATCTTTGGCTTTTGCATGATCTAAGACATTTTTGGCGATGTTTTTCGCAAGACCGTATTTGCCCTGAGACATGGGACCACCCGTAGCAAGGCTTAAACCCTGGCTGCTGGCTTGCGCTTTAGCACTGTTGGCAATATCACTCGTGGTGATGGTTCCGGTGGTCAGTTTGTTTTTGTCGGCTGATGCGCTGCTGTCGATAATCCCCCCGGTCAGGGTTGTTGCACCTGCCACTGTAATATCAAAGCCGCCATCACCCGCTTTGATGCCGGAGTGTTCCACAACACTGTGATAATCGCTAAAGGTTTTATCCTTGTTCAAGGCAAGATTGGTTGTCGCCGCATCATCCTTTTTTCCACCATTAAAGCCAACAGAAACAGAGTTTTGCTTGCTGGAACTTTGTCCCGTATCACTGTGGCTTGTAATGGTGAAATCACCACCAACACCCATCTCTACACGGTTTGCAGAAACCACACCCCCCGCTAGTGTGGTGTTTCCCCCACTGTTGCTATGAACAGTGCCCGTGCCTATAATATGGCTGTTCTTCTGGTGTACCTGTTCACTGGAGCCTCTTCCTTTTCCAAAAGAAGCATTGCCCCTCCAGCCTGAACCGCCACTCCCATAACCGTAGCCAACACTCATTGAAGCACTTTGCAAATGCTGTTGGTTGTTAGGGTTGGCACTCTGGTTTATTTTTATATTTTTGACAATAAGCGCTCTTTAAACGTCTCTCAACACTTCGCTTCGGAATAACAGAACCAGGAACACATATAGGAAGATCTTCGGCATTATAATTATGACACCTGTCTCGCAATCCAACCTTAAAAAGTTTATGATAAAATCCTGCTTTCACAAGACACATATTAACCGCAGCATTTGCATTCATGCTTAAATCTTTTGAGTTCATACTATCATTGTAAGGGCTTGGCATGCCACATTCCAAAAGGGCTTTTTTGACCTCAAGTTGATCTGCTCCTGGCTTTGCCCACATATCCAAAGCCAATTGCTCATCGAACATATTACATCCCGCCACAATAAGCAAAGCTATACAGCTCAATAATTGTAAAGTTTTCTTCATTTTTTCCCCTCTTTGAATGGATTTCTTTTTAATGAAATGGCTTGAAAGCCTGTTGATATTTTCTGTCACCGCTGTTTAAAATAACGGTGAACAATATTGAGATGATTGATCAAGAAAACACCCCCGCCATCCCAAACAAAAAGAGATGGCGGAGTGTTAATGGTTATCGTTGTAAAGATTTTTTTGTTTTCTGGCGTTTCTTCTCCTTTTCAATACGAAGCATAAGCTCTCTTTCATGTTTCGTTGAATTGCTCACACCAAAGCTGTCATTCTCCATAAACTGCTGATATCCTGCTACCATTAAATTGCTGAGGAACGAGCCACTTTTCGCAGACGGTGAAAAATAGATCCCTTTTGAATCTTGCAATTTATACCGAAAACCGGCTTTTTTCATGCACTCATAAACGGAGGCAAATTCGCTGGCATAGGAATTCATGTCGTCAGAAGAAGCATAGACTGGTTTCCAACCACATTTTGTCAAGGCTTGTTGGGTCATCGCTTTATCGGCACCTGGTTTTTCCCACAATGCTAAAGTAGATGGAGGTGGTTGATTAAGACATCCAGCTATAGTTAAGACAACTACACAGCTTAATAGTTTCAAGATTTTTTTCATTCTTTCTCCTCTTTGAATGGACTTCTTTTTAATGCAATGGCTTGAAAGCCTGTTGATATTTTCTGCCATCGCTGTTTAAAACAACGGTGAACAATATTGAGATGGTGGATGAAGAGAACAATCCCACACAGGCATGGGAACACATGAATGTGGGGATTGTAGTTTCCACAAACAGCAATATTTAAGGATAGCATTCATATTGTTCTGGATGCTTTTTACAAAAAGGGCTGTTCAAGCGCTTTTTGACACTGCGCTTTGGGATGACAGCGCCAGGACGACAAATCGGAAGATTTTCGACTTTATGATTCTCACACCAACTCCCCCCTCCCACTTTATCACGAAAACCAGCTTGAACCATACAGGCATCAATAGTTGCCCATGCATTGTAGCTGAGTTTTCTGTTTTCTGAATCGGCATCAATAAGGCTTGGCATGCCACATTCTAACAAGGCTTTTCCTACCTCAGTAAAATCAGTAACACCATTTTTCTCCCACGTAGCCACCTCTCCTAGAGGAGGTTTGTTAAATTGACATCCTGTTATGATAAACAAAATTACCGCACCTAATAGCTTTAGAGTTTTCTTCATTTTTCCCCTCTTTGAATGGACTTCTTTTTAATGCAATGGCTTGAAAGCCTGTTGATATTTTCTGCCACCGCTGTTTCAAACAACGGTGAACAATATTGAGATGGTGGATGAAGAGAACAATCCCACACAAGCATGGGAACACATGAATGTGGGGATTGTAGTTTCCACAAACAGAAAAATTTAAGGTTGGCATTCAGGTGCATTTTTATATTTTTTACAAAAAGGGCTGTTCAAGCGCTTTTTGACACTGCGCTTTGGGATGACAGCGCCAGGACGACAAATCGGAAGATTTTCGGCTCTAAAAGTGTAACATGGCCCTCCCGCTCTTGCTACCTCTTCATCTTTATAGCGGAATCCTGCTTGAACCATGCAAGCATCAATGGAGACCATATCATTAGGACTTAGCTTTTGGTTTTCTGGATCGGTATAATAAGGGGTTGGCATGCCACATTCTAACAAGGCTTTTCCTACCTCAGTAAAATCTGCTCCTGGCTTCTCCCATGCTCCTATAGATGATGTGGGAGTTTTATTAAACTGACATCCTGCAATACCTAATAAAGTTACAGCACCTAATAGTCTTAGAGTTTGTTTCATTTTTCCCCTCTTTGAATGGATTTCTTTTTAATGCAATGGCTTGAAAGCCTGTTGATATTTTCTGCCACCGCTGTTTCAAACAACGGTGAACAATATTGAGATGGTGGATGAAGAGAACAATCCCACACAAGCATGGGAACACATGAATGTGGGGATTGTAGTTTCCACAAACAGCAATATTTAAGGTTGGCATTCAGGTGCATTTTTATATTTTTTACAAAAAGGGCTGTTCAAGCGCTTCTTGACACTGCGCTTTGGGATGACAGCGCCAGGACGACAAATCGGAAGATTTTCGGCTCTAAAAGTGTAACATGGCCCTCCCGCTCTTGCTACCTCTTCATCTTTATAGCGGAATCCTGATTGGATCATGCAAGCATAAATTGTTGCTTTTGCATTAATGCTATTCTTTATGTTTTCTGAATCGGCATCAATAAGGCTTGGCATGCCACATTCTAACAAGGCTTTTCCTACCTCAGTAAAATCAGTAACACCATTTTTCTCCCACGCAGTCAAGTATCCTGGAGGAGGTTTATTAAACTGACATCCTGCAATACTTAACAGAGCTAAGCCACCTAATAGTCTTAGAGTTTGTTTCATTTTTTCCCCTCTTTGAATGGATTTCTTTTTAATGCAATGGCTTGAAAGCCTGTTGATATTTTCTGCCACCGCTGTTTCAAACAACGGTGAACAATATTGAGATGGTGGATGAAGAGAACAATCCCACACAGGCATGGGAACACATGAATGTGGGGATTGTAGTTTCCACAAACAGCAATATTTAAGGTTGGCATTCAGGTGCATTTTTATATTTTTTACAAAAAGGGCTGTTCAAGCGCTTTTTGACACTGCGCTGTGGGAAGACAACGCCAGGACGACAATTTGGAAGGTTTTCGGCTCTAAAAGTATAACACCACCCTCCCGCTCTTTCTACCTCTTCATCTTTATAGCGGAATCCTGATTGAACCATGCAAGCATCAATGGAGACCATATCATTAGGACTTAGCTTTTGGTTTTCTGGATCGCGATCATAAGGGGTTGGCATGCCACATTCTAACAAGGCTTTTCCTACCTCAGTAAAATCAGTAACACCATTTTTCTCCCACATAGCGATGTACCCTGGAGGAGGTTTGTTAAACTGACATCCTGTTATGATAAACAAAATTACCGCACCTAATAGCTTTAGAGTTTTTTTCATTTTTTACTCCTTGTTTTACTTAAAGGAAATTGTTCACGATGAGATGAGCCATAGCGCTTTTTACACGCGTCACTCGCATCTCCAAGACAGGTATGGGAACTTATGGGATTTGTAACCACTCTCCACCATTCTTTCCAAGCATTACTGTCTGCAAGAATTGTCTTGTAAGTATAGCTATTACCGCCAATCCATCGGCTGACAAAATCATATCTATGCCCATCAAAACCAACAGTGGTTTGTTTGCCGTCACTCACATAGCCTAACAGATCGGATGCAACTAAAACATTAAAGGCTGGTCCATAGAGATTGATAGTCGTGTTTTTGTTAGCTATCCCGTGCACACCTTGTTGTTGAAAAGAATACAGCATATTCCCCAATGTCATGCTACCGCGACTATGGGCATAAAGTTCTAACCCTGTATTACCATAGCGAGACATCAGATCTTTTGCTTCTTGTGTTGAATTGGTCAAACCCCAAAAGTTATTTTCCAGAAACTTCTGATACCCCGCTACCAGAAGTTCTGAGAGAGCCGTATCGGCTTGTGGAAACACCACAAAATAAAGCGGTTCATTTTTATTAACAGCATGTTGCTCGGCATAAACAGCAGCTTCCTCTGGTGGTATAAAGATACCATTGAACGACACATGCACCTTGCCATCAGAACCAGCTTGCAAATGTTCCTTCTCCTCAGCCGTTAAAGAATGAGATTTCGGAATTTTTTGTCCACGAGCGTCTCTTATAGGTACCCCATTTTCATCTGTCTTATAGATGATATGTCCCTGTTCATCACGCTCCACCACGGCGATGGGATGTTCTTTGATAAACATGGTTTTGTAAGCTTCATTGCTAACTTTAAACCCTTCTTCCAGCAATTGTGTCGCCATTTCACGGTTTTCATGGACAATTTGTTCCAGCTTGGTAACATCAAGCTGTTGTACCCCCTTATGGGCGTTGGCAGTATCGCGGTTAAGGGAGGCGATTACTTGTTCCACATCTTGTCCTGTCAATGCCTTTTGCTCAACCTCATCTGTCAGGATGATGGTGCCATTGCTGATAGCAGCTTTGGTTTGCCCTTCCTGTGAATCTTTGGCTTTTGCATGATCTAAGACATTTTTGGCGATGTTTTTCGCAAGACCGTATTTGCCCTGAGACATGGGACCACCCGTAGCAAGGCTTAAACCCTGGCTGCTGGCTTGCGCTTTAGCACTGTTGGCAATATCACTCGTGGTGATGGTTCCGGTGGTCAGTTTGTTTTTGTCGGCTGATGCACTGCTGTCGATAATCCCCCCGGTCAGGGTTGTTGTATCTTTAACGTTGATCTCAAAACCGCCATCACCCGCTTTGATGCCGGAGTGTTCCACAACACTGTGATAATCGCTAGAGGTTTTATCCTTGTTCAAGGCAAGATTGGTTGTCGCCGCATCATCCTTTTTTCCACCATTAAAGCCAACAGAAACAGAGTTTTGCTTGCTGGAACTTTGTCCCGTATCACTGTGGCTTGTAATGGTGAAATCACCACCAACACCCATCTCTACACGGTTTGCAGAAACCACACCCCCCGCTAGTGTGGTGTTTCCCCCACTGTTGCTATGAACAGTGCCCGTGCCTATAATATGGCTGTTCTTCTGGTGTACCTGTTCACTGGAGCCTTTTCCTTTTCCAAAAGAAGCATTGCCCCTCCAGCCTGAACCGCCACTCCCATAACCGTAGCCAACACCAACATTTACAGAAATATTTTGCGAATGGTTTTGCGTGTTTTGCCTATTTTGCGCACTTTCAAAGGTGATATCTTGTCCTGCTTCCAAATTAATATTTCCGCTCTGTTCATCATTGTTCAGAGAGTTTGTGCCAGCGATAAGATCAGCACCAATACCATGGATGCTGCCTTTGTTGGCATGTATGTTAATGGCACGCCCTGCTTCTATGCTATCTGTTACTGCGGTGAAGGTGTGAGAAAATGCCTCTGCCTTTTCAGCTTTAAAGTCTACCGTAATGCTGGTTGAAACATCCGCCATATTAAGAAGGTCATCTTTGGTTGCTCCACCCTGCATCCCATTGTAAAGACCTTTGCCTTTGTTATAGAGATCATAACCTTTTAAACCGCCAAGCAAACCATTAATAATGTGGTGTTTGTTATCCTTATTTTTAGCTCGCTTTACTGCATCCCTTATATCTTGTACCGTACCAAGAATACCAACATTGACAGAACCTGTCACACCAGCAAAGGATTTTTCATGCTTTTCTTCTGCCTTAGAGATATCATAGCTTGTCTCAAGCGTGATATTATTGCCAGCATCAATGTTGACATCACGATTTGCCGAAACATTTGTCGCTTGTAAATTCACATCATTGCCGGCATTGATCTGCACATCTCTGCCCGCTTTGAAATTGGATGGTGTATTGGACTTTTCCCATTGATCGCCCGTATCTTTGGCGCTCGCAACCCCCACACCCACAGAGGCACCACTGCGGTTCTTTTCAAACTGAAAGCCAAAACCTGAGCGTTCTTCCTGTGTGCTCGCGCTATGACTCTTATGACCAGGCAAAACATTCACATTATGGACTGCCGAAAGCTTAATATCTTCCCCTGCGCTAAAGTCAGAACCCACCACATTCACATCTTCTTTTTTGGCGGTGATGGTGATATTTTTCCCATTGAGCGAAGAGCCTTGATGTTCAAAACTTTCTTCATTCTCTGTCTTTGATTCACTCCCGTAGATCGAAACAAAACCCTTGCCTGATCCCACACCAAAACCCGTTTCATGGGTTTCTGAATGGCTGCTATGGTGATCTGTCATGCCATCAATCGTCACGCTTTGTCCTGCCACGTTAATATCTTCATTGGCAATCATATGAGAAGCCGTGAGGGTGGCATCCCCTTGTGCGTCTAACACAATATTGCCCGTCGCTCCAAGGATAGAGGAAACCGTTGTAGTGTGCGCTTCAGAATTATCGGAAGATTTCTCATGCAAAACACTGCTTGTCGACGATTGTTGTTGCTGGTTGTATTTTTCTTGCGCCCCTTTGATGAGAATATTTCCACCAGAGTGAATGGTCATATCAGCTTTGGCCTGCTCTTCTGGCGTTTTCTCCCCTGGCTTACCGGCTGTGAATATCGAGGCTACAATCTCCGTGTTGTTTGCTGAGTCAAGAGCAACACCTTTGCCCCCAGATATGAGTGAGCCCACAACTTGAGCCGCATCAATCTTGTTATGCTGGGATTTGCTGCTACTGAACACCCCACCCTTTTTATGATACGACATCTCATACTGTAAGCTATTTTCCGCATTGGTGATGAGAATAGCATTGCTGGCTTTCAGCTCTACCTTGCCATCAGCCGTAACAGCACTGCCCGTGATGGTGAGATCATGTGGTGTGCCATCTTGGCCTGCAATAGCAGTAAAATCACCCCCAGCATTGATCGAAGAGCCAACGGCTCGCGAGGCTTGCATATCCACTTTAAGATTTGTACCCTGAAGATGATACTCCATCTCATCAGATTTGGTATCTATCGTGATATTCCCTTGAGCACCAAGAGCAACATTGCCCTTCGCATCGATATCGGACGCAAAAACACGGATATCTTTTCCAGAGAGAACAGTGGTCTCTTTTCCAGAACTTAAATAAGAGCCATTATGCACAGCAACATGGGAGGTGTGATCCCCCCGATAGCTATTGGCACTGTTGCGCGTGGCATCAAGCGAAACAGTGTCTTTTGCTTGTAAGAAAAGATTATCCTTCGTTTGAACTTCAGAGCCCAGAATATTCAGATCCTTTCCAGAGGAAAGCGTTGTTGAGCCTCCAGAATTAACTTCTGATTGTTGATGCATGGATGCATTACCCTGCGCATCATGGTCGGTAGTTTTTATGGCACCGATTGTCAAATTGCCCTGCTCTGTGGCCATGGCAAGATCACCCCCTGTGCTGATCTTTACCCCAGAGGCTGTCATATCTTTCTTAGCAAGAACTGTCGCATTGCCCCCAGCAGAAAGCGCATTGGTGTTTAAAACAGTTTCCACACCGTCAACCATTGTGCGCCCTGCATCCAAATGAATATTGTTCTCCGCAAGCAAAACAGCATCACTCCCCGCAGCAAAATGCCCTCCTTGACTGAGAATATCCCCGCCATGCACATGCAACTGGTGATTTGCTGCAATACGCCCTGAATTGGTAACCGTTGAAGTGCTTGTATTTTGGCTGGTGATATTGACATCATCGCCCATGATCAAAGCCCCAGCAGAAACAAAGGAGGCGCTATCTTTTTCAGGGATGTAAAGAACGGGAGCATAAACATCCATGCCCTTTATTCTTTGACGCACATAAATCACCATGGGCGCTTCTAAACTTGCCAATTGTTCTTCACTTAAAGCTTCTCCAAAGACAAGATTGTTGGCTTTTACATAGTCTGCCCCTACATCTAGCAAGGTTTTGACTTGTTCAATGGCATCACTTCCTGGAATAAAGGAGCCTTTGCCTAAACCTTGACCCACAAGATCACGCATTTGTTTTTCTACCAATTGCTTTTCAAAATAAGCATCCCCTAAGAAAAAAATCTCCCTATCAGGATTGTAGCCAATTCTGTTCAAGAAATAGGCTGATCCATAAAATTTACCAACATCAAGGAATTCCGCCCGCGTTTCATAAAGGAAATTCTGTTGAGGTAGCGTGCCCCCAACACCGCCCGATTGGGGCTTTGGCAAAGGAAGCCCCTCAGAAGGTTCCCCTGAATTATTGAGATCCACTTTTGGTGTAAAGAGAGCACCAGCCCCGGTCAAACCACTCAGCGCCTCCAGCGGATTACCTCCAACCGCTTTGGCTTCAAAATGCGCATCTCCCGTAATGGACCCTTCGGCTGCCGTATTGTTGAGGGTATTGACCACTAGATTTAAAGTGCCACCCGCTTGAACAAGACCAGAAACCGTATCGAGAACTTCTGAGCCAGTCTGACGAAACGTGCCATTGGCTATATCTAAAGAAACATCACGGCTACCATCGGCTTTATAGCCATAACAATAAGCATCCGTATGGACCTTACAACCAAGATAAGTATTTTTATAGGCTGTTGCCCCTACATTGGTCAGCACACTCACATAGATATCCGCATTGCCCCCAGCTCTCATGATGCTATAGTTATTCTCAATGTTATCAGCGTGAATAATAAGATCACCCGTAGACTGAATCATCCCCTGAACCGCCGGTTTATGCGAAAACGCCTGCGTGACAGTCTCCTCTGTCATATGCGACCAGTTATCCCATCGATACCGTTTTACAGACTTTTGATCATAGACAGGCTCAAATTCCCAAGTAAATGCCTTATAGACTGATCCATCTTTTAAAGTTGCCGTACCATACGTTCCTTCTTTGCTATTCCAAAGTGGAGTATCTAAGAAAATTTTTACGTGCCCTTTAAAAGGTCCCGTATGACTTTGATGTTCGTGCCCCTTTCCCCAAAGATTGGGCCCATCTTGATATAACATCCCATCACTGAGTTGATCAGCCCCCTCTGGTCTTTGAAATGAAAGATCGCTATATTCCTTTTTTTCCTTCATTTCCGGTATGCTATCGGCTTCATTTTGCAATGTTTTGGTTTGGATGTTTAAGTTTCCACCTGCCTGAATCAAACCTGCTTTGTTGACAAGAGAAAGGCTCTTTCCTGTGCCCCCCAAATTGGTGAAAGATAAATCACCCTCT
This sequence comes from Bartonella henselae str. Houston-1, assembly GCF_000046705.1. NCBI lineage: Bacteria > Pseudomonadati > Pseudomonadota > Alphaproteobacteria > Hyphomicrobiales > Bartonellaceae > Bartonella > Bartonella henselae. Next base: position 826,614 of record NC_005956.1, on the reverse strand, counting down.
GCCACAATGGCACCAAAATCATTCAACAAAGCCCCATCAACTTTGAGCGCACCATTGCCCTTCACATAGACTAAACCCGTTTTGCTGTTGGTCGCATCACCTGTCACACTGAAGGCTAAATTCTGCCCCGCTGCCAATTGACCACTATTGTGAAGCTTCCCTGTTTTGATGGTAAAATCTCGTGCCGCTAAAACCGATGTTTCCTTATCCGTCATAATCCCTGGAGCTCTAAAAACAATATCTCCACTCCCCCCCTTATCTGTCACTGCTTGCAGCCGTGCATGCTGAATATCAAGGGCATTGGTGCTTTGAAAGTCTAAACCGCCATAAGTCAATTCGCTCCCCGAAACATCAATATGATCCCCCTTTAAATACAGCGTTTGAGGCGTGTAAATATGAGAACAATTCTTGCTTAAATCGAGAGTGTTTGCTGTCAACCTCACATCCCCCATGGCAGACAGCACATTCTCAACACTAATCCCTCCAGATCCCGATGTCAGTGTTGTGCTGCCATAGCCGATAACCTGATCATAATAAATGTCGTTGCCAGCAAAAAGGGCAATATTTTCACCACTGATAATATGTCCAACCTTTATCCCCCTTTGTGCCGTAATCGAAAGCGAGCCCTTCTCATGCAAAATAAGTTTGCCAAAAACACTCGATTGGACAAAATCTCCCCCTGTCATCAGTGTGCCAGCCTCAAGGTTCCTGACCTTTAAAACAGCATCTCCACCCGTCATCAGAGAAGAAAAATCAACCGCTCCACCATCAATGTCTGCCCTTCCATAAGCAATCAGTTGTCCAAAATGAACTCCAGCATCCGGTTGGGTATGAATAGCAACATTATCATGAGATTGAAGAAATTGAGAAACCGAAACCCCGTTATGAGAAACCAGGGTGATCTCTCCCGCTCCATAAATGCTTTCCGCATCAATAATGCCTCCCACACTTTGGAGATCAACACCCCCATGGCTGCCCAAAACAAGCTTCCCAGCAGCCCCCGTTGCTGCCATATCAACCCCACCGGCTAAAAGATGCGCCCTGATATCACCACCAGCATGTGCTTTTAAATTGCCCCCAGACAAAATAGTGCCACCAATGGTCAGATCACCGCCCGTTGCAAACGCTATATCAGCCCCTGCCCCTAGCCCAGAGACTTTGATGGCTTCGCGCGAAGACAGCTGCATATTGCCTCCAGAGGTCGCTTGCCCGGCAATGGTTAAAAGCCCTTCTTGTGCCTCTGCTATAAAATGACCATCTGCCCCAATGGTTTCTAACGTCACATCTTTTTTTGCCGCAATCTCAATATGCTTTTTGGATGCAATGTGTTTTGCCAACACACTCTGGCTTTTTGATTTCAGAACAACACCCCTATGACCAAAGGCATTCTGTAGTGAGATTTTTCCATCCGCAGAAAGATGTAACTGCCCCGCATTGGCCGCCATATCATGGCGCATGCGAACCCCAACACCTTTTTCTGTCGCAACAAGTTTAATCTGATCCGCCTGGAGAGCCCCCAAAGCAGAACCATCTATCGCATATTCCGGCTTACCAGTAATATCGGTAAGTGCCTTCATTTGGCGAGAAGCATAATCAAAATTTCCCGTACCAGCCGCAACTCCAATTTCCCTGCCCGCAACAGGACCTTCAAAATGCACAGTGCGTGAAACAATATCGACAACATCAACCACCCCTTTGCCTGAAAAAAAATTCGCACCCCTTGCACCAAAAGTGATCTCCCCACCTTTCACCACAAAACCTTTCAAAAAACCAGAAACATCAATTTCTGGAACACCGGTGGTTAATGTCGCATGGGGCGTATTGATAAACCCACAACCATCACAGCTTATGCCATTGGGGTTGGCTATAATCACATCGGCTTGTTTTCCAAAAACTTCTCCTGGGCCATTCAACGCACTGCGTTTTCCGCTTGTTACTTCATTTAAAATAACCTTCGCTGAACCAGAAAAACGCAAATGTGGATTGCCAGGCATAATGCCCCCCAATTGCGATTGTCCCACTTCTTGCGCATGATTGTTCCAAATCACACCTACATGGCCAATATTAAAATCATCATATTTATTGTGCGATAAACCGCTGCTGTTGGGGGTAACAATATCAATGGAAGGAACCCCATTGGGGGCTGCCACAATATCTGGACGATGGGCAGAATTCGCCTTCGCATCAACAGAAATTTGCGCCTGTAACGCTGAAGGTGCTAACAAACAAGAAAAACCAAGCCCCCAAAATAAAACCTTCTTGAGCATCGTACTAGAGACTAAAACACCTAATAAAGTCGCTCTTTGTTCTCTCTTCTCATATCTCATGCTTGTATTCGCCATCACTATCCTTAAAGATCCATTGTTAATGTCATTAAAAACGTGCCTGACTTCTTGTGCTTAATCGTGCTCCAGAAAATACTGGAATAACTAGCATCAAGAGAAACCATCCCCCCTGAAAGCTTGACACCTGCTGTCCAACCAGCAAGCTGTTCATGCGTAAAACCATACAAAGCTTGCGGAAAAACACGACCATAGTCCAAACCAACAAAGGGGCGAAGTTCACCAAAAACCTTTTTGAGCGTCGCGTTATTGCTCCACCAAATGGTGCGCAGAAACAGCTCATTACGGATAAAAAAACCGTTATTGCCAAAAATCAAACTCTCGCGCGTGCCTCGAACATTGGAAGCACCTCCCAACGAAATCTGCTCTGCACCCAATAAATTATGCGGTGAATATTGACCACTCAAAAGATTGCTCAATAGAAAATTCCACTCACCAACCTTAAAGGGTGTCATAACGCTGAGTGTGCCGGTAAATTTTGCAAATTGAGGCTCCGCATCCCCCGCTCCTGGAACATGTTTCTTTACAGATTGAAATAAAGGAAGTCCTTGCAAATAACTCACATCAAAGCTCCATGTGCCCCCAAACATCTGGCGAGTATGCAAAATGCCAAAATTAGCTACACTATATTGACGGCTCCCAACCTCTATCTTATTGCCAAGAAGGTAGTTGTTGCTCCTTTTATAGGAAAGACCCACATTCAAAATTGTCAGGGAAACACTATCACGATGAAAAACCCTGCTTGTACTGGCATGTAATTCACTCGAATCCCCCGTCGTCTCAATATCGGTAAAATTGCCAGGAAGAATACTTTGATAATTATAAGCATAGCCATTTAAACCAAAGCTCCAATAACCATAGGGAATGCTCACACTCGCTGAAATGTTATTGCTATGGCCCTCTTGTGTGCTCCCACCCCAATAATCTGATTGACTGCGTTGATAGCTAAAATTCCACGCATCATTGAAACCTAAAATATTTTCTAACGTTAAGCCCGCTTTATAACGCGCATAACCCGTGGAGGATTGTCCCATATTGTCATGAGAAACACCAACCTTGAAAGCTTTACTAGGCCGATTGTTAATATTCACAATGGTGCTACCATCTTCACGACCCGGGAGAAGTTCGCTTTGAGCGTGCCCCGAAAAAAGCCTGTTGATTTGATCAAGCCCCTGTTCAATATCGCGCATATTCAGAATATGCCCTTCCAAACCCGGAAAAGCACTCCAGACAACATAATTATGAGAAGAAGCTGGTAAACCATTGTAATAAATATCCGAAAGCTTGCCCTCAACCACAACAAGTTTGAGCGCCTTGCTGCTTTTGATATCCTGATCTGGGATATAAAAACGCGCCGTGATATAGCCTTGATCCAAATAAATCTGGGTTAACTGCTTGATTAAAAACTGGATATCAGAAAGACCTATACATCTTCCAACATAAGGACCTGTTACAGCTGCTATAGAACTCTTCTTGAGATGATAAACCCCATCAACAATAATATCATGAATTGGAAAGCAGTACCCACTCCCCCAAAGTGCTCTCGGCTTTCCTTCAAAAGGCCTTGTCATGCCTTTAGGCGTTAAAGCACGTAAATTCTCAATGCTTTCCAATTGCTGCTTCTCTGAATATCCGCGAGAAAAATTCTCCGTTGGAGAATGTGGGGATAAAACAGAAAAAGACCGACCATAAACCATTACGCCATGAAACAAGTCAAATAACACTAAAATGGCAAGAAAAATTCTCAAAAGAGAACTTTGGCGTAAAAAGATGAATAACAATACAAATTGCCCCCGCTTTGCACCATTCATGAAGCATTGTTTAAAAGAACTTCATGAACCTCTAACAATACCACTCAAAACAGCCACGACCCTATGACGCTTTTAACAAAAGCACATGCCGTAACCAAAGAAAAGTGATACCCAAAAACTGCTTTATTTAAATTGCTGAAAGTTTCTCCCCCACATTCATATAAAAGACCCCTAACCAAAACTGTTTAGCTCGTTAATGCTTAATACCTCAATATTCCCATAAATATAAAGGATAAATTTGCTAAATCATGTCCCCTTATTCATAGAGTGAACCTTCAAAGTACGCCTCATCTATGAGTTTTGAGGATTCCCTTTATCCCCCTTTATATATTTTTTTCAATCAAAAAATAAAAGTCATTATATTTCAATAAGTTAATTTTTAAATAAACAACCTATATTAAAATGCAATCTGCAAATACAACTCATAGTATATTTTGAAGGTATTTTGGAGGTTTGAGAAACCTTCAAAACCTATCTGTAAAATGCTTCAAAATACTCATTCTGATATTAAAAAATACACACCGCATTTGTCTTGATTAACCCGTCAAACGAATAGCAAATTTCACTACTTTGCTGATTTGGAACTCGATCATGGGCTGTCGATAAATAGCCTAAAAACCTTTTGAAAAAATTCTATCGGCTTTATTTGCTTTTTATGGTCTATTCATACATGCCAATCTTATATAAAAAATGGTCAAATGAATCATGCATAAAAGGATGGATTCTTAAGTGGATCCATATAAAATAATTAAATACAAGCTATTGACTTTATTAGTTTTTTATGCATAATACGGTCGTCTCTTCATGAAACCAAACAGAGGGTAAAATACGCCGCACCGCCTCGATCCGCATCTTGACAGCACCAGCCCCTTGATGAGGGATCACTTGCGTTTCAAAGCCCGCATCATTTAACGCACTCTCAAAACTCACATTATGTACACGGTCCTTTGTTGCGCCATCATGGGGAAGAACCATCAATGCCTTCTCATAGCCATTGCGACGTAACCAGCCTATATGCTCGGATAACGGCTGCCCTTGTGCTTCGTAATAATCCAAAACACGGATCTCTCTGCCAACAAATTGCGCTATCCATATCGCCGTCGCATCTGCCTTGGCACCCGTGCCCCCAATATCCCAAAAGGCACGCATCTGCATTAAAGGATCACGTGCAACACGCCCTATCCGTCCCTCCTGCTCGGCTGCTAACATTTCCTTTTGATAGTAAGCGCCTTGAATAGCGGTAAGATAAGCCCCCTCCCATATATGTTTATAGGTCTCTGGACGATTCTTCAGATCATCAAGCCGCGCTTCATTCAAGATCTTGGGAAATTTCGGATTGTCTGACCAGTTGATCTCTACACGCTTAATGGCTTCATTGTTTGAAAAGCGAAACCGCCTTTCAACCGGTGCATTATCTCGTAAGGGGTTCCACGTTACCCATAACTCTGCTCTCCACCCCTCACCTTCTTCACGTAAAGTCGGTATAAGCGTTTGCCAAGCTGTCTCTGTCACAGGCTCTGCCTCATCAACCCAACAGAGCAAAATGCGCCCCATGGATTTGATACTGGCTATATTACGATCTAGTCCCGAAAACTGAAAAGCAATACGACCATCAATCGACTTAATCGAAGATTCTCCAACCTTATAGTAGTCCTTTAAAAAGTCATGACCTTCAATGGCCCGTTTAATCTCCTCTAAAGAACTCTCTGCGAGAGAATTTTGAAACTGACGTGCGCAAAGGATAGTGCCTGATATTCCTCCCATGCCAAATTGATAGCCTTTTAAAGCCGCCATCAAAGCAAAGGATCTTGTCTTTCCAGACCCTCGTCCTCCCCAAGCAGCACGCACCGCCGCCTTACCTGTAAAAATCGCTATAAGCTTTGGGACAATCTTAATCTGTCGTGTTGTCATGACCCAAAGGCGCGATTTCCACGCGCCCTATCATCTTAATCGCCCCGCCATCCTCCCCTGTCACTTGCAATGGCAACACCTTACCAAGCAACGCTAAATAAGCGGCGGGGCATTTAAGTGCCTGTTTTTCCAGATAAGAGATTAATCCTTCTTTACCATATTTACTGCCTGCTCGTTTAGCAGCTTCAATGACTGACTCTTTCAAAAGGCTCGTTGTTTTATTGGGTACGCCTTTTACCCGCCCTTTTCCTGCATTGGGTGGCAATTTTTTTGGGTGCAAAGTCATCTCTGTATTTTCTGCTGTCATAAAATACTTTCTCCCAATAACAAAAAGCCCCGCAAAACACAGGGCTCTCAGTAATCATGTCAATTTAATAAAAGAAGTTGAGGGGGAATTATCTACTGTAATTTTAGACGCAATTCGACCACTACAGCAGCTCTATAAAACACCATTATTCACGCCATGTCAACAAAAAAATCACGATATTGTATATTTTTTATTTTCTTGCCTAAATATAGTGTCTTTAGCACCAAGCAACACCTCACAATTGTATCCTCTAAAAGAATCAATTATATGACTGATAATTAATAAATGGGGGGAAACAATGCGTGATATTGTCATAGTAATAGTGGGTATACTCATACTATGGAGTATAGTCTCTGACATGTGGGAAGAAGCAGAAAATGGTCGGAATACAGAATTTCAAGGTACTCTTTTATTAGTCATAGTACTCGGTGTGCTTTGGTATCTTGAATTTTCAAGAAACTTTTTATTAATAGTGGCAATTTTGCTGTTTGCTTGGAGAAATTACCTAGGAATAATAGCAAATTCTGAACATGATCGCTTAGTCGAATACTCTCAGATGGCATTTGATTATGAGAATGAAAAAATTAATAAAGCGATTATACAACGAAACGAAGCGGTTAAGGAAAATAGTAGGATGGTCGATAGACACTACAAAGCGATTAAGGAGCGAGACAAAACAATTGAAGAATTATCCGAAAAGCTTTGGCAACAACAAAAACAGATAATGATAATGGAGAAACAAAATGAATCTGGTTGAGAAAAAAATCAATTAAAGGTTCAATACTATGACTGATAATTAATAAAAAGGAGAAATTTTAGTGTTATTTTTCAAAATAAGCAGCTCTATTAGCCATAGTGATCAATGGGCTTTTTCTTTCTGATTATACCAATAGTGAACTCCCTATTCATTATCAATCTGCTAATATTGATCAAAGTTTATATGAAAGAATTAAAGTTTTACAAAAGCAGTACAAAGCAGAACAGCATCCAAAAAAGATTTTATCAGATAGTGGAATTAATCAATATAACATTTCGTTTTCCACTGTCTCTGATTATGAAAAACCTCAACGACGTATAACATTCGATGATTTAATAATTGTAATAGAAGTACTCGTATTTATTAGTATAATGTCCATCATCATTAACTTACTTTGGCGCTTTAAATTGAAAATTCCTGCTTATTTCTTTTTATTAACAACCGCTCTAATTAGTTGCGCCGTATTACTCCTTTTAATCTTTGATTAAAGATCAAAATATTTTATAAAAGATTTACCTTAACCTTTATATATATTTTTTCTATGTCCAACAGCCAAAACTAATACGACAAGCTCCTTATCATAGAGTTCACAAAGTATCCTGTAATCTCCTACACGATATCTCCATAAACCTGAGAATTGTCCTTTTAAGGGCTTACCTATTACACGCACATCTTCAAGAGGAGCAACGTGTTGATCTAAAAAATCAACAATCCGCCGTGCTTCTTTTTTATCGCATTTTTTTAAAAAACTAAGAGCTTTTTTTTCATATCTAATCGTCCAAGCCAAGCTCTTTCCTCACCTCTTCAGAGCTATAAAAAGTACCCTCTCCCCTTCGAACGCGCTCTCTTACTTGTGAGGCTAAATAATAATCCTCTGCTTCCTCTATGCCACGTTCAATAATCTCGCGTAAATAAAAAGACTTTGTACGTCCTGTCTTAGCAGCTAAATTATTCAAACGTGTTTCGAGATCACTTGGCAACCGAATAGATATCGTCATGATGGAATCCTCATATTTGTATTCACTGTAATACAAATACAACGCATTGTACAGAAAAACGTTTCATCTCATGTTGCTTACTTTAACATCCTTCAAGTGCGAAGAAACTATGTGAGAAATGTTGATAGCTTAGCAAGAACTTCATTCATAATTATGGGGGGAACTGTTTCCATTTTCTTACCCTGACGCGCTGCTATATCCAGAGCACGTGGCTGGTCACAACGTATCACACCTGTTGTATGCAATCCTGTTCCTACCAATGAGACAGCGAAACCTGCGGTTCGAGAAAAATTTCCTCCACTTGTAATGGGTAAGACAATGGGTGTTTTCGTGACACGATTAAACGCCTCTGGTGATACAATCAATACAGGACGCGTTCCTTTTTGTTCATAGCCTGAAGTTGGGTCAAGAGATACAAGCCAAATTTCGCCCCGCTTCATCACAAGAGCTCTCTACCAACAGGTTTAGCATCAAACCACTCCATATCCTCATTCGCAAAAACATCTGAAGGATTACATTGAGCTAACAATTCATCAAAAGTGTAAACTTGAAATTGTCTGTGGCTTCACAACCAATTGTCCATTATCAACAGCCAAACCAACTTGCGTGTTCTCAGTAAGATGAAGAACATCAAGCAATGCCGGCGGTATAGAGAGCATAACAGACCCTCCAACTTTACGTAATTTTGTTGTGTGCATTAAACGCCCTTTCCAATATTATATAAAAATATAATATTTTATCATCTATTCTTCAAGAGCTTTTCATAACAATAAAACATTTCCCATTTACTTTTTGGGTCAAAATATTTCTGGAGAGTATTCAGAGCGATACGCAATGCATTCACAAGATGTGGCAATTCTTGATCTTCCATAACAAGGTACTGTAACGCAGCATAAAGGTTATGCTGTCTATAAAGGCACTGTGCTTCTTTAAGGACCTTTTGCGTATTACAAAACTGTTCTGTTGCACGTTCAACCCACTTCTCTCTTGCTTTGTCATCAGAAGATGATGGTTTTTCATCATAAACAGCGCTTGGTAAACCTTTTGCACACGAATAGTCATTTCTCACTTCAAGATATTTTTGCGTAGCGTCATACTGGTCTTGAGTAAGCACGCCTTGCAAACAAAGCCGCCCAACATAAGACCCCGCAAGTGGATTTTTAGCCTCTTCTATGGTCAAACCAAAGCGTTTAGCACGCATTTCAACTGCCAATTGATTAACAGGGTCTTGACGTACTTTCACTTGTGAAATGTAGGCATCTTTCTTTCTCATACATCCCCCGTATCTGTGGAAATCCACATTCTTATTTTTGCTCTATTTTTTAATCAAAATGGCATGCTGTCATGAGCAGATATGCCATAATCATCAGCACCTGAAGCGATAGCATAACTTTGAGAAGTGACAGACGAAGAGGACGCAGATTGCTCTTTCTTTGCATCAAGTAAATGCAACTCGCCTTTATATTGTGGCAGGACAATTTCTGTTGTGTAACGGTCATGTCCATTTTTATCTTGCCATTTACGGGTTTGTAATTTGCCTTCTATGTAAACCTTTGAACCTTTGTGTAGATACTGAAGTGCTATTTTTGCAAAATGCGGATTAAAAACCACTACGGAATGCCATTCTGTTTTTTCTACTTTTTGGTGCGTATTTTTATTCATATAGCTTTCAAAGGTTGCCATACGAAAATTGACCACCTCAGCACCAGAAGTCATCGTTTTGCTCTCAGGATCATCTCCTAAATAGCCAATTAACATCACTTTATTGAGCATGTTTTCACTTACCTTATATTTGCGCTATCTATAATAGATATTTTATAATATTTATTTTTTATTTTCAATAAGATAATATTATTTATTAAAGTATATAATTAAGAATTTAAAATGGTAAGATATTCATAGCTTTTGTTTCTAACTACTACTATTGTACATGCACTAAAATGTGTTATATTATAATTACATTGTAACATATTAATGGTGTAAAATGGCTGAAACAACATTTACCTTTCGCGTTGATGATGCATTAAAAAGTGAATTTTCTCAGGCTGCAAAAGCATGTGATCGATCTGCTGCACAGCTCTTACGGGATTACATGCGTGATATTGTAAAAGAACAAAAAGAAAAGATAGCGCATGAATTATGGTTTCAGGAACAAGTCCAACTTGGATTAAATTCTGCCAACGCAGGTGATGTAATACCTTTTGAAGAAATTGAAACAGAAGCACAAGCATGGCGCTTTGAAATACAACGCAAGCTGAAGACATCAGATTCATGAAGCTCGTTTGGACACGGATAGCGCATTACGATCGTCAAAAGATACGGGAATATATCGCGCAAGAAAATCCTTCTGCTGCATTAGTATTCGACAAGCTTTTATCTAAAAAAGTAGAAAGACTCATTAGCTTTCCTAATCTTGGTCGTGTTGGCCGAATTAGGAATACGCGCGAGCTTATTGTGCGTAAGAATTATATTATGATTTATGATGTTTCTAATGGCACTATACGGGTTTTGCGCATACTTCACGCAAAACAAAAGTGGCCATAGCAAACTATATTTTTTGGTTTATCCGACATGCTGTTACGCTGTAAATTTCCTCTCCGTCTAAAAACAGGGCAGATGAGTCATGTTTTAAGTTAAGCTGCTTCCGATAGTTTTTGATCTTTTTGTTATTTTTGTATCTGCCTAACTGCTTATCAAGCGCTTCTTCTAGCTGTCTGTCTATCTCACCACCAGCTTGTGAACGCTGTTTGATATTTTCATTCATCTCGTCTATTAAAGCCTCATAACTCAAAACACTTTTAGGTACCGCACCCCCATAAATCCACGCTTTTACTTGCGCTTTGGTGCTAAAGTCCGCATTCTCAGGTATTTTGTAATACTGACCGCCATCAAATTTTTCACACTCTCTTGTACCGTCTTCATATTCGTAGAGATTATAAAAATACTCAGCGGCTCCATCTCCCCACGGCACATATCCAACAGCGGTTGCAACAAATTTTTTTTGCATGGGCTGTTTACGGTTTTTTAAGAGCAAATGTTTTAAAATGGGCATGTTTTCATCCTATATTTTACCAATAGCGTTATTTGTCTCAAATTTGACCGTATGGTGCGTTTTATGTTCCTAATGTGGTTTGTATCAAAAAAGTTCTAAATCGCGCTGTACGGTGCCTTTTTGTCGATTTAAATGCATGTCTAATCCAAAAGATCAGCACTTCTCACTATTTTGCTGTTTTTAGGCTGCTTTTGAACTCAAGTTGCCATGAAGCTCTTCACAAGGCTTTCCTATTCTCATAAATGAGATGCGCTTGCCTCCTAAGGCTAGGTTACGACTATTTTCAACAGCTATAAACACTTTCTCAGCAGTTCCAGAAAGCCTGTTTTCTAAATCGCGACAATACTGCGCAAGATCAGCACAAGAGGGCACAAAGGTTGTTGACATGCCTTTGGCTTCTCCACGCACAAGATTTTTAACAGCCTGCAACAAAGCCCATAGCGAAATGCCGTTAAGAGCTGTGATATAAGCCTTTGCACGTGCCTCTGCATTCGAAACTTTTTGCATTGTCAAACCACCTTCAAGCACATCAAGAGCCTCTGCAATATCTTCAACAGACGCTTTCAAGGTAAGTAAGTTTTGGACTGTTTGATAAGTTGCAAAAGCTTGTTCCTCTAGAGCTGGTGTCAATTTCACGCCATCGATTAAGGTCAATGGATACTCCCTTGTGACGTATTGCGCCATCTGTTGTGCAATGTCTTGAAGTGGATTCACTAAATCCTGCTTTACGGATAAGATTACGGATTGTCTCTCCGGTACCACCACAAGTTCTTTGATCTTTTGAAAAGTTTCCATTGTTTCCACCATTGTTGTTCGTGTTTTTTGTTTTTTCTAAATCCTCGATAGCCTTTCGCACCCAGTTACGCCAGGTTGCTTGCCAATCGATTTTGGTAGCGTTTGCTCCAGATTTTGAACGCCAGTAATCTCGAAATTTTGCGATTTCAACTTTCACACGCTCTGAAGGCAAGCCCTCTGCAATGGCAAAATCGTAATCGGGTTCAAAATCCTCAGGCAATCGACAACCGCGATTAGCTTTCGCTCGTTTTGCTTTTTTCGGAATGCTTTCTTGCTCGTGACGGGGTGATTGATCTTGGGATGCGGTTTCGATTGGCTCTGATTGGCTCTCGAGATCATGAACCTCGATTGGCTCTTCAACCAAATCGTTCGTTTCTAAATTTTCAAAATCAGTTTCTTTTTTTGCTAATACGATAGTATTAGTTTTTTTATTATTACTGTTAATGTTAGTGTTATTGTTTATGTTATATATATAGGCATCATTAAGCATGTCGTAAGCATCATGCTTAGCATCCTTAAGCATACTGTTAGCATCATGCTTAACCGTTTTAGCATCATTAAGCATTGCTTTAGCATCGTTTTTATCATTGTTTTCAGTGAGTTGAGCATCATCACAAGCATCATTTGTATGTTTATCCCATCTTGCCTGCGCTGCTTTCTTTGCTCTCTCCGATAATTTCTTTGACCGAGATGCCTTCGATACCTTATCTAAGCTTTCATTAGAGTTATTGAGTTCTTCTTCAACTTTTAAACTCCATAAGCGACCATCTGCTAAACGTGTAATATGATCAGTACTCTGTAAAACATCTAATGCTTTCATAAACGTTTTTACTGAACAGCCCGTGTAATTAGCCCAGACCTTAAGATTATTCAAAAGGGGCTTTCCAGTGTAAAGCATTTGCAAACGTAACTTGATATAAACATTGCATTCAATGGGAGATAAACAAGCAAGATCAATAATCCATCTATCTGCAAACAGTCTCGTCCATGGTAATTTACTGGACATACACACCCCCTTCTTTCATTAGATATAAAATTGCCAAAGCATCTGCTTCGTTGTCATCTTTAGGTGCGTGCCCTTTTGCACACACCGCTTTAATCATCTCTTCTTTTGAGGCATTTCCTTTTCCTGTCGTTTCTTTCTTAATCGTCCCAACGGGAATGCCTTCATAAGGAATTTGGTGATGTTCACACCACGCCGTTAAGGTTGCTAACAAGCCGCCATAAACATGCGCTGCATCCGTCCCTACATGACGGCGCACTTCTTCAAAATACACCGCATCAATTCTCCTTGCTGTCATCTTCATTTCAGTAAGCCATTGTTTAAAACGTAAATAACGCATCCCACCGCCTTCAAAACGACGGGGCTGAAAATTCATGACGCCACTGAATATATGACCATCCGCACCACATATCGCCCAGCCCGTCTTGCTTCCTAGATCAAGACAGAGAATAGTTTGTGCATGAGTGATCATAATCCCCCCTTAAGGCTCTACGTATTTATATGTGTGCTATGACAGAGCGTGTAGTCATAAGTTTAAAAAAGTGGACTAACTTAATTCAGAAATACACCGCATACTTCAAACTTCACAAAACTAAGAGAAACAAATCTCACTTACTTTTTTTCTGATTTGTAGATCGCATGCATTTCTGCAAACTATCTACGAAATGTTTTTTGAAACCGTATGCATTGCTATATGCCTTTATAGACAGTGATGGTCCTAAAGCACTTTGAATTATCAAATTATCATTTTCATCAAGAGAAAAATTCCAATCAGAATTATTAAAGACAACTGTGCTGCCGTCTGGAAAATGCATTTCTTTTGTTGAATCTTCTAAAATATGAAAAGTATAATATGAACTTTGCAACACCTTTGTAGAGCTTTGTATTTTTTTATAAGAGACATAAAAACAAAGAAACATGATTATATTGGCAATAAAAAGCACAATAATCATTGCGAAATTGTCCATCTTTATTTTCTTTCTTCATATTGAGACTGCAACATTTCATTTTGTTCGCACGATTTCACCCGAAAAGTAGAACCGTTGACAAAAGAAGACGGTGGAGATAATTTTTCTTTACTCATCAAATTTTGCAAACGTTCAGAATAGAAAAAATCTTCGGGGCGCAAATCAATGTTGTGTTTACGAGCATAGTTTAAAAGCATCACTTGATATTTAGCCGGAATGATTCCGCCCTTACCTTCACGTTTTTCAAGAGAATAAGCCCATTTTCTAACCACAATAACATTACGATTAATGATATTTGCAACCTTATGATGTCCACCAAGATATGTAATTATAAGTTTCGCTGTTTCTGTATATGCTTTTATCATAGCCAATAAAATACGATATAAGGAATATTTAGTCAATACGATAAACGTATTTTTATGTTTTTTAATATTGTAAGGTTTTAAAAAATGATAAATAACTCAAGTATGGTTAAACAAAGAGAGCTAAAAATTTGGATAAAGCAAGAACTCGATAAAATGGGCCGTGGCAGTCAAGCAAAACTTGCGGCCCATCTTGGAGTACGCAGACCAGCTATATCTAATATTGTCAATCTTGATCCTAATAAGGAAATGAGAGATGTTAAAGCTGATGAGCTTGTGAAAATTATGGATTTTTTTAAAGATTCTTCACCTTTTTCCGGATTTTGTTCTGATGATTTCCTTTATTTGTATTCTCAAGCAAATGATTCTGAAAAAAAGATTGTCGAGGATCTTTTAAAATCTCTGCTCGCAGCACGAAATCTATAAAAGCTATTTTTTCACTTTCAGTTAATTTATTTAGCATTACAGTTAGTTGTTTGTTTCTTTCACGATCCAACATAAATTCCCCATTTAAATTTTAAGATAATAAATAATTATGTGGATTATAAATACACATAAATACGTTTATCGTAATTTTTTTCTTGACAATTAATTACGATAAACGTATTTTATTTTTATAAACCACAAACACACAATCGCCAAGAGGCGTTAGGGAGGGGAAATCATGGAAAAGCCAATTTTTATTCATTCCGATGAAATTTTATTAGTTGTGTATGATGATGATCAACACATTGGTCAGTCAGGACCACTTGATGCAAGCCAAGTTCAAGCAATTATTGATGAGGCAGATGATGCAATCCAAATCCTTCGCGTAAATCCTTCTGAGAAGAGTTGTGAAGATATCTCTGAAGAGATCGCAGAAGCATATGTAGAAGAAAATATTGAACGTCTCAATGAGGATAGTGAAGTCCATTACTTTATACGTGAAAGTGATGCCTACAATAGACTTTTAGATGATTTAGCAAAAGAAAAATATAATGATGAGGTCTACGGTACTTACGAACAACAACACCGTTTGCGTCCTTGTGATGTACTTTAAAATTCTTAAGGGCGTTTGAAAAAGCGCCCCCTTTTCCCATCAATAATTGATTAGAGTAATCTTATGAACACACATGATAATGATAGTGAAGGATATCTCATACCTGAAAACGAGGCAGACAACAAAATCGGTTATGCCAAAATGGTCAAAGCCCATGTAATGCATAGGCACTTACATTTGAAACAAGATTTTTCCACTTGGTTTAACGATTGTGTTGAAAAGTTTGATCTAAAAGAAGGCGTGGATTTTGTTTTTACAAAACAAGAATGGAACAGACAGAAGATTTGTCCAAAATCTGAAATAGAAACAGATAAAACCGATAATCATTACTTCAAAATTCACGTAGCAAAGAAAATCGCTCAAGCAGAGCGCCATAGAAACTATGGCAGAATATTATACCAAGACTTGTGTTTTCATTAATTTAGGAAGTGATGATGCGAAACTTTATTACAACATCTGAAAACAATTTTCAAAACACAACAGTCCAAACTATGTCTAGCCGTGAAATTGCAGAGTTATGCGGTAAAAGACATGACCATGTTATGCGTGATATCAAGAAAATGCTTGAAGAACTTAACGCCCCCAAATTTGGGGTGGTTGATTTTAGTGGTTATTATCTTGATAGCAAAGGTGAAAGCCGCCCTTGTTATAACCTCCCCAAACGTGAATGTTTAATTCTCGTATCTGGTTACAGCACTGCTTTACGCGCAAAAATAATTGACCGCTGGCAAGAATTGGAAAAGCAAGCAATAACACCACAAATCGACTATTCAAGTCCAAAAGCTATGATTGGCTTTTTGAATTACCTACAAGGTCAAATAGATCAAAAAGACACCATCATTGAAGATTTAACACCAAAAGCCATGGCTCTTGAAAGCTTACAGCGCCATGATGGGCTCTTCGGTCTTACAGAAGCTGCTAAAATACTCGAGATGCAACCAAAACAATTCATTCAATTTTTACAGCAAAAAGGTTGGGTTTACAGACGTGCAGCAGGTGGAAATTTGCTTCCGTATCAAGACAAAATCCAAAAGCAACTGATGGATTGTCCAACCATCACGCTTCAAACCGCAAGTGGAATAGAAAAAGTCATTCCTTGCGCAAAAATCACCACAAAAGGCATTGGTGTGTTGTCTGAAGAAATCAAAAAACAAAGCATGCATTAAAAGGCAATAAGCATGGAAAAGAAATACGAACTGACTGATGAAACCACCGATATTGTAAGTTGCCATACATTGTACCGCATTCGTGCTTTAAGAGATTTTGATGATGTTAAGGCTGGCGACCTTGGGGGCTTTATAGAAAATGAAAGCAATCTCTCTCATGATGGCAATTGCTGGGTCTATGATAATGCTTGTGTTACTTGGGGTTCAAAAATTTATGACAATGCAAAAATTTATAATAACGCCCGAGTATATGGTGGTGGTCGCATTTTTGAAAACGCACAGATTTACGGAAATGCAATTGTTTATCCCAATGCAAGAATTTATGGCGACGCAAAAATTTACGGAGATTCAGAGATCTGCGGAGAAAGTCGTATCACAACAAACGAGAAAAAATAAATCATGTATAAATATGAAATTAAACCTACCTTATGTGCACAGTTAGTTGTGAGAAATACTCACAATCTAGGTGAACTTTGTATCACTATCTCTGGGTATAAAGACGAGCCTTATGTAGATACCATAATTTCTGAAGACATAATGCATGATTTTTTAGGTGAGGATAATTTTAAAACAATGATGTCATCAAATGGCTTATTGGGATTTACATATTCATATGAATGCATAGCATTTATGTGTACTGGATTTAAAATGGTCCCCCCCTATGCTAACAAAATCCTTATTTCACTTATGTATCATAACTTACGCGCACATACAGCAATATTACAAACTGATGACATCATACAGCCTATAAAATCCAAACTCTAACAACCAAACCAACTTTTAACAGATGCGTGATTCACGCCACGGGGGAATTGCGCTTCAATGGAGGAAATCAAGATGAGTGAACTCAGTATCACGCAAACTGAATTAGTGGAAAAAACAAAAGATTGTGCAATCAAAGCAACGGCTATGGATCGCATTTTAACCAGAGCTTTAGAAAACGATGTCGATATGGACCGTCTCGAGCGTCTGATCGCATTGCGGGAAAAGGAAATAGAACGACAAAACTATCAAAGCTTTGTTGCTGACCTTTCCGCTATGCAAAGGGAATATCAAAAAATACAAAAAAACGCTACAAATACCCATACCAATAGCCAATATGCTACGCTTGATCAGTACATTGATGCCATCAAGGAGACCCTTTCAAAATACCACTTTGCTTTGTTTTCTCGTATCAAGGAACAGAGTTCAGACAGCATAAGCGTAGAAATGACTTTGACGCATCCGTCTGGAAATAAAATAGCAACAGAAGGAAAATTTCCTCATGATACGAAAGGATGTAAATCAAACATACAAGCGGTTGGCTCTGCTATCACCTATGCACGCAGATATCTTTTAGGCATGCTTCTTAATGTTGTAAGTGCAGATGATGATACGGATGGGAACGTGCCTCTCACAAGTGCATTTCCGCAGCAGATCAGTGAGATCAGAACACTCATGGCACAAACCCAAACAGAAGAAACCAAGATACTTGCTTATGCCAAAGTCAACAATCTTGCCGATATGTCTGATGGACAGGCTCAAACGGTATTGCATCTTTTGAAAGATAAACGAAACAAACAAATAGCAAAAGCAGAGCAATCTCTCTCACAACAAGAACAGCAAACGGCGGTGTAACATGGAGCAAAGAACAGCAGAGTGGTTTCAAGCAAGATTAGGCAAAGTCACTGCTTCAAACATTTACAATGTGCTCAGTAAAACAGCCAAAGGAACACCTACTAGCAAATATGAGGAGTACAAAATCAAACTCATGACAGAGCGATTAACAGAGGAAATAAGCCAATCTTATCTAACACCAGCTATGCAATGGGGCATTGAGCATGAAGAGGATGCACTAAAAGAATATGCCATCATTTATGACACAGAGGTCATAAAATGTGGTTTCATTCAACATCCCACCATAGAAATGGCTGGAGCAAGCCCTGATGGATTGATTGGGGAGGAGGGTTTAGTTGAAGTCAAATGCCCACACTCCACCAAGCATCTACGCTTTTATATGGATGGCACTATCAAGCCTGAATATAAGGCACAAATGCAATTCCAAATGGCATGTACAGGACGTCAATGGTGTGATTTTGTCAGCTATGATCCGCATTTTGTAGGCAGATCCCTTCGTTTGCGCATGAAAATTAAACGTATCCACCGTGATGAGAAACAAATTGAACAGATCAATCAAGCAGTTGAGATATTCTTAGAGGAAATAGAGCAAGAGATGAAACAGATCTTGACACAAGCCGCTTGACGTTATGGGGGTGCTCTCTCCTCCCAGCACCCCCACCTTTCCTAACAACTTTTAATAAATGCGTAATTCACGCCATAGGTGAATTGCATCCAAATATAAGGAGAATAGACATGGCACATCATCCACCTACCATAACCCAACCAACCATTGCACGTGCTTTAAGAGAAGCGAAAAAACAAGGATGTGAACTCATAGAAATTAAGCCCACAGGAGAATTATTTATTCATATCAATAAAAGCATAGCATCAACAACGATAGGGAATGTTTATAGCATTGAAGATTTTCCACCGCTTGAAGATGAGAAAGAAGAATATACTACTAACCACTCCTGCCCTTCTGTTGATGGCATAAAGTTTTAGCCATGCCAAAGCGCCGTCCCCCTCATCTTGTCAAAGAAACAACACGCCATGGTAAAGTTGTGTGGTATGTCCGGATTGGTCATGGACCACGGTATCGAATTGAAGGAACCTATGGAACACAAGAGTTTGTTGACAGTTACACACTTGCCATTAAACAAGCGCAAAATGGCACCCCAAAAAGAATGACACAAACACGACTTACAGAAGGCTCGTTTGATTGGTTATTGCATCAGTATTTACAAAGCATGCAATGGCATAATCAATCAGAATCTACTAAAAAAGTGAAGTATAGAATTTTAAATAATGTATCCAAACATATAGGTAATCACGCTTATAAAAGCATAGAAAAGCGCCATATTCTTGATGCTGTAGACAGAAGGCGCGCTACTCCCGCAGCAGCAAAACATTTTTTAACTTCTTTAAACGGTCTCTTTAATTGGGCAGTTGATAATGCTCTTTTAAATAGAAATCCTGCCCTTAATATAAAAGCACCAAAATCTCTTAACAGTGAGGGGTTACAACCATGGCTAGAAGAGGACATAGATAAATACTACCATCATTGGTCACATGGTAGCCATGAACGCGTCTGGATTGATGTTCTTCTTTACACGGGGTTGCGCCGTGGTGACGCAGTTCGTATCGGCTGGAAAGACGTTAAAGATAATATCATCCATCTTAAAACAGAAAAGAGCCAATTTAAAACGGATGTTTTTCTCCCTATTTTACCAGAACTTACAGAAACTCTTCAAATTGGTCCTATAGGAGATGAAACATTCATTTGTGGTAAAAGTGGAAATAAGCTCGTGAAAGAAAGTTTTGGCAACCTATTTCGTGAAGCCTGTAATGCTGCAGGTATAAAAAAGTCAGCACATGGCTTGCGAAAATTAGCAGCAACACGTGCCGCCAATGCTGGTGCTACAGTTTCACAAATGAAAGCGCTTTTTGGCTGGACAGAAGATAAAATGGCATCTCTTTATACCAAAACAGCCGATCGGAAACGCTTAGCTATCGAAGCAATTAAAAAACTACAAAAAGGTTAGAGCAATGTGCGGCGACTAAAAAACTAACCAAAGCACCAAAAAAATTATGAACGAAATCAAAGCGACGTTTGTGGTGAATCAGAAACCAGAGGAGAAATAGGTGGTTGTGCCTGTTGCATTGTTTTCCATAAATTGTAGTTTGTTTGCATATCCAACCAAAATTTCGCTTTACTAAAACCAGCCAATTCTAATTTAATAGCAAGCTCGGTACTCATAGAAGCATGTCCGTTAATCACTCTTGAGAGAGAAGCTCTTGTCATATGGAGATGATCAGCTAACTTTTGTATTGTGAGTCCCATTTCTTCCAAGAAAGCTACTTTTAGAACTTCGCCCGGATGTGCAGGATTATGCATCATTTGTTTTCGTTCCTTTCATCAATGGTAGTCTTGATAATCAACAAGCTCCACATCTGTTCCTATAAAGCGAAAAGTAACACGCCAATTTCCATTCACCCATATAGAATAGTATCCTGTAAGTTCACCTTTAAGAGGATGCATTTTAAAGGCAGGTGCTTTTAACATTTCAGGGCATGTAGCACTCGTTAAAGCTGTTAAGATAACGCGTAATTTTTTTACGTGATCTGGTCGAATAGCTTTTGTAGAACCCGTTGTATAAAATAATTTTAAGCCCTTATGTTTGAAACTCACAATTGCCATTCGCATCCCTTATCGTATACTATTACCATACGGTCAATAAAAATAAGTGTCAAGCGTCATACTGGAAAATCTGGTTATATATTTGGTAAAATGATTGAGAATAAGCTTTTAAAAAAGTTTGGCATAAACAGAAAATAAGTTAATAAAATCACCGGAATCAAAATTCCCTCACCTTTATATAATTTATTGGTTTTATATAAGTATAACGCCCCCACCCCCTCCGCCACAGCACTTTTATCACGCTATAACTTATTGATTTTATGTATGTTTTTTTAAGGTGCGGGATGTATAAATAAAGGTGCGGGAATAGGATTTTCCAACATGCCTGTAGTTTGACAGTAGGTTTTGCAGCAATTTATTTTTTTTCAAAGGGTTTTTAAGGGGTTCTCAAAAGGTCTTCAAAGACCTTTCAAAGGCTGTTTTAAGATTCGTAATTTTGAATGTGAATCTATTGGATTTTTCTCCTCTACATTTTTTATCCTACAAAGCATGATAATCACTCCTATTCTCTGAGACGTTCCCATTGTCTGCTAGATCGCTAAAGCGTGTAAAATCGGATTGAAAGGCAAGAGAAACTATTCCTGTTGGACCATGGCGTTGTTTGGCTATAATAACCACAGCTTTGCCCTTGGCTTTCTCCATTGTCTCTTGCCATTTTCTATACTTGGCGCTACTTCCTTTTTGAGATAATATTCTTCGCGATAAACAAACAGCACAATATCGGCATCTTGTTCAATGGAACCTGATTCTCGTAGATCTGCAAGCTGTGGACGTTTATCTGTTTGGTTTTCAACTTGGTGTGAGAATTGTGAAAGAGCAATGAGGGGAATATTAAGTTCTTTTGCCAAAGCTTTAAGACCTATGGTAATCGCTGTCATTTCTTGAACGCGGTTTTCTGAAGAACGTTTTGAATGGGTTGTCATGAGTTGAATATAATCAATCATCAAGACATCCAAACCATGTTGACGTTTGAAGCGCCTTGCACGGGCGGCTAATAGTGACGCGGCATAAAAAAACTTGTCACGTAAGGACGGACAAGGCTTTCTCAAACTCATCACCCTAAAGATAGCAAAATCTATCCTATGACGTAAATAACAGGATTACAAAGTGTATTCCCTACGTTAACTGCTTCACATACAGTGTTGAGACGATTGGTTGAGGGAACAATCCACCATTCCAAGCGCAAGCAAGGATGGTGTAGTGTTGATTATCAGAAACAGCAATATTTAAAATATTTAAGGTTGGCATTTACGGCTATTTTTATATTTTTTACAAAAAGGGCTGTTCAAGCGCTTCTTGACACTGCGCTTTGGGATGACAGCGCCAGGACGACAAATCGGAAGATTTTCGGCTTTATGATTTCCACACCATCCCCCCCCCCACATCATATTTATAGCGGAACCCTGCTTGAAGCATGCAAGCATCAATGGTTGCCATTTGATTGAAACTGCGATTATCGTTTTCTGGATCGCGATCATAAGGGGTTGGCATGCCACATTCTAACAAGGCTTTTCCTATCTCAGTAAAATCTGCTCCTGGCTTCTCCCATGCTCCTATAGATGATACGGGAGGTTGATTAAACTGACATCCGGTTATACCTAATAAAGTTACCGCACCTAATAGTCTTAGAGTTTGTTTCATTTTTTCTCCTCTTTGAATGGACTTCTTTTTAATGCAATGGCTTGAAAGCCTGTTGATATTTTCTGCCACCGCTGTTTCAAACAACGGTGAACAATATTGAGATGGTGGATGAAGAGAACAATTCCACACAAGCATGGGAACACATGAATGTGGGGATTGTAGTTTCCACAAACAGCAATATTTAAGGTTGGCATTCAGGTGCATTTTTATATTTTTTACAAAAAGGGCTGTTCAAGCGCTTCTTGACACTGCGCTGTGGAATGACAGCGCCAGGACGACAAATCGGAAGGTTTTCGGCTTTATGGTTTCCACACCATCCCCCCCCACATCATATTTATAGCGGAACCCTGCTTGAAGCATGCAAGCATCAATGGTTGCATTTGCATTGTAGCTGAGATTTCTATTTTCTGTATCAGCATCAATAAGGCTTGGCAGACCACATTCTAACAAGGCTTTTCCTACCTCAGTAAAATCAGTAACACCATTTTTCTCCCACGCAGCCACATCTCCTGGAGGAAGTTTGTTAAACTGACATCCTGTTATGATAAACAAAATTACCGCACCTAATAGCTTTAGAGTTTGTTTCATTTTTTCCCCTCTTTGAATGGATTTCTTTTTAATGCAATGGCTTGAAAGCCTGTTGATATTTTCTGCCACCGCTGTTTCAAACAACGGTGAACAATATTGAGATGGTGGATGAAGAGAACAATCCCACACAGGCATGGGAACACATGAATGTGGGGATTGTAGTTTCCACAAACAGCAATATTTAAGGTTGGCATTCATATTGTTCTGGATGCTTTTTACAAAAAGGGCTGTTTAAGCGCTTCTTGACACTGCGCTGTGGAATGACAGCGCCAGGACGACAAATCGGAAGGTTTTCGACTTTATGATTCTCACACCAAGTCCCCCCTCCCACTTTATCACGAAAACCAGCTTGAATCATACAAGCTTCTATGGTTGCCCATGCATTGTTGCTTAAATTTCTGTTTTCTGGAAATACATCATAAGGGGTTGGCATGCCACATTCTAATAAGGCTTTTCCTACCTCAGTAAAATCAGTAACACCATTTTTCTCCCACGCAGTCAAGTATCCTGCAGGAGGTTTATTAAACTGACACCCTGCAATACTTAACAGAGCTAAGCCACCTAATAGTCTTAGAGTTTGTTTCATTTTTTCTCCTCTTTGAATGGACTTCTTTTTAATGCAATGGCTTGAAAGCCTGTTGATATTTTCTGCCACCGCTGTTTCAAACAACGGTGAACAATATTGAGATGGTGGATGAAGAGAACAATCCCACACAAGCATGGGAACACATGAATGTGGGGATTGTAGTTTCCACAAACAGCAATATTTAAGGTTGGCATTTACGGCTATTTTTATATTTTTTACAAAAAGGGCTGTTCAAGCGCTTTTTGACACTGCGCTGTGGGAAGACAACGCCAGGACGACAATTTGGAAGGTTTTCGGCTCTAAAAGTATAACACCACCCTCCCGCTCTTTCTACCTCTTCATCTTTATAGCGGAATCCTGATTGAACCATGCAAGCATCAATGGAGACCATATCATTAGGACTTAGCTTTTGGTTTTCTGGATCGCGATCATAAGGGGTTGGCATGCCACATTCTAACAAGGCTTTTCCTATCTCAGTAAAATCTGCTCCTGGCTTCTCCCACATCCCTATAGATGATGTAGGAGGTCCTCCTAAATGACATCCGGCTATACCGAACAAAGTTACAGCACCTAATAGTCTTAGAGTTTGTTTCATTTTTTACTCCATGATTTAATTCAAGGTTTTTGTTTTAAATGAGATGAACCATACATACTAATACAATTAAGATTTGCATCTCCAAGACAAGTATGAGGATTGTCAGGATCTGTAACCACTCTCCACCATTCTTTCCAAGCATTACTGTCTGAAGGAATTGTCTTGTAAGTATAGCTATTACCGCCAATCCATCGGCTGACAAAATCATATCTATGCCCATCAAAACCAACAGTGGTTTGTTTGCCGTCACTCACATAGCCTAACAGATCGGATGCAACTAAAACATTAAAGGCTGGTCCATAGAGATTGATAGTCGTGTTTTTGTTAGCTATCCCGTGCACACCTTGTTGTTGAAAAGAATACAGCATATTCCCCAATGTCATGCTACCGCGACTATGGGCATAAAGTTCTAACCCTGTATTACCATAGCGAGACATCAGATCTTTTGCTTCTTGTGTTGAATTGGTCAAACCCCAAAAGTTATTTTCCAGTAACTTCTGATACCCCGCTACCAGAAGTTCTGAGAGAGCCGTATCGGCTTGTGGAAACACCACAAAATAAAGCGGTTCATTTTTATTAACAGCATGTTGCTCGGCATAAACAGCAGCTTCCTCTGGGGGTGTAAAGATACCATTGAACGACACATGCACCTTGCCATCAGAACCAGCTTGCAAATGTTCCTTCTCCTCAGCCGTTAAAGAATGAAACTTAGGGATTGGTTGTCCACGAGCGTTTTCTATAGGCTCCCCATTTGCATCTGTTTCATAGATGATATGTCCCTGTTCATCACGGTCGACCACGGCGATGGGGTGTTCTTTGATAAACATGGTTTTGTAAGCTTCATTGCTAACTTTAAACCCTTCTTCCAGCAATTGTGTCGCCATTTCACGGTTTTCATGGACGATTTGTTCCAGCTTGGCAACATCAAGCTGTTGTACCCCCTTATGGGCGTTGGCAGTATCACGGTTAAGGGAGGCGATTGCTTGTTCCACATCTTGCCCTGTCAATGCCTTTTGCTCAACCTCATCTGTCAGGATGATGGTGCCATTGCTGATAGCAGCTTTGGTTTGCCCTTCCTGTGAATCTTTGGCTTTTGTATGATCTAAGACATTTTTGGCGATGTTTTTCGCAAGACCGTATTTGCCCTGAGACATGGGACCACCCGTAGCAAGGCTTAAACCCTGGCTGCTGGCTTGAGCTTTAGCACTGTTGGCAATATCACTCATGATAATGGTTCCGGTGGTCAGTTTATTTTTGTCGGCTGATGCACTGCTGTCGATAATCCCCCCGGTCAGGGTTGTTGTATCTTTAACGTTGATCTCAAAGCCGCCATCACCCGCTTTGATGCCGGAGTGTTCCACAACACTGTGATAATCGCTAGAGGTTTTATCCTTGTTCAAGGCAAGATTGGTTGTCGCCGCATCATCCTTTTTTCCACCATTAAAGCCAACAGAAACAGAGTTTTGCTTGCTGGAACTTTGTCCCGTATCACTGTGGCTTGTAATGGTGAAATCACCACCAACACCCATCTCTACACGGTTTGCAGAAACCACACCCCCCGCTAGTGTGGTGTTTCCCCCACTGTTGCTATGAACAGTGCCCGTGCCTATAATATGGCTGTTCTTCTGGTGTACCTGTTCACTGGAGCCTCTTCCTTTTCCAAAAGAAGCATTGCCCCTCCAGCCTGAACCGCCACTCCCATAACCGTAGCCAACACTCATTGAAGCACTTTGCAAATGCTGTTGGTTGTTAGGGTTGGCACTCTGGTTTATTTCTATATTTTTGACAATAAGCGCTCTTTAAACGTCTCTCAACACTTCGCTTCGGAATAACAGAACCAGGAACACATATAGGAAGATCTTCGGCATTATAATTATGACACCTGTCTCGCAATCCAACCTTAAAAAGTTTATGATAAAATCCTGCTTTCACAAGACACATATTAACCGCAGCATTTGCATTCATGCTTAAATCTTTTGAGTTCATACTATCATTGTAAGGGCTTGGCATGCCACATTCCAAAAGGGCTTTTTTGACCTCAAGTTGATCTGCTCCTGGCTTTGCCCACATATCCAAAGCCAATTGCTCATCGAACATATTACATCCCGCCACAATAAGCAAAGCTATACAGCTCAATAATTGTAAAGTTTTCTTCATTTTTTCCCCTCTTTGAATGGATTTCTTTTTAATGCAATGGCTTGAAAGCCTGTTGATATTTTCTGTCACCGCTGTTTCAAACAACGGTGAACAATATTGAGATGATTGATCAAGAAAACACCCCCGCCATCCCAAACGAAAAGAGATGGCGGAGTGTTAATGATTATCGTTGTAAAGATTTTTTTGTTTTCTGGCGTTTCTTCTCCTTTTCAATACGAAGCATAAGCTCTCTTTCATGTTTCGTTGAATTGCTCACACCAAAGCTTTCATTCTCCATAAACTGCTGATATCCTGCTACCATTAAATTGCTGAGGAACGAGCTACTTTTCGCAGGCGGTGAAAAATAGATCCCTTTTGAATCTTGCAATTTATACCGAAAACCGGCTTTTTTCATGCACTCATAAACGGAGGCAAATTCGCTGGCATAGGAATTCATGTCGTCAGGAGAAGCATAGACTGGTTTCCAACCACATTTTGTCAAGGCTTGTTGGGTCATCGCTTTATCGGCACCTGGTTTTTCCCACAATGCTAAAGTAGATGGAGGTGGTTGATTAAGACATCCAGCTATAGTTAAGACAACTATACAGCTTAATAGTTTCAAGATTTTTTTCATTTTTTCTCCTCTTTGAATGGACTTCTTTTTAATGCAATGGCTTGAAAGCCTGTTGATATTTTCTGCCACCGCTGTTTCAAACAACGGTGAACAATATTGAGATGGTGGATGAAGAGAACAATCCCACACAAGCATGGGAACACATGAATGTGGGGATTGTAGTTTCCACAAACAGCAATATTTAAGGTTGGCATTTACGGCTATTTTTATATTTTTTACAAAAAGGGCTGTTCAAGCGCTTCTTGACACTGCGCTGTGGGATGACAGCGCCAGGACGACAAATCGGAAGGTTTTCGACTTTATGATTCTCACACATAGTCCCCCCCCCTACTTTATCACGAAATCCCGATTGAAGCATGCAAGCTTCTATGCTTCCTATTGCATTGTTGCTTAACTTTCTATTTTCTGGATCGCGATCATAAGGGGTTGGCATGCCACATTCTAACAAGGCTTTTCCTACCTCAGTAAAATCAGTAACACCATTTTTCTCCCACACACTCAAATATCCGCCAGGAGGTTTATTAAACTGACACCCTGCAATACCTAATAAAGTTACCGCACCTAATAGCTTTAGAGTTTGTTTCATTTTTCCCCTCTTTGAATGGACTTCTTTTTAATGCAATGGCTTGAAAGCCTGTTGATATTTTCTGCCACCGCTGTTTCAAACAACGGTGAACAATATTGAGATGGTGGATGAAGAGAACAATCCCACACAGGCATGGGAACACATGAATGTGGGGATTGTAGTTTCCACAAACAGCAGTGTTTAAGGTTTGCATTCATATTGTTCTGGATGCTTTTTACAAAAAGGGCTGTTCAAGCGCTTTTTGACACTGCGCTGTGGAATGACAGCGCCAGGACGACAAATCGGAAGATTTTCGACTTTATGATTCTCACACCAAGTCCCCCCTCCCACTTTATCACGAAAACCAGCTTGAACCATACAAGCATAAACTGTTGCCTTTTGATTGAAGCTACGATTATCGTTTTCTGAATCGGCATCAATAAGGCTTGGCATGCCACATTCTAACAAGGCTTTTCCTACCTCAGTAAAATCAGTAACACCATTTTTCTCCCACGTAGCCACCTCTCCTAGAGGAGGTTTGTTAAATTGACATCCTGCAATACCTAATAAAGTTACAACACCTAATAGCTTTAGAGTTTGTTTCATTTTTCCCCTCTTTGAATGGATTTCTTTTTAATGCAATGGCTTGAAAGCCTGTTGATATTTTCTGCCACCGCTGTTTCAAACAACGGTGAACAATATTGAGATGGTGGATGAAGAGAACAATCCCACACAAGCATGGGAACACATGAATGTGGGGATTGTAGTTTCCACAAACAGCAATATTTAAGGATAGCATTCATATTGTTCTGGATGCTTTTTACAAAAAGGGCTGTTCAAGCGCTTTTTGACACTGCGCTGTGGGAAGACAACGCCAGGACGACAATTTGGAAGGTTTTCGGCTCTAAAAGTATAACACCACCCTCCCGCTCTTTCTACCTCTTCATCTTTATAGCGGAATCCTGCTTGAACCATGCAAGCATCAATGGAGACCATATCATTAGGACTTAGCTTTTGGTTTTCTGGATCGCGATCATAAGGGGTTGGCATGCCACATTCTAACAAGGCTTTTCCTACCTCAGTAAAATCAGTAACACCATTTTTCTCCCACGCAGTCAAGTATCCTGCAGGAGGTTTATTAAACTGACACCCTGCAATACCTAATAAAGTTACCGCACTGAATAATTTTAGAGTTTGTTTCATTTTTTCTCCATGATCTAATTCAAGGTTTTTGTTTTAAATGAGATGAACCATACCGCTTTTGGCATTTTGGACCCGCATCTCCAAGGCAAGTATGAGGATTGTCAGGATCTGTAAACATTCTCCACCATTCTTTCCAAGCATTACTGTCTGAAAGAATTGTCTTGTAAGTATAGCTATTACCGCCAATCCATCGGCTGACAAAATCATATCTATGCCCATCAAAACCAACAGTGGTTTGTTTGCCGTCACTCACATAGCCTAACAGATCGGATGCAACTAAAACATTAAAGGCTGGTCCATAGAGATTGATAGTCGTGTTTTCGTTAGCTATCCCGTGCACACCTTGTTGTTGAAAAGAATACAGCATATTCCCCAATGTCATGCTACCGCGACTATGGGCATAAAGTTCTAACCCTGTATTACCATAGCGAGACATCAGATCTTTTGCTTCTTGTGTTGAATTGGTCAAACCCCAAAAGTTATTTTCCAGTAACTTCTGATACCCCGCTACCAGAAGTTCTGAGAGAGCCGTATCGGCTTGTGGAAACACCACAAAATAAAGCGGTTCATTTTTATTAACAGCATGTTGCTCGGCATAAACAGCAGCTTCCTCTGGGGGTGTAAAGATACCATTGAACGACACATGCACCTTGCCATCAGAACCGGCTTGCAAATGTTCCTTCTCCTCAGCCGTTAAAGAATGAGATTTCGGAATTTTTTGTCCACGAGCGTTTTTGATATACTGTCCATTTTTATCTGTCTTATAGATGATATGTCCCTGTTCATCACGCTCCACCACGGCGATGGGATGTTTTTTGATAAACATGGTTTTGTAAGCTTCATTGCTAACTTTAAACCCTTCTTCCAGCAATTGTGTCGCCATTTCACGGTTTTCATGGACAATTTGTTCCAGCTTGGCAACATCAAGCTGTTGTACCCCCTTATGGGCGTTGGCAGTATCGCGGTTAAGGGAGGCGATTACTTGTTCCACATCTTGCCCTGTCAATGCCTTTTGCTCAACCTCATCTGTCAGGATGATGGTGCCATTGCTGATAGCAGCTTTGGTTTGCCCTTCCTGTGAATCTTTGGCTTTTGCATGATCTAAGACATTTTTGGCGATGTTTTTCGCAAGACCGTATTTGCCCTGAGACATGGGACCACCCGTAGCAAGGCTTAAACCCTGGCTGCTGGCTTGCGCTTTAGCACTGTTGGCAATATCACTCGTGGTGATGGTTCCGGTGGTCAGTTTGTTTTTGTCGGCTGATGCGCTGCTGTCGATAATCCCCCCGGTCAGGGTTGTTGCACCTGCCACTGTAATATCAAAGCCGCCATCACCCGCTTTGATGCCGGAGTGTTCCACAACACTGTGATAATCGCTAAAGGTTTTATCCTTGTTCAAGGCAAGATTGGTTGTCGCCGCATCATCCTTTTTTCCACCATTAAAGCCAACAGAAACAGAGTTTTGCTTGCTGGAACTTTGTCCCGTATCACTGTGGCTTGTAATGGTGAAATCACCACCAACACCCATCTCTACACGGTTTGCAGAAACCACACCCCCCGCTAGTGTGGTGTTTCCCCCACTGTTGCTATGAACAGTGCCCGTGCCTATAATATGGCTGTTCTTCTGGTGTACCTGTTCACTGGAGCCTTTTCCTTTTCCAAAAGAAGCATTGCCCCTCCAGCCTGAACCGCCACTCCCATAACCGTAGCCAACACCAACATTTACAGAAATATTTTGCGAATGGTTTTGCGTGTTTTGCCTATTTTGCGCACTTTCAAAGGTGATATCTTGTCCTGCTTCCAAATTAATATTTCCGCTCTGTTCATCATTGTTCAGAGAGTTTGTGCCAGCGATAAGATCAGCACCAATACCATGGATGCTGCCTTTGTTGGCATGCATGTTAATGGCACGCCCTGCTTCTATGCTATCTGTTACTGCGGTGGAGGTGTGAGAAAATGCCTCTGCCTTTTCAGCTTTAAAGTCTACCGTAATGCTGGTTGAAACATCCGCCATATTAAGAAGGTCATCTTTGGTTGCTCCACCCTGCATCCCATTGTAAAGACCTTTGCCTTTGTTATAGAGATCATAACCTTTTAAACCGCCAAGCAAACCATTAATAATGTGGTGTTTGTTATCCTTATTTTTAGCTCGCTTTACTGCATCCCTTATATCTTGTACCGTACCAAGAATACCAACATTGACAGAACCTGTCACACCAGCAAAGGATTTTTCATGCTTTTCTTCTGCCTTAGAGATATCATAGCTTGTCTCAAGCGTGATATTATTGCCAGCATCAATGTTGACATCACGATTTGCCGAAACATTTGTCGCTTGTAAATTCACATCATTGCCGGCATTGATCTGCACATCTCTGCCCGCTTTGAAATTGGATGGTGTATTGGACTTTTCCCATTGATCGCCCGTATCTTTGGCGCTCGCAACCCCCACACCCACAGAGGCACCACTGCGGTTCTTTTCAAACTGAAAGCCAAAACCTGAGCGTTCTTCCTGTGTGCTCGCGCTATGACTCTTATGACCAGGCAAAACATTCACATTATGGACTGCCGAAAGCTTAATATCTTCCCCTGCGCTAAAGTCAGAACCCACCACATTCACATCTTCTTTTTTGGCGGTGATGGTGATATTTTTCCCATTGAGCGAAGAGCCTTGATGTTCAAAACTTTCTTCATTCTCTGTCTTTGATTCACTCCCGTAGATCGAAACAAAACCCTTGCCTGATCCCACACCAAAACCCGTTTCATGGGTTTCTGAATGGCTGCTATGGTGATCTGTCATGCCATCAATCGTCACGCTTTGTCCTGCCACATTGATATCTTCATTGGCAATCATATGAGAAGCCGTGAGGGTGGCATCCCCTTGTGCGTCTAACACAATATTGCCCGTCGCTCCAAGGATAGAGGAAACCGTTGTAGTGTGCGCTTCAGAATTATCGGAAGATTTCTCATGCAAAACACTGCTTGTCGACGATTGTTGTTGCTGGTTGTATTTTTCTTGCGCCCCTTTGATGAGAATATTTCCACCAGAGTGAATGGTCATATCGGCTTTGGCCTGCTCTTCTGGCGTTTTCTCCCCTGGCTTACCGGCTGTGAGTATCGAGGCTACAATCTCCGTGTTGTTTGCTGAGTCAAGAGCAACACCTTTGCCCCCAGATATGAGTGAGCCCACAACTTGAGCCGCATCAATCTTGTTATGCTGGGATTTGCTGCTACTGAACACCTCACCCTTTTTATGATACGACATCTCATACTGTAAGCTATTTTCCGCATTGGTGATGAGAATAGCATTGCTGGCTTTCAGCTCTACCTTGCCATCAGCCGTAACAGCACTGCCCGTGATGATGAGATCATGTGGTTTGCCATCTTGGCCTGCAATAGCAGTAAAATCACCCCCAGCATTGATCGAAGAGCCAACGGCTCGCGAGGCTTGCATATCCACTTTAAGATTTGTACCCTGAAGATGATACTCCATCTCATCAGATTTGGTATCTATCGTGATATTCCCTTGAGCACCAAGAGCAACATTGCCCTTCGCATCGATATCGGACGCAAAAACACGGATATCTTTTCCAGAGAGAACAGTGGTCTCTTTTCCAGAACTTAAATAAGAGCCATTATGCACAGCAACATGGGAGGTGTGATCCCCCCGATAGCTATTGGCACTGTTGCGCGTGGCATCAAGCGAAACAGTGTCTTTTGCTTGTAAGAAAAGATTATCCTTCGTTTGAACTTCAGAGCCCAGAATATTCAGATCCTTTCCAGAGGAAAGCGTTGTTGAGCCTCCAGAATTAACTTCTGATTGTTGATGCATGGATGCATTACCCTGCGCATCATGGTCGGTAGTTTTTATGGCACCGATTGTCAAATTGCCCTGCTCTGTGGCCATGGCAAGATCACCCCCTGTGCTGATCTTTACCCCAGAGGCTGTCATATCTTTCTTAGCAAGAACTGTCGCATTGCCCCCAGCAGAAAGCGCATTGGTGTTTAAAACAGTTTCCACACCGTCAACCATTGTGCGCCCTGCATCCAAATGAATATTGTTCTCCGCAAGCAAAACAGCATCACTCCCCGCAGCAAAATGCCCTCCTTGACTGAGAATATCCCCGCCATGCACATGCAACTGGTGATTTGCTGCAATACGCCCTGAATTGGTAACCGTTGAAGTGCTTGTATTTTGGCTGGTGATATTGACATCATCGCCCATGATCAAAGCCCCAGCAGAAACAAAGGAGGCTCTATCTTTTTCAGGGATGTAAAGAACGGGAGCATAAACATCCATGCCCTTTATTCTTTGACGCACATAAATCACCATGGGCGCTTCTAAACTTGCCAATTGTTCTTCACTTAAAGCTTCTCCAAAGACAAGATTGTTGGCTTTTACATAGTCTGCCCCTACATCTAGCAAGGTTTTGACTTGTTCAATGGCATCACTTCCTGGAATAAAGGAGCCTTTGCCTAAACCTTGACCCACAAGATCACGCATTTGTTTTTCTACCAATTGCTTTTCAAAATAAGCATCCCCTAAGAAAAAAATCTCCCTATCAGGATTGTAGCCAATTCTGTTCAAGAAATAGGCTGATCCATAAAATTTACCAACATCAAGGAATTCCGCCCGCGTTTCATAAAGGAAATTCTGTTGAGGTAGCGTGCCCCCAACACCGCCCGATTGGGGCTTTGGCAAAGGAAGCCCCTCAGAAGGTTCCCCTGAATTATTGAGATCCACTTTTGGTGTAAAGAGAGCACCAGCCCCGGTCAAACCACTCAGCGCCTCCAGCGGATTACCTCCAGCCGCTTTGGCTTCAAAATGCGCATCCCCCGTAATGGACCCTTCGGCTGCCGTATTGTTGAGGGTATTGACCACTAGATTTAAAGTGCCACCCGCTTGAACAAGACCAGAAACCGTATCGAGAACTTCTGAGCCAGTCTGACGAAACGTGCCATTGGCTATATCTAAAGAAACATCACGGCTGCCATCGGCTTTATAGCCATAACAATAAGCATCCGTATGGACCTTACAACCAAGATAAGTATTTTTATAGGCTGTTGCCCCTACATTGGTCAGCACACTCACATAGATATCCGCATTGCCCCCAGCTCTCATGATGCTATAATGATTCTCAATGTTATCAGCGTGAATAATAAGATCACCCGTAGACTGAATCATCCCCTGAACCGCCGGTTTATAAGAAAACGCCTGCGTGACAGTCTTCTCTGTCATATAAGACTGATCATTCCATATATACGTCTGTGTGCGATCTTTGCCATTTTCAGCTGCGATTTGCCACGTAAATGCTTTGTAGACTATTCCACTGTTCAAGGTTATTTTGCCATAGGTTTTTTCTTTGCTATCCCAAAGCTCTTTTTCCAAAATAAATTCTCTGTGCTCAAGAAAAGGGGTATCAATGTACCCTTTGCTCCAGCGATTGGATGTTATTTTGTTCAATAAACCTTCTTTGTAGAGCAAATCGTAATTGTCTGGTCTTTGAAATGAAAGATCGCTATATTCCTTTTTTTCCTTCATTTCCGGTATGCTATCGGCTTCATTTTGCAATGTTTTGGTTTGGATGCTTAAGTTTCCACCTGCCTGAATCAAACCTGCTTTGTTGACAAGAGAAAGGCTCTTTCCTGTGCCCCCCAAATTGGTGAAAGATAAATCACCCTCTGCCACAATGGCACCCAAATCATTCAACAGAGCCCCATCAACTTTGAGCGCACCATTGCCCTTCACATAGACTAAACCCGTTTTGCTGTTGGTCGCATCACCTGTCACACTGAAGGCTAAATTCTGCCCCGCTGCCAATTGACCACTATTGTGAAGCTTCCCTGTTTTGATGGTAAAATCTCGTGCCGCTAAAACCGATGTTTCCTTATCCGTCATAATCCCTGGAGCTCTAAAAACAATATCTCCACTCCCCCCCTTATCTGTCACTGCTTGCAGCCGTGCATGCTGAATATCAAGGGCATTGGTGCTTTGAAAGTCTAAACCGCCATAAGTCAATTCGCTCCCCGAAACATCAATATGATCCCCCTTTAAATACAGCGTTTGAGGCGTGTAAATATGAGAACAATTCTTGCTTAAATCGAGAGTGTTTGCTGTCAACCTCACATCCCCCATGGCAGACAGCACATTCTCAACACTAATCCCTCCAGATCCCGATGTCAGTGTTGTGCTGCCATAGCCGATAACCTGATCATAATAAATGTCGTTGCCAGCAAAAAGGGCAATATTTTCACCACTGATAATATGTCCAACCTTTATCCCCCTTTGTGCCGTAATCGAAAGCGAGCCCTTCTCATGCAAAATAAGTTTGCCAAAAACACTCGATTGGACAAAATCTCCCCCTGTCATCAGTGTGCCAGCCTCAAGGTTCCTGACCTTTAAAACAGCATCTCCACCCGTCATCAGAGAAGAAAAATCAACCGCTCCACCATCAATGTCTGCCCTTCCATAAGCAATCAGTTGTCCAAAATGAACTCCAGCATCCGGTTGGGTATGAATAGCAACATTATCATGAGATTGAAGAAATTGAGAAACCGAAACCCCGTTATGAGAAACCAGGGTGATCTCTCCCGCTCCATAAATGCTTTCCGCATCAATAATGCCTCCCACACTTTGGAGATCAACACCCCCATGGCTGCCCAAAACAAGCTTCCCAGCAGCCCCCGTTGCTGCCATATCAACCCCACCGGCTAAAAGATGCGCCCTGATATCACCACCAGCATGTGCTTTTAAATTGCCCCCAGACAAAATAGTGCCACCAATGGTCAGATCACCGCCCGTTGCAAACGCTATATCAGCCCCTGCCCCTAGCCCAGAGACTTTGATGGCTTCGCGCGAAGACAGCTGCATATTGCCTCCAGAGGTCGCTTGCCCGGCAATGGTTAAAAGCCCTTCTTGTGCCTCTGCTATAAAATGACCATCTGCCCCAATGGTTTCTAACGTCACATTTTTTTTTGCCGCAATCTCAATATGCTTTTTGGATGCAATGTGTTTTGCCAACACACTCTGGCTTTTTGATTTCAGAACAACACCCCTATGACCAAAGGCATTCTGTAGTGAGATTTTTCCATCCGCAGAAAGATGTAACTGCCCCGCATTGGCCGCCATATCATGGCGC
Organism: Bartonella henselae str. Houston-1; assembly: GCF_000046705.1. NCBI lineage: Bacteria > Pseudomonadati > Pseudomonadota > Alphaproteobacteria > Hyphomicrobiales > Bartonellaceae > Bartonella > Bartonella henselae. The sequence goes on along the minus strand of NC_005956.1, from coordinate 790,722 downwards.
ATGCGAACCCCAACACCTTTTTCTGTCGCAACAAGTTTAATCTGATCCGCCTGGAGAGCCCCCAAAGCAGAACCATCTATCGCATATTCCGGCTTACCAGTAATATCGGTAAGTGCCTTCATTTGGCGAGAAGCATAATCAAAATTTCCCGTACCAGCCGCAACTCCAATTTCCCTGCCCGCAACAGGACCTTCAAAATGCACAGTGCGTGAAACAATATCGACAACATCAACCACCCCTTTGCCTGAAAAAAAATTCGCACCCCTTGCACCAAAAGTGATCTCCCCACCTTTCACCACAAAACCTTTCAAAAAACCAGAAACATCAATTTCTGGAACACCGGTGGTTAATGTCGCATGGGGCGTATTGATAAACCCACAACCATCACAGCTTATGCCATTGGGGTTGGCTATAATCACATCGGCTTGTTTTCCAAAAACTTCTCCTGGGCCATTCAACGCACTGCGTTTTCCGCTTGTTACTTCATTTAAAATAACCTTCGCTGAACCAGAAAAACGCAAATGTGGATTGCCAGGTATAATGCCCCCCAATTGCGATTGTCCCACTTCTTGCGCATGATTGTTCCAAATCACACCTACATGGCCAATATTAAAATCATCATATTTATTGTGCGATAAACCGCTGCTGTTGGGGGTAACAATATCAATGGAAGGAACCCCATTGGGGGCTGCCACAATATCTGGACGATGGGCAGAATTCGCCTTCGCATCAACAGAAATTTGCGCCTGTAACGCTGAAGGTGCTAACAAACAAGAAAAACCAAGCCCCCAAAATAAAACCTTCTTGAGCATCGTACTAGAGACTAAAACACCTAATAAAGTCGCTCTTTGGTCTCTCTTCTCATATCTCATGCTTGTATTCGCCATCACTATCCTTAAAGATCCATTGTTAATGTCATTAAAAACGTGCCTGACTTCTTGTGCTTAATCGTGCTCCAGAAAATACTGGAATAACTAGCATCAAGAGAAACCATCCCCCCTGAAAGCTTGACACCTGCTGTCCAACCAGCAAGCTGTTCATGCGTAAAACCATACAAAGCTTGCGGAAAAACACGACCATAGTCCAAACCAACAAAGGGGCGAAGTTCACCAAAAACCTTTTTGAGCGTCGCGTTATTGCTCCACCAAATGGTGCGCAGAAACAGCTCATTACGGATAAAAAAACCGTTATTGCCAAAAATCAAACTCTCGCGCATGCCTCGAACATTGGAAGCACCTCCCAACGAAATCTGCTCTGCACCCAATAAATTATGCGGTGAATATTGACCACTCAAAAGATTGCTCAATAGAAAATTCCACTCACCAACCTTAAAGGGTGTCATAACGCTGAGTGTGCCGGTAAATTTTGCAAATTGAGGCTCCGCATCCCCCGCTCCTGGAACATGTTTCTTTACAGATTGAAATAAAGGAAGTCCTTGCAAATAACTCACATCAAAGCTCCATGTGCCCCCAAACATCTGGCGAGTATGCAAAATGCCAAAATTAGCTACACTATATTGACGGCTCCCAACCTCTATCTTATTGCCAAGAAGGTAGTTGTTGCTCCTTTTATAGGAAAGACCCACATTCAAAATTGTCAGGGAAACACTATCACGATGAAAAACCCTGCTTGTACTGGCATGTAATTCACTCGAATCCCCCGTCGTCTCAATATCGGTAAAATTGCCAGGAAGAATACTTTGATAATTATAAGCATAGCCATTTAAACCAAAGCTCCAATAACCATAGGGAATGCTCACACTCGCTGAAATGTTATTGCTATGGCCCTCTTGTGTGCTCCCACCCCAATAATCTGATTGACTGCGTTGATAGCTAAAATTCCACGCATCATTGAAACCTAAAATATTTTCTAACGTTAAGCCCGCTTTATAACGCGCATAACCCGTGGAGGATTGTCCCATATTGTCATGAGAAACACCAACCTTGAAAGCTTTACTAGGCCGATTGTTAATATTCACAATGGTGCTACCATCTTCACGACCCGGGAGAAGTTCGCTTTGAGCGTGCCCCGAAAAAAGCCTGTTGATTTGATCAAGCCCCTGTTCAATATCGCGCATATTCAGAATATGCCCTTCCAAACCCGGAAAAGCACTCCAGACAACATAATTATGAGAAGAAGCTGGTAAACCATTGTAATAAATATCCGAAAGCTTGCCCTCAACCACAACAAGTTTGAGCGCCTTGCTGCTTTTGATATCCTGATCTGGGATATAAAAACGCGCCGTGATATAGCCTTGATCCAAATAAATCTGGGTTAACTGCTTGATTAAAAACTGGATATCAGAAAGACCTATACATCTTCCAACATAAGGACCTGTTACAGCTGCTATAGAACTCTTCTTGAGATGATAAACCCCATCAACAATAATATCATGAATTGGAAAGCAGTACCCACTCCCCCAAAGTGCTCTCGGCTTTCCTTCAAAAGGCCTTGTCATGCCTTTAGGCGTTAAAGCACGTAAATTCTCAATGCTTTCCAATTGCTGCTTCTCTGAATATCCGCGAGAAAAATTCTCCGTTGGAGAATGTGGGGATAAAACAGAAAAAGACCGACCATAAACCATTACGCCATGAAACAAGTCAAATAACACTAAAATGGCAAGAAAAATTCTCAAAAGAGAACTTTGGCGTAAAAAGATGAATAACAATACAAATTGCCCCCGCTTTGCACCATTCATGAAGCATTGTTTAAAAGAACTTCATGAACCTCTAACAATACCACTCAAAACAGCCACGACCCTATGACGCTTTTAACAAAAGCACATGCCGTAACCAAAGAAAAGTGATACCCAAAAACTGCTTTATTTAAATTGCTGAAAGTTTCTCCCCCACATTCATATAAAAGACCCCTAACCAAAACTGTTTAGCTCGTTAATGCTTAATACCTCAATATTCCCATAAATATAAAGGATAAATTTGCTAAATCATGTCCCCTTATTCATAGAGTGAACCTTCAAAGTACGCCTCATCTATGAGTTTTGAGGATTCCCTTTATCCCCCTTTATATATTTTTTTCAATCAAAAAATAAAAGTCATTATATTTCAATAAGTTAATTTTTAAATAAACAACCTATATTAAAATGCAATCTGCAAATACAACTCATAGTATATTTTGAAGGTATTTTGGAGGTTTGAGAAACCTTCAAAACCTATCTGTAAAATGCTTCAAAATACTCATTCTGATATTAAAAAATACACACCGCATTTGTCTTGATTAACCCGTCAAACGAATAGCAAATTTCACTACTTTGCTGATTTGGAACTCGATCATGGGCTGTCGATAAATAGCCTAAAAACCTTTTGAAAAAATTCTATCGGCTTTATTTGCTTTTTATGGGCTATTCATACATGCCAATCTTATATAAAAAATGGTCAAATGAATCATGCATAAAAGGATGGATTCTTAAGTGGATCCATATAAAATAATTAAATACAAGCTATTGACTTTATTAGTTTTTTATGCATAATACGGTCGTCTCTTCATGAAACCAAACAGAGGGTAAAATACGCCGCACCGCCTCGATCCGCATCTTGACAGCACCAGCCCCTTGATGAGGGATCACTTGCGTTTCAAAGCCCGCATCATTTAACGCACTCTCAAAACTCACATTATGTACACGGTCCTTTGTTGCGCCATCATGGGGAAGAACCATCAATGCCTTCTCATAGCCATTGCGACGTAACCAGCCTATATGCTCGGATAACGGCTGCCCTTGTGCTTCGTAATAATCCAAAACACGGATCTCTCTGCCAACAAATTGCGCTATCCATATCGCCGTCGCATCTGCCTTGGCACCCGTGCCCCCAATATCCCAAAAGGCACGCATCTGCATTAAAGGATCACGTGCAACACGCCCTATCCGTCCCTCCTGCTCGGCTGCTAACATTTCCTTTTGATAGTAAGCGCCTTGAATAGCGGTAAGATAAGCCCCCTCCCATATATGTTTATAGGTCTCTGGACGATTCTTCAGATCATCAAGCCGCGCTTCATTCAAGATCTTGGGAAATTTCGGATTGTCTGACCAGTTGATCTCTACACGCTTAATGGCTTCATTGTTTGAAAAGCGAAACCGCCTTTCAACCGGTGCATTATCTCGTAAGGGGTTCCACGTTACCCATAACTCTGCTCTCCACCCCTCACCTTCTTCACGTAAAGTCGGTATAAGCGTTTGCCAAGCTGTCTCTGTCACAGGCTCTGCCTCATCAACCCAACAGAGCAAAATGCGCCCCATGGATTTGATACTGGCTATATTACGATCTAGTCCCGAAAACTGAAAAGCAATACGACCATCAATCGACTTAATCGAAGATTCTCCAACCTTATAGTAGTCCTTTAAAAAGTCATGACCTTCAATGGCCCGTTTAATCTCCTCTAAAGAACTCTCTGCGAGAGAATTTTGAAACTGACGTGCGCAAAGGATAGTGCCTGATATTCCTCCCATGCCAAATTGATAGCCTTTTAAAGCCGCCATCAAAGCAAAGGATCTTGTCTTTCCAGACCCTCGTCCTCCCCAAGCAGCACGCACCGCCGCCTTACCTGTAAAAATCGCTATAAGCTTTGGGACAATCTTAATCTGTCGTGTTGTCATGACCCAAAGGCGCGATTTCCACGCGCCCTATCATCTTAATCGCCCCGCCATCCTCCCCTGTCACTTGCAATGGCAACACCTTACCAAGCAACGCTAAATAAGCGGCGGGGCATTTAAGTGCCTGTTTTTCCAGATAAGAGATTAATCCTTCTTTACCATATTTACTGCCTGCTCGTTTAGCAGCTTCAATGACTGACTCTTTCAAAAGGCTCGTTGTTTTATTGGGTACGCCTTTTACCCGCCCTTTTCCTGCATTGGGTGGCAATTTTTTTGGGTGCAAAGTCATCTCTGTATTTTCTGCTGTCATAAAATACTTTCTCCCAATAACAAAAAGCCCCGTAAATCCGGGGTTTTTAAACTCCACAACGCCATATTCAGATACAATGCGACCAACTACAGTAATATTATTAAATACGGTTTGCTACACAGTGTCAATAAGAAAATAGCAAATATTGATTTTATGTAAACTGTTTATTGACATATAGAGCTTCCTATATTAGATAGCATATTATATGATTAAGACGTTTAAAAGCAAAGCATTAGCCGAATTATATGAAACAGGAAGTTCATCCAAAACTGATAAAAAGCTTTTTAAGCGGATCATTGTTCGTCTTGATCGTTTAAATGTTGCGGAAAAACCAGAAGAAATGAACCTTCCAGGATTTAATTTTCATGCTTTGATAGGCTTCCATCCCATCCGTTACACCGTACATATAAATGGACCATGGTGCATTACATTTGAATTTGACTCATGTAACGCTTATCGGGTTGACCTTGAACAATACCACTAAGGATAAAATCATGAATGATATTCCAGTTCAACACAATAAAAACCGCTGTCCTTCTCATCCAGGCGATCTATTAGCAGAAATCATTCCAGCAACTGGCAAAACAAAATTAGAAATTGCACAGATGCTTGGTATATCAAGACAACATCTTTATGCGATCTTAAGAGCGAAAAAGCCAATTTCCCCTTCTGTTTCCGCGCGTTTAGGCAAATTATTTGGAGATGGAGCCGCTGTTTGGTTACGTATGCAAGCAGCCTATGACGCTTGGCATGCCGAGCATGAAACAGATGTTAGTCAAATTCCAACTCTCCATGTTGTCTAAAAACGATATTATCAACACAAAAATCTATACTGTATCTTATATTTTTCTTGTTTTGTATCAATATTTTATAATAACCAAAATCTTCACAAAGAGTATTCAGCATAAAAAAATTAGAGGCTTTGAGTTCACTCTCCATATTTTTGGAAAAGCTGTTACAATTGGCATTAAAGATGACGCTTGAAACTTATACATTGTATACGCTTTTGTGAAAAATGCTTCTGGAGAACATCAAGAACGGCACATAATGAATTCACAAGATAGGATAGAGAGCCGTCTTCTAAAAAAGCGAAAGAAGCAGCAAGTGACCCCTTCGCACCTGATCCCTTTACAAAAAGAGAGCGATCACTGCTTTATTCACAGCGCCATGTCTAATGTAAATAGACATCCTTTAAACGTTGTTTCCAAACTCTGGTAATTGAGTATCTTTTGGAAAATCACACCAAAGGATTTGTTGAATACGCGGAGCTGATTTTAAGCGTGGTTTCAAATGTGGTGGTTGTATCCCTTGCATAACTGATTTTCATTCATTATCAAAAAATCTTATATTCCTATGACGCCAATATTCACCAAGAGCATTTAGAATAATACGTAAAGAATCAATGAGATATGATAATGACTGATCTTCCACAACAAGATATTATAATGCAGCATAAAGATTATGCTGTCTATAAAGACAGTGTGCTTCTTTTATAACCTCTTGCATGTTCAAAAACTGTTCCGTTGCAAACGCAACCCACTTCTCTCTTGCAACTTCATCAGAAGATGAGGGCATTTCATCATAAACAGCACTAGGCAATCCCTTTGCACATGAGTAGTTGTTTCTTCTCTGGAGATACTGTTGCGCAGCATCATATTGCTCTTGAGTAAGTTTGCTTTGCAAAAAAAAACCGTCCAATATAAGTACCGGAAAGCGGGTTTTTTGCCTCTTGTACGGTTAAGCCAAAGCGGTTGGTACGTATTTCTATGGCCACTACATGGGCTTTTTTAGATGAAAAAATCATCAATCTATGCTTGAAACGGGAGAACTTTTGCCAAATGCCGATTGGAAGAAAGGAAAATATATGTTGGCTCATCGATTTTGTAGCACCCTATGGGTATGTTGTTTGTATTATACACAATATGCAGTGGTATGTATTTCTTCATCAGTATTATTGTTATGCTATACGACGAAATCAAGATGGAGGGATACGAAAAATCGCTTGCTGGTGTTGTTATAGAGCACAAAACCCATCTGAAGAGCTTTTGTAAACCAAGTGATCTATAAATCATTTAAGAACTCTCCCCGCACATGCTCTCATAATAGATTTGCTTAGATTTAACTTTTTTCCAAGCTCATTTTAAAAACGATAACGCAATCCACCAGAAAAATGAATTCCGCTAAAACCAGCTTTGGTAAGCTTATGCTGATACATCAGATCACTGTGCAATATAAGCTTTGAAGACAACTGCGAATAAACACCCACTCCAGCTTCTAGGGAAGAACCAAAAGCACTCAACTGAAAGGCATCTTTAAAATACACAGATTGTTTCCCTCTAAAACCATGAGAAACATGAAGCTTGCCATAAAAAGAAACGATACGATCCTTTTCAAATGCCGCAAGCATCTTAGTCAGACGCCCACCAATACGCATTGCCCATTGATCCAATTTTCCCATCTCAACATCAAATCTGTCAATATCGTGTGCTTTATGAAACTGAAGATGTTGATAAATAAGCTGAATCTGTGGATCAAAAATAAAACCTTCATCCCCTGTTGTAAATGCTTTACCAGCAGACAACGAAACGTTCAGAGGATTTCCTTTTAATGTTGCTGTCTTGCCCCGTACAAAAGTGAGAACATCACCTTCAAACAAACCATAGGATAAAAGACCATCTACATAAAAACCAGCGTTACTTTCCAAACTACCATATGCTGTCACTAACCATTTATGAAATATACTTTTTTGACTGTTTTCAACATCCTGAGGTCGCAAAGAAAGTCTCCCGTAGGTTGCCATAATCCCAAAAGACGTTGTACTGTGTGTCCCCTCAATTGTTTTGAGCAAAATATCTACCTCTAGAGCCTTATAACCAAGGTCACCTCCATAACCATATTCAAGTTTAGAAAGATCTGAGACATAACGATAGTTTCCGCTATAACCATGGACAGATAAAACAGGACTTCCTTCGACTTTTAAAAGTTTACTGGAAACAGATCGCATAACTTTTAACTGCTTGTTTTGACTTTCGATATCCATCAATCCAACATGAAACAAAGCATTTGGTAAAAAAAGATAAGTTGGAACTTGTGGAACAACATTCCTCACCATTAGTTGAGAATCAGGTACTATGGATATATTGGGAGTAAGCTGAACATATTTACTTTCAAGGCGAAAATCCCAAAAGTCCCCATCCCCTTTAACTAACCTTTGAGAAATTTTTGCTTTTCCAAGAGAAGAACTTGGACCATATGCATGGAGATAATATTGATAAGGCAAGCCTTCCAAAACAATATAAGCACTACTCAACTGAAAAGAATCTTCTGCTGCTTTTCCAGAAACTTGAACAATGGAAATGCTTTTAGCATTTCCATTGCCCAATGCCTCAGCCTGATTTCCTGCAATAAATTGCACATGAACTGTCGTTTTTCCAGCTACATCACCATCAATCAAAAGGCGGTCAGTTTTTTGATTATTCAATAATCCATCACCATTGAGATGCGTATTAAGGTAAATATGTGCATTACCCTGCGCACTATAAACTTCTTCCCCTCCCTTTCCAATATAAAGTGTCTGATATTCTTGAAGAGTTGGAGTTTCGAAGATAAGAGAACTATCAGAAAGTTTTACAAATGAAATGGATGAAACGAGGTTCGAGACTTGTTGATTTATTTCTTTACTTTTTGTCAAAACCCATTTTGATCCTCCTGTCAAATACAGCTCAGCAATAGAATCATCAGCAACGCGGGTGCCCCCTGTAAGGGAAGAAGAATCCACCAAAATTGCCACAGAAGACTCCTTCTCAGCTGTTAATAATAAATCACCGGAGATTTTTGTGCCTTCTGTTACACCAATATAACCACTACTCTTATAGCTATGAATAGCCGTACCATCTGGAACTTCAAAAGTCGTTTTCTTCAAAAAGACAAAACCCTTTTGGTATTCATTGTCTTCTTTGTCCATATCAAAGTGCATACCATGTTTGTTACCTGATACTATAATTTTTGAATCTTCAATATTCACCCGAGAAACTGAAATATTCGCTTCCTGGCCCATACTTGATTGTGCATTAGCATCTAATCCAATCCACAAAGCACGAACACCGGTAGCAATAACATTGGTATTCTTTAAAGAAATAGCACCATGCTGATTCACATTTAAAACTGCATAAGCAACACCATCTTCTTTATTTGCATTTTCTTTATCCATCTCTTGCTGGCTTTTTGAAGTAATGGTAACGCCATCTAAAGTTGCACTCCCCCTTACCCCTAAATAAAGAGCTGCTGCATCCGTAACATCAATTGATCCGCCCTTCATCTTAATAACCGCATCGTTACCACTGAAAAGGGCTGCTTTTTGACCGATATCCTGACTTTCCACTTTAATTTCTGCATTCGTTAAAAGTACAGATGTTCCCTGCTTCTCTGCATAAATACCTACCTGAGTAGCTTTAACCAATCCACGATTTACCTCAATCGTTCCACTCTCAGCTCTAAGACCTGTTGAGACATCCTTCAAAGTTGAATCGCTCAAAACAACTTTTCCCCCTTGCGATGCAATGACACCATAAGTATCTTCTACACCCTCAATACCACTGATTTGCACACGATTTGCTTGAATAATTGTATTTGACTGCTGTGCCACTATGACAGCAGATGATGTAAGAGAAATGTCTTGTCCATTTTCTTCCTTAGAGGATTTAACAAGCTGATATACTTTATCACTAATTGTATGTTTTGCACCATCACTGCATTTATAAGGTAATTTGCTCTCATCACACGAAAGTGACACAGATGAACGAGAACGCGCCTCAACATCTATGTTTGATAAAAAAGAAAAAATAGCTGCTGTAAAAACCCACGAATATAAGCAATTTTTGAACAATCTGACCACCCTTCTTCTTCAAATTTTCTTTTTCTCAGCAAAAACAAAATACAACTTAAAGAACAATAAGTATAAAATAAACAGGAATAAATCACTTCTTATCTAACTAACTATAGCAAGTATAATTCGTTTTGTATTTTATGTAAAGCGAGAATGAAAAATAAAAACCATAATTTATACCTGCAACCCTTTATAAAATTGTGCTCCTAAACACTGTTGAAATCATAACGAAAAACACAAAAAAAGAAAATATATAAATTGTTTTTATATAAAACTACAAAAAGATAAAATGCATGAGAAATCGGCTACCAAGCCTCTCTTTTACAGCCACAAAAAACCTAGATAAATTGTTACTAATATACAGCAACTGATGTATCTATTTTAATTCTGATATCAAAACTATCAATACTTAAAATAAAAATTCCGATCAATAAACAAAACCTTGAATCAAAAAAGGCTTCCTAACGCGCTATCATAGATGCTTCACCATTGGTCAAAGGGTTTCAGAAGATTCTTCTTTAAAATTGCAATTTTGCCTTATCCAAAAATGAAGATATTATTCTAAATAGATTACAAGGTAAAAGATTATTAAGGTAAAAATTACTTACCTAAAACTATGAATATTCAGAGAGAAACATAAGATAAAATGGGAATTATTCACCATTCTAAACTTAAAAGGTCATCAAAGTAAAATATCTCACTAAAATCAATTTTACTGATGACAAATCATCGTGATTTAGTAAAAGTATTTTTATATCGAATAAGTTTTAATAAACAATAACAAACGAGAATATCTATACAGTTTAGACCATATTCATGATACCACTGCCGGTTTATATCCTACTCAGCGTCAACTGTATTGTGGTTAAAGGAACTATTTTTTGGCTTCCTTTCCTGTTAGTGTGTTTTAGCTAATTATTTCTTTAAGGATTCATGCGTCGATGATGACTGCTTTTTTAAAGTTTTTTCATTTTCTGATGTTTTCTTTCATTCTCAAAACGCGTTCTTTTTTTGTTGCATTCGTCACAAAAAAGGTTTCATTATCCATAAACTGCTGAGATATCCCGCTATCATGAGATTGGCTAAAAATGAGTTGCTCCGAGGTGCTTATGAAACGTAAATTCCATTGGAAGCCTGCAACTTATACCGATATCCTGCTTTGCTTATGCATTCATAAATTCATGCAAACTCACTCATACGTGAATCCATATCTTCAGGGGGAAAATAGACTGGTTTCCAACCACATTTTGTCAAGGCTTGTTGGGTCATCACTTTATCGGCACCTGGTTTTTCCCACAATGCTAAAGTAGATGGAGGTGGTTGATTAAGACATCCAGCTATAGTTAAGACAACTATACAGCTTAATAGTTTCAAGATTTTTTTCATTTTTCCCCTCTTTGAATGGATTTCTTTTTAATGAAATGGCTTGAAAGCCTGTTGATATTTTCTGCCACCGCTGTTTAAAACAACGGTGAACAATATTGAGATGGTGGATGAAGAGAACAATCCCACACAGGCATGGGAACATATGAATGTGGGGATTGTAGTTTCCACAAACAGAAAAATTTAAGGTTGGCATTTACGGCTATTTTTGTACTTTTTACAAAAAGGGCTGTTCAAGCGCTTTTTGACACTGCGCTGTGGGAAGACAACGCCAGGACGACAATTTGGAAGATTGTCTTCTTTAAAAGTATAACACCAATTACTTCTCCCTTTATAACGAAAACCTGCTTGAACCATGCAAGCATCAATGGAGACCATATCATTAGGACTTAGCTTTTGGTTTTCTGGATCGACATCATAAGGGGTTGGCATGCCACATTCTAACAAGGCTTTTCCTACCTCAGTAAAATCAGTAACACTATTTTTCTCCCACATAGCGATGTACCCTGGAGGAGGTTTACCTAAGTTACATCCAACCATGCTTAACAAAACGAACCCGCTTAATAGTTTTAAAATTTGTTTCATTTTTTACTCCATGATTTACTTGAAGGAATTTGTATACTGTGAGGTAGCCCATAATCGTTTTGACATGCTAGATCCGCATGTCCATAACAAGCATGAACATTGGGATAACTCAAAAACATTTTCCATGCTTCTTTCCAAGCATTGCTACCAGGGGGTCTCTTATAAAAAGTAGCAGGATTGCCACCAATCATAATACCAACAAAATCATCTGCATGGTTTTCCAACTCAATAGTAGTTTGTTTGCCATCACTCGCATAACCTAACAGACCAGCTGTAGCTGAAGCATTAGCCGCTGGACCAAAAAATTTGATATTTGTGTTTTTGGCTACCCCATGGACACCTTGTTGTTTAAAAGAATTCAGCGCATTAAAGCCTGTCATACTGCCACGACTATGCGCATCAATATGCAATCCTGTATTACCATAGCGAGACATCAGATCTTTTGCTTCTTGTGTTGAATTGGTCAAACCCCAAAAGTTATTTTCCAGTAACTTCTGATACCCCGCTACCAGAAGTTCTGAGAGAGCCGTATCGGCTTGTGGAAACACCACAAAATAAAGCGGTTCATTTTTATTAACAGCATGTTGCTCGGCATAAACAGCAGCTTCCTCTGGGGGTGTAAAGATACCATTGAACGACACATGCACCTTGCCATCAGAACCAGCTTGCAAATGTTCCTTCTCCTCAGCCGTTAAAGAATGAGATTTCGGAATTTTTTGTCCACGGCTGTCTCTTATAAGATTTCCATTTTCATCTTTGAGATAAATAATATTGCCCTTTTCATCACGCTCCACCACAGCGATGGGATGTTCTTTGATAAACATAGTTTTATAGGCTTCATCACTATACTTAAACCCCTCTTCCAGTAATTGTGTTGCCATTTCACGGTTTTCATGGACTATACGTTCCAACTTTTCTATATCTATTTTTGATACAGCATGATGGGCTGTGGCAGTATCACGATTAAGAGAAGCGATGGTTTGTTCCACATCTTGTCCTGTCAACGCCTTTTGCCCAACCTCATCTGTCAGGATGATGGTGCCATTGCTGATAGCAGCTTTGGTTTGCCCTTCCGCTGAATCCTGCTCTTTTGCGTGATCCAAAACATTTTTAGCGATGTTTTTCGCAAGACCGTATTTGCCCTGATACATTGGGCCACCCGTAGCAAGGCTTAAACCCTGGCTGCTGGCTTGAGCTTTAGCATTGTTGACAATATCACTCGTGGTGATGGTTCCTGTAGTCAAGCTGTTTTTCTCTGCCAAGGCACTACTTTCAATGATGCCATCGGTCAGCGTTGTTTTGTCTTTTACAGTGATCTCAAAGCCTTGCTCATCGGCTTTGATGCCTGATTGTTCTACAACGCTCTTATAATCGCTAGAGGATTTATTCTTTTGGAAAGACATATTGTTTGTAGCTGCATCAGTCTTTTCTTCACCATTATAACCGATAGAAAGGGATTGCTGCTTGCTAGAAATTTGTTCCCTATCACTGCGGCTGGCAATGGTGAGATCACTGCCTACATCCATTTTGGCATGTTTTCCAGAAATCACAGCACCTTCTAGTGCGGTGTTTGCCCCACTGCTGATCTGAACATCGCTTGTACTCACAACATGGCTGTTCTTCTGCTTTACCTCATCACTGGAACCTTTTCCTTTCCTAACAGAAGCATTTCCTATCCACCCTGAGTCATTGGAACTAAAGTTGTAACCAACACTCACCGAACTATTTTGCGAGTTTCTTTGTGTTTTTTTTGTGTTTTGCGCACTTTCAAGCTTGATATCTTGACCCGCTTTTAAGGTGATATTCTCGCTCTGTTCATTATTACTGAGTTGGTAAACTGGATTACTGCCAGCGATGATATCAGCTCCAATACCATAGATACTTCCTTTATCCGCTTGCATGTTCACAGCACGCCCTGCTTTTATGGTATCTGTTACTGCGGTGGAGGTGTGAGAAGAGGCCTCTGCCTTCTTAGAATTAAAGACGGCTGTAATGCTAGTGGAAACATCGGCACCTTGAAGAAGGGCATCTTTTGTTGCTCCACCCTTTACCCCATTGTAAGAATCTTTACCTTTGTTATCGAGATCATAAGTTTTCTTTTCAGCAACAATGCTGTTGCTAACTTTATGTTTTCTATCCCCATTTGTGAAGCATTTTGTTGCATCATTCACGTTCTCTACCGTGCCAACATCAAAAGAAGTTTTAACATTTGCAAAAGACTTTTGATGCATTTCATCTGCCTTGGAGACATCATGACTTTCTGAGATTTTTACATCATGACCAGCATGAATGTTCACATCATGCTCTGCTAAAACATCTGCCGCTTGCACACGCACATCATGATCCGCACTGATCTGCACATCTCTTCCCCCCATGAGATGGGACTGAACCGTGGAATTTTCTCCTTGATTCTTCTTGTCTTTTGCGTAGACAATACCCAAAGTAGGGTCGTTGTGTTTTTTAGTCAACTGAATGGCAAGACCGAAACGTTTTTCTTGAGAATTCGATGAATGATTATTACGGCCATCTTTAACATTGACATTATGGGAAGCTGAAAGGTGCAGTTCCTCACGTGCTGTAAGGTCAGAGCCCATTACATGTACATTGGATTTTTTAGCAGCGATTTTTATATTGCCATCAGCATTCAGAGAAGATCCTTTATATTCAATTATTTCATCGCTTTTTGTTTTGGATTCTTTTCCCCCGATAAACATGAAATTAGAAGTTGAGCCTACACCAAAACCAGACTCATGCTCTTGTGAATGGCTGTTATGATGTTCGCTCATACCATCAATAGAAACACTCTCTCCTATCACACTCACGCCTTTTTTAGTGAATAGTTGAGAGCCTGAAATCACTATATTACCTTGTGATTCAATTACAATGTCACCCTCTGCCTCAAAAGTGGACGAGATGGGTGTTTTATGCACATCAGATTTATGTGAGCGTTTTTTATTTAAAAATGCTTTTTTTATCCACTGTTGTTGTTGATTAAACTTCTCTTCGGCTCCTTTTATGATAATATTATCACCAGATTTAAGAAAAATATTTGCTTTTACCTGATCTTTTGTTTCATGTGCTATATTAGCAAGGAGGGTTGATTCAACAATTTGTATATTTTTTCCAGATTCAAGAGCAACCCCTTCGCCCCCAGATATGTTTGAACCCATAACGTCGCTAACTTCAATATTGTTATGAACTGATTTATCACTACCAAAAAAACCACCCTTTGTGTGGCCTGATATCTTAATTCGTAAACTATTTTCTATATTGGTGATCAGGATATCGTTGCTGGCTTTCATCCCCACCTTACCATCAACGGTAATGGAGCTACCAAGTATGCTAAGGTTATGCGGCTTTCCATCCTGTCCTGCAAAAGCAATGAAATCCCCTTCGCCCTTAATAGATGCCCCAACAGAAACTGATACATGCCTGTCGATTTGAGTGCCTTTACTCTGCAAATGGTATTCCACTTTATCAGCTTTTGCTATTACATTTATTGCCCCTTGTGCACCAAGAGCAATATTACCCTTTGCTTCCATATCGGAAGCAGAAACACGAATATCGCGCCCCGATGTGATAGCCATGCCTTTTCCAGCACTTAAATGAGAGCATTTATGCAACATGAAGCGTGATGTTTGACCATGAGTATAATGATTGATGCTATTGTACGTTGCATCTATAGAAACGTTTCTCTCGGTTTTTAAATAAAGATTATCGTGGGCTTGAACACGAGAGCCTGCAACATTCAAATCTTTAGCTGCTGAAAACGTTATAGAGCCACCAGAGTGTACTTCCGATTGATGCTGTATGACGAAGATATTTTGTCCCATAGAGTTTGTATTAGCAGCAGATACTATAGACAAAATGCCCTCCACTGCTGACAATACCAATGCTCTTCCTGTTGTAATCCGCACCCCGGAGGCTATGACATCTTGCTTGGCTATAACAGCCGCATTGCCACCAACAGAAAGCGCATGAGTGTTTAATACTGTCTCCACGCCTTCAACACTCGTCCGTCCTGATTCAAAACAAATATTGTTATCCGCAAGCAAAACAGCATCATTACCAGCAACAAAATGCCCCCCTTGACCTAGAAGTTGGCTGCTCTTCATCTGCAAGTGATGTGTGGCATTTATCCGCCCTGAATTGGTGATATTTTTAGCAGTGATATTGACATTCTCACCCATGATTAAAGCACTTGCAAAAACAAAGGAAGCTCTGTCTTTTTCGGGGATGTAAAGAACGGGAGCATAAACATCCATGCCCTTTACGCTTTGGCGCACATAAATCACCATGGGTGTTTCGAGAGAAGCCAATTTTTGTTCGCTCAAAGCTTCTCCAAAGGGAAGATTGTTGGCTTTTACATAGTCTGCCCCTACATCTAGCAAGGTTTTCATTTGTTCAACAGCATCCTTACCAGGAATTAAGACCCCTCCTTTGCCTAAACCTTGACCAACCAGATCACGCAATTGCTCTTCAACCAATTGCTTTTCAAAATAAGCATCCCCTAAGAAAAAAATCTCCCTATCAGGATTGTAGCCAATTCTGTTCAAGAAATAGGCTGATCCATAAAATTTACCAACATCAAGGAATTCCGCCCGAGTTTTATAAAGGAAATTTTGTTTGGGCAAGATGTCACCAACACTATCCAATTGAGGTTTTGACAAAGGCAAAGCGCTCCCCTCAGAAAGCTCTCCTGCACCATTGATATCTACTTTCTGGCTAAACAAAGACCCCGCCCCGGTCAAACCATTCAGTATATCCAGTGGATTACCTCCAATCGCTTTTGCTCCAAAATGCGCTCCCCCTGTAATGGAACCTTCGGCTGCCGTATTGTTGAGGGTATTGACCACTAGATTTAAAGTGCCACCCGCTTGAACAAGACCAGAAACCGTATCGAGAACTTCTGAGCCAGTCTGACGAAACGTGCCATTGGCTATATCTAAAGAAACATCACGGCTGCCATCGGAATTATAGGCATAACAATTATCCGTACCTGCCTTACAGCTTAGATAGGTGTTTTTATAAGCTGTTGCCCCTACATTGGTCAGCACACTCGCATAGATATCCGCATTGCCCCCAGCTCTCATGATGCTATAATGATTCTCAATGTTATCAGCGTGAATAATAAGATCACCCGTAGACTGAATCATCCCCTGAACCGCCGGTTTATAAGAAAACGCCTGCGTGACAGTCTTCTCTGTCATATAAGACTGATCATTCCATATATACGTCTGTGTGCGATCTTTGCCATTTTCAGCTGCGATTTGCCACGTAAATGCTTTGTAGACTATTCCACTGTTCAAGGTTATTTTGCCATAGGTTTTTTCTTTGCTATCCCAAAGCTCTTTTTCCAAAATAAATTCTCTGTGCTCAAGAAAAGGGGTATCAATGTACCCTTTGCTCCAGCGATTGGATGTTATTTTGTTCAATAAACCTTCTTTGTAGAGCAAATCGTAATTGTCTGGTCTTTGAAATGAAAGATCGCTATATTCCTTTTTTTCCTTCATTTCCGGTATGCTATCGGCTTCATTTTGCAATGTTTTGGTTTGGATGCTTAAGTTTCCACCTGCCTGAATCAAACCTGCTTTGTTGACAAGAGAAAGGCTCTTTCCTGTGCCCCCCAAATTGGTGAAAGATAAATCACCCTCTGCCACAATGGCACCCAAATCATTCAACAAAGCCCCATCAACTTTGAGCGCACCATTGCCCTTCACATAGATTAAACCCGTTTTGCTGTTGGTCGCATCACCTGTCACGCTGAAGGCTAAATTCTGCCCCGCTGCCAATTGACCACTATTGTGAAGCTTCCCTGTTTTGATGGTAAAATCTCGTGCCGCTAAAACCGATGTTTCCTTATCCGTCATAATCCCTGGAGCTCTAAAAATAATATCTCCACTCCCCCCCTTATCTGTCACAGATTGCAACCGTGCATGCTGAATATCAAGGGCATTGGTGCTTTGAAAGTCTAAACCGCCATAAGTCAATTCGCTCCCCGAAACATCAATATGATCCCCCTTTAAATACAGCGTTTGAGGCGTGTAAATATGAGAACAATTCTTGCTTAAATCGAGAGTGTTTGCTGTCAACCTCACATCCCCCATGGCAGACAGCACATTCTCAACACTAATCCCTCCAGATCCCGATGTCAGTGTTGTGCTGCCATAGCCGATAATCTGATCATAATAAATGTCGTTGCCAGCAAAAAGGGCAATATTTTCACCACTGATAATATGTCCAACCTTTATCCCCCTTTGTGCCCTAATCGAAAGCGAGCCCTTCTCATGCAAAATAAGTTTGCCAAAAACACTCGATTGGACAAAATCTCCCCCTGTCATCAGTGTGCCAGCCTCAAGGTTCCTGACCTTTAAAACAGCATCTTCACCCGTCATCAGAGAAGAAAAATCAACCGCTCCACCATCAATATCTGCCCTTCCATAAGCAATCAGTTGTCCAAAATGAACTCCAGCATCCGGTTGGGTATGAATAGCAACATTATCATGAGATTGAAGAAATTGAGAAACCGAAACCCCGTTATGAGAAACCAGAGTGATCTCTCCCGCTCCATAAATGCTTTCCGCAGCTATCGCACCTCCCACACTTTGGAGATCAACACCCCCATGGCTGCCCAAAACAAGCTTCCCAGCAGCCCCCGTTGCTGCCATATCAACCCCACCGGCTAAAAGATGCGCCCTGATATCACCACCAGCATGTGCTTTTAAATTGCCCCCAGACAAAATAGTGCCACCAATGGTCAGATCACCGCCCGTTGCAAACGCTATATCAGCCCCTGCCCCTAGCCCAGAGACTTTGATGGCTTCGCGCGAAGACAGCTGCATATTGCCTCCAGAGGTCGCTTGCCCGGCAATGGTTAAAAGCCCTTCTTGTGCCTCTGCTATAAAATGACCATCTGCCCCAATGGTTTCTAACGTCACATCTTTTTTTGCCGCAATCTCAATATGCTTTTTGGATGCAATGTGTTTTGCCAACACACTCTGGCTTTTTGATTTCAGAACAACACCCCTATGACCAAAGGCATTCTGTAGTGAGATTTTTCCATCCGCAGAAAGATGTAACTGCCCCGCATTGGCCGCCATATCATGGCGCATGCGAACCCCAACACCTTTTTCTGTCGCAACAAGTTTAATCTGATCCGCCTGGAGAGCCCCCAAAGCAGAACCATCTATCGCATATTCCGGCTTACCAGTAATATCGGTAAGTGCCTTCATTTGGCGAGAAGCATAATCAAAATTTCCCGTACCAGCCGCAACTCCAATTTCCCTGCCCGCAACAGGACCTTCAAAATGCACAGTGCGTGAAACAATATCGACAACATCAACCACCCCTTTGCCTGAAAAAAAATTCGCACCCCTTGCACCAAAAGTGATCTCCCCACCTTTCACCACAAAACCTTTCAAAAAACCAGAAACATCAATTTCTGGAACACCGGTGGTTAATGTCGCATGGGGCGTATTGATAAACCCACAACCATCACAGCTTATGCCATTGGGGTTGGCTATAATCACATCGGCTTGTTTTCCAAAAACTTCTCCTGGACCATTCAACGCACTGCGTTTTCCGCTTGTTACTTCATTTAAAATAACCTTCGCTGAACCAGAAAAACGCAAATGTGGATTGCCAGGTATAATGCCCCCCAATTGCGATTGTCCCACTTCTTGCGCATGATTGTTCCAAATCACACCTACATGGCCAATATTAAAATCATCATATTTATTGTGCGATAAACCGCTGCTGTTGGGGGTAACAATATCAATGGAAGGAACCCCATTGGGGGCTGCCACAATATCTGGACGATGGGCAGAATTCGCCTTCGCATCAACAGAAATTTGCGCCTGTAACGCTGAAGGTGCTAACAAACAAGAAAAACCAAGCCCCCAAAATAAAACCTTCTTGAGCATCGTACTAGAGACTAAAACACCTAATAAAGTCGCTCTTTGGTCTCTCTTCTCATATCTCATGCTTGTACTCGCCATCACTATCCTTAAAGATCCATTGTTAATGTCATTAAAAACGTGCCTGACTTCTTGTGCTTAATCGTGCTCCAGAAAATACTGGAATAACTAGCATCAAGAGAAACCATCCCCCCTGAAAGCTTGACACCTGCTGTCCAACCAGCAAGCTGTTCACCCGTCAAACCATACAAAGCTTGCGAAAAAACACGACCATAGTCCAAACCAACAAAGGGGCGAAGTTCACCAAAAACCTTTTTGAGCGTCGCGTTATTGCTCCACCAAATGGTGCGCAGAAACAGCTCATTACGGATAAAAAAACCGTTATTGCCAAAAATCAAACTCTCGCGCGTGCCTCGAACATTGGAAGCACCTCCCAACGAAATCTGCTCTGCACCCAATAAATTATGCGGTGAATATTGACCACTCAAAAGATTGCTCAATAGAAAATTCCACTCACCAACCTTAAAGGGTGTCATAACGCTGAGTGTGCCGGTAAATTTTGCAAATTGAGGCTCCGCATCCCCCGCTCCTGGAACATGTTTCTTTACAGATTGAAATAAAGGAAGTCCTTGCAAATAACTCACATCAAAGCTCCATGTGCCCCCAAACATCTGGCGAGTATGCAAAATGCCAAAATTAGCTACACTATATTGACGGCTCCCAACCTCTATCTTATTGCCAAGAAGGTAGTTGTTGCTCCTTTTATAGGAAAGACCCACATTCAAAATTGTCAGGGAAACACTATCACGATGAAAAACCCTGCTTGTACTGGCATGTAATTCACTCGAATCCCCCGTCGTCTCAATATCGGTAAAATTGCCAGGAAGAATACTTTGATAATTATAAGCATAGCCATTTAAACCAAAGCTCCAATAACCATAGGGAATGCTCACACTCGCTGAAATGTTATTGCTATGGCCCTCTTGTGTGCTCCCACCCCAATAATCTGATTGACTGCGTTGATAGCTAAAATTCCACGCATCATTGAAACCTAAAATATTTTCTAACGTTAAGCCCGCTTTATAACGCGCATAACCCGTGGAGGATTGTCCCATATTGTCATGAGAAACACCAACCTTGAAAGCTTTACTAGGCCGATTGTTAATATTCACAATGGTGCTACCATCTTCACGACCCGGGAGAAGTTCGCTTTGAGCGTGCCCCGAAAAAAGCCTGTTGATTTGATCAAGCCCCTGTTCAATATCGCGCATATTCAGAATATGCTCTTCCAAACCCGGAAAAGCACTCCAGACAACATAATTATGAGAAGAAGCTGGTAAACCATTGTAATAAATATCCGAAAGCTTGCCCTCAACCACAACAAGTTTGAGCGCCTTGCTGCTTTTGATATCCTGATCTGGGATATAAAAACGCGCCGTGATATAGCCTTGATCCAAATAAATCTTGGTTAACTGCTTGATTAAAAACTGGATATCAGAAAGACCTATACATCTTCCAACATAAGGACCTGTTACAGCTGCTATAGAACTCTTCTTGAGATGATAAACCCCATCAACAATAATATCATGAATTGGAAAGCAGTACCCACTCCCCCAAAGTGCTCTCGGCTTTCCTTCAAAAGGCCTTGTCATGCCTTTAGGCGTTAAAGCACGTAAATTCTCAATGCTTTCCAATTGCTGCTTCTCTGAATATCCGCGAGAAAAATTCTCCGTTGGAGAATGTGGGGATAAAACAGAAAAAGACCGACCATAAACCATTACGCCATGAAACAAGTCAAATAATACAAGGATGGAAAAAAGAATTCTTAAGACCCACTTCTGACCTAACGAGAGAAAAAACATCACAAAATTCCCCTACATTTTATGTTTCATTAAGCATTCCTAAAAAATTGCCATCGCCTAAAAAATTAAATTCCAACAGAAGCCTCTTAAAAATAAAAATGATCACTCCTATATTCACCGCTTTTAAAAGCATGCACACAATCGCATCCCCAATATGAAATATCAGAACGTCCATACCTTGCTTTTCTAATAACTGTAGTAAGATTTGTTCGCTTATATCTTTTACCCTAAATGCTGTTACAAAACCGTCCAGCAAAGCAACATTCAGGCAACTATAAGCACCCTAAAAGAGGCGATTTATTCTTTATCTCCTCTGGAATAATGAATGTGATAGCTATAGAAAAAACCATTATACATTTATTGCCATTTCGTATTTGCTAGTTTTTGTAAAATTTTGCATTGTTTCACTCTTTTCCCTCCTTATTCAAAGTCAGCAAACTTACAATAATCAAATTCATCCTAAAATCGTTTATTAAAAACCTCATTTCCGGTTGCTATCAATATAATTTTACATATTAAAATATATATAAATATACATAACGAATAAATTAAACATATCTATTAACATTTTTAAATATAAAAAATTAAACTTAAAAATTAAAAATATTTATTTTATAAATTCATTATAATATACAATTTATATTTTATTATCTAATTTAAAAAATATCAACATCTAAAAAATTGTTTTTAAAAATTTGATTTTTTAAGTTAAAAATAATAATCTATTTAATAAATAATGTTAAAAATAAAATAAAAAATAAATCAATAAGTTCAATATAGTTATAATAAAAATGCTGCATCTTTGTAAATTTATTTCAAAATGAAAATAATATTGATAATAAATATTTCAGTGCGCTTTCCCTATGAAACAATAGTTTCATCAATATAGATGAAGAAAGACCATCCACTTTTTACAAAACCCTGAAATCTGATAAAAGCTCTTATCCTGCACTGGTATAGTAGAAATTAGGAAGACAAATTTATAACCTGGCTGATTATCGAGAATTACTTGTCGATTTTATCAATATCATTGCTTTATAAGATATTAATAACTTGATTTATAAAGATAATTTATTTCTTTGCATATTGAATGAGAGACCTGAATATTATAAGATTCTCTCATTTCAAATTTATGCATGTTGAATCAATAAAAACCATTCGCTTACGCATCACAAGCCCGATTGTTGTGTGGAGAAAAACTGTCAAAGGCAAGGAATAAAAATCCCTCTCATGAATCATCTCAATGAAAGGACTATAGCAACATTTTGAGCTAGAAAATAGTATGATGATGCCTGCTTGCTGCTTCATTAAGCGTAAAGATAGTAGTGCTCAATGGATTTACCATTATACTATCTAAGGGCGTCATTGCGAAATGGGTTTTTGGGTGCACTAAGAGATGTTTCTTTAAAAAGACATGTGAATTGCCACTCCAATAGCGTTTTGTTTTACATGAAAGATGTGCCCCCCCTAAAAAGAACCCTATAAAAAAAGCGTGAAGTAATGCGTAAACTCCATTATTTAAAAGGCATTGCCGTGAATGCTTTTGAAAGTCGTAAAATAGAATTAAAAATGACGGTAAAGATGGGAATTGTTTTTCACCTTATATCTTTTTATATCTTTTATGCGCTCCCCCAATTAGGCTGTCTTCCTGTTTCAGAAATTACTCAAACAGATAGACGCAATATGATTAAGCAGCCATCATCAGCCAATGACATAATAGATATATCTTCCAAATAAAATGGGGATTAGCAGATTGTTCCTAATCTTGGCTGAACATTATTAAGGTTTTTTCTAACACAATCACTAACCTTTTTTCTTGGCTTAATCCTTATTCATACTCTGGTATTGCTTTTTTTTCCAAAAATTAAAAAGTTTAAGTGCATAAAAGCAAATAATAAGCCAAGAAATCCAACTAGCACCTACGATTAAAATGGGGCGCGTATCATCGAAAAACCATAGCAGAATAAAAATAAAAACCATGAATAAGATAGAAAAAATTGATCCTATTGGCCAAAATGGAATTGGAAATTTTAAACTACATTGCATCTCTTTAGACATTTTAAGTCGCATAAAAATTTGTGAAAGTAATATCATCACCCAAACAAAAACTGTTGCAAATGTTGCCATTGCTGCAATGAGAAAAAAAAGCCGATCATGATAAAAGTAATTCAGAATAACGCCAAGAAGAAAGATGATGAAAATCAGTAAAATAACAAAAATGGGTATACCGTTTTTTGATAAATATTGAAACTTCTTCAAAGCATAACTTTCTTGCGATAACCCATATATCATGCGACCAGCACCATACATTCCACTATTCATTGCTGAAATGGCAGCTGTAACAACAACAACATTCAGAATATTAGCTGCTGATGAAATTCCAAGACTTTCAAAAATTGAAACGAAAGGACTCTCCATAAGGCCAATTGCATTCCAAGGATAAAGTGCCATCAAAATGGTTAAAGTCATAATATAAAAGAGTAAAATCCGAATCGGAGTAGAATTAATAGCCTTTGAAATCGTTTGATGAGGATTTTGCACTTCCATCACCGCCATCCCGATGATTTCTATGCCACCAAAAGCAAAGATAACAACACTAAAGCAAGCAAAAAAACCAAACCAACCATTGGGAAAAATACCACCATTTTTCCATAAATTATCAACACTAACTGCAGAGGAAATTGTACTTGTACCCAACCCACAGAAGATAATCGCTATTCCTAAAATAATGATAGCAATGATAGCAATAATTTTGATGGAAGACAGCCAAAACTCTAGCTCACCATATACTTCTACTGCTGCCAAATTAATACCGGTAATGATTAATGTAATGCTAAGAGCCCATATCCAAGGCGCAACATCAGGATACCAAAATGCCATATAGGTCGCAAAAGCTGTGATATCAGCCAAACCAACAAGAATCATCTCAAAAACATATGTCCATCCTGTTAAAAAACCAGCCAACGGTGATATATAATTTGCAGCATAACGAGCAAAAGAGCCGGGTAGTGGATTATGAATAATCATCTCACCTAAAGCCCGCATAACCATAAAAACAGCTAAACCAGCAATACAATAAGCAATCAAAACACTTGGACCAGCAAGCTTGATGGCTTGTGCAGATCCATAAAAAAGACCCGTCCCAATAGCAGAACCAAGGGCTAAAAAGATAACCTGGCGCTTGCTCATACCTCGTTTCAGTTCATTTGTTACCATTTTTTCCCTTATTCACTGAAATTTTGATAAAATCCACACTTCAACACCAGCTCTATGATAAATAAAGCCTTATGTTTCTTTCACGAATATATTTAAAAATCATCGAATATCGGCCAATTAGACATTTTGTCCTAGGCAATGAAAATACTTTTATTGTGAATTATTTAGCTTTTTATAGCCTACAACTTTGTATCATTTTATTTAGATGAAAGTGGTAATAAAATTTTTTATAATCGTTATTTAATTCATTTCATATTCTCTATTTTTTGCAAAAAAATATTAGCTTTCATGCAATATTCATTCCCATACTTCTTTTTTGTGTACTGAAACAGAAATTCAAAAATTCGTAACGTACTAGTTGAGCATAAGTACACTAAAATTTAAGCAAACTCTCTCTTATTTTTTAACTCATAACAATAAAAAACTATACACGGTATCGTATAAAACAACTTCGAACACCAATGCAATAGCTTAATCAGTAATAAAGTGAATCTCTCCAATCTTCAAAGGCTTGAGAAAACCTAGTCCCTACCCATCTCTTAAAAACTCCAACCATCTTAAGTGCAAGTGTTCCAAGGAAAATAGCTATTGCAGTAAAAATAACCTTTTCAGCCTTTTGTTTGATAATAGATCTATCATTTTCTCTAGCATTTTGACTTGAAATACCAATGAACACTCTATTTGTCGCCTGAACAAGAATATCTTTCTCTTGTGCAACCATGATCATAAAAGTACTCTCTTGAGAACGACATCTCCAAAGATTTGCATTAACCTCTACAATTTGTGAAAAACAAAAAATAACTGCCATTAAAATACGTAATATGCTGTTCATAAACATGTATTTCCCTCTATTTTGATTTTTTAAACTACAAATAAATAATACGAAACTCATCAAGTATCTACAAAACAAGAATAATAGATAATAAAACTATTCTCTTTAATTAATGGAATACACATAATATAATTTTGTAAGGGTAAAGAAATACAGGATGAAAATCTATAATTTGTAGCTTTCTATCAAGTAGGCTAAAAAGGTTCGTAAAAACTCTTGGGAAAGCAGTCTTCCAAATATTAGCTTTCATAAACTAGTGCTTATAAATCATATCACCATGAAATATAATATTAGGAAGATAACTGAACACAAATACCCAACATATATCACCACTTAAATGAATATACATTCATTTAAGTATGCAAAATATCATTAATTCCACACATGTTGTATGAGCAAATCCAAAAATTAAATGCCTCTCCTTCCTGCTTGCCTCAAAATAAATATTATTTTGGTTTTAATTGTGGAAAAATTGTTTCTGATAAAACGGATAATAAACGCCCTTCACTCACAAGGATATGCGCTTTATGGAGATCTGATGCCAGATAACGATCTCCCTTCAAAGTATCAATATTTTTGCGGAGATATTCCATAACAGATTGCAATAAGGAGCTTGTTTTTAAAGGAGCCCGATATTCAATTCCTTGTGCTGCAACAAGCGTTTCAATACCAATAATAGTAAAAAGATTTTCACTCATTGCTAACAATCGACGAGCACCATGGCAAGCCATTGAAACATGATCTTCCTGATTTGCTGAAGTTGGAGTTGAATCAACCGAAGCAGGATGCGCCATTTGTTTATTTTCAGACATTAAAGCTGCTGCTGTTACTTCAGCAATCATAAAACCCGAATTAAGACCTGCATTTTTGGCTAAAAAAGCTGGAAGCCCATAAGAAACCGCTGGATCCACCATAAGAGCAATGCGCCTTTGAGAAATTGATCCTATTTCACATAATGCAAGAGCGATCTGATCAGCAGCAAATGCTACAGGTTCAGCATGAAAGTTTCCACCCGATACAACTGTATCGTCACTTAAAATCAATGGATTATCTGTGACTGCATTTGCTTCAATAATCAGTGTTTTTGCTGCGGCTATAAGAAGATCAAAACATGCACCCATAACTTGTGGTTGACAACGTATACAGTAAGGATCCTGTACACGGTCATCATCACGCAAATGTGCAGCGCGAATTCCTGAATCCTTTACGAGCTTTTCTAATGTTTCCGATACCACAATCTGTCCATAATGGCCCCGTAAAATATGGATATCAGGATGAAATGGTGCTGTTGATCCCATAAGAGCATCGGTTGTCAATGCTCCTGCAAGAAGTCCACCACATAATGCCCGATAACCTCGAAAAAGACCTGCAAGAGCAAGTGCTGTTGATGTTTGAGTGCCGTTAATAAGAGCCAAACCTTCTTTTGCCTCTAAAGTAATAGGACACAATCCTGCTTTCTCTAAAGCGGCAATCCCACTCATACGAATATTCTGAAAAAACGCTTCTCCCTCTCCCATCATAACAGCGGCCATATGAGCAAGTGGTGCAAGATCACCTGATGCACCAACAGACCCCTTTTCAGGGATGACAGGAATAACCCCATTTGCAAGCATATTTTCTAGCAATTGCACCAATTCTAGACGAACACCTGAAGCCCCTCGCCCTAACGAAATGAGCTTTAAAGTCATCATTAAACGCACAATATTTTCTGCTAAAGGCACCCCTACACCACAACAATGTGATAAAATAAGATTTCTTTGTAAAACAACCACATTGTCTGCATCGATTTTAATCGACGCCAATTTACCAAAACCGGTATTGATACCGTAAACTGGCTCACTTCCAGCAGCAATTTTTGCAATGCGTTCTGCTCCCTTCTTGATAGCAAAATGCGTATCATGATGAAGTTTGCTTACTTCACCATTCCAGTAAACAGCTTCAAGTTGGCTAAGTGTTACTTTGCCCGGATTTAGTACAATAGTCATAATTTTCCTTCTCGCTCATTTATAGACTTAATACTGCTGCTCATTTATTTATCAAACAAAAAAGTAACTTTGCTCTTTAACACTTATGCGACAATTAAAATTGCTTAGATGAACCAATTCTGCCCATCCTTTAAATCTGCTCAATAACGATATTCGTACATTTTTCTTTCTATAATTTCACGAAAAGTAAAAATATTAAGATATGTATGCATATCAATTCACGAATAATTTTTATGAAATTTTCAATGCAATATTATAAGAATACCCTCATCATGCTCATAATAAAGAAAGATATTGAAAACAAAATTCCTGAATTCCAATCTGCTTCCTAAAATAACTAAAAGAGCAGTTTTATCTCATAAATTAAAAAGCATTTTTATTCATACAGAATGTAATGTCTCTATAAAAATAACAAAAATTACAGCAATTTTTTTCATTAAGCCCCCCACTTTCTAGATTTTAATAATCAAAACAATTAACCATAATGGCTTTAGAAAAAGCAATAAGCTCTATCTTTTTAAAATAAAAACAATCTATTATCAAAAATCAAGACCCATTACAAAAATGATAAAAAATGAAATGAAAAAGCTTGGTGCACCCGACAGAATTCGAATCTGTGACCTCTGCCTTCGGAGGGCAGCGCTCTATCCAACTGAGCTACGGGTGCTTATCACTGGCTACTAAAATCATTTTTAGCCTTTTAACTGATCATACTCTCTGCTTCAATGATGAATTATCATTCTGATAAAAATACTTGTTTATGTTTTATGCAAACTGCGCAGTCTTCTTCCTCTTTTCTGCAATAATCTTTTCTCTTCAAATAGCTTCCCTTTTATACAAAATTCTCTTCTTTTTATAAAAACAGCTTTTATTACAACTTCAAAACTCTCAAAAAGTAAGCTACAAAATAAATTGCAAATATCAGGATAACTTTTAATGACTCAATTACCAAGCCGCTTTCATTTTATTTCTGCGGAAACTGAGAACGCTATTAAAGCGACCAATAAATTAATTTCCGTTTACGGTCACTATTCTTTGGAAGAAACTGATGTCGTTGTTGCAATTGGTGGCGATGGAACAATGTTACAAACAGTACACAATGTTATGAACACTGGAAAACCTATTTATGGCATGAATCAAGGCGCTGTAGGATTTCTTATGAATGAATTTCATGAAGAAAAATTGCCAAATCGCATTGCTGTCGCACATAAAAAGGAGATTCATCCCCTGCGTATGATTGCAAAAGCTGAGTGTCAAGGAACTATTGAAGCACTCGCCATCAATGAAGTATCTCTCTTTCGTCAATCTTACCAGGCAGCAAAAATTCGTATCAGCATTGATAACAACGTGCGTATGGAACAATTAAGTTGCGATGGTATCCTCGTTGCCACACCAGCAGGATCTACCGCATATAATTTATCAGCGCAAGGACCTATTTTGCCTCTCATGGCTCCCCTTATGGCGCTTACTCCCGTTAGTCCTTTTCGTCCTCGTCGCTGGCATGGAGCATTGCTTCCTAACACGGCAATAGTACGCTTTGATATGCTCGAATCTGACAAACGTCCTGTAAATGCAGCAGCCGATAATGTTGAAGTTAAATCTGTCTATTCAGTTACTATTTCAACGGCAAAAGAAGTAACAGTCTCAATCCTTTTTGACTCTAACCATTCATGGGATGAACGTATTTTATCAGAACAATTCCTCTATTAATTATTGTATTATGCTCTCTATGCGTGTATGTCCGTTATAGTTGACTTTTTTATGAAGGCATCTTACCCCTCTCTATAATGTAGGATACTTAATTTACTAAGAATTTGAAAAGCGAAGTTAAAATCGCAGAGCAATTGATAGAAAAATGACACCACCTTTAAATAATTTTGATGATTTAGGTCTTTCTGCAAAGGTTATCAAGGCAGTAAAGTCAGTTGGATACACTGTTCCAACACCTATTCAGAGTGGTACAATTCCACATGTACTACAGAGAAGAGACGTTTTAGGAATAGCCCAAACAGGAACTGGAAAAACAGCCTCTTTCGTTTTGCCTATGCTAACTCTCCTTGAAAAAGGCCGTGCAAGAGCGCGTATGCCCCGTACTCTCATACTAGAACCAACACGGGAACTTGCAGCCCAAGTTGAAGAAAATTTCGATAAATACGGAATAAATCATCGTTTAAATGTTGCTCTGCTCATCGGTGGCGTGTCTTTTGAACAGCAAGATCGTAAACTTGAAAGGGGAGTTGATGTTCTTATAGCAACACCAGGACGTCTTCTTGACCATTTCGAACGCGGTAAATTGCTCTTAATGGGTGTTGAAATTCTTGTTATTGATGAAGCTGATCGTATGTTGGATATGGGTTTTATTCCTGAGATTGAACGCATCTGTAAGCTAACCCCCTTTACGCGTCAAACTTTGTTCTTCTCCGCAACAATGGCGCCAGAAATCACAAAACTAACAAAGCAATTTTTACATTCTCCTGTGACTGTTGAAGTTACAAAAGCATCCTCGACAGCTAGCACAATTACACAACGGCTCGTCAAATCTGGAAATAAGGCATGGGATAAAAGAGCTGTTTTGCGAGAACTTATCCACAATGAAGGTGATAAACTTAAAAATGCTATTATTTTTTGTAACCGAAAGAGAGATATCTCTGAACTTTTGAGATCGCTCATTAGACATAATTTTAGTGTAGGGGCACTTCATGGCGATATGGACCAATATTCTCGTATGAGTACATTGGCTGACTTTAAAGACAACAAAATCACACTTCTTGTCGCCTCTGATGTGGCTGCACGAGGACTTGATATTCCAGCCGTAAGCCATGTCTTCAATTATGATGTTCCTACACACGCTGAAGACTACATTCATAGAATTGGTCGTACAGGACGTGCAAATCGTAGCGGAAAAGCTTTTACGATTGTCACAAAAACTGATCAAAAATATATAAATGCCATTGAAGAAATAAGCAACGAAAAAATTGAATGGCTTACTGGAGATCTCTCTACTTTAACAACCACTGATCAAAAAGATGATATCATTTTAAAGAGAAAATCTCCAACATCGTCAAAGAAAACTGCTCAAAAAGAGCGTTCTGTTCATACCCAAAAGTCCTTGAAAGATGATAAAGTTGGTTATATGAAAGCCACGAATAATAAAGTCAATCTCCTTCAAAAATGTCATTCTCGAAAAAATAAAAATCATACTCCCTCTGGATTTGGTGATGATATACCGGCATTTATGCTCATAAAAATCCGCACTTAAAATAGAAATTTGCTTCTTTGAATAGAGAAAATCACCTACAAAACCCTCAAACCAATACAATAAGGGGTATTCGTTTTTATTCCCCTTGTATAATCAGTCTTTCTATTACTTTTTCACGCCCTAAGAGCTGTAAAATTTTTCCCATTTCAGGTCCATGATCCATTCCAGTAAGTGCCTGACGTAAGGGCATAAATAAAGCTTTTCCTCTACGACCTGTTTTTTCTTTTAATGCCACCGTCCAAACTTTCCAACTTTCCTCATTCAATGTACCTTCGGGCAATAAATTAAGTGACTGACGAACGAATGCGCGATCCTCAAGTGCCACTGTATCAAAGTTCTGTTCATCATGAAGCATTTTCCACCACAAAACAGCATCATTCACTTTATTAATATTGCTTCTTATTGCGTTCCAAAAACACTCCACCTTTTCTCCATTAATAGAAAGATTTTCAAGACGCTTTTTAACTTCTTCATAGGTTAACTCATGGACAAAATGACTATTCAAAGTAAGAAGATCAGCAATATCAAATTTTGCAACCGATCTTGACGTATCTTGCAGATTGAAATGCTCTAAAAGAACTGCTTGATTAGGATAAGGATGAACATTTTGTGATGTTCCAATCAAAACAGCAAGACACTGAACAGCTATAGATTCAAATCCATCTGCCCGTAGAGAGTGGATAGAAAGATCATTGTTTCGTTTTGAGAGCCCTTTTCCTAAAAGCGTAGTCAATAAATTGATATGACCAAAAGTTGGTAATTTGGCATTGAGGGCTTCAAAAAGAGCAATCTGCGCACCTGTATTTGTAATATGATCATCCCCACGAATAATATGCGTAATAGCCATATCTATATCATCAACCACAGAAGGCAGTGTATAAAGGTAGCTTCCATCTTCACGAATGAGAACAGGATCTGAAAGAGAAGCCAAATCTATTGTCTGCTTTCCCTTTACTGCATCGTTCCAGCAAACTTCTGTTCGCTTTTTTTGTAAAGGATCATTTTCAAAATTAGGAAGAAGAAAACGCCAATGCGGTTTACGACCTTGTGTTTCAAATTCTCTTTTCTTTTCTGGTGTCAATTTCAATGCAGCGCGGTCATAGACAGGAGGCAATTTGCGTGAAAGCTGGATTTTGCGACGTCGATCTAATTCTTCTGCTGTCTCATAACAGGGATAAAGAAGACCACGTTGTTTGAGAATTTCTGCAACTTCATCATATCGATTAAATCTCTTAGATTGATAATAAATCTCATCTGGTTGAATACCAAGCCATTCAAGATCAACAGCAATAGCATCAATATATTCCTGTTTAGAACGTTCAACATCCGTATTATCATAGCGCAAAATAAATGTTCCATTATGCGCTTGCGCATAAAGCCAGTTGAACAAGGCAATACGGATATTGCCAATGTGAATATAACCTGTTGGAGAAGGTGCAAAACGAACTTTTATCATAAAAATGCTCAATTTTTATTATTGCGAAAACGATTGACAATGGGATAACGGCGATCGCGTCCAAAGTTCTTGTAACTGATTTTTACGCCAGGGGCGGATTGTCGCCTTTTGTATTCGGCACCATAAATAAGATGTTCAATTTTCTCAACTGTTTCTCGTAAATACCCACGTTTAATAATATCACAAACACTCATGTCATCTTCTATAAGAGATTGCAAAATATCATCCAGAATAGGATAAGGTGGAAGGGAATCTTCATCTTTTTGATTTTCTCGAAGCTCTGCGGAGGGTGCTTTTGCTATAATATTGGGGGGAATTACAACTCCCTCTGGTCCCTTCAAATTTTGCAAGTGATTTTGATTGCGCCACTGAGCTAATGCATAAACCTGCGTTTTATAAACATCTTTAAGAGGATTAAAACCTCCATTCATATCACCATAAAGTGTTGCATATCCCACAGCCATTTCCGATTTATTGCCTGTTGTTACCACCATTGAGCCAAATTTATTCGAAAGCGCCATCAAGATAACGCCGCGTACACGACTTTGAAGATTCTCTTCTGTTACATCAGATGGCAACCCTAAAAAAACAGGTGCCATCGTCTTCAAAAAAACTTCAACAGGTTGAACAATCGGTATTATTTCATAACGACATCCTAAAAGATGTGCACATTCTTTAGCATCTTTTAATGATTCTTGTGAAGTATAATGATAAGGCATCATTACAGTGCGGACCTTCTCAGCGCCAAGAGCATCAACCGCCATTGTCGTACACAGAGCTGAATCAATTCCTCCTGAAAGACCAAGAATAACATTCTGAAAGCGGTTTTTATTGACGTAATCTCTCAAACCCAAAACACAAGCTTGATAATCAGCAGCTAACCCATTGAGAAGAGTTTCATTTGGACCAGAAACACATTGCCATCCAGCCGTTTTTTTTTGCCAATGACTCAAAGCAATATGATTTTCAAAATGTTTCATTTGAAACACCATTTTGCCTTGTCCATTCAACGCAAAAGAGCCTCCATCAAAAACCAGCTCATCTTGACCACCAACTTGATTAGCATAAACAATTGACAGACCGGATTGAAGAGCTTGCGCACGAACAACTTCTATCCTTTTTAGTATTTTATTACGATGGTAAGGAGATCCATTAAGGACGAGAATAATCTCAGCTCCTTTATTGGCAAGTTCTGCACACAGAGAGAAATCATTCCAAATATCTTCACAAATCACTATTCCTAGTTTTAACCCATGATAGACAATAGGCTCAGGGCGTGGACCAGAAGAAAATACACGCTTTTCGTCAAATTCAGCATAATTAGGTAGATCAAATTTTAAGCTTTCGGTAACTATCCGTCCTTCATCAAGAAGCACAACGCCATTGTAAATGTTATCACTATGCCTTAAAGGAAGACCAATGACTATTCCTGGCCCTCCTTTTGTTAGCTTTGCTAATTTTTTAACAGCATCTTCACATGCTTTAGTAAAAGCAGGTTTCAAAACGAGATCTTCCGGTGGATAAGCACTTATAAAAAGCTCAGTGAATAATACAAGGTTAGCACCTTCTTCTTTAGCCTTTTGATGCGCCATTACGGCAAGAGAAAAGTTTCCCTCAATATCACCAACTATAGGATTTAATTGGGCAACTGCTACCCGAAAATCATTTTTCATAAGCCTTTGTACCATTTCATCCGTTTGGTAACCACAACTCTGTTTTACTTATTGAAAACATTCCTTTTTCAAAAAAACTCTGCTCTTATAAAAATCTACATAAAAATGTTATGCCATTTTCTATCTAACCGTTTGCGGCAAACACTAATGGTTCCGTATCACGATTTTTCTTCAGGAGTTCAGCTACAAGAAAAGCTAATTCCAACGCTTGATCTGCATTTAATCGTGGATCACACTGCGTATGATAACGATCAGATAAATCTTCTACAGAAATAGCACGTGCACCACCTGTACATTCAGTTACATCACGACCAGTCATTTCAATATGAATGCCCCCTGGATAAGTTCCCTCTCCATAATGCACTGAAAAAAAACTCTCCACCTCTTTCAAAACATAATCAAAGGGGCGTGTTTTGTAGCCATTGACAGTAACTGTATTACCATGCATTGGATCGCATGACCATATCACCTTACGCTTCTCACGTTCAACTGCGCGGATCAATTTAGGCAGATAATTCTCAACCTTATCATAACCAAAACGTGTAATGAGTGTTAATCGCCCCGGTTCATTTTCAGGATTTAGAATATCAATCAATCTCAAAAGCTCATCAGATTCAATGGAAGGACCACATTTTAATCCAAGTGGATTTTTAATACCGCGGCAATATTCAACGTGAGCATGATCAATCTGACGTGTACGATCGCCAATCCATAACATATGGCCAGACGTTGCATACCAATCTCCAGAAGTCGAATCAATCCGTGTTAAAGCCTCTTCATAACTAAGCAAAAGTGCTTCGTGACTGGTATAAAAAGATGTTTCACGTAATGAAGAATTCGTTTTGGAACTAATTCCTATGGAACGCATAAAATCAATCGCCTCAGAAATACGCTCTGCTAGCATTTCATAACGTTCCCCCTGTGGGCTATTAAAAACGAAACTCAACATCCATGCGTGAACATTTTCTAAATTAGCATAGCCCCCTTGTGAAAAAGCACGCAATAAATTAAGTGTTGCAGCAGATTGACGATAAGCCATAGACATTCTTTGCGGATCAGGAATACGAGAATTCATATCAAACTCAATGTCATTAATAATATCCCCTCGATAAGAAGGAAGCTCAACACCTTCTTTACTTTCCATTTCTGAAGAGCGTGGCTTTGCAAACTGACCGGCAATACGACCGATTTTAACAACTGGCTTAGAACTGCCAAAAGTTAAAACAATCGCCATTTGCAAAAATACACGAAAAAAGTCACGGATATTATCAGCTTCGTGCTCTGCAAAGCTTTCTGCACAATCTCCACCTTGCAATAAAAAAGCCTGACCTCTTGCAACGGTTGCTAATTCATTTTTCAAATCACGAGCCTCACCCGCAAAAACCAAAGGAGGATAACTTCTTAGCTTTCGTTCAACATCTGCTAAAACAGATTTATCAGGATAAGTCGGAACTTGTTTAACTGGCCTTGCTCTCCAGGAGTCTGGCGTCCATTTTTTTATCATTATATTCTCTCCAGAGGCTTAAGCTTACAACTCGTCACGCCAAAATGCTTTACGCTCTACCGCAATATACACTGCTGTTCAATTGTCCAGTTTTTCCCCATTTTCATACACATAACTTGGTTTATACATCGTTACCAATTCTTCTGACATCGTTGGATGCACTGCCATAGTTTTATCGAAAATATCCTTCGTTAGTTTTCCCTTGAGAGATATGCCAATAAGCTGTGCTATCTCACCAGCATTTTCCCCTAAAACATGGGCTCCCACAACAATACGGCTTTCACCATCAACAACAAGCTTCATAAACATTTTTTCCGGACTCCCGGAAAGAACATTGCGCATAGGACGAAAAACTGTACGATAAATCTCGACACGCTTATAACGATGGAGTGCATCTTCTTCTGAAAGACCAACCGTTCCAATTTCGGGCTGTGAAAAAACCGCTGTTGTGATTAGATCATAATCAGGTGTCGTGGATGTATTCTCAAATGCATTCTTAACGAAACACATTGCATCATGAATAGCAACAGGTGTCAATTGAATATGACCTGTTACATCACCAACAGCCCAAATATGAGATACATTTGTCGTCATTTTTTCATCAACAACAACTGCACCAAATTCATTCACTTTAACGCCTGCGCGCTCAAGTCCTAAACCCGTTGTATTCGGCACACGCCCCGTAGCCAACATAACTCGATCGGCACAAATCGTTTGTCCATTTGTTAAAACAACATTATAACAATTCTCTGTAGACTGAACTTGAGAAACAGTTGCTTCATAGATAATAGAAATCCCTTTTGCAACCATTGCATCATTAAGCAACTGACGCAAATCATAATCAAAATTACGAAGAATTAAATCACCACGATGGAGGAGCGTTGTTTTTACACCTAATCCATGAAAAATGTTAGCAAATTCAACGCCAATATACCCTCCCCCAACAATGACTATTGATTTTGGTAGTTTTTCAAGATCAAAAATTTCATTGGAAGTAAGACATAAATCACTCCCTTTTATGGCAGAGTTTGATACAATTTTTGCCCCCGTGGCAATTAAAATTTTTTCTGCGCTTATCCGTTCACCTGTCACAGAGAGTTCTAATGTATGCTCATCCACAAAAACAGCACGACTTTCATAAATATGAACATTGCTATTTTGTAGCCCCTCGCGATAAAGTCCTTCTAATCTTGATATTTCTTTATTTTTAGCCGCAACCAATTTTTCCCAGTTAAAAATTGGATCAGCGTATTTCCATCCAAAACCAATACTTTTACTAAACTCTTGTGCATATTGTGATGCATAAAAATAGAGTTTTTTGGGGACGCAACCACGAATAACGCAAGTTCCTCCTATACGATACTCTTCTGCTATTGCAACACGCTTGCCGAGTGCTCCAGCAAGGCGTGCAGCACGCACTCCACCAGAACCACTTCCAATAACAAACAAATCAAAGTCAAAAGATCCCACAAACTATTCCTTCTTATATGTCCTCAAACAAGAGGCTCTTGTCATTTATATTAAATGAAAATCCTTTTTTATTTTCCAGTATCATTTTTTTCTATAAAGCAACATTCTAAAAAGATTTACTTTTATTAAAAACGGCGGAAAAAATTGCCACTTAAAAAAATAAATAAAGAAGCATTCATATTATAAATGATACCACTTAAGCTATTTGGGATTTACTGAAGAGCTCGATTTTGTAGGCGTAATGGAATTTTCCAAATGAAGTGTTTCAGACATCTCTTTTTTTACATTTTTTACAAGATCCTGCATAATACTAGAACGCCATGCATCAAATGTGGAATAAGCATCACGTGCGATACTCGGAACTTCTGTCAAAAATTTTTTACCAGTATCAGAACTATAGAATGCCGTGATTGCATCAAGCTCTTCTTGAGTAAAATATTTTGCATATACTTGAGCAATTTCTTTTTCTAAATCAGAGCGCCGCTTCACCAAAGCAAGTGCCTGCTTATCAACAATCTCAGAAATAGCCGTTGCCAAATTCGGATCATCGCCTATTAGTTCATTTTTGAGATCACGTGCTGCAGTTGGTAAAAAGCTATCAAATTGATCAGTGGCATGAATAGCATTGATAGCCTTTCTCGCTGAAATTAAATGCTTGGCACTCACACCTTGTGCATGAACTATTCCAATATTCATAAACATAATAGCAACTGCACCAAAATATCCTATAAAACGCTGAAAAGAAAATATTTTTTCCATTTAATGATTACCCCGATAATTAATTGCAATTCAAATTTATTATTTTACCCAAAGCCTTAAACTTCCCTTTATATTACGCTGACCTAGAGACATGTAAACTGTCTTACCTAAAAATCAAACGGTTCTAAAACTTTTATCTGACTATCCGCCATCGCTACAATTGCACGTGAAGCCAATCCCAAAAAAAGACCATGCTCAACAACACCAGGAATTGCAAGAAGTGCCTCCGATAATAATTTTGGCTGTAAAATGCGTCCCCAAAATGCATCAAAAATGAAATGACCACCATCTGTTTTAAAAGGATCGTCGCCATTCATTCGTAATGTAATTTCCCCCGAAAGTCCTAAATTATCAGCTGCTTTTTCAATGGCGATGCGTGTAGCATGTATACCAAACGGATTAACTTCAATCGGCAATGCAAAAGCACCAAGCGTTTTTACCATTTTTGTTTCATCCGCGATGACAAACATTGCACGAGAAGCCGATGCTACAATTTTTTCATGCAACAATGCTCCACCCCCTCCTTTAATAAGAGTCATCTCTGGACCAATTTCATCCGCCCCATCAATATCAAGGTCTAGTTCAGGTATTTTTTCTAAGGTGCTGATAGGCACGCCAAATTTATGACAGAGTTGTTCAGAATACTGCGAGGTTGCAACACAAGTCACGCGCAGACCATTCGCAACACGCTCACCAAGAAGAGGGATAAACTCATTTACTGTCGAACCAGATCCGATACCAAGCCGCATATCATCTTCAACAAATTCAAGTGCTTTTAAAGCCGCCATTTTTTTTAATTGCTGAACATTCATGAATTATTTTACCTTTTACCAAAGCAGTGACATTTACTACAATTCGATAACAAAAAGTAACCTCTTGCCTCACTCTGCCATATAATTTATTCGTCACCTTTTGGTTGAAGAAATATTAATTGTTATAAAAAATTATTATAATAATAAAATAGAATAATTAACAATTTTATCTTTTGATAAAATTTATTGACATTTTTCATATTCAATAAAAATTGTTAGCTGAGTTCTCACTATTGATAAGATGCACACATAAAATGTTTCTACAAAATTATAAATTATTCAGATCTCAAAAAAAATGTTTATTTTTTGAGAAACTGTGAACAATTGAGCAGCTCTAATACAATTGATAATCCCATAAAAAATAACAAAGCCTCAATAAAAATGTGTCTATTATTTCCTATTCTATTTTTTTCTAGACGTGAGAAAGGATGGAGAATGCAATAGGTTGTAAGATTTTTGTGAATACTGCCTGTGATTATTCCACGGTCTATAAAACCCAACCGAGGACCAAATGATCTCTCCACTTTTAGTCATCATAACACTCCCTCGTGATAACAATTGTTGGGGAGTGAATATTATTTTCATCTTCTTGTTGCATGTTGGATCACTCATTGAAAATGTCTTAATTATGATGTCTGCTTCTACACATTGATCTATTTCTCCACGCAACACTATTACTTTTAACCCATTTGCTAACAAGGATACACACGCATGATTATCACACACAAACTGTTCATTAAACGAAGGGCCATATTTCGTTGGCTTGATTATTTCATTCACACGAAATGATTTTTTCCATATAGATGTCGTAAATTTAGAAATACGGTAATGATCAATATATAATTTCCTTTCACTGATAACACCTACGACCCTCATATTTTCTGCTATAATGAGTTGTACAGGTGAATACACTAAGCAAACATAAATACCAACCAAAATAAAAAAACTAAAAAAAAACCTGAGAGATGTTTTGCAAAAAATCAATCCAACCAAACCTATACTGAATAAAACCAAAGCGGATAATGGCATAAATCCAGGATTCAAATCAGGAGAAATAGATGTGACAGCATGAGCAATTTTTATCACAAAACCAACACCAAAACCCATAATTTGAAGCGGAAACCATTCAAGCCCCCAACACATTGCAAAGGCTGCAATTAATCCAAAAGGTATGATGAGGATTGATACTATCGGCAAAGCTAAAGCATTGCTTATGATGCTAAAAAATGCAATATTGGAAAAATGATAAACAGCATAAATTCCGCTGGCAATCCCTGCTACAAATGAAGATGCACATATTGAAAGTATCGATAAAAACGCAAAATAAATCACTCCAGCTCCAACATAAGAAGATGTTGTTTTTCTTTTACGAAAAAATGATCTCCCATTCCACCAATCAAAAAATGCAATCAAAGCCGCGGTTGCTGAAAAAGACATTTGAAAGCTGGGGCCTAATATTTCGTGTGGCATAATAGCCAGAGTTATCAAACCCGCAATAGAAAAATTACGCATTGTTACAGCAGAACGATTAAACAGTACGGCAATCAACATAACCGCAATCATCACAAAACTTCTCTGTGCTGATACAGCTATACCAGAGAGTAGCAAATAAAAAGCTGTGATCATTAATGCTATAATGGCAGCGAATTTTTTAGCGGAATAATAGGATGAGAAAACTGGAAAAAGTGCTAAAAAACTACGGATGATCATAAAAACTATGCCACTTAACAGAGTCATATGCAAACCTGATATTGATAAAATGTGCGCTAATCCAGCTGTCCGCAATGCTTCATTTATGTCATTTGAAATACCACCCCGCTGTCCCGTTATAAGTGCAGCCGCAACGCTACCCTTTTCCCCATCAATTGTCATACGGATTCTTTGTGTCATGTTCGTCCGTAAATTTTCAATTTTCTGTAAGACTATAGCTAATATGCTATCGGGCTGCGAAACTGATATTTTGATTGGTTTTCCAAGATAGATCCCCTGCGCACCAATTCCTTTAAAATAATTATGGAAACTAAAGTCGTAACCTCCTGGATGTACCGGCCCAGATAATGCACGGATCTTGACTTTCCCATATAACCCATCTCCAATTGCCAATCCATGCGGTAAACGCCTTGCTGATAAACGAACACGATGAGGTTCATGATGTAATACTGGCTTTTCTGTACTTAAAACATCTAGAACTAAACGAAATTGCTCTCTTTTCCTTTTTTCAATAGAAACAATTCTTCCTGTTAACGTAGTAACTATGTCACCACTCAACATTGGTGTAGAGATACGCCACGTTTCTATTTTTGCAGCCAAAGTGCCTAAGACAATACAAAACAAATATCCTGTGGTGATCCATATTCTCCGATAAAAGCGTAAAATATAGAGTATTCCAAGTAAAATACCAACCAATACACCCAATTGCTCCCAACTTGGCTCTCGCTCTAACCTAAAATAAAAAATGATGCCTATGGAAAAAAAGACTAAAATCAACGAAAAAAGAAGCCCAGAAGAGATTTCTTTGTTTATGCAATCTATCAACCACCTCCCAAAAAAAGTTATTGCTTTTTTTAAGGGTGTAAATAAAAAAATCTTTTGTTTGTTACAATTGTCGTTCTTTACATCATAAAAGGTAGACAAAATATCATGCAATATCAGACGTAATTTTTTTCTTTCTGATACATTCCTTATGGACAAACCATCCTTAACTTCACCTCGATGAAACATCCGCAAATCCCCAATCCCCACTTTACTTGCAATACGGCTATTGCACACCCTATCACCTATGCTAACATAACCTCTCCATAAAGTTCTATAAATAACATCTTAATTTTAAAGGAAGATATCCGTGCCTGTTATTACCCGCTTTGCCCCTTCACCAACAGGATTCCTCCATATCGGAGGCGCCCGTACTGCTCTCTTTAATTGGCTTTATGCAAAACATACTGGTGGAAAAATGCTCCTACGAATTGAAGATACAGATCGAGAGCGCTCAACAGAAGCAGCTGTAAAAGCTATTATAGATGGTCTCCACTGGATGGGACTTAGCTATGATGGTGATCCTATCTCGCAATTTGAACGAGCAGAACGCCACCGCCAAGTCGCTGAACAACTGGTAAAAGATGGAAAAGCTTATTATTGCTATGCCTCTCCTGAAGAATTAGCTGAAATACGTGAAAATGCCCGAGCAGAAGGCCGCCCCCCGCGTTATGATGGACGTTGGAGAGAGCGTGATATATCGAAAGCTCCTAAAGATATAAAACCTGTTATTCGCATCAAAGCACCACAAGACGGCGAAACAATTGTGCATGATCGCGTTCAAGGTGATGTTCGCTTTCCTAATAAAGATCTGGATGACTTTATTATCTTACGTTCCGATGGTTCACCCACTTATATGCATGCCGTCGTCGTTGATGATCATGATATGGGTGTAACACATATCATACGTGGTGATGACCATCTCACAAATGCAGCCCGCCAGACAATCATCTTCAATGCAATGGGATGGGATATTCCTGTTATGGCACATATTCCACTTATCCATGGTGAAAATGGCGCAAAATTATCAAAACGGCATGGCGCACTAGGTGTCGCTGCTTATCGAAAAATGGGATACCTTCCTGCTGCTTTGCGCAATTATTTAGTCCGTCTGGGATGGAGTCATGGTGATGACGAACTTATGTCAATCGAAGATATGATTTCCTGGTTTGATATCGATGATATTAACAAAGGCGCAGCACGTTTTGATCTCAAAAAGCTCGACGCCATCAATGGACATTATATACGCATGAGTAATAATCAAGACCTTTTTGATGCTGCTCTTCATATTTTAAAAGAAATTGAAGGTGGATTACAAATTATGGAAAGGCTTGATGAACAACGTCGTGCTCAATTTCTAAAAGCTATACCAAATTTGAAAGAACGTTCAAAAACACTGTGCGAACTCATTGACAATGCCTCCTTCATTTTTACAAAACGTCCATTACAGCTTGATGAAAAAGCACAAACGCTCCTAGACAAAAATGGCCTCGCTATTTTAAAAGTTATTTATCTGGCTTTGAAAGCTTGCCCTTCTTGGGATGTAAAAAGCTTGGATGAAACTCTTCGATCTTATGCACAAACACAAGATCTCAAATTTGGATCTATTGCTCAACCACTTCGTGCAGCTCTCACAGGACGCCTAACATCTCCGGGAGTCTTTGATGTCCTTGTTTTATTAGGACGCGATGAATCTC
The DNA here is from genome assembly GCF_000046705.1 of Bartonella henselae str. Houston-1. Lineage (NCBI taxonomy): Bacteria > Pseudomonadati > Pseudomonadota > Alphaproteobacteria > Hyphomicrobiales > Bartonellaceae > Bartonella > Bartonella henselae. The sequence continues at coordinate 747,980 of NC_005956.1, read as the reverse complement.
TTAACCGTATTAATGACCAACTTGTCACAACCGCATGCTCATTGCATACAAATCAATGTATTTAGTCCAATGAGAATATACTTAATCACTCTGGGGATCCAGAATAGATGCCTCAACGCAAATTAAAAGTTATCATCTTTTTCAAATAATCGAAATACATGTTTGGCAAAATTGCAAATAAAAATATTTTTAGATTGCATGTACCAACTTTTAGAGTAAATCTACTCTCACATAATAGAAAAAGCTTCATTTATACCCCTCCCTCTCTGATGAAGCGGAATCTTGATTTTCAAGGAGAAGGATCTGAAAGGAATAGCTTATGTCTAAGAATAAAGCGCACATTACTGTGAATGATAAAAAAATAGAACTCTCCGTGCGTAAAGGTACACTTGGTCCTGACGTTATTGAAATTGCTTCTCTCTACAAAGAAACAGATACTTTTACTTATGATCCTGGCTTTACCTCAACTGCTTCGTGTGAATCGAAAATCACTTATATTGATGGTAATGAAGGAATTTTGCTTTATCGTGGTTATCCTATTGACCAATTGGCTGAAAAAGGAGACTTTCTCGAAAGCTGCTATCTTTTGCTTTACGGTGAACTGCCAACAAAACAAGAAAAAATTGATTTTGATCGCTGTATTATGCAGCATACGATGGTTCACGAACAGTTTGCAAGATTTTTCCATGGTTTCCGTCGCGACTCTCATCCTATGGCCGTCATGATTGCATGTCTTGGAGCTATGTCTGCATTCTATCACGACTCTATTGATATTACAGATCCTCAACAGAGAATGATCGCTTCTATTCGTCTCATTTCAAAGGTCCCAACTCTTGCCGCTATGGCCTATAAATATAGCATTGGACAAGCATTTGTTTATCCACGTAATGATCTTAGTTACGCTGCAAATTTTCTCCGTATGTGTTTTTCTGTTCCTTGTGAAGAATATAAAATTAATCCGGTGCTGACTCGAGCTATGGATAGAATCTTTACTCTTCATGCAGATCATGAACAAAATGCTTCGACATCCACTGTACGTCTTGCAGGTTCATCAGGTGCTAATCCATTTGCATGTATTGCAGCAGGTGTTGCATGCCTTTGGGGACCAGCTCATGGTGGAGCTAATGAAGCATGCCTAAAAATGTTACAAGAAATAGGTTCTGTTGAAAGAATTCCTGAATTCATTGCACGTGCAAAAGATAAAAATGATTCTTTCCGCCTTATGGGTTTTGGTCATCGAGTCTATAAAAATTATGATCCACGCGCAAAAATCATGCAACAAACCTGCCATGAGGTTTTAAAAGAATTGAACATTCAAAATGATCCACTTCTTGATATTGCTATCACGCTTGAAAATATTGCTCTAAATGATGAATATTTTATTGAAAAAAAACTTTACCCTAATGTCGATTTCTATTCTGGCATTACATTAAAAGCTCTAGGATTTCCAACAGAAATGTTTACTGTTCTTTTTGCATTAGCACGCAGTGTCGGCTGGGTTGCGCAATGGAAAGAAATGATTGAGGATCCTGCACAAAAAATTAGCCGACCACGCCAACTCTACACAGGCTACGCTGCGCGTGAATATATCCCTATAGACAAGCGTGTAAACTAAAAATAAAGTAACCCCTCATTAAAGCTTCAATAAATTGGAGCTTTAATCAGAATCAATTGTCTAAAATCAAAGTGTTTTTACAAACCTTGATTAGAAAACTCTTTTCATAACTATAACACCATCATAATCCAACAATTATGATAAAAGTTTTCTGATGGACTTTATTTGATGAATTAATGGAATCAAAAACGCTCTTCTTTCAGATTAGCAATATATTTGTAAAATAAAAAACTTCGATTAATGATTCTACTCAATTAGATACGTATTGCTCACCGCTCCATCTGTAAATTAAAAAACCATTATCCACATATGAAAACTCAGTGATAATAAGAATTTCGTTCTCTCCTTCCCCTAAAACAGCATCGTAAAAAAATTATCCAAGTGCTATTTTCAACTAAAAATGCCTTTTTCCCTTTTTCTATAAATTAGAAAAAGATTTAAAGCCCAAGCCTATTATTGAAATTTTTCTATAAAAAACCAACCACCACAAGAAGTATGGTCGTATATGCCTATCATAACCACATACAAAGAATCTTTCTGAAACCATCTATTAGCAATAGACTTCTTTTACGAGTAAAATATCTGTATCTACCAAAAATAATTGATTTTGTATGTTCCTCGATATGTAGACAATTTAGAAAAAATGATTTTATTTAAAGAGTCTTTTTTCAAAGTTAAATTCTCAATTTTTCTCAATTTTTCCTATATTAGTCTTGAATAAGAATAGATAATTTTTTTAAATAATGATACCCTTGCAATAATAATAAAATGAATCCCAATAAATTTTTTATATTGCTCTTAGAAAACCTTACAGATTATAAAATACATGATGATTTAATATTCTCTCGCTTATCTGATAGGAGAACATAATGAAATTATTAGCTGTAGCCCTCATAACAAATTTAGTACTGTTCACCCAATTGGCCAATGCTAAAACGCTGAAAATTGCAAGTGATGCTTCCTATCCCCCATTCAGTTACGTCAACTCAAATAACGAGCTTCAGGGTTTTGATATTGATATATCTTATGCACTGTGCAAAAAAATGAATGTCGAGTGTACTATCGTCACCCAAGACTTTGAGGGAATGATTCCTGGCCTTCTTGCAAAAAAATACGATGCTATCATTTCTTCTCTCGCTCCTACAGAAGAGCGCTTACAAAAAATTGACTTCACAGACGCATACTACAGTACAGAATTGGTTGTAATCGTTCACAAAGATTCAGGAATTAAAGAAATCTCGGCAGAAGCTTTTAAAGATAAGAATCTTGGTGTACAATCAAATACAACACAAGCTGTGTACGCAGAAGATCATTATGCAGCTGAGGGTGTGAATATCAAACTTTATCCTACAGCAATAGAAGTTAAACGTGATCTTTTAAGTCATAGGCTTGATATCGTCATCTCTGATAAACTGGCAGCAGTAAACTGGCTAGAAAATGAAGAAAAAGATTGCTGTCAACTTCTTGGTAGTCTGAAAAAAACAAAACTGCCTATCGCAATTGCTATACGCAAAAATAATAACGATCTTAAAAATAAGTTCAATGAAGCAATAAAAGAAATCCGTGAGGACGGAACTTATGATAAAATTATGAAGAAATATTTTACATTCGATATTTATTAAAAATATCAATATAAACTAAATTTGAACAAATTATTTATTTGTAAGAAAATTTATCTAAATTTTTGTGAGGAGCACAAGGATGGCCCAAAATTTAGCATTGCTATCATTTAGCAATGGGGGGTGGGGTGTAGTTATACTTTCAAGTGCAGGGATCACTTTATCATTGGCTTTATGCTGTGGAATCTTAGGACTTCCTCTAGGACTTCTAAGTGCACTGATGATACGATCTAATATCAAAACAGCTAAAGCTATAGCTACCCTTTTTTCATCAGTATTTCGTAGCTTACCAGAGCTTTTAACTTTATTTTTAGTCTATTATGGTTTACAAAGCGTTATTCAAGCTGTTCTTGATTATTTTAATATTGAAATAATATTTAGTATCAATGCTTTTATTGCTGGTGTTCTTGCACTTAGTATGGTTCTTGCTGCTTTTTCTTGTGAAGTTTGGCTCGGAGCATTCAACATTTTTGACAAAGGTCAATATGAAGCAGCTAAAGCTCTAGGACTTTCACGCTCAACCACATTTTTTCGTGTTGTCTTTCCTCAACTTATTCGAAATGCCTTGCCAGGACTTTCTAATAATTGGCTCACTTTACTTAAAGATACATCACTTGTTTCAACCATTTCACTTGTTGACCTTATGCAACAAACGAATTTAGCAGTCGCTGCTACCAATGAGCCTATGTTATTTTATCTTGTGGCATGTTTACTCTATTTATTATTTTCAGCGTTTTTTTCCGCAATCCTACATTATCTTGAAACACGCACTCAACTAGGATATCAGAAGGTGTTAGTCTGAGATGATTCCAGAGTGGCTCTATTTCCTTTTCAATCCTGCTCTCTTGAACCGTTATGGACTGAAATTTATTGATGGATTTCTTGTTACTTTTGAGCTAGTTTTTATTGCTTGCTCTCTTGGTTTTTTTCTCGGTATGTTTATTACATTTGTGCGTTTATCAAATAATAAGCTTTTGCGGTATTTTGCACATGCTTATGTTTATTTTTTCCGTGGATCTCCCTTATTAGCCCAACTTTTCCTTTTTTATTATGGACTTGGTTCAATGAACAGCTTTTGGCAACAAGTTGGTTTATGGTGGTTTTTCCAAAACGCATGGTACTGCTGTATTTTCATTTTTGCACTTAATTCCGCTGCTTATCAATCTGAAATCTTTAAAGGAAGTTTTTTATCAGTAAAAGCTGGACAAATTGAAGCATCAAAAGCTCTAGGGCTAAGCAGCTCTACAACATTTTTTAAAATTATTCTTCCGCAAGCAATGGTTGTAGCGTTACGTCCCCTAGGAAATGAATTTATTTTAATGATTAAATCCAGTGCCATTGCCTCACTTATTACTATTTATGATTTAATGGGGATTGCTAAACTCACTTATTCACGTACATTTGATTTTCAAGTTTATATTTGGGTTGCTCTTATCTATCTTCTTGTCGTTGCCCTTGTTCATCGTTTTATCATCGCGATTGAACGCCACCTCACCCGATATTTACGATAAACAAAAATGATCAGAAAAATTTTTACCACTAAAATATTAAATTAATCAATTTATTCATCAATGAAAGAATATAAAAGATGAATTTGAAAAATAATAAACTTGTCCATACCACTAAAAGCCCAGTAATCTCTATTCGAAATTTAAATAAATGGTATGGAAACTTTCATGTGCTCCATGATATTAACCTGGATGTAGAAATTGGACAACGCATCGTTATTTGTGGGCCTTCTGGATCAGGAAAATCAACTTTGATTCGTTGTATTAATCAATTAGAACAAACACACAAAGGTTCAATTTGTATCCATAATATTAATATCCATACGGCTCCTATACACCAACAAAAAACTGTTCTGCGCAAAATAGGAATGGTTTTTCAGCATTTTAATTTATTTCCCCACATGACTGTTATGCAAAATTGCATTTTAGCACCTATGACAGTTCAAGGACTTTCTAAACAACAAGCAAAGAAACGGGCAATGCATTATTTGACACAAGTTGGAATTGAAAAACATTGTGAGAAATATCCTTTACAACTCTCTGGTGGGCAACAACAGCGTGTTGCAATTGCGCGTGCACTTTGTATGAAACCTGAAGTAATGCTTTTTGATGAACCAACATCAGCTCTTGATCCAGAAAGTGTTGGAGAAGTTTTAGAAGTTATGGTTCAATTAGCAAATACAGGCATAACAATGCTGTGTGTCACCCATGAAATGGGTTTTGCTCGAAAAGTTTCAGAAAGAATACTTTTTTTAGAAAATGGAAAAATTATTGAAGATACAGCATCTGATGAATTTTTTATCAATCCTAAAAGTCAACGTGCTCGTGATTTTCTTGCTAAAATTAAACACTAATTATTAACATTGATTTATCTACGAGAACTTTAAAGATCCTGATCTCTTTTTGAGAAGAGTAACAATTGTTTGAGCAGCAATGACCCCAGATGGAACTTCAGTCTTCATTTTCTGTTCTACCATCTCAAAAACATCGAGCTGTGCCTGTCGTAATAAAGGATTATATAAAAGTTCTTCTATCTGCCTTGCTAACATGCCAGGACGTAGAAATTCATTAAAGTATTCCGGCACAATAGGCTTATCAGAGATAATATTTGGAAGAGCAGCACTCCATAACATTATTTTGGGAAAAATGAATAATTTAGAAAAACGATCAAGTTTATAGCAAAGAACCATGGGAATTTTTGCTAATGCTAATTCAAGTGAAACCGTTCCAAGTGCTGCAAGTGCAACATCAGCCTTCGAAAAAGCATGCCATTTTGCATCTTCATCAACAAGAATTTCTACTTTGTTTTTCCAGCTTTGTACAAAAGCACGAATTTCATCCACAAAATGTGGTAAGGTTGGCAAAATAATATGTAAATGAGGAATGCGTTGTATAAGAATTTCTACTGCTTCTCGAAAAATCGGCATTAAGTAGCGAATCTCTAAATTGCGTGATCCTGGCAAAATAACTAATGTAGGCGATGACGTTTGTTTAGCAAACACATGTTTTTTTTCTGATTGGTGCCTTTTTTTTGATTGGATAGTCAACAGTGGAGGATAAGTCAAAAGACGATGTCCGACATAAGTAGTGGGTGGACCTCCCAAATCTTGCATAATCTTTTTTTCAAAAGGAAAAACCGCCAAAACATGATCAACAAATTTACGCATAGCTTTAGCGCGCTCAGGACGCCATGCCCAAACTGTTGGTGCAATATATTTAATGATAGGAATAGAAGGTGCTAAAACATGCACTTTTTTTGCAACACGATGGGTAAAATCAGGGCTATCAATAATAATTAAACAATCGGGTTGTTCTTTTGCAATAAATTTGGATAAATTGTGAATATGTATCAATAATAATGGCAATTTTTTTAATACTGTGCCTAAACCAATTAAAGCAATATCTTGAAAATCAAAAAAGCTTTTTAAACCTAATGCCTTTAAATGCCTTCCCCCAACACCAATCAAATCAATTTTGCATCCTGTCTGTTGTGATAAACAAGAAATTAAATCTGCTCCAAGCAAATCCCCAGATTCTTCGCCTGCAACAATAGCAATTTTTAAGAAACACTTATTCATGATCAAACTTTTCAAATGTTTCTATAAACAAGGAATATTTGTTAGCTTTTTCTATTGTTGTTTTCACTGATAATATCAGACTTCTGTTTGCCTCCACCGCAATGCCAGACAATCCACTCTTTGCAATATTCATTATTGTCATAGGGCCAATTGATGGCAAATCAACGCGATGATCTTGTTGTGGTTTTGCACATTTAACAAGAACACCACCTTTAGGTGGAATTTGTCCTCTTTCTCGCATTTCACAAACTCGCCATAGCATATTATCAGTTCCCTCTGCTCCCTCAACCGCAATCACCCTTCCATTGATAACAACTGCTGCTTGCCCTATATCTAGACGACCTAAAAGCTTTGCTGCTTCTGCTGCTAACAAAATATCTTTTTTCTCTTTTCGCGTAGCTCGCCGCAATGTTAAATCAAATTCTCTTGGAGCTAAAAGATTTGGGACTATCTCATGAGCACCAATAATACAAAAACCATGCGCTTCAATAATCCGTACAAAGGCTTTTAATAATACATCATCCCCTCCCTTCAAAGCTCCAATTAACTTAGGAAGAGCTAAAAATGTTGTCCAATCGAATTGTAATTGCTTAAGAAGTGGCCGCCTTTTCACACCACCGGCCAAAACAATATTACAAATCTCAGCTGCCTTTAAGATTTTAACGAGACGCGCTAACTCTACAATTGATAACTCACAATGTTCATAGCGATAAAGCAAAGCATCTGCTTCATCACGCAAAAGTACAAGAAAAGGATTCTGCCCATTTTTTTCAAGTTCTTGAGCAATAGTGATAGGTAGAACACCATTTCCTGCTATAATAGCAGTACGGCCGGAAAGAAAATTTCTCGCACCAGAGACAGACATTTTTAATCCTTATTTTCTTTTATTCTATCACCTTCAAATTTGGGAGTACAATAAAAACGTTTTCCTTTTTCTTTAATAAAATTAACTACATCAACAACAGACTGAGAAGCGGGATAGAAAGAAGCAACATCGCTGACACGCTCTTTAAACGGCTTACTGTGATCAAAAAGCATAGCAACCGCATGGCGTAATGCATGAATATCTTTACGCTCAAGACCTGCGCGTTTCATACCAATAATATTTAACCCTGCAAGTTTTGCCTGCACACCAACAGCTGTTCCATAGGGAATTAAATCGCCAACCAGTGCCGATACACCACCAATAAATGCATGATGACCAACACGAACAAATTGGTGAACAGCAGCACCACCACCAATAATAACATAATCGCCAACAGTAACATGCCCAGCGATCATCACATTATTTGCAAATGTTACATTATTCCCCACACGGCAATCGTGAGCGATATGGGCATAACAAAAAAATTGGCAATTATCACCCACAATTGTCATTCCCACACTCGAATCAGAGCCTCTATGCATTGTTACGCCTTCACGAATTGTACAATTTTTACCAATAGAGAGAGTTGTATAACCTCCCTTATGTTTATTATCTTGCGGTTCTGCTCCCAAAATTGCATGTGAAAATACTTTACTATCGGCTCCTAACGTTGTTTTCCCCATTATCACAACATGACTCATCAAGCTGCATCCATCACCAATAACAGCCTCTGAACTAATATGACAAAACGGCCCAACGAATACATTCTCACCAAGCTGCGCTCCCTTCTCCACAAGAGCAGTTGGATGGATTTTCGTACCGGACATTTTTAAATTCCCATCAATATCGTTTACTCTTTCTCGAGAATCATCGCAGCAATTTCCGCTTCAGCAACACGGACACCCTTTACTTCTGCAATACACGAAAAACGCCTCATGCCAGATCGCTTTTTTAAAAGCCGAACATGGATCTTTAGCTGATCACCAGGTATAACTGGCTTACGAAACTTCGCATTATCAACAGTCATTAAATAAACCAAATTTGTTTGCTTATTCCCTAATCTTAAAAGTGAAATTGCTCCTGCTGTTTGTGCCATAGCTTCCAAAATCAACACGCCAGGCATGACAGGTTTTGCAGGAAAATGCCCCACAAAATGCGGCTCATTAATGGTTATATTTTTAATACCAATAGCTTCTTGCTCACCATCAATTTCAACAATCCTATCGATCAATAAAAACGGATAACGATGCGGTAATATTGAAAGCAATTTTTCAATATCTAAAGTCTCTAAACTTCTAGTTCCTTCGGTGGTGATCATATTAGCGTTTCTCCTTTTTAACTTTGCCAATACTACGCAAAGCCGCTACTTCACGGAACCATTGTTTAAATGGTCGTGCAGGACTACCTCCCCATTTTTCACCATCCGGAATGTCATTCATAACACCACTACCAGCAGCAATCTGAACATATTTACCTATGACGATATGATCTGCTACCCCAACACTCCCACCAAGCTGAGACATATCACCTATGGATGTACTTCCAGCAATTCCACATTGAGCGGCAATAAGACAATAACGACCAATCTTCACATTATGAGCAATCTGCACTAAATTATCAATTTTGCTTCCTTCACCAATAATGGTATCCTCAAATGTTCCACGATCAATTGTCGTATTAGCACCAATTTCTACACCATCCTCAATAATAACACGACCAAGTTGTGGGACTTTCTCAATTCCAGAAGCACCACCGATATAACCAAAACCGTCTTGCCCAATGCAGGCACCAGGATAAAGATGAACTTTGTCGCCTATCAAAGAATACTGAACTGTTACCTTAGGAGCAATATAGCAGTCACACCCAATACGGCAGTTTTCACCGATAACAGCAGTAGATGCAATAAGAGATCCTGAACCAATCTCAACATTTCTCCCAATAACAGCTCCCGCCTCAATACATACATCACCTGCAAGCTTAGCACTTGGATGAATATGCGCATGCGGAGAGATCTCTCTCTGTCCAAACCAAGGCATTGGTTTAACAGAATCGGGAAATAAGATGCGACCAATCTGGGCAAAATCACGCTGTGGTGTGGACGTCACCAAAATTGCCATAGATTCAGGAACTTTAAAAACGATTTCATTTGTACAAAAAACAGCAACAGCAGAACTTCCTACTAAAGCATCAGAAAACTTCCGATGCTCCACAAATACAAGAGAACCTTTTCCAGCACTCTCAAGCGAAGAAAGAGTATTTATAACTGTGTTAGAAAACTCTGGATTAAGAAGTTTTGCACCTGTCAACTCAGCAACATTAGCAACCGTCAATCGCCGGGACGGCGTAAAAAAAAATGTATCCGCCATCAAAACACTTTCTCTCCCAGCCTATACCCCATTCTCTTTATTTTTTTCTTCTAAAGAAAATTTAAATCAGAACTTCGTAGAAATACCAAAGTTCAATTGCTGCAAACGATCCCCTTCTTGCTTTTTTATTGGCCACGCATAATCAAAACGCAGCGGACCAAACGGCGAATCCCACATCAAACTAACACCTGCGGACGAACGCCATGCACTTTTGATATTTGTAACAGGCGTTTCACCCTGAAAAACAGGTTTATAGTTACTACCATAAAGCGTTGCAACATCCGCAAATAATGCACCACGAAATCCTAACCCTTCAGGCACAACAGGTATGGGAAACTGTACTTCAGCAGTCGCGTTCATATACGTCGTTCCCCCTAAGAAATAAACTTCACCTTTATTGGATACCTGACGCGGACCTATTCCGTTATATTTGAAGCCACGGATCATATCAGTATTTATTTTAAACATATCGAAGATACGAACTCCTTCTCGGCCTATTTCGTGAATATAACCACCACCAAAAGAAAGTAAACCGACAAGATCCATCCGATCAGAAAGCGTTTTATACATCATTGCTTTACCAGTTGTCTTCAAGAACTTTGCATTGCCGCCAAGCCCTGCATATTCCTGAAGAACACGCACATACCACCCATCATGCGGATTCTTCATATCATCAATAGTATTATAGGTTAGACCATAACTAATTGATGAACGTTTCCAGGGACTATGCTGTGCAGCTTGAACAATTGCACCAGAATATTTCCCATATAATTCTCTTATATCAGTCTCTTTACTTAAGTCATATTTTTTACCGAAATCATATTCTTCCTGTATATAAGAATAAGCTAAATTAGCAGATAACTGGTCATTAATAGGTACCGCAAACCGAAGTGATCCACCCGTCTGTCGTACATCATATGCTTTATCAGCGCGGTAAGTACTGCGAAAAATATCAACCCCAGCAGATAAACGATAACCTAAGAAATAAGGATCAACAAACGATAAATTGTAATTACGGGATTTCTCTTGTCCAGCACCTAAGCCTAAACGAACATACTGACCACGCCCTCCAAGATTACGCTCGGTAACAGATACCTCAAGTGACACACCAGGACTTGTACCACCCGTTGTATACCCTCCAGAAAAAGAAAGATCTCCCGTTGGTGCTTCAAGTACATCTACAACCAAGATAATCTGATCAGGTTGATCGGTGGGAACCATTGAAATATTAACGGCTTTAAAAAAGCCTAAACTCTCTAGACGACGTTTTGCTCGCTGCACTAAGGTCTGATTGTAAGCATCACCTTCATTTAGATCAATCTCACGGCGAATAACATAATCACGTGTCTTTTCATTACCACGTATTTCAATACGCTGAACATAAGCCCGAGGACCTTGTTCAATGTTATACAAAATGGAAATTGTATGATTTGCCAAATCACGATTTCCTCGTGGTTCAACTTTAGCAAAAGCATATCCCGAATCAGCAGCTTTATTGTTAATAATTGCAACAGACTGTTCAATATTTTCTGCACTATAAACATCACCGGAACGGGTTTTAAGTATTCCTTTCATAGATTGAACATCAATCCCATCGATATCACTTTCAATCTGAACATCACCAATTTTATAGCGCACACCTTCATCGAGAACGAAATCAATTTCATAAGCATTACGCGCTTCATCAAAAACTGCTTTAGAGGAAATAACGCGAAAATCTGCATAACCACGGTTATAGTAAAAACGACGGAGCGCTTCTTCATCAGCAGCCAAGCGTTCCTCACTATAAACATCACCTCTCAACAATAACGAAAGTATTCCTGAAGGCTTTGTTGAAATCACATCACGTAAACGGCTACTCCCAAAAGCGTGATTCCCCTTAAAAGTGATATTGCTAATCTTTGTCCTGCGACCTTCAACAATATTAAAGACCACATTTACGCGCCCTTTTCCAAGATTAATAGTTTGAATCGTAACAGCGATATCATTACGACCAACAGTTTTATAAGCTTCACGAATCACATTAACATCAGCTGAAAGCTTGGCAGAATTGAAGGGCTCATTGGGTTTTAAAGAAATAAACCGTTTAAGATCAGGATCTTTAAGAGATTTATTTCCTTGAAATAACACCTGATTAACGACTTCATACTCTTTGACCAGCACAACCAGCCTATCGCCTACCTGGTTTATTTTAACATCATAAAATAACCCTAACGCAAAAAGACGCTTTACCGCAAAATCAACATCACCACTGGAAAAACTCTTTCCAACTTTAATGTCTATATTATCTCGAACCACCTGAGCACTTACAAATTTATTTCCATGAACCTCAATGGAACGAACCACAGATGCTTGCACTTCTTCAACCATAGCAATTGATACAAAGGCTGTTGTTGGGGCAATAACCCTCATCCCTAACACCAACACAGATGCTGCATTTAAAAACCTTGAATTCATAGTCATTGGCTTTTGTACCTTATCTTATTCCCTGAACACAACGCCTCAAAAAGCTAACTGCCATAACAATTCTTTTACACAGCGAGACTTCTCACCCCTTAATTACTCATTATAGCGCATGATGCCACAATATTTTGTGGATATGGTAAACGACTTTTCAGTTGTATTTTTCTACTATTACCTAATTTATAAAATGTTTTCCATAATTTAATTAGCTAAACCAACAAAAATAATCATTAAAAAGCGCAAAAAACATAAATAGAAGAACAAAGCAGAGGCCTAAGCGAAAAATAATCTCCCGAATTTTAGCTGATATTGGCCTCCCAGTAATGATTTCAACAACATGAAATAACAAATACCCACCATCAAGTGGAGGAATTGGAAAAAGATTAATAAGTCCAACACCTATCGAAAGAAAAGCTGTAAAATTCAATAAAGAGAGAAAACCTGTTTCACTCACTTGCCAAGCAATTTTAACCGTCTTAGAAGGACCACTTAGCCGACAATGATCTTCTTTCCCACCGAGTAAACGCCCCATAAAAAAAACTGTTTGGGTAACAATAAACGTAGCACGTTTTGATGCCTCTCTCAAAGCTCTGCCAAAACTATAGCGAATATGTTTTACATAAGCTGGATCTAAACGCGCAGGATTATCTGGATCAACAGGAACTCCTACACCCATCAGTCCACTTCGAACCCGATTACCAAATCCATCATCTCGTTCAACTACTTTTGGTGTAATCACCGTCGTAAATACCTGCCCACTACGTTCCATTTTAAATTCTATAGGATCTCCACCATGAAACGTCACATAGTTCATCAAATCTTCAAAACTTTCAACCTGTTGACCATCCATCTCAATAAAACGGTCGCCTAATTGCAAACCGGCCTGAACAGCAGGAGAATCTTTTACGAAAGAACCAACAACTGGTTCAATGGCTACACGACCATATGTAAAGAAAAAAAACGTTAAAATAACAACGGTAAAAAGAACGTTGAACAAGGGACCAGCAAAAACAGTCGCTGCTTTTTTCCAAGCATGCGCACTACCAAATGAACCGTCAACAATCGGAAGTGATTGAGAAGATGTTCCATGCAATCCTTCTTCATCCCCTATAAACTTTACGTATCCTCCCAAAGGAATAAGTGCTAAACGCCATTGTGTACCACGCTTATCTGTGTAACCCACTATTTGTGGTCCAAACCCAAGCGAAAAAACCGATGCCTTAATACCACACCACCGCCCAATGAGATAATGCCCAGCTTCGTGAACAAAAATGATAATCATAATGACAAAAAGAACGCTCAAACTTCTCAAAAGTACGTCGCCCAAAGCAATTATATGATTCAAAAAATCCAAGATATCTTCTCCCGATTAAACCATACAAAAGAGGTTAAAAGGTGTATCCATATTAGACATAAAAGAACCAATTAAATAAAGAAGAAAAGCAGCCCCTACTAACCCATCCATACGATCCATAAACCCACCGTGTCCAGGTAATAAAGAACCAGAATCTTTAACAGAAAATTGTCTTTTTAGCCATGATTGCCCCAAATCACTCATTTGCGAAACAATTGATAAAATGAGCGCAAGCAATAACACAAAAAAAACGGCTGAATTTAAGTCAAAAAACTGAAAAGCAATCAATATACCGCCAGAAACTCCAACAAATGTACCACCAATTGCCCCCATCCACGTTTTATTAGGAGAAAACTGTGGTGCTAATTTAGGACCACCAAACGCACGTCCGCTAAAATATCCAGCGATATCTGTTCCCCACACTATCGTAAATAAAAAGATAACAACCCAGAATCCTAATGGCTCATGCCCCCGTAAAAAGGATAAAGCCACAACCGGAAAACATACATATAAAAAACCAAAAAAAACCCAAACACTCTTTCTCATAGGCCCGATAGCTAACAGTGCTGCCAAAGCTATCAAAATACAAAAGATCAATGAAGCAGATGCATTCGATATCAAAAAGGCGCCAAAAACCAAATAAAAAACACTCGCTAATATTTTTTGTAAAACATGCCACTTTTCTTTAGTAATACTCATCCATTCGTAAAGAATAAAACCACCAATGACCCAAACAAATAAAAAAAATAAAGTGCCCCCAACCCACGTTAAACACAAAGTAATGAAACCAAAAATCAAAGCAGTCAGAATACGAGAAATCAAATTAGACAAAATATCTTCCAAACATAAAATTAAAAAGACAAACTCAAAAGCCTCTGCAAAAAAAAGCTTTGGCTTTGCTACACAGCATTTTTACATTTATATTTTGCACACTTTACCAATAATTTACCATAAATAATTTGCTCTACCAAGATGGTGTTCATAAGACCAATAATCAGTGATAACGACTTCAAAAGCTTACACATAAAGATCAATCCTAAAACACGTTTCCCAATATACCGCTAACTTTAAAAATAAGAAAACACTCTTCACTCACCTGCCAATTATGAAGTTTGTTATTTATTTGATATTAAAGAATTTTTCTAGAAAACTATTAATCATCTGTTCAAAGTAATAAAATATCAAAAAAATTGCGCAGAACAATTCTCTTTTATCTATCCTATTGCTTTATTCGTAATGAAAAGTAAGATTAATTCTTTAACTCACATTACTTTTCCAAAATTTGCTGTGAAATATTTGAACGATCTTTAATTATGATAATATTTTTATTACAGAACTCAACAAAATTAGATTGAGCAAAAAATTTTCATTACTTAGTTAAATAATATGCTCCAGTAAATAGCCTCACTCAAAGTGTAAACAAAGTTTCAAAAACATCTACCACTCCAAATCAATCTTGCCTTCTACACTATACAACAAAAGGCATCTCTTCACACTTCATGCCCTGCTATCAACAGCACACACGACTTGCCTTTTCTATCAATAAGAACAATGTTATAAGATAGAGATATAATATTCTTTTTCTGGTAAAAAAACCGTCTTAAACGTGCATAATTTCAGATTCTTTAACAGCCAAAATCTTATCAATATCGGCAATGGTTTCATCGGTGAGTTTTTGAACTTTTTCGGATAAACCATGTGCTTCATCTTGACCGATTTCACCTTCTTTTTCTAACTTCTTCAAATTATCCATACCATCTCTGCGAACATGACGAGTAGCAACACGTGCTTGTTCTGCATATTGATGAGCAATTTTTACCAATTCTTTACGGCGTTCTTCATTCAATTCAGGTAAAGGAATACGTAAATTCATACCGTCAGTGATGGGATTTAAACCAAGACCAGAATCACGAATAGCACGCTCCACAGCCCCTACCATCGTTTTATCCCAAACAGAAACTGAAAGCATCCGCGGTTCTGGAACAGAAATATTCGCAACCTGATTTATATGTACAACAGAACCATAAGCCTCAACTGTTAACGGTTCCAGCAAACTGGCCGATGCTCTCCCAGTCCGCAATCCTCCTAATTCATGTTTAAAAGCCGAAATAGCACCATGCATGCGACGTTTCAGATCATCCATAATTGATGTAACACTCATATTTCTGTCTCCTTTAATTACACCTTGAAGATTATCTTCATTCCGATACTATTGTAAACCGTCCTGTTCCATTCAATACCTTAGCTAAACCGCTTTTTTCATGAATGGAGTACACAATAATTGGTACATTGTTCTCGCGTGCTAAAGTAACCGCGGTTGTATCCATAACGGATAAACCCCGTTGTAAAATCTCAACATGTGTTAACCGATCAAAACGCTTAGCTGTAGGATCTGTCTTTGGATCTGCAGAATAAATACCATCTACTTGTGTTCCTTTTAGGAGAACATCTGCACCAATTTCTGCGGCACGCAAAGTAGCAGCAGAATCAGTAGTAAAAAACGGATTACCAGTACCACCTGCAAAAATAACGACCCTTCCTTGATTCATATAACCTATTGCTTTACGTTGTGAGAAACTCTCACAAATTTGTGGCATAGCAATCGCAGATAATACAACTGTTTCAACCCCTAATTTTGTCAATGATGTTCGCAATGCTAAAGAATTAATAGCTGTCGCTAGCATTCCCATATGATCACCTGTCACACGATCTCCCCCATGGGAAGCAACAGCAACTCCACGAAAAATATTGCCTCCACCTATAACAATAGCGACCTCTACCCCTATCGCGCGCACTTCAGCAATATCAGCAGCGATACGGTCTGCAACAGAAACATCAATTCCAAAACTCTGCCCCCCCATAAGGGCTTCACCAGAAACCTTTAAAAGAATACGTTTATACTGAAGTGCTAATGTCATTGATAATCTCCCCAAAAGCATATTTATTTTTTGCTTTTGACACCACTAAGGGCACCACTTTGCTACGTGACGCCCTCTTAATAATAATTATACTCTTTATTACCAGTAATTTTATAATCAATGGTATGATTTAAAATCTCTGATCAATCATTTTAAAATGGCTACCCTTTTGCAGCAGCTGCAACCTCTGCAGCAAAATCAGATTCTTCTTTTTCCACACCTTCGCCCAGCGCAAAACGAATGAAAGCTGTGATTTTTGCCGGCGCACCAATCGATTTTTCAGCATCCTTCAAGGCAGCATCAACAGTAATATCAGGGTTCATAACAAAAGCCTGAGAAAGCAAAACAACTTCTTCAAAAAACTTACGCATGCGCCCCTCAACCATTTTTTCAATAATATTTTCAGGCTTTCCAGATTGACGTGCTTGCTCTGAAAAAATTGCTTTCTCACGCTCAATAGCACTGGAATCAACATCTTCCGCTGTTAGCGCTAACGGATTGGTTGCAGCAATATGCATTGCAACCTGCCTACCAAAAGCAGCTGCTGCCTTCTTATTTCCTGTCGTTTCAATAGCAACCAAAACACCAAGCTTGCCAAGTCCCTCAGCCACACTATTATGTATATAAGTAGCAACAACACCATCCTCAACAGAGAGTTTAGCAGAACGACGAAATGTCATATTCTCGCCAATTGTCGCAATTGCATCTTTAATTGTAGCCTCTACAGTCTTCTCAGAGCCCGGATAAAAAGATGCACAAACAGCATCAATACTCCCCTCTGTTCCCAAAGCAGCTGTTGCTACATTGCGCACAATGTCTTGGAATACATCGTTGCGCGCAACAAAATCTGTTTCAGAATTGATCTCAACTAAAACCGCGCTTAAATCTTGTGATACAACTCCAATCAACCCCTCAGCCGCCGTACGACCAGCCTTTTTATCTGCTTTGGCTATTCCTTTTTTACGAAGCCAATCAACAGCAGCCTCCATATCACCATTGGTCTCTGCCAGTGCTGCCTTGCAGTCCATCATACCAGCGCCTGACAATTCTCGAAGTTCTTTTACTTGTGCAGCAGTAATGCTCATATTTGCCTCTTTATTCTGTAACTGTAAAAGGCGTGCAAAAAGAAAATTCTGTGCACGCCTATAACCTTTTGTGTAGAAAATAAGTACCTACCTAATAGGCGTTTTCTTTAATATTACTCAGAAACCGGAGCAGTATTTTCCAAAACAGGATCCACAGGTGCATCAGCTTGAGCTCCTAAATCGATACCCATCGCACCTTGCTGACGAGCAATACCATCAAGAGCCGCACGAGCAAAAAGATCACAATAAAGAGAAATAGCCCGCGAAGCATCATCATTGCCAGGAATTGGATGATCGACGTTGTCAGGATCGCAGTTAGTATCAATAATAGCAATAACAGGGATACCTAAACGTTTTGCTTCTTGGATAGCAATATTTTCTTTATTGGTATCGATAATAAATATAAGATCTGGAACAGATCCCATATCCTTAATACCACCAAGTGCACGGTTAAGCTTTTCACGATCACGTTCAAGATTTAAACGTTCTTTTTTGGTAAAGCCTTGCGCTTCAGCAGCAAGAATTTTGTCCAGTTTACGCAAACGCTGTATCGAATTAGAAATTGTCTTCCAGTTTGTCAGCATACCTCCGAGCCAACGCGCATTAACATAATATTGTGCCGAACGATTCGCTGCATCTGCAATAATATCAGAGGCCTGCCGCTTGGTACCAACAAAGAGAATGCGACCACCACGTGCAACCGTATCCGAAACAAGTTTAAGCGCTTGGTGTAAAAGTGGAACAGTCTGAGCAAGATCAATAATATGAATATTATTACGCTGACCATAAATATAAGGGGTCATCTTCGGATTCCAGCGATGTGTCTGGTGACCAAAGTGTACACCTGCTTCTAAAAGCTGGTGCATAGTAAAATCTGGTAGTGCCATAAATTTATCCTTTCCGGTTTAACCTCCGCGGAAAAAGTAGGGAACCCTACTACCGGCGGACGCTTGCTAGACTTTCCTTGCAAACACCCAAGCTCCGCGTGTGGAATGAAATAACCATACTAATATTTGATTCTTTTTCAAGTTATTTTATACAATCATTTAACGCTTGCATTGACATTTAATGTTTGCATTGATCAAGGCTTTTCTCACCGTCAAGAAATTCAAGACTGTTCAATTTTGCACGTACTGCAAAAGCTCCATAATCTATATGAAGATCACGCATTACACCATTTTCATGTAAGAGAAAGCTGGTACGATAAA
Source organism: Bartonella henselae str. Houston-1 (assembly GCF_000046705.1). NCBI lineage: Bacteria > Pseudomonadati > Pseudomonadota > Alphaproteobacteria > Hyphomicrobiales > Bartonellaceae > Bartonella > Bartonella henselae. The sequence goes on along the minus strand of NC_005956.1, from coordinate 728,901 downwards.
CAGGTAAGCCATCTTTTTTTTCTATATCATCAAAATAAGAAATCGTAACGGGCCAATATCCCTCCTCATCCAATTTTCCCAACTTTTCCGTTTCATCATCAGAGAGCTGCGTCTTCTTTTCCCCAATAATTATACTTTCTTTTATGACTTTGTCTGCTTTATCAGTTCCATCAAATACGGTAGTATTATAAAAATGACGACCCGCTTTTGCATGCCGTATGATACTCTTAAGTTGCATAATTGGAAACTCAGCCAGTGCAAGCTTGTATTCCTTATCCTTTGGCTTTTTCAGTTTTATTATAATTCCATCTTGAGTACGTTCAGCTAAACCTTCGACATTATGCGCAACCTCTTGTCCAACCTGATCTTTAACACTAAAATGAAACGTCTGACTGTCACCTGTTTCATAACTCGTTGTTTGTTGATCAGTTAAGCGCACTGGCATATCTTCAATATGGATACGACTGATAAAACGAAAACGTGTTGTATACCCCTGACATACTGAACCCGTGAGTTCATAAACCATTCGCCCAGTCATCCCCAAAATTGCCATGTCATGAGAAGCACTATCAAGCTGAAAATCGTAAACAGCTCGATGAGGAGCAACAAAAATAGACTCCTCAGCTCTTGCTGCACATAAAAAGGCAATATATAAAACTATTACAAATAATAATCTGCTCATTCCCAACTTCCAATTTTATTGCCATTGCATACCATCATAGACGAAGACAAAAAAGGTCACCGTCTTAATTAACCACACATTTCCTTCAATCGAAAAATAGTTTATGCAATAAATGTATAATAGAATAGCTATGGAGTTTAAATTATGACCAACGCAATTGAAAACCATCTCAAAAATTTTGGAATGACTCTGCCAGAAGCAACACAACCTATTGCCAATTATGTAACAGCTTCACAAAGCAGCAACCAACTCTTTATCTCTGGACAGCTCCCTCTTTTTGATGGAAAGCCTGTAGCAACCGGTAAAGTTGGTGCAACTGTCAGCACTGAACAAGCAAAAAAATCAGCCGAAGTCTGCGCACTCAATATTCTTGCACAAATTAAAGCAGCTCTGGGTGACTTAAATAAAATAAAACGCGTGGTAAAAATTACTGTTTTTGTTGCTGTAGATCCTCATTTTACTGATATTCCTCTTGTCGCTAATGGAGCTTCTGATCTCCTCGTCAATATCCTCGGTGATGCTGGAAAACACGCCCGTTCTGCTATTGGTGTCGCCTCTCTTCCTATGGACGTTCCAGTAGAAGTTGAAGCTATCATAGAAATCTAGACTTTTATTAAATGATAGAACACCTAATACAAAACAAAAATTGAATGCCCCCTCTTTGTCAACCCTACCAACTTTCGCACTCTTTCATTTTGAATTAAAAATTTAAACTCAAAACGAATAAAAGGAAATATTTGTATGAAACAAGCTTATGATAATAATAATATTTTTGCGAAATTAATTCGCAATGAAATCCCTTCCGTCCGTGTCTATGAAGATGATGATGTTATTGCATTCATGGATATTATGCCACAAGCACCAGGCCATACACTGGTTATTCCAAAAAAAGGCTCTAGAAACCTCCTAGACGCAGATACTGAAACATTATTTCCAGTTATCAAAGCTGTTCAAAAAATCGCCAAAGCCGTCAAAAAAGCCTTTCAAGCAGATGGTATAACAGTTATGCAATTTAATGAAGCTGCTAGTCAACAAACCGTTTATCATCTCCATTTCCATATTATACCACGTATGGAAGGAATAGAGCTTACCCCCCATAATAATATTATAACGCCTACAGAAATACTTGAAGAGAACGCAAAAAAAATTCGAGCTGCTCTTTAAAGAAATTTTAAGTTGCTGAGCTTTTTCTTCCCACACGTTTTTTGCTAAAACGTGCTGTTTTTCTGTTCTTTAAACCAACAGATCCATCGGAAGATGAAATTTTTAACTGTAGCTTCTCTTTTCCTCCATTTGGTCTGTGTGTCAATACGCGAACCATGCCACCATTGCGCAACTGTCCAAATAAAATTTCGTCAGCGAGCGGTTTCTTAATATATTCTTGTATAATACGCCCCAATGGGCGCGCACCCATCTGAAAATCGTATCCTTTATTGGCAAGCCAAACCATTGCAGAAGGACTTAACTCAAAACAAATTCCCCGATCAGCCAGTTGTGCCTCAAGCTGAAAAATAAACTTTTGCACAATCTGATTGATAATTAACTGAGATAAAGGTGAAAATGGAATAATTGCATCTAGCCGATTACGAAATTCCGGTGTAAATAAGCGATTGATCGCTTCTATATCGTCACCATCGCGATGCACCTTGCCAAATCCAATAGCCGACTTTGCCATATCTGAAGCACCAGCATTGGTTGTCATAATTAAAATGATATTGCGGAAATCAATTTTTTTGCCATTATGGTCTGTTAATTTTCCATAATCCATTACCTGCAATAAAATATTAAAGAGCTCTGAATGGGCTTTCTCAATCTCATCCAGCAATAAAACTGCATGAGGCTTCTGATCAACTGCATCTGTAAGGAGACCTCCTTGATCAAACCCTATGTAACCTGGAGGAGCTCCGATTAAGCGCGCCACCGTATGCCGTTCCATATATTCTGACATATCAAAACGCAACAGTTCAATTCCTAACGACGATGCAAGCTGTTTTGTAACTTCAGTTTTTCCTACACCTGTTGGTCCTGAAAATAAATAACTTCCTATTGGTTTGTCCGCATCGCGCAATCCTGCTCGCGCCAATTTAATGGAGGATACTAATACCGAAATTGCTTGATCTTGTCCATAAACAACATGCTTGAGTTCCCTTTCAAGCTTGCTAAGCATCTTCTGATCATCGCCCGAAACTGTTTTTGGCGGAATTCTCGCCATAGTAGCAACAGTCGCTTCAATTTCTTTGACACCTATACTTTTTTTTCGTTGTTTTTTTGGCAAAAGCCTTTGTGCTGCACCGCTTTCATCAATAACATCTATTGCTTTGTCAGGTAATCTGCGATCAATCATATAACGTGAAGATAATTCTACGGATGCCTTCATCGCCTCATCCGTATATTTGATCTGATGAAAATCTTCAAAGTAAGGCTTTAATCCTTGCAAAATCTTAATTGCGTCGGCAACAGAAGGCTCGTTAACATCAATCTTCTGAAAACGACGTTCTAAAGCTCGATCTTGTTCAAAAATTTTGCGATATTCCTTATAAGTTGTCGAACCAATACATCGAATAGTTCCGGAAGATAATGCAGGCTTTAAAAGATTTGCCGCATCCATATTCCCTCCTAATGTAGCTCCTGCTCCAATCAATGTATGAATTTCATCAATAAATAAAACAGCATTTGAATATTGCTCAAATTCTTTAATAAGTTGCTTTAATCGTTCTTCAAAATCACCGCGATAGCGTGTGCCAGCAACAAGCCCTCCCATATCAAGGGAAAATATCGTTGCATTTGATAAAACTTCAGGCACTTCCCCATCAACAATGCGTTTCGCCAACCCCTCAATTATAGCTGTTTTTCCAACTCCAGGATCACCAACTAAAAGCGGATTGTTTTTCGATCTTCGACATAAAACCTGAATCATGCGTGAAATTTCAACTTCACGACCAATTAATAAATCAACTTTTCCATTACGTGCTTTACAATTGAGATCAATACAATAAGCAGTCAGCGCACTTGTTACCTTTATACTATTATCCGATATCTGCTGATCCAATTGATCTTCGAGATCTTCAAGTAACATGGATAATCCATCATCACGCGTGATACCATGTGAAATAAAACGCACTACATCATAGCGTGTCATGCCCATCTCTTGAAGGAAATATGCTGCATAACTTTCACGTTCAGAAAAAATTGCAACGAGAACGTTTGCCCCAGATACTTCATCTTTCCCAGCTGACTGAGCATGAATCACTGCACGCTGGATAACACGCTGGAAAAATGTTGTCGGTTTTGTATCCTCATCATTTCTCATTTGTGCATCTAATTCTGATTGGATATAGTTGGTTAAGCGCTCTCGCAATTCTTCCACATCTACCTGACAAGCCCGAATTACTGAACTTGCATCAGCATCATCTAGAAGAGCAAGGAGAAGATGCTCTAATGTCGCATATTCATGTCGCGCTTGATTAGCAATTGTTAATGCCCGATGCAGAACCTCTTCAAGACTAGGCGTAAAAGATGGCATAAATCCTCACTTCCATTCCATTACACATTGTAACGGATGTTCATTTTGACGTGCACACTCCCTAACTTGTATTATTTTCATTTCAGCTACTTCGTAATTATAAATTCCGCATTCACCTACTCCATTTTGATGAACACTTAACATAATATGCATTGCTTCTTCGAAGTTTTTTTTAAAAAAGCTCTTTAAAACAAAAATAACGAAATCCATAGGTGTATAATCATCATCCAGTAAAAGAACACGATATAGTTTAGGTTTTTGAAGTTTTGATCTCATTTTGGGCATTATAAAAGCATCATGCCTGTATTCATCCCCATTCTTGCCTTTTTCATTGTGCATAAAATGAGTTATGGAATTTTTTATTAGATTTTGTGCCATTATCATTTCCTGCGCAGGAGACCTGTTATTAATCTTAAATTCTTTCATAACTATTGCAACAACTGTTTATTTAAAGAATGAAGAAAACTTTCTTTTATGGTGAGATTAGGTCAAATATGGAAATTCCAAAAATACTTTCTGTAAACAAATTAGTAATATCATTCATATAAATTGTATCAACAAACTGCTGCGCAAAAAAGTTTTACAGATTTTTTAGTGTAAATGGAGAAATAGGATACTAAAAGTGTATATTGACTGCCAAAAAATTGTGCGTTGCTATAAAAAAATAGCAATTGCGTTTGTTGTTTTAGCTCTTTCTTACTCTTGGGCATTCGCTACTCCTCAAGAAGCCTATCCTGATAAGTATGCTGCTATCGTTATAGATGCAAATACAGGAAAAACTCTATTTCAAGCCAATGCAACATTAAAACGTTATCCCGCTTCTTTGACAAAAATGATGACGCTTTATCTGCTTTTTGAAGCTATGCATATGCGTCGTGTAACACCCAATACCCCAATCCTTGTCTCACGGAATGCAGCAACACGCCCACCCACAAAACTTGGACTTAAAACAGGACAAACAATTTCTGCACAAGAAGCCGCTAAAGCACTCATTACACGATCAGCAAATGATGTTGCTACTGCGATTGCCGAATATCTTGGTGGCAATGAAAAAAAATTCGCACGAATGATGACAGCTAAAGCTCGCAAACTTGGTATGATAAATACTCATTTCGCAAATGCTTCAGGACTTCCGGATGTGCGCAATTATTCTACAGCACGAGATATGGCTACTTTGTCATTGGCCTTACGCAAACATTTTCCACAACAGTATAAATTGTTCAAAATAAAAAGTTTTATTTTCCATGGACATACCGTAAACACTCACAATAAATTAGTCAAAACAATGAAAGGCGTCGATGGAATTAAGACAGGATACACACAAATGTCAGGTTCTAATTTAGCGACTTCTATGCGTATTGAAGGGCGCTCTATCGTTGCTGTCGTTATGGGAGGTAAATCCTCCACCGCACGCGATAAGCATATGGCCAGCTTATTGAGCCAATATTTACCCAAAGCAAGCCGCATGAAAAATGATGGACGTTTAATGGCTTCTGCACACTATAACTTACCCAATGGCGCTCAAACTCCTATACCACCTGTTAAAGCTGATCCAACCGATTCCGATGATGAAATTTCTACTCTATTGACAGCATTTGCAGAACAATCTAGAAATTCCAATACAGCAATAGCCGCTGTAAACCAGGCAATTATACCAATCCCTAACCCTCAAAAAGCTATATCTGTTAAAATTAATGAAATTGTTACGGCCTCTTTGTCCACAAACGCTGGATGGGCTATCCAAATTGGTTCTCTTCCTAGTAAAAAACAAGCAGAAACTTTACTTTTAAAAGCAAAAAATAAAGCCTACTCCGCTTTAAAGAACGCATCTTCACATATGCAACTTTTTGAAAAAAACAAACGTCGTTATTATCGTGCACGGTTTGTAGGATTTCAATCAAAAAAAGCTGCATTTAATGCTTGTTCTCTATTAAAGAAAGCAAATTTTAACTGCTATACTGTAGCTTATTAAAGGTTTTTGAATTCTGCGTTAAGGATAGTACCATGACACATAATGCTCTTGCTTCATCCACTGAAAAAGAAAAATTATTGAAGCAATCATTTCTTCTTTCATTGCGTTCTCTTCAAGATGCTGCAACAAAACTTGCTGGCTTAAAGCACACTCCTGCTCCCTTAAACACGCAGTCTCTTGTTAACCTTTTCATTTGCCAAACAACGCGGAATCGTCGTCTTATTATGCCTCCTGTACGAATTCATTTACGCGTTGCAAGCCAAACGCATAGCGTACCTATTAAAATCCGCCTTGGTGCAACAAATGTCTAATTCTATAAATAATTTCCATAAGGATTATTTTGTTAATAAAAGTTTTCACACCCCATTATCTACAATCTTTAAAAACTTCTCACAAATGCATTTCTTCCTTAAACTTATAAGAATTGTAGTGAAAATTTCTGTCAAACTCTCTGAAATAGGCATTTTCAGCTTTTCAATAAAACCGCCCTAAAAAAATACGTCAAAGCACTAAATCTTAGATTATTTTGGATTTAATATCAAACATTAGCCTACATACCTTTTTATAAAAAGGTACTTCCCCATTGGAGACAAGCCCTTCTTATTGAATATTGTCGTGAATAATCCAATGAAATAAGGAAACTTCTCTTCAATGACATACAAAGCTTCCCCTCAACGTAGATAGACATTGTATAAATTGCCTACGTAGTCTTTTAAACTTTTGTTCTTTTCAATAAATAAAATCATTTTAAAATGCGATTCTCTTATCAACCAACAAGTTGCAAAAAATTTATCCGATTAAATATTGTTTTTACACTTTAACAGGATATTGCATTAACTGCGAGACCAGCTTTACTCGTTTCTTTATAGCGTTCACTCATATCATGTCCGGTCTGACGCATTGTTTCTATACAAGCATCAAGAGAAACAAAATGCTTCCCATTACCATGCAACGCAAGAGAAGAAGCTGTTACCGCCTTAACGGCCCCCATCGCATTGCGTTCAATGCAAGGAATCTGTACAAGACCTGCAACCGGATCACACGTCATTCCCAAATGATGCTCAAGTGCAATCTCTGCTGCGTTTTCAATTTGAGCCGGTGTACCACCTAACACAGCTGTCAATCCTGCAGCTGCCATTGAAGATGCTGTTCCCACTTCACCTTGACAACCCACTTCTGCACCAGAAATAGAGGCATTATGCTTGATGACACCACCAATAGCTGCTGCTGTCAACAAAAAATTATGTATTCCTTCTTGATCTGAATTATCATTAAACTGAAGATAATAACGCAAAACTGCAGGCACAACACCAGCTGCACCATTCGTCGGTGCCGTAACAACACGACCACCAGCGGCGTTTTCCTCATTCACTGCTATGGCATATACTGAAAGCCAATCATTTGCTAAAAGTGGATAATTGCGATTTTTCTTCTGGTTTTCCAAAAGCGTTTCATATAGTTTTTTAGCACGCCTTGAAACACGCAATCCACCTGGTAACTCACCTTCTTGTGAAAGACCTCTATCAATGCATTTTGTTATCGCTGAAAAAATATTATCAAGGCCTGTATTAAGCGCAGAACGCTCCATCTTTGTCTCTTCATTTAAGCGCTTCATTTCAGCAATTGATAACCCTGATTTTTCTGCCATTGATAACATTTTACGCGCAGAATCAAAAGGATATGGTACCTTAGAAGTTTTTGATTGCGTATTACCATTTATACAGTTTAATTCATCCTCAGTCACCACAAAACCACCACCGATAGAATAATAAGTCTGCCTCAAAAGAACGTTCCCATCAGCATCAAGCCCTTCAAACGCAAGTCCATTAGTATGTCCAGGTAAAACTTCCTTTCGTTTAAAAATAAGATCACTTTGCAAATTAAACCAATAAGCAGGATGGCCGTCTGGTTGCACTTTCTTTTCACGTGTAACCTTTTCTAACAGTATATCTATATTATCAGGATTAACAGTTGCGGCTTCTTCTCCTAAAAGTCCTAATATAACAGCTCTATCTGTAGCATGACCAACTCCCGTAAAAGCTAATGAACCATAAAGATAGACACGTATATGAGAAATCCCAGTATGAGATGATCTTAAAAAATTGCATCTCATAATCTCTCGCAAAAACATATTAGCAGCAGTCATCGGCCCCATCGTATGGGAGCTGGATGGACCAATACCAATTTTAAAAAGTTCAAAAACAGATAAAAACACCAATCACCTCAAAATCAAATATGAATTTTGGGGGCACGCCTTTTTATCACTTTTGTCCCATTTAAAACTAAATAGCGAGATAAGCTAAGAAAATAACAGCAATAAAAACGAATGTTGCTCGTCTTGCTACTATCCAACACTTTCTTTCTATAGCGCTTTCCATAGCCAACCTTCAAAAAACTGACAATGACCCCCGACACCCCGAACAATCATTCTTTTGATGCACCAAACGTAGTAAAATAAGTGTTAAGATGCAATATTAAAATGAAATAAGAATAAGAATTCCCACCGAAATATTTTTCATATGGACTTCAATGTCTTAAAATTTTTATGCTCAATTACACGAAAACATTCTATGGGTATGATTTAATAAAATGTACAAAATTATCGATTGGTTCGCGTTCAGTTTCAAAATTGTTTTCTGGTGCGTTCATATCGCGATAGCCGAGTGCCATACCACAGATAATATGTCGATCAGAAGGCACAGACAAAAGTGAACGAATTTGTTTATGATAATCAGCAAAAGCTGCTTGAGCACACGTATCTAATCCAAACCCACGCGCTGCTAGCATAATAGTCTGCATAAACATGCCTAAATCAAGCCAGCTTCCCATTTCCATGTCATGATCTATTGTGAACAATAATCCCACAGGTGCACCATAAAATAAAAAATTTTTTGCCTTCTGATGAAGCATTTTTTCCTGATCACCCTTTTGAATTCCAAGGCTCTTATAAAGATCCAAACCAACCTTCCGACGCCTTGAAAGATAAGGTTCACGCCATTGACGTGGATAATAATGATATTCACGCTCTCCTTTTATTCCTGAAAGGACAAGTTGTGAAAGTTCTTGTCCTACTTTCTGTAATATTTTTCCCGTCAAAACAATCACTTGCCACGGCTGGAGATTTGTTCCAGATGGCGCACGTGCTGCAAGTTTTAAAATTTCTCTAATCGTTTCCTGTGTAACAGGCTGGTCAGTAAAAGCCCGTATTGACTTTCGCGACAGAATAGATTGGAAAATATCAATAGGAGCATCCGCCATTGTTTTTACTTTCTTCTTAAAAAATAAATTTGAATATTATTGTTTTCTCATTTAACATCAATGCATTGCAAAAAATTTTGCAGCTCTTTTAGTTAGACTACTCCTCCCAAATGACTGACACATTTCACACTCTGTTCATGTCTATCATGAGAGAACAATAAAGCCTCTCTCTTTTAAGAGAAAGGCAATCCTCAAAGATGAGTAAATGAAATATATTTTAAAATCAACGATTAACCCCCAATTCGGCTAAACTCTCAAATAAAGTTTCCTCGATGCGTTCTAAATCATGCAGAAAATCATCAATATCGCGTTGCATCTGCTGTAAATCAGCCCGTTTTTTATTAACCCCTGCAATTAATTCCTTAAGCTTTTTCTCATCAGTCGGCGGTTTTCCAACCATGCTTAACATCTCGGATATTTCAGACAAAGAAAATTTAACTCTTTTAGCACGCAGTATTTGTTTTAATTTATGACGATCTGTTTGCGTATAAAATCGTGCACTTCCATGCCGGCAGGGCACAAGAAGTCCTTCTTCTTCATAATAACGTAGCGTCCGAGCAGTTATTGAAAATTCCTTTGTCAATTCACCAATTGAATAATATCCGTACATTCTATCATTCTGTCTTCATAAACCACACTCTTTACAGAAATATATCTGTTTTTTACAAAATTTCAGTCAGTGTTTTATTCTCTATTTTCTTGCATTTTTTAATAGGAGAAAGATAAAGGTCTCCGGCCATACAAGCATTGTATAGCAGAAAATCAATTATTTTTTGAATTACAATAAGAATTTTTTAGTGTTCATTATAATGCCTTTTCAATCTTTATAGAAGATATTCATAAAAAAATTCTAAAGTTATTCAAAACCAACACCTACCTTTTTTGCAGACAATTTATCCTTTATCCTTAACTCCTGGCATCTAAGCATATTAGCTTTACGCATTTTTCAACTTTAAACTATTGAAAGTAAAATTTCCAGCTGATTGCTATAAATGAGGAACTTTATAAATGGAGAAACAGAAAAGATTCCTCTCCTCATAAGAAAATGCCATAAGTACAATAAGCTTTAAAAGTGCTTGAAACAACTATCACTTATCGTTTTTACAATCGCATTTTTCAGGAAAAAACACTATTTTTGCATTTTCAGACTTAAAAAAACGCCTAAATCTCTATTTAGGCGTTTTTTACCACTGCCGGCACATATCGAAATTATTCAACAGTTGTAACAGTTGTCATGTTTGTTAACATAGCTTTAGCTACTTCGTTATTACCAGACTTGCGCTGTTCATCAACAATCAAATCATCACGAACTGCAGCAATACGACGGATTTGAGCAATCGTACCGCCTGTACCCGCAGGAATAAGACGACCGACAATAACATTCTCCTTAAGACCTTGCAAAGTATCAATCTTTCCAGAAACCGCTGCCTCCGTAAGTACTCGAGTTGTTTCCTGAAATGATGCCGCTGAAATAAAGGAGGGTGTTTGAAGAGATGCTTTTGTAATCCCAAGCAGTATAGGATTACCAGAGGCTGGTCTTTTTCCTTCTGCAAGCAAATTATCATTGATTTCATCTAATTCAATACGATCAACGTGATCACCTGGAATATAACCAGAATCTCCCGATTCAGTAATTTCAACTTTTTGCAACATCTGACGAACAATCACTTCAATGTGCTTATCATTAATTAAAACGCCCTGCAAACGGTAAACCTCTTGAATTTCATTAACAAGATAAGACGCCAAAGCTTCAACACCTTTAATCGCCAAAATATCATGAGGAGCTGGATTACCATCGAGGATATAATCTCCTTTTTCAATTTGGTCACCTTCTTGGAAGTGAAACAACTTACCCTTTGGAATCAAATATTCTACTGGCTCAAGAGTTTCATCATTTGGTTCAATAATAATACGACGCTTATTCTTATAACCACGACCAAATCGTATTGTACCACTGACTTCAGCAATAATAGCATGATCCTTTGGACGCCGCGCTTCAAAAAGCTCAGCCACACGTGGGAGACCACCTGTAATATCTTTTGTCTTGGCACTTTCCATTGGCAAACGCGCAATAACATCACCCGCCTTAACATGAGAACCAGGCTCAACAGAAAGAATAGTCTCCACTGACATCATGTAACGGGCTTCAGCTCCCTTATATTTGGCAATAGCCTCACCTTTCTTATCTGCATGGATGATAATAGCTGGTTTTAGATCAGCTCCCCTTGGATTAGCACGCCAATCAATCACTAAGCGTTTCGTGATCCCTGTAGATTCATCAGCCGTTTCAGTAACTGATAAACCATCAATCATATCCTCAAAACCTACATATCCTTCAACTTCAGTGAGAATTGGACGCGTATAAGGATCCCATTCTGCGATACGCTGGCCACATTTAACAACATCACCATCATCAACAAAAATATGTGCACCATAGCTAATACGATGTACAACACGCTCTTTTCCAGATCCATCCTTGATAAGGATAGCCATATTACGTCCCATAACCACTAAATGGCCTTCAGAATTGCGAACCACATTGCGATTACGAATCTCTACTGTACCTTCATAAGAGGCCTCTAAATGAGATGAATCAACAACTTGCGCCGTTCCTCCCAAGTGGAAAGTACGCATAGTAAGCTGAGTTCCAGGTTCTCCAATCGACTGAGCGGCAATAACACCAACTGCCTCACCCTGATTAACCGGTGTCCCGCGTGCCAAATCACGACCATAGCATTTGGCACAAACACCAAGACGCGTTTCACATGTCAAAGCAGAGCGGATTTGAACAGACTGAATTCCGGCTTCTTCAATCTTAGCAACATCAGCCTCTTCAATCATCGCACCACCTTCAAGAATAACCTCTCCAGAAACTGGATGTAGAATATCAACAAGCGCTGTGCGACCAAGAATTCTTTGCCCAAGAGACGCAACGATTTGTCCAGCATCAACAATTGGCTGCATAGTCAACCCCTTTGCAGTACCACAATCAACTGCTGAAATAATAGCATCCTGTGCAACATCAACAAGACGCCGTGTGAGATAACCAGAGTTGGCAGTTTTTAATGCAGTATCAGCAAGTCCTTTACGTGCACCGTGAGTCGAGTTAAAGTACTCGTTAACAGTAAGACCTTCCTTAAAGTTTGAAATGATCGGTGTTTCAATAATTTCACCTGAGGGTTTTGCCATCAACCCACGCATACCAGCCAACTGTTTCATCTGGTTAGCAGAACCACGCGCACCAGAATGTGACATCATATAGATCGAATTCATTGGCCGCTGACGACCTGTTTTAGGATCAAATTCGACAGCTTGAATACGTTTCATCATTTCGTCGGCAACACGATCCGTACATTTACCCCAAGCATCTACAACTTTGTTATATTTTTCACCTTGTGTAATGAGACCATCATTATATTGTTGTTCATACTCTTTAGCCAAAGCTTCCGTTTCTGCAACCAAACGCAACTTGCTATCAGGAATAAGCATATCGTCCTTACCAAATGATATTCCCGCACGACAAGCATGAGAAAAGCCAAGCTGCATAATACGGTCACAAAAAATAACCGTTTCTTTTTGCCCACAGTGTCGATAAACTTGGTCAATCATTTTAGAAATGTTCTTTTTAGTCATTTCTTGATTAACAATATCAAAGGAGATACTTGGATTTTTCGGTAAAAGCTCCCCAATGATCAAACGACCAGGTGTTGTATCATAAAGCTTAGCAACTTCTTTTCCATCCTTATCGATATTTTTAACGCGGCCTTTGATCTTCGTGTGAAGAGTTACAACCTTATTTTCCAAGGCGTGATGAAGTTCGCCTATATCGGAAAAAACCATCCCCTCGCCCGGTTCTTTTTCAGAAACAATCGAAAGATAGTAAAGACCAAGAACCATATCCTGTGATGGAACAATAATTGGGGCACCATTGGCTGGATGAAGAATATTATTGGTCGACATCATCAAAACACGCGCTTCAAGCTGTGCTTCAAGAGAAAGTGGAACGTGGACCGCCATCTGATCTCCATCAAAATCGGCATTAAAAGCAGTACATACCAATGGATGAAGCTGTATAGCTTTCCCTTCAATCAAAACAGGTTCAAAAGCTTGAATCCCCAAACGGTGCAATGTTGGTGCACGATTAAGCAAAACAGGATGTTCACGAATAACCTCATCCAAGATATCCCAAACTTCTGGATGCTCTTTTTCAACAAGCTTCTTTGCCTGTTTTACAGTTGATGAATACCCCTTTGCATCAAGCCGTGCATAAATAAATGGCTTAAATAATTCGAGAGCCATTTTCTTAGGAAGACCACATTGATGTAATTTCAATTCAGGACCTGTGACAATAACAGAACGCCCCGAGTAATCAACACGCTTTCCAAGTAAGTTTTGACGGAAACGTCCTTGCTTACCCTTTAGCATATCTGAAAGAGATTTTAGTGGACGCTTATTGGCTCCAGTAATTACACGCCCACGACGACCATTATCAAATAATGCATCAACAGCTTCTTGCACCATACGCTTTTCATTGCGTACAATAATTCCTGGGGCCCGCAATTCAATAAGTCGTTTCAATCGATTATTACGATTTATAACCCGCCGATAAAGATCATTCAAATCGGACGTAGCAAAACGACCACCGTCAAGTGGAACCAATGGACGTAAATCCGGTGGAATAACCGGTATCGTTTTCATAATCATCCACTCTGGTCTATTGCCAGATTCAAGAAAATTTTCAACAATCTTAAGCCGTTTAATGAGCTTTTTCTGTTTTAATTCCGAAGTTGTCTCGGACAATTCGGCACGCAAATCATTGGCAATTTTTTCTAACTCCATACTAGCTAGAAGTTCGTAAATAGCCTCTGCACCAATCATGGCTGTGAACTGATCTTCCCCGAACTCATCAATAGCCAGCATATATTCTTCTTCAGAAAGAAGCTGATGGAGCTTAAGGGATGTCAGCCCTGGCTCTGTGACAATATAATTTTCAAAATAGAGAACTCGCTCAATATCTTTCAAAGTCAAATCTAAAAGTGTAGAAATGCGACCTGGTAATGATTTAAGGAACCAGATATGTGCGACAGGTGCTGCAAGTTCAATATGGCCCATACGCTCACGACGTACACGTGAAAGAGTAACTTCTACACCACATTTCTCACAGATAATGCCTTTATATTTCATGCGTTTATATTTACCGCATAGACATTCATAGTCTTTAATTGGACCAAATATACGTGCACAGAAAAGACCATCACGCTCTGGCTTAAAAGTCCTATAATTAATAGTTTCAGGCTTCTTGATCTCACCATACGACCAAGACAAAATCTTCTCAGGGCTCGCAATTGAAATACGAATAGAGTCAAATGTCTGCGCTGGTGACTGAGGATTGAAAAGATTCATGACCTCGTGGTTCATGCTGTTCTCCTTCAAAGATTCTTAGAACCTGTTGTAATATCTTATTAATTTTATTACAGACCTTATTTAAAACCTGTTTTTACTTTTTAAACTGTCTGTAATAACTTAATAGAAATTCCTTTATTTAGCCTTTTCAAGACAACCAGAGCGCACTCTTTCCAGCGCGCTCGTTGAATTATTGTTCTGTTGTATCAGATAATGCACGTTGTGCAATAAGCTCACGCGCATCATCAAGTTCTACATTAAGAGCGAGTGAACGCATTTCTTTCACTAACACATTAAAGCTCTCAGGTATACCTGCCTCGAATGTATCATCACCGCGCACAATCGCCTCATAAACTTTTGTTCTCCCCGCTACATCATCCGATTTCACTGTCAGCATCTCCTGCAAAGTGTATGCTGCACCGTAAGCTTCAAGTGCCCAAACCTCCATTTCACCAAAACGCTGACCACCAAACTGCGCCTTACCACCTAATGGTTGCTGCGTAACAAGCGAATATGGTCCAATTGACCGAGCATGAATCTTATCATCAACAAGGTGATGCAATTTCAACATATAAATATACCCCACCGTCACAGGACGATCAAAAGGCTCTCCAGTACGACCATCATAAAGCGTAACCTGCCCTGAGCTATCCAAACCGGCATCTTCCAGCATCATGTTGATATCAGCTTCATGTGCTCCGTCAAAAACAGGAGTTGCAATTGAAACACCTTTCCTCATCTGTAGTGCCAATTTGTAAAGGCTCTCATTATCATACTGACGCACTGGTTCATTATGATCATCATCAGGCATAAGATTCTCTATACGCTGACGCAAAGGAAGTATATCACCAGTCTCTTGATACAAGTCCACCAAATCGCCAATCTTCTTGCCCATACCTGCACAGGCCCAACCAAGATGTGTCTCAAGAATTTGACCAACATTCATACGACTAGGCACACCGAGCGGATTCAAGACGATATCAGCATGGGTCCCATCTTCAAGAAATGGCATATCCTCTATTGGAAGAATACGTGAAACAACACCCTTATTTCCATGACGTCCTGCCATCTTATCGCCTGGTTGGATTTTACGCTTCACAGCCACAAAAACCTTTACCATCTTCATGACACCAGGGGGCATTTCATCGCCTCTTTGAACTTTTTCAACTTTATCCATAAAACGACGTTGCAAAGCTTCTTTCGATTCATCATACTGATTACGCAAAGCCTCAATTTCATTCTGAAGCTTTTCATCCTCAACCGTAAACTGCCACCACTGAGATCGTGGATAATGCCCCATTATTGTAGTATCCAGCTTCTTGTTTTTTGAAAAACCTTTTGGGCCCTCCACAGCAACTTTACCTACCAACATATCAGTAAGACGTGCATAAACATTGCGATCAAGAATCGACTGCTCATCATCACGATCTTTAGCTAAACGTTCAATTTCTTCGCGTTCAATCGCCATCGCACGCTCATCTTTTTCCACACCATGACGATTAAAAACACGAACTTCAACAACAGTTCCAAAAGCCCCAGGAGGCATTCTCATAGAAGTATCACGAACATCTGAAGCTTTTTCCCCAAAAATTGCACGCAGAAGCTTCTCTTCCGGTGTCATGGGACTTTCACCCTTTGGGGTAATCTTACCAACCAAAATATCACCAGGTTGAACTTCAGCACCAATATAGATAATTCCAGCTTCGTCAAGATTCCTTAATGCTTCCTCTGCAACATTAGGAATATCTCGCGTAATTTCTTCAGGACCAAGCTTTGTATCACGTGCTGCAACCTCAAACTCCTCAATATGAATCGAGGTAAAAACATCATCAGCAACAATACGTTCAGAAAGCAAAATAGAATCTTCATAATTGTAGCCATTCCAAGGCATAAATGCCACAAGAACATTCCGACCAAGAGCGAGATCTCCAAGATCTGTAGATGGACCATCCGCAATGATATTGCCCTTTTCTACCCGATCACCAACATGCACAAGAGGACGTTGATTAATACAAGTAGACTGATTAGAACGCTGAAATTTCTGCAAACGATAAATATCAACACCAGATTTTGAAGGATCTAAATCTTCTGTCGCACGAATAACAATACGTGTTGCATCAACTTGATCAACAATACCACTACGCCTTGCAGCAACAGCAGCTCCTGAATCGCGAGCTACTATTGACTCCATTCCCGTACCAACAAATGGTGCTTCAGCACGTACAAGTGGAACTGCCTGACGCTGCATATTAGATCCCATCAACGCACGATTCGCATCATCATTTTCCAAAAACGGAATAAGAGCAGCAGCTACTGAAACCAACTGTTTTGGTGAAACATCCATCAAATCAACATGATCGCGCGGAGCCATCAAAACTTCACCTGCATGACGGCAAACAACAAACTCTTCTGACAAACGTCCTTCAGCATCTAAGGAAGAATTAGCCTGAGCCACATAGTGTTTTGACTCTTCCATAGCAGAAAGATAAATAACTTCCGTTGTCACTTTCCCATCAATAATTTTGCGGTATGGACTTTCAATAAAACCATATTTATTAACACGCGCAAAGGTTGCTAAGGAATTAATCAGACCAATATTAGGACCTTCCGGCGTTTCAATCGGGCAAATACGACCATAATGTGTAGGATGTACGTCACGAACTTCAAAACCTGCCCGTTCACGGGTTAAACCACCTGGACCAAGAGCAGAAAGACGCCGCTTATGGGTAATTTCCGATAATGGGTTGGTTTGATCCATAAACTGTGATAATTGCGAAGACCCAAAAAATTCGCGAACAGCTGCAGCAGCTGGCTTTGCGTTAATCAAATCCTGTGGCATGACGGTATCAATTTCAACCGAGGACATACGCTCTTTTATCGCACGCTCCATACGAAGTAAGCCAATGCGATACTGATTTTCCATTAACTCCCCGACGGAACGAACGCGACGATTGCCAAGATTATCAATATCATCAATTTCACCACGGCCATCGCGCAATTCAACCAACATCTTAACCACAGCAAGAATATCTTCTTGACGCAAAACTCGGACTGTATCTGGACAATCAAGATCCATACGCAAATTCATCTTAACACGCCCAACAGCGGAAAGATCATAACGCTCCGGATCAAAAAATAACGAATGGAACATAGCTTCTGCTGTATCCATTGTTGGCGGCTCACCTGGACGCATTACACGATAGATATCAAACAATGCATCTTGCCGACTTTCATTTTTATCCACTTTTAAAGTATTACGGATATATGCCCCAATATTCATGTGATCAATATCAAGAATATCGATTTGATCCGCATTAACATCAAACAAAACTCTTAACGTTTTTTCGTCAATTTCATCACCAGCTTCAAGATAAATTTCACCTGTCTGGTAATTAACTATATCTTCTGCGAGATAGGATCCTAATAAATCGTCTTCACTGACTTTAACTGCCTTTAGACCTTTTTCTGCTAAAGCCTTCGCTGCACGAACCGTTAGTTTTTTACCAGCTTCTGCAACAACTTCACCACTGTCGGCATCTATAAGATCAGAAACAAGCTTCATGCCTTTAAAGCGATCAACAGAATAAGGAATACGCCATCCATCCCCATCTCGCTCATAGGTAACTTTATTATAAAAAGTCGACAAAATATCTGATGCATCCATCCCTAATGCCATCAAAAGACTTGTAACAGGAATTTTGCGCCGCCGATCAATACGAGCATAAATGATGTCCTTAGCATCAAATTCAATATCTAGCCAAGAACCGCGATAAGGAATAACACGAGCAGCAAAAAGAAACTTTCCTGATGAATGTGATTTTCCTTTATCATGGTCAAAAAAGACACCTGGAGAACGATGCATTTGTGAAACAATAACACGCTCCGTTCCATTAACAATAAAGGTACCATTCGTCGTCATTAAAGGCATATCGCCCATATAAACGCCTTGCTCTTTAATATCCTTGATATCTTTCGAACCTGTATCTTCATCAACATCAAAAACGATTAAACGCAATATCACCTTTAATGGTGCAGCATAAGTCAAATCACGTTGACGACATTCTTCAACGTCAAATTTTGGTGAATCAAATTGATAACCAACAAACTCGAGCATAGCTGTACCGGAAAAATCCGAAATAGGAAATACCGATTTAAAAACAGCCTGCAAGCCTTCATCTGGACGCCCGCCTTTCGGTTCCTCAATCATGAGAAACTGATCATATGATGCTTTTTGAACCTCAATAAGATTTGGCATTTCTGCCACTTCAGGAATCTTACCAAAAAACTTGCGTACGCGCTTACGACCATTGAATTGAGACGTCATTGCTAGGGTCTGAGCCATCGTCGCTCCTCGATCTTTACTCTTCAAGGTAGACTAAACCTTGAAAGCTTTACATCATTAACCTGCACATGCAGACCAGTTCATTTGATACCCAATAGTGAGTACCACCAATTTGCCCCATTCATAATAGAAATCCATTGACTTGGCTCTACAATGAGGGGACAGCAAGAGTAACCCCATACCTATTACAGCTAATGAACTGTTGGAAAAAGGGCTGCATCAATAACCTTTCCTCTTTTCAGGAGAAAGAAAATCGGCGGATATAAAAGTCCGCCGATAAAATCAAATTTATTTAAGTTCAACTTTAGCACCAGCAGCTTCAAGCTGAGATTTAATTTTTTCTGCTTCATCTTTAGAAGCACCCTCTTTAATAGGCTTGGGCGCACCCTCAACCAGATCTTTAGCTTCTTTAAGACCAAGTCCTGTAAGAGCACGAACTTCCTTAATGACATTAATTTTCTGTGCACCACCTTCAACAAGAATAACATCAAATTCTGTTTTTTCTTCAGCAACGGGAGCAGCAGCACCAGCAACAGCAGCAACAGCTACAGGAGCGGCAGCCGAAACTCCCCATTTTTCTTCAAGTAACTTAGAAAGCTCAGCAGCTTCCAAAACGGTTAGGTTAGAAAGGTCTTCTACGATCTTCGCTAGATCAGCCATTTTAAAATTCCTTTAATTAAAAGATTTGAACCATTGTTTAGAACTTATTTAAAAAATAGAAAAACATTATAACTCTTCTATCACCATGAGTACAAAACAGCCCTAAGCCGCCTTACCCTCCTGAGCATATGCGCCAATAACACGTACAACCTGACCAGCAGGAGCATTAACAACCTGTGCGATACGAGTCGCAGGAGTAGAAATCATACCCACAAGTTTTGCCCGCAACTCGTTGAGTGAAGGCAATGAAGCTAAAGATTTCACAGCATCTACACTCAAACTTGTTGCGCCCATTGAGCCGCCAAGGATAACAAATTTGTCATTGGTTTTCGCAAAATCAACAGCAACTTTCGGTGCTGTAATTGGATCTTCTGAATAAGCAATAAGTGTCTGCCCACTAAACAAATCTACTATCGATTCAGATTCCGTGCCCTGAAGAGCAATTTTAGCAAGACGGTTTTTGGCGACTTTAATGGCACCGCCAGCTTCACTCATTTTCGAACGAAGATCGTTCATCTGTGAAACCGTCAGACCGGAATAATGTGCAACAATAACAGAACCAGACTTTCGAAAAGCCTCGTTAAGCCATGTAACAAATTCGCGTTTTTCCGCTCTATTCACTGTCTCTCTCCATTTAACAGATTTTCTTAAAACAAATCTGTTGGTTACCTTTAATAACATAAAATATTTTATGTTATCGATGAGGATCCTGTCCCCTTTTCACGAACAACGATCAAAGGTAACCCTGGCTCAAACCCTTTAAGTCTTTAAACTCTACAGTTCTTACCCCAGTCTCATGCAGGTTTTTTTGATTAAGATACTCAAACAGTATCACCCACAATCTCGGACAGGATATTCCGGAATTTCTTCCGTTATAACCCAAGCTCAATAAAGCTTAGATAGCAAAATGTCGATAAAAACCGACACCTTAAATATATTTCTGATATTCACATACCCCAAAATAAAATGATAAATCTGCTCATACCTACTCTGAACGAACAGTCGCAGGATCAACTTTAATTCCAACCCCCATAGTAGAAGAAACTGCAACACGCTTAATATATTCACCTTTTGCACCTTGCGGCTTAGCTTTAATAACTGCACTAGCAAAAGCTTTAATATTCTCTACTATCTTCTCAACTCCAAAAGAAGCCTTACCGATACCAGCATGCACAATACCAGCTTTTTCAACGCGAAACTCAACAGCACCACCTTTAGAAGCTTTAACAGCATTAGCAACATCAAGTGTCACAGTACCAACTTTTGGATTCGGCATCAAATTTCGTGGCCCCAGAATCTTACCAAGACGCCCAACAAGAGGCATCATATCTGGTGTTGCAATACAACGATCAAAATCAATAGCCCCACCATTAATGCTTTCAAATAAATCTTCAGCACCTACAATATCCGCACCAGCAGTCTTAGCTTCCTCAGCTTTATCCCCACGTGCAAAAACAGCCACTCGAACATTACGTCCAGTTCCATTAGGCAAATGAACGACACCTCGTACCATTTGATCTGCATGACGAGGATCAACCCCTAAGTTCATTGAAATTTCTATTGTTTCATCAAACTTAGCAATTGCACGCTCTTTAACCATCGAAACAGCATCTTTTAAAGCGTAAAGTTCATTGAAATTAATATCTTTGCGGATATTTTTTATTCTTTTTGCTACTTTTCCCATAATATTAGCCCACCACTTCCAAGCCCATAGAGCGAGCAGAACCTTCTACCATGCGCATCGCCGCTTCAATGTCATTTGCATTAAGATCCTTCATCTTTGCTTGTGCAATTGAACGAATTTTATCGCGAGAAATACTCCCTACAGAGACTTTACCCGGCTCTTTTGAACCAGATTTCAAATTTGCTTCCTTCTTTAAGAAAAACGATACAGGAGGCGTCTTTAGAGAAAATGTAAAAGACTTATCTTGGTAATAAGTGATAATTACGGGAATTGGTGCACCCTTTTCCATTTCTTGTGTAGCCGCATTAAACGCCTTACAGAATTCCATAATATTAATACCACGCTGACCAAGAGCAGGACCAATCGGTGGAGACGGAGTAGCCGCTCCTGCAGGAACCTGCAACTTTAGCTGACCTATACTTTTTTTTGCCATAACAATCTGCCTTCAATTTCACTGGCAAGCCGACAAATCATCTTGTCTGCCACCTACTGCAGTTCAAGTGGTTCGAATTGTTAAGCCGACAAAAGCCATAACTCACCTCCCACCAGTACCCAAGGTGATTAAAACCACCCTAAGCTTAATCAGAGTTTTTCAACCTGATTAAACTCCAAATCAACAGGCGTAGGACGCCCAAAAATCAACACCTCAACCTTAAGACGAGAGCGCTCTTCTTCAACTTCCTGAACAACTCCATTAAACGAAACAAAAGGACCATCAGCAACGCGAACTTGTTCCCCAACTTCAAACAATACAGAGGCCTTCGGAGACTCAACCCTTTCCTGAACTTGTTTAAGAATTTGCTCAGCTTCTCGATCAGAAATTGGAACAGGACGCGAATCCGAACCCAAAAAACCTGTCACCTTAGGTGTATTCTTAATGAGATGATAAACCTCATCTGTCAACTCAGCACAAACAAGAACATAACCAGGAAAAAACTTTCGCTCAGCATCAACCTTACGACCACGACGAACTTCAATAACACGCTCCGTCGGTACAAAAATCTTTTCAAATAAATGATCAAGTCCTTTTTGCTTCGCCTCCTTATCAATAGCTTCCGCTACTTTCTTTTCAAAATTTGAATATGCTTGAACAATATACCAACGAGCAGCCACAGTAACACTTCCTTGCACTATCAACTAAAAAGATATTTCAGGAGATCAATAAAACGCCAAACACTAAAATGCATAACCTGATCCACAATAAAAAAGAAAGCTGAAGCCAATGACGTTACCAATAACACCATAAATGTAGATATCACTGTCTCACGACGCGTAGGCCACTTCACCTTAACTGTCTCTGCATAAACCTGTTTTAAAAAGGTAATGGGATTGGTTTTAGATGGCATCAGTCACACTATACTCTTTCTAACCTTATTGTGAGTTATACAACAAAAAAAATAAATACGATAAAAATGCAAAAGGCCAATCTTCAGCCTTATACAATTCTCTTATCCTCTACTCAATACCGATTCACGTACAAAAAAACAAGCCCCACACAAAAAAAAGAAAGGAAGGCAGTAAAATCTACCTTCTCAATAATTAAAAGCCTAACTGTCTGGCAGGGGCAGCAGGGCTCGAACCCGCGACCTGCGGTTTTGGAGACCGCCGCTCTACCAACTGAGCTATACCCCTAACTCTCAAAATTAAAATATCTTTAATACACCTTCAATAATGCAACAACCATTATTTACTCAATGATCTTAGAAACGATACCTGCACCAACAGTACGACCACCTTCACGGATAGCAAAACGAAGTTTTTCTTCCATGGCAATTGGAACAATCAGAGAGACATCCATAGCAACATTATCACCAGGCATAACCATCTCTGTACCTTCTGGAAGCGTAACAATTCCCGTTACATCCGTAGTACGGAAATAAAACTGAGGACGATAATTCGTGAAAAATGGAGTATGACGACCACCTTCATCTTTCGTCAAAATGTAAGCCTCTGCTTTAAATCTCGTATGAGGTGTAACCGAAGCAGGCTTCGCCAAAACTTGTCCACGCTCAATCCCTTCACGATCAATACCACGAAGCAGCGCTCCAATATTATCACCCGCTTGCCCCTGATCTAAAAGCTTGCGGAACATTTCAACCCCTGTAACTGTTGTCTTAGAAGTTGGACGAATGCCGATAATCTCAACTTCTTCACCAACCTTAATAACACCACGCTCAACACGACCCGTCACAACAGTTCCACGACCCGAAATCGAAAAAACATCTTCAATTGGCATCAAAAACGGCTGATCAACAGGACGTTCAGGCGTCGGTATATAATTATCAACTTCACTCATCAAAAGACGAACCGCATCTTCACCAATGCTTTTATCTTTATCTTCAAGCGCTGCCAAAGCAGAACCTTTAACGATCGGAATATCGTCTCCTGGAAAATCATATTTCGACAATAACTCCCGAACTTCAAGCTCAACAAGCTCCAAAAGCTCAGCATCATCAACCTGATCAACCTTATTAAGAAAAACAACAATCGCTGGAACACCAACCTGACGGGCAAGAAGAATATGCTCACGTGTTTGAGGCATCGGACCATCAGCAGCTGAAACAACCAAAATCGCACCATCCATTTGCGCCGCGCCCGTGATCATGTTCTTCACATAATCCGCGTGACCTGGACAATCAACATGTGCATAATGCCGCTTCTCTGTTTCATATTCAACATGCGCTGTAGAAATAGTAATTCCACGTGCACGCTCCTCAGGCGCTGCATCAATTTGGTCATAGGCCTTAAATTCACCAAAATATTTCGTAATCGCTGCCGTCAACGAGGTCTTCCCATGGTCAACGTGACCAATCGTACCAATATTAACATGCGGTTTCGTGCGTTCAAATTTGCTCTTCGCCATCGCTGCCAATCTCTTAGTTTTGTTAGCACCTGGAAACAGGCCTGCAGAACTGAATTAAATCAGACTGATAGGTCACCCCGGCCATTATATCTCTTAGATGGAAATATTCTCCCATCACTCTCACTCAACCCAATCATCAACAACTATACGGCATTAACAACCGTCTGGAGCGGGTAGCGGGAATCGAACCCGCATATTCAGCTTGGAAGGCTGCTGCTCTACCATTGAGCTATACCCGCATACCACGTAACAACTCTCCTTCGATGAATGGTGGAGGGGGTTGGATTCGAACCAACGTAGCATACGCAACGGATTTACAGTCCGCCCCCTTTAACCACTCGGGCACCCCTCCATTCCACCGGCAAAGCTGCGCGATAAGGCATCACGACAACCAAATTTTGATCACCTATTTCAAATTGGTTGTTGGGTGGTTATGCCGATTACCATCGTATCTGTCAACAGAATAAATACGATTCCGTACAAATTTCTTGCTAATAATTTTAAACCACAGCTTTTTTCTCTCTACTTTTATTATTAACGCGCTATAAAGAGGATATGAGAGAAAAAATATCGAAAAGTTTTCACTATAATCGCTTACAGCGTCGATCTCACGATAAAAAAGGCTTTCTACCTGCAGCGCGCATGAAACAGAAATCTGTTCCCATGAGACATGGAACAATCTATCTTTATGGTCTTCATTCCGTTCATGCAGCTTTAAAAAATCCTAAAAGAGTTTTTGAACATCTCTATATCACACCAAATGC